>NZ_JACANU010000060.1:0-846 GCF_030329325.1 Acinetobacter sp. 226-1
GCGAGTTTTGGTTTCGTTGGGTTTGTTTGGTTGGCCAACCCATTTGATCTGAACGAGCTCGACAAGCATTATTAATACCTGTCTCATATTTCGTGCCTTTAAATGTCTTGGCAGCTTTGAGTAGAACAGCTCTATCTTCGGTTTTTTGGATAGTCGCTAAGGCAGAATCATAAATCTGTTGTTGTGTCCGAGTATCCTTAGGTTTTGGTGGTGCAGCTTGTTGTTGAACAGGCTGTTGCGTGTTTTGGTTTTGTTGTTGATTAGATTGTTGAGAGCATTGATTTTGCTGTGATTCTAGCGTTTGACCTTCTTGATAAGCATGATCATATTCATATAAATATTTACTACCATCATAATTCCCAAGATATACGTCAGCAGCTACACCAACAGCTTTAAATGCAACACCAAGAGCATCAGTGACTGCTTTTTTATAACCTTCATCACTTGCTTTTAATTGCCCTTTAGCGATTTCAACAATCTCAGATCCACCGATACCTGAGAATTCTTCACCCCAAGCACCTTCAAATTTAGTTTTAACAGCAACCTCAGCAAAGCACATAACAGCTCCACTAGGTGCTGCTTCAGACCAAGTGCGTACAATGCGATATGTCCAACCATGACCAACAGGACCAAACGCCTGAGTCATAGCCATTAACCGCCATTGAGGATTGATATCTGATTTACCCTTTAGATAGCCAAACTCAATTTTCTTTAGAAAGTTTGAAGGAGTTTGTTTTACATCATTCCAAGTTTTTAGATTTGTAATAGTATTTTGATTTGACATTACACAGCCTCCACTAAACGATTACGCTCAATAAAACCAATCAACAAGTTATTGATATTGCG
>NZ_JACANU010000061.1:0-833 GCF_030329325.1 Acinetobacter sp. 226-1
CGCTTTGGTGGTCAGGTCATGGATACTATGGACATCGAAAACTTTATTTCAGTGCAAAAAACCCAAGGTCCTAAGTTCGGTGCAGATATGGAAGCGCATGTACGTGAGTACGGTGTGGACATCATGAACTTACAAAAAGTTAAAAACATTGTAGGTGCTGACCAAACAAGCAATGGTTTAGTTGAAATTGAACTTGAAAATGGTGCAAAACTTGAATCGAAAACGGTGATTCTTTCTACAGGTGCGCGTTGGAGAGAAATGAATGTACCGGGTGAGAAAGAGTATAAAACACGTGGTGTTGCATACTGCCCACACTGTGATGGTCCATTGTTCAAAGGTAAACGTGTTGCTGTGATTGGTGGGGGTAACTCAGGAATCGAAGCGGCGATTGATCTTGCAGGTATTGTAGAGCATGTAACCGTGGTTGAGTTTGATACCAAACTGCGTGCTGACCAAGTTTTACAAGATAAATTAAACAGCTTGCCAAATACCACAGTGATCATGAATGCGCTTTCAACTGAAGTGATCGGTGATGGTTCACAAGTGACTGCTTTGAAATATAAAGACCGTGCAACCAATGAAGAGCATATTGTTGAACTTGCAGGAATCTTTGTACAAATTGGTTTATTGCCAAATACAGATTTCCTAAAAGAAACAGCAGTGGAACTTTCTAACCGCAACGAAATTGTAGTTAATGACCGCAACGAAACCAATGTCAAAGGGGTATTTGCCGCAGGTGACTGTACCACTGTGCCGTATAAGCAAATCATCATTGCTGCGGGTGAAGGTGCTAAAGCCTCTTTATCTGCCTTTGATTATATTATTCGTTCTGG
>NZ_JACANU010000062.1:0-763 GCF_030329325.1 Acinetobacter sp. 226-1
GGCACTGTTGCAAATAGTCGGTGGTGATAAACTTATCATCCCCTTTTGCTGATGGAGCTGCACATGAACCCATTCAAAGGCCGGCATTTTCAGCGTGACATCATTCTGTGGGCCGTACGCTGGTACTGCAAATACGGCATCAGTTACCGTGAGCTGCAGGAGATGCTGGCTGAACGCGGAGTGAATGTCGATCACTCCACGATTTACCGCTGGGTTCAGCGTTATGCGCCTGAAATGGAAAAACGGCTGCGCTGGTACTGGCGTAACCCTTCCGATCTTTGCCCGTGGCACATGGATGAAACCTACGTGAAGGTCAATGGCCGCTGGGCGTATCTGTACCGGGCCGTCGACAGCCGGGGCCGCACTGTCGATTTTTATCTCTCCTCCCGTCGTAACAGCAAAGCTGCATACCGGTTTCTGGGTAAAATCCTCAACAACGTGAAGAAGTGGCAGATCCCGCGATTCATCAACACGGATAAAGCGCCCGCCTATGGTCGCGCGCTTGCTCTGCTCAAACGCGAAGGCCGGTGCCCGTCTGACGTTGAACACCGACAGATTAAGTACCGGAACAACGTGATTGAATGCGATCATGGCAAACTGAAACGGATAATCGGCGCCACGCTGGGATTTAAATCCATGAAGACGGCTTACGCCACCATCAAAGGTATTGAGGTGATGCGTGCACTACGCAAAGGCCAGGCCTCAGCATTTTATTATGGTGATCCCCTGGGCGAAATGCGCCTGGTAAGCAGAGTTTTTGAAA
>NZ_JACANU010000063.1:0-761 GCF_030329325.1 Acinetobacter sp. 226-1
GCCAAAGCATTATCGTATGAATCACCAGTCGTACCGACTGATGCTCGTAAATTTGCTGCTTCTAAACGATTGGTATAGCGAATGGAAAGATATTGCACACCTCTGTCGGAATGATGAATCACATTCTTTGGCATGCCTCGATCATGCAATGCTTGCTCCAATGCATCGAGCACCATATCTGTATTCATCCGTGTCGATACTTTCCATCCAACAATTGCTCGTGAGAACACATCAATAATAAATGCAGTATAAACCCAGCCTGAATTTGTTTGAATATACGTAAAGTCACTCACCCACAGTTGGTCAGGATGATCAGCAGTAAAATTACGTTTTACCAAGTCATCCGCTCGTTTTTGATCATCTCGGCTACGGGTGGTTTGTTTGTTCTTACCACGCCAAACACCTTTTATACCTAGCTTTTGCATTAATCGAGCAACAGTACAGCGCGCAATAATATAGCCTTCACGTTTCAGTTTTTGCCAGACTTTACGTACACCATACCGACCTGAACTTTCCTTCCAAATTCGTTTAATCTCCTCAGCATGATGCAAGTCATGTAAATCTCGCTTTGCTCGATGTTCTGGATTTTCACAGAGATCTAGAGTCCGGTAATAGGTTGAAGGTGCGATCGGTAAAATTCTACAAATCGCCTCGACTCCGTACAGCTCTTTATTATTATGGATAAAATCCACCATTATTTGTGTGGGCGGTCGAGCTCCGCCTGGGCGAAAAAAGCGGCTGCTTTACGTAGAATTTCATTG
>NZ_JACANU010000064.1:0-743 GCF_030329325.1 Acinetobacter sp. 226-1
TATTAATAATGCTTGTCGAGCTCGTTCAGATCAAATGGGTTGGCCAACCAAACAAACCCAACGAAACCAAAACTCGCCACAGCAACCGATGCACCATTGAGGGATAACAAATGGATATTTTAAACGCTAAACAAGCTTTTGAAGCAATGTCATCTGGTCAAGATGTGTTATGTCGTGCAGTCGGGCAACTGCTCGACTTTAGCGAGTTGAGTCAATTCCCTGCTACAGTTTTCTTCGGTGCTGATTACGAGTTTTGCCTTGCCCCTCGTTTTATGACAATCGGTCAATTGGATCTAGAAGTACCTGAGTGCTTGCAAGGTTTTGATGACTTGATTAATTCTGCCGTGTATTACGCACCCAATCTTTTAGATGTGGATCGTCCTATTGAAATTCTAAGCACTGCTAACAATGCTACTTATTTAAAACGTTTGATCACATCAAAGCTTTTACATAAAACGTCTGATGATGCAATTGCCCATGCACGTGCATTTATCACATTGAACGGCGGTTCATTAGATCCTATTGAAGTTGAAACTGTTGTTGAGCCTAAGTCAACACCTACTATTATCATTGGTACACCAGATGACTATTTTGCTTGTATTGAATCTAAAATCTTTAAAACAGAGTCACCTGAAGATATTCAAAAAATCAGTGATGAAATTAATGCCGATCCAAAATTAAATGATGAAGATCGTAAAGATTTATTCAAAATAATGGATGCATTTCATGCTAAGGAAGAAGTT
>NZ_JACANU010000065.1:0-662 GCF_030329325.1 Acinetobacter sp. 226-1
CCGAATTAAATGTTAATTGATTAGATTAATATGCTAATGTCGTATTATTATTTGAATAGTTAACTACTCATTTTTAATTATATGGCTTTTTAGATTGTTTCAATATATTCAACTCATTTATTGTAAAAGAGTAAAGGGCAGAAGCCCTATAGGACAGAAAGAAGAAGGACACCAACCAGATACATATTTTTTTTATGTAATAGAGCAGACGGTTTACCTGATGGTAAGCAATGGGCGCCGCCCATGGACACCCGCAACGGAGGAGTTACGAGTGCGTTGCCGACCTTTTAGGGATTAGGGATTTGGAGATTTAGGGTTTGTGGAAGGGTCCAGGAAGGGGAAGGATTGGGCCTCCGGTAACCTCACTCACACGGCGAAACACAACGCTGTGGTTGTTTCACGCCGGTTTTCTGTGAGGCCGTGGTATCACTCCGGTCGAGCCGACCCATTCGTGCCGAAGCATGGCTCTCCCACACTTAATCATTCTGCAACACCCATGGACATGCACAACGCTAGAGAAACTACAAGTGCTTTGCCTTTTGAGGGCTAAGGATATAGGAGTTCGGATCTCCCTCTATCCCCAAGTACCTTATCAGGGCTACAGACCAAAAGCTTATTGCAGACACCGTGCTATTACCAAAAGCATTCCAATAATTCCTTGC
>NZ_JACANU010000066.1:0-632 GCF_030329325.1 Acinetobacter sp. 226-1
TGACCTTGTTCAGCGTAAACTATCGTACCAAATGCATCCAATGCTTGAATGATTGATAATAGGAATGTTTATGCAAGCAACACCATTTCAAGTGGTTGATGGGCAACTTTTGGGCGCTCGACAAGTGGCTTCTCCCAATTTTAATCAGCGCCCCGAACAGACAGAAATTCAACTGATTGTGATTCATAATATCAGTTTGCCACCTTCACAATTTGGTGGTGGGTATATTGAAAAATTTTTTCAAAATCAACTTGATTGGTCAGTGCATCCATATTTTCAAACCATTGAAAGTATGCAAGTTTCAGCACATTTACTGATTTTAAGAACAGGTGAAGTACTACAATTTGTTAATTTTAAAGATCGGGCTTGGCATGCAGGACGTTCAAGTTACTTGGGCAAAGTAGAGTGTAACGATTACTCTATTGGCATTGAGCTTGAGGGAAGTGATGATTTAGATTTTGAGCAAAATCAATATGATGTATTGGCTCAAGTCGTGGCAGCTTTACAAAAGGCTTATCCTAAAACCGATCAGCATTTGGCTGGGCATTCTGATATTGCACCAAAGCGAAAAACGGATCCTGGTCCACATTTTCAATGGAATGAGTTTAGAGTATTGCTACATAAGCAAAAAC
>NZ_JACANU010000067.1:0-610 GCF_030329325.1 Acinetobacter sp. 226-1
TGTGGATCTAGCAGCACTTAAACAAATGAAGAAATACACATCATGTGTAGAAAAGGAAAAAGCCTGATCTAGGGAATTAGGCTTTTAGTAACTCATTAACTCGTAACAGAGGGAGAATTAATAAATATGAACTCAACTATACCAAAACACCTTTGCTCTGGCAAATGTAGCGAGTTCCAATGCAATCACTGTTTAATTCCTGCGGATTCGATGGAATTAGAATCGACTGAAGATTTCTTGATTGGTGACACTGTAGTTTTAGACACAGCGGTATTAAGTGCAACACTAAAACCTTTTGAGGGAATTTATAACGTTCTTGAGGTTTACGAAAATACGGTTTGTGTGCTCATTGAATTAGGGACATTAACTTTAAATAAAAAGTTTGTTCGCCACGCCACAGTCGCTGAACTCCATGCCAAACGTCGTTTAACTGAAGCTGAACACGCTGTAGCGGAGGTGTCATGAACGCTGAACAAATCATCCAATCTTGGCATGAACCTGCGCTGAACACGCTAGGTTCATTGCTCTCAGCCCGTAAAGCCAATTTACGCAAAATCAATCGCCCTGAAAGCAATGCGATGGTATTGCAGCAAGAATTCATTGAATCACT
>NZ_JACANU010000068.1:0-556 GCF_030329325.1 Acinetobacter sp. 226-1
TAATATTACAGTTTCTGGTAATGATAATACACATGACCACGTAGTTCATAGAGATATAAGAACTCGTCCAGGGGAGATATGGAGTAGATCTTTAGTGATGGAAACAATCCGACGATTAGGAGGATTAAATATTTTTGATGCACAAGCTATTATTCCAGATGTGAAAAATGCTGATCCAAACTCTGGAACAGTTGATATCGATTGGCAAGTAACTGAAAAAGGATCAGGCCGGGTGGAGTTACAAGGAGGATACGGGGGGGGAGGATTCATCGGTACATTAGGACTATCATTTAATAACTTCTCGTTGAGAAATATATTTAATAAGAAGTCTTATAAGCCTTCCCCAATGGGAGATGGACAATCTTTATCACTACGTCTACAAGGAAGTACTTACTATCAAACCTATAGTATAAGTTTCTCTGAGCCATGGTTCGGAGGACGTAAGCCTATTAACTTCTTTGGTACAGTAGCATATAGTACACAGAATCTTTATGATTATGTAAATCGTCGTACAGATAGAAGTAGAGGATTTGATATTACAACATTGCAATTTGGT
>NZ_JACANU010000069.1:0-553 GCF_030329325.1 Acinetobacter sp. 226-1
CCTTTGCCTTGAGCTTTAAACCATGCAAGTACATCAGCATCTAAACGAATGGAAGTCTGTTGCTTCACTGGGCGATAGAATTGATTATGGCGTACAGCATTGCTCCAGTCTGTAATTTCAGGCATATCTGATAGATCTAGCTGATCATCAGGAACCGTGCCTTTAGCAAGCAAGCGTTGAATTTCAGCATCTTGCTTCTCACTAAATTTTTCATTTAGTTCTTTGCGTGAGTATCTAACCGTGCTCATATTGATTGCGCTCCGCTTTAGTGACCTGTCTTGCACTAATGATTCTTATGATTTCACAGTCATCTTCATCAAAGATGGTATGAGCTACTAAGAGCATTAGTACGCCTTTCACTTTTCCAATGGTCTGCCAACGTTCTTCGCCATCGGTATGTCTGTCCTGAATTGAGATCCTTAGAGGATCATCAAAGACAAGGCTTGCAGTTTCGAAAGAGATATCATGCTTTTTCTGATTCTTTCGATTCTTAGCCTCATCCCATTCAAAATACTGTTCCATAAAAAACATTCAAATTTGTATATACAATAAT
>NZ_JACANU010000006.1:0-171231 GCF_030329325.1 Acinetobacter sp. 226-1
AGCAAGCTAGGTCGGCTATATTACTCTCTATCTCTAGAAAGTCAACTAATAATGAAAATTATTTTTAACCCTTCCTTATAAAACCCAACTTAATCAATTCAACCAAGTCATTGTTTTATCAGAAGTTTTAATCTTCATCACCGCCGATGGATGTGCATTCTACAGCATTTCATATGAGACGCAACCCCTTTTTATGGTTTTTTTATTTTTTTATGCATGACTGCTTATTTATTCTTCAAAATTGAAGTTTTTTGCTATTTTTTAAGCATTATTGGCACAGAGTTTTGTGATTTTTCTAATATTTGATGGTCTTTATCTATTTCTTGCCATTTCAAAGGTCGACAATCGATATATTCGCAATAACCATTTTCACCATCAATCTGTTCATCATTGAGTGTAATTTGAAAACTAAAGCTCCCCACATAACCTGCGCCTAAACCAAATTTATAATCTCCTCGACTTTGTGCTTGTATATTTATTTGTATTTCTTGATCAGCATATTTCCATTCAAATTCACGTGGTAGATACATTTCTTGCTGGTTTACAGTTTTGACTTTTGGAAAAACACGATGAATATTAAAGTAAAGATTTCGATCCCACATTTTTACTTGTTGTTGTTTTAGATCTCGTAAATAAAGCCTTGAGTAGAGAATATTATTGAGTTGATCTCGACTATGTAACAAAATTAATTGGCGTTCATCGTCCAATTGAATCAACTGATAGACATAGAGTGCATAAGGTAAATATGGAAAATTCACTAAACGTGCATATTCAAATGCGCCCATTTGCTCTATTTCAAACTTCTGGTTTTTATATTGTATTGAACCTTTACATTGAGCAAGCAATGACCAATGCTCAGCAAATCCAAATTTTAAATGAATAAAATGTGAAATGAGTGGCGTAGTTTCAATGTGTAAATCAAAGCTTAATTCGTCATCTTGACGATATAAATGAAATTTAGGAAGTTGCCCTGTTAATTGTTCTTTTTGATTAAAGTTAAAAAGTGTTTCTTTATTTTCTGTCAATTTAAACTGGCATTGTTTTTTAATTGAATAGGTATTTAATTGTCCTACCATGTGTGGACTTGTGCTTGCCAATACTGTTGCTGTATCTAAAGCTGTATCTTGAATGAGTGCTGTATTACACAATGCTGCATTATTTGGCTGTCCAATCAAACTGAAAAAATTAAAATAATGTAAAGGTGCTGGTAAGTTTACCAACACCAATTTTTGATGAATAATTTTATATTTATCTTTAGGTGGATGATAGCAAAGCTGAATTTTTTGCTGAGCTTGATTTAACTGTTTAGACTGATCTAAGAAATCCTGAAATAGCCGCATATCAAGCTCCTTATGTTTTAATAGCTCTCATTTTAACGAGCATTTAAAGCGCTGTATTTTTTCTCGCTAAAAATGTTGTTACAAAACCTGAAAGTGCATAGATAATTGAAATGATCAAAATACCTACAGGAATGTTGTAAGTAATTGCTGCAAAAATGAAAACTGCGATAGGTAAAACAAAGAATGGAACACGCTTACGATCTACAGTTTTAAATGAATAATATTTAATATTAGAAATCATTAATAAACCAACGCAGATAATAATCACTGCATTAATCGTTTGTATTGCGACATCTTTTAAATCAAAGATATAAGGAAAGTCTCGTCCTACCCAAACCAGTGAAATAATCATTACAGCTGCTAAAGGACTTGCGACACCAATAAAATAACGCTTATCCACCACACCGATTTGAACATTAAAACGTGCTAAGCGAAAAGCAGCACAAGCGGTATAGACAAAACATGCCGCTAAGCCGATCCGACCTAAATCGTTCAAACTCCAGCTATACATTAAAATTGCAGGAGCAACACCAAATGCCAATAAGTCGGATAATGAATCGTATTGTTCACCAAAAGCACTTTGCGCACCAATTGCACGAGCAACACGACCATCTAAACCATCTAATAATGCAGCAAGAAAAATCGCATAAATGGCTTGATTAAAATCCCCATTCATACTGGCAATAATAGAGTAAAATCCAGACAATAATGCAGCCGTAGTAATTAAGTTAGGCCACAGGTAGATTCCACGACGTTTCACCTTTTGCCCTTCATGTGTATGTTCTTCTTCTTCTACTTCAAAAGTAATACCATCAAAACCATGATCTTGAGTAGAACTCTGGCTTTCTGGTTTATTTATATTTGTCATTTTCGAATCCTATCTATAGCCTCTAAGAAGCTGTGATATTTCACCTAAAGTATTTACGACTTGTATTTCTAAGTGAAATTGATGTGAATTAGCTAAATTATTTCGTCTAATTTTTGTAATTCACATCATTGATTGTACTCAGAATATCACCTCGGGTGAATTATTCACCAACCAACCAGCGCACCGCAGCATGCCCACCATTTTCACTCATGCGTAAATGTGGGAATAACCATTGTAATGCTTCGTCTGCATCTTCAGAGAATTTCCAAGGTGGATTAATCACCAATAAACCACAGCCATTTAAACCCACTGGCGTATCATCAGGCCACACACAGACTTCACAGACCAACTGACGACGAATACCTGTTTTAAACATTTTCTTTTCAAAACGTTCAATCATGGCACGGTCTTTAATTGGATACCAAACTGCAAAGACACCTGTTGGCCATTTTTTATAAGCAGCTACGATCAATTCAACTAATTGTGGAAAATCCTTACGTTCTACTTCATAAGGTGGGTCGATCATCACCAAACCACGTTTTTCTTTCGGTGGAATTACACCAAGTAAACCTTCGTAAGCATCACGCTCATGTAAACCTGCACGTTTGTCACGAATATTATAATAAAGCTGTTGAAATACATCACGTTGCATTTCAAAAATGGTTGCTTTATCAGTTTCACGCATGCCTTCAAGTGCAAACCATGGCGAACCCGGATATGCACCTTTACCTGAAGCTGCACGCATATCTTGAACCACTTTAAGATATTGTTTTACACCCTCGGGTGCATTGCGTGTAATTGAGTCATCAAGTTTAACTAGACGATGAATTCCCGTCAGAAACTCACCTGACTTTTGCGCTTCAGAAGTAGATAAATCATATTTACCTGCGCCGCCATGCGTATCAATATAGCGGTAAGGTTTATCTTTAGCATTTAAACGTGCTAAAAGTTGAAGCAATAACACGTGTTTCATGACATCAGCAAAATTGCCTGCATGGAAATGGTGACGATAATTCATGTTTCGATTAATTCCTGTGTTCAACCGACATTTTAGCACGAAAAAAAAATTCTTCATCGTCCATCGTTTGTTCTAAGATAGCATCTCTTTTTTATTTAACTTTTTTGGATATTTATGGAAGTTATATTTCTCCCAAAGTCTTGGAATGTTGATCAAATTCTTGATGATTTAGATCAACACGGTTTTGCTATTATTGATGATGTTTATCCTCCTGAATATATTCATGCTTTAACAGAAGAATGTACATCTCATCTGACTCAATTTCGTCAAGCTGCCATTCAAAATGGTGTCATGAATCAAATTCGAAGTGATCATATTTTATGGATCAATGAAGATTTAAATATTGCACAACATCATATTGAATCTCTCAAACAACTTTCACAAAATTTAAATCGTGCTTTTTATTTAGGAATTAATGATATAGAAGCACACTTTGCCTGTTATAACGCAGGTGAGTTTTATGCCCTACATCGAGATAATCCTCAAGGTAAAAATGGACGTATGATTTCAACGGTCTATTATTTACATGCTGAATGGCAAGATGACTGGGGCGGTCAATTACATTTACAAGATAAAAACAATCACTGGCATATTATTCAACCTCAGCCAAATCGTATTGCGATATTCCAAAGTGACTTATTACACGAAGTAATCAAAGCCAAACATCAACGTCTTTCTATTACTGCTTGGCTGCGTAGCGACCAATTACGACTATAAATTTATTTTACCGCCTATTTTAGAACGCTAACTTTAAATTCATCTTTTCATCCTCATATATATCAGCATTGAAATGAGGATGAAGGCGCATGTCTGAAAATACAAAACAAATCATTGCACGCATTGGTGAGACAGATCAATTGTATTTGCAAGAAAACACGCCTGAACTTGCACTTGAACGTGGTGATTTGCGCTTGCAGCTTGTTGTACAAAGCAATTCAAAACAGGAACAGGCTCATTTTCTTCAGGAAGCAATTGTGCTCTTTGAAACAGCACGGGTTGAATATGAAGAAATGCCACTACCGCTTTATGTCAAATTGTCTTTGCATTTAGCCAAAGCCTATATGATCTATTTCGAGATCAGTAAAGAACCTCGTTATGCTTTAATTACACAACAAATTTTAAAATCAATGACGCAATATGAAAATGGTGATATTTACTTCATGTTGGCTTATGCCTCTATCAGTAAAAATGATCTTGCATTAACACGCCACTGGTTAAAAAAATATCTAAAAACAGCAGAGTTTGACTTGGAATTACTTCAAGAACATCCTGCTTTTCACCCTGTACGCAAAACGGACTGGTTTACAGACATCATTCAAAATAAATTGCATTAATCATTGATCAATACAAAGAAAAGATGACTAAATAGCCATCTTTTCTTTGTTGCTCTGGGGGAAATTGTCAAAAATTAAGCTGTTTGTAATTTATATGCATCCATATGTAATTGCTGATTTAGCTCATCAATCCATAATGCCCAATCATCATCTTGTACTAAATGGCTAATTAAAAAATCTCGTTGCGATTTATTCCAAAATGGCGCGTCATGTAAATTTTGATCTGCTGAAAGTTGATGAGTACGAACATAAAGTTCGATCGCTGCTGGGCTATTTGCTAGTCCAAGTTGTGCAAACAGTAATTCTAAGGATGGTTTGTTCGTCCTGAGCATAATGCCTCCTTATATAAATTTAATTGTCATTTGTTATGTAATTAACTTATAAGAATAGCATACGAAAAGATAGCCCATTTATCTGTAATGTTGTTTCAATTTGTGTTTAAAAAATCAACGATTTAGATAAAATCATCACATTTTATTTTAATATTGTGATAATTAATTCAATAATTCATTTAAGTCACTTATTTAAATCACCCCTAACACTTTATATCTCTGTTTATATTTCTAAATGATGGATATTTATAGTGCTATAAAAAAAGCACTCCTAAGTGGAGTGCTTCTTCAATTCAATCGAAAAGATTAAATTATTTAAGCATGTCAGCAACTGCTGCGCGCTCTTCTTCAAGTTCGTTCAATGTAACATTGATACGCTCGCGGCTGAATTCATCGATTTCTAAACCTTGAACGATTTTGTATTCACCGTTTTCAGTTGTTACAGGGAAACCGAACATTACGCCTTCAGGAATACCATAAGAACCGTCTGAAGGAATACCCATAGTTACCCATTTGCCGTTTGTACCAAGCGCCCAGTCACGCATATGGTCGATTGCAGCGTTTGCAGCAGAAGCAGCAGAAGACAAACCACGTGCTTCGATGATCGCAGCACCACGTTTACCAACAGTTGGAAGGAATACGTCTTTATTCCAAGCAGCATCGTTGATTTTGTCTTTTAAGCTTTCGCCGTTTACAGTTGCAAAACGGTAGTCAGCATACATTGTTGGAGAGTGGTTACCCCAAACTGTCATTGTTTCGATGTCAGAAACTGCAACACCTGCTTTTTGAGCAAGTTGAGTCAATGCACGGTTGTGGTCAAGACGTAACATTGCTGTGAAGTTTTTCGCTGGAAGATCTGGAGCAGATTTCATTGCGATATAAGCGTTAGTATTTGCAGGGTTACCTACAACTAATACTTTAACGTCACGGCTTGCAACTTCGTTCAATGCTTGACCTTGACCGATGAAGATTTCACCATTTACTTTTAATAAGTCAGCACGTTCCATACCAGGACCACGTGGACGTGAACCTACTAATAATGCATAGTCAGCATCTTTAAATGCAACTTTAGGATCATCAGTACCAACCATACCTTCCAACAATGGGAATGCACAGTCGTCTAGTTCCATCATTACGCCTTTAAGCGCTTGTTGAGCTTTCTCAACAGGAATTTCTAATAATTGAAGAATAACTGGTTGGTCTTTACCCAGCATTTCGCCGCTCGCGATACGGAATAATAAGCTGTAACCGATTTGACCTGCAGCGCCAGTAACGGCAACACGAACTGCTTGCTTCATGTAATTATCTCCAATTGAGGATCGTTAATGTGATTAATGGATCAATTCCATCTAATCGAATTATCATAAACGGCAAACATTCTACTCCAATAAAGTTGCGGATGCATGCAAAAGAGAATGAATTTCAACAAAAGTATGATAGAAAAAATAAATAAGATGTTTCAAAAACTTAATACGCGCCTTTTATAGAAAAGCTTGTTGGACAATTTGAAACGATATGATTTGAACATTGTTTATATTGTCCATTCACTTTGTAACATATCTCGATTTCAGTCAAAACTGTATTAGATTTAGAGGTTTGACAACTAAAACTGACTCCGTTTATTGGCAAAGTTGGGTTCAGTTTCGTAAATTGTGTTTTTAAATTTTGGTGATTCACTGTTTTATTTTCTGAACTGGTTAAGTCAGCAGGTATTTTTAATTTTTCTGCTAAATTAATCATTGTTCTAAAGTACTGACTTGGATTCATTGGTACACAACCACCCACGCTTTGCCATAATTGTGTCCGTGAATTTGGATCTGGCATGACGCGTGCTACCACTTTTGACTGTAGAGGGCTGAGTGCTGCTGTTGATGTAACTGTACAATCTTTTTGAGTCGTTTCAGGCAATAAACCTGAGATTGTCAATGAATAGCCCTCTAAGCATTTTCGTTGCTTTTGTTTAGAGCTATCCAAAGCACAAACAGCAGGTGTAAGTTGTATTTGTAAGACATACCCTTGTGGCTGAACAGACGCAGCATAAACTTGAACTGTAAATAAAAGAAATCCTATGTAGACTGCCATCCACACAATATATTTTTTCCTTAAAATACAAAATACTACGTTTTTCATCGCTTCTATACATACACAAGTGAGTTCAATACAACTTCGTCCAATTTATTCAAAAGCGCGCATAGGAACCATTGGCATACGGCTTTCAATGACTTGAGGTCCTTGCCCAAGTAACATTCCATAATGCACTGCGTTCGTCATGACATTTTTTACATAATCACGCGTTTCATTCAATGGAATCGCTTCCGTATATTGATCTGCGGATAATTGACGATCTTCTGGTTGCCAACGTTTAGCACGGTTTGGTCCAGCATTATACCCTGCGGTTGCCAAAACAGGATTACTACTTAACTGCCCATGAATCATAGACAAATAATATGTGCCATAACGAATATTGGTATTTGGGTCGCTCAGCGCTGCTGGATTATAAGTTTCTCCCATCTGTCTTGCGACTTGTTTTGCAGTATTTGGCATAATTTGCATTAAACCACCTGCACCGACATGGGAACGCGCCGCAGTTACAAAACGGCTCTCTTGACGCATCAAACCATATGCCCAAGCAGGGTCAATGCCTGCATTTCGACTATGGCTCACCACCAAAGCTTGATGGGGTGTAGCAAAACGATAACTATAATTATGCTTTTTCTTTGTACGATCTGCTGCATAAATTGCACGATCATACCATCCCATATTGGTTGCACGTTGTGCGGCTGCCAATAATAAACCATCATCTTGTTTTAAATAAGCTTGGCGTACTGCCCAGTTCCATTCACGATTGGTATATGCAGGGCTTGCATTAATATTTTTTAAGGCAAAAGCTCGACGGAAATGAATATCTTGGTTAAGACGTTGTAAATCACTCGAAGAAGGTTGTTCCTGACTCAAACCGTCATTATATTTTTGTCCGATATGGTCTCTAGCTAAGAGATTATGATAATCATCACCCGCCATTGCCAAATGTTTAAAAATTTCTTCGGCTGTTTTCTTTGACTGTCGATCATTACGTTGTTCTGAAGCACGTGCTAACCAATATTGCCAACGATCTTCTTGTTTTTGAGTCACACTCATGCTGTCTATTGCACGAATCACGCTTTCCCATGCACCAAAACGAATAGCTTGTCTTGCATAAATCTCTGCTTCTTCGGCACTAAATGGTACGCCATAACTAGCATCTAAACTTTCAAGCACCTGACGATTAAAATTATTTTTCATCACTGTAGTACCCCCAATATAACCTACAGTTCTGTATAAATATTTCTGTATATCTGCGGGTACATCTTGAGCTAATCGAGGTAAAGACTGCAAAGCTGAGGTTAAATCTGTGTCGGCTGCGCGTCCTAAAGCAAAGATCAAATAGGCATAATCTTGAATATTCGCCTTAGGCGCAGACCATAAATAATTCAGTGGGTTGGCTTGAATTTGGTTGAGCTGTGCTAAAGATAAATTTACCCCGATTGATTGGGCTGTAGCCACTGCAAGCCCTGACTGTCCTGCACGAAGCTGCGCATATAAGCGTTGCTGACGGTCTTCTGTTGTCATCAATGGGCTAGATAGCATTAAACGACCTAAGCCATTACATGACTCTGGTTGTGAGTTGGTCGCCAACCATACATCTTTGAACTCAGCAAAAACCAATGAATCACCTGTTTTGGCACGTACTTGCGCCATTGCACAACTTTCAGCTTGGTCAGGATTACTGATATAAGCTAAAACAGGTTGAGCATTTACAAAATCTGCTTGTTTAACCTTTTCTTCAACATAATCGGCAGCAAGTTTTTCAGCCATAGCAGACTGTGGATAATGCTGCGCAAAACTCACAATATTGGCAGGAGGCTGAAATGCTAAATTAGAATTTAAAGAGAAATATTCTGGATAATAACCCAATGCATCATTTTGCATGGAATATTTATATTGTTCCAAAGCCGCAGGGTTATTGGCATTACGAAGCACATCATTAAATTGCTCTTCAACTGCCTGCGAGACTTGTAATCCAGCACATGCCATTAGACCTAAAACGCACGTCGTTATTTTATTTTTTTTGATTGATTTTTGATTGAACACGTTTTCTCTCACCACGTTAATTTCATCTTGCATGTTTAGCCTTTTCTCAACATCGCACTGAATATCGAATAGTTTAATTATTCTAATCTATTTCTACTGTTCTGTTATGTAACCTCATGATTCAATGTTATTAATTTCCTACATTTTTTGTTCTTTTTTCAACTTTATAGCTTAATTGATAAACTCTATAGATTTTTATTATGGCTTTGTAGCTAAATACTGTAAAATACGCTGTTTTTCTTGAGATGAAGTGTGTTCACTCAATTTAATATTTCGCTTTTTATAGGATAAACGCCTCCATGACGGTTCAAACCTTCATTCCCAATGGTGCCAAAGCTGCCTCAGAAAACACTGTTCTCCAGCCACAGCACACCCCAGCAGACGGTACAGTGAAAAAACTGTACATCGAAACGCAAGGGTGTCAGATGAATGAGTATGACAGTCATCGTATGGCAGACTTATTAGGCGATTCACATGGTTATGTACTGACTACTGATCCTAAAGATGCAGATATTCTCCTGATGAATACCTGCTCAATTCGTGAAAAAGCACAGGAAAAAGTGTTCTCAGAATTAGGTCGTTGGCGCAAACTCAAAGAACAAAATCCAGACTTAGTGATTGGTGTCGGTGGATGTGTTGCTTCGCAAGAAGGTGATAACATTCAAAAACGTGCGCCATATGTCGATATGGTTTTTGGTCCACAAACCTTGCATCGTTTACCACAAATGCTTGATCAACATCATGATCAAGTCGAAAAACCGAAAAAAGATAAAATCAAACTGGTTGATATTTCATTTCCAGATATTGAAAAATTCGACTTTTTACCTGAACCACGTGTTGAAGGCTTTAAAGCTTTTGTTTCAATCATGGAAGGCTGTTCAAAATACTGCTCTTTCTGTGTTGTACCATATACACGTGGTGAAGAAGTTTCTCGTCCTTTGGATGATGTTTTGGCTGAAATCGCAGGTTTAGCTGAAAAAGGCGTTCGTGAAATTTCCTTGCTTGGTCAAAACGTAAATGGTTACCGTGGTGAAACCTTTGAAGGTGAAATTTGTACCTTTGCAGATTTACTTCGTTTAGTGGCTGAGATTCCGGGTATTGGACGTTTACGTTATACAACATCACATCCACTTGAATTTAATGATGATTTGATTCAATGTTACCGTGACTTGCCACAAATGGTTTCGCATTTACACTTACCTGTGCAAAGTGGCTCAAATGATGTGTTACAAGCAATGAAACGTAACCACACCATTGATGTTTATATCGACAAAATTGCTAAGTTACGTAAAGTTCGCCCAGATATGCATTTATCTTCAGACTTTATTATTGGCTTCCCTGGTGAAACTGATGAAAATTTTGCAGAAACTTATCAATTTATCCAAGATTTAGATTTTGACCATTCTTATAGCTTTATCTATTCAAAACGTCCGGGTACGCCAGCATCTGAACTTGCAGATGAAACACCAGAGTCTGTCAAAAAAGAACGTTTAGCCAAAGTTCAACAATGGATTAAACAATCAAGTATTGAAAAAACTGATGCCATGCTTGGAACCATCCAACGTGTTTTAGTTGAAAGTGTTTCGAATAAAGATCCTAATTTATTGGTTGGAACCGCAGACAATACACGTTTAGTAACATTTATTGGTGATGCTAATTGGGTTGGACGCTTTGCAGAGATTGAGGTCACAGAAATTAAAACCTTGAATTTAGTTTATGGTGAACTCTTGAATCTTGAGCCTGACGTGTCGTAATGTAGAGATATCCATTAAGACTACAAAAAGGATATCACTTGACTGCCGAAATTCGACGTACAGTAGCTTTTCCTGGCATTTCTATGGAACGTTTAAAAAGCATGCTTGGTGCTTATAACAGCCATATGAAACAAATAGAACAACGTTTAGATGTCAAAATCTCCCATCGAAGTGAAGCTTTTTTTATCGATGGGAATCTTGATGCTGTTGAAAGAGCAGAGCTTTTATTGCAGCGTTTATATGACGAAGCTGAAGTTTCTGCTCAAATTAGTGCAGACACCGTACATCTCATGATTCAAGGCAGTCAAACTGACCGAGAATTACAAGCCGATTTATCAGATAACGAACATACAGGGCTTGAAGCCATTTGGTTGCAAACACCTAAAGGTCGTATTAATCCACGTGGAACAAATCAAAAACGTTATGTTCAACGTATTTTACAAAGTGACATTTCTTTCGGCATAGGTCCTGCGGGTACAGGTAAAACGTATCTTGCTGTTGCTGCCGCAGTTGACATGCTTGAACGTAACGAAATTCAAAGAATTTTGCTCGTCCGCCCTGCTGTGGAGGCAGGTGAAAAACTTGGTTTTTTACCCGGCGATTTGACGCAAAAAATTGATCCCTACTTACGCCCACTTTACGATGCCTTGTATGAAATGCTTGGCTTTGAAAAAGTCGCAAAACTCATTGAGCGTCAAGTGATTGAAGTTGCTCCTCTCGCCTATATGCGTGGTCGTACTTTAAATCATTCTTTTGTTATTTTGGATGAAGCACAAAATACCACACCTGAACAAATGAAAATGTTTTTAACGCGTTTAGGTTTTGGCTCACGGGCTGTCATTACGGGAGATATTACCCAAGTTGACTTACCACGCGGTCAACAATCAGGTCTTGCACATGCACTGCGTGTACTTGAAAATGTCAAAGAAATTCATATCACACGTTTCCATTCTCGTGATGTTGTCCGTCATCAATTGGTTCAAAAAATTGTTGAAGCTTATGAAGGATGGGAAGGTGAACAACAACGTCTAAGTTCTGCTGCACGTGCTGAGCGTAAAGCGCTACAACAAGCCCTGATCGCAGATAATGATCTCAAGGCAGATGCACAGGACTAAAGCGTTATACATGGTTAAGGTTAAGGATTCATTTTGAAACTTAGTTTATCGTTACAACAAGCGTTTGAAGCATCTGAATTGGTGCTCAAACGTGCCTATGTAAAAAAAGTCGTTGAAACGACACTGCGCTTTATTGACACGCAAAGTGATTGTGAAATTGGTATTGCCTGCGTCGATGTCGATGAAAGTCACAAACTCAATTTAGAATATCGTGGCAAAGACAAACCGACTAATGTACTGTCTTTCCCAAGTGATTTGCCTGATGAAATGGCTCAAATCTTAGATACATTCCCCATTGGTGATTTGGTCATTTGTATTCCTGTGGTTTTACAAGAAGCGCTTGAACAAGAAAAAACACCAATTGAGCATTTCACACATATGCTAGTGCATGGCACTTTGCATTTGATGGGTTATGATCATGAAACTTCTGAAGCTGATGCTGAGGAAATGGAAGCTTTAGAAATTGAGATTTTGGCAAAATTAGGTTTCGATAACCCCTACACCATCAAAGAAAGTTAATATCAATTTTCCTTGCACGATAAGTGATGTCAGCATTGCTTATCTTGTTTTTATTTTAGAATAAGAAAATCGTTACACTTATACGGTAAAATTACAAAAGTTAGTTCTATCACCGCAAACACCTTTTATCTATACTGTCAAAGCCCCTAAAAATATTAGATAATTCATCACTTAAATCATGTTCGACCGCCTATTCAACGAGTTTTTAGATGCCCTCAAACGCAGTATCTATTTAAGTATGGGTGCGCCAGAGAATCACGATTTAGATTGGGATATCCTTGCAGCTTCAATATTGAGCAAGCTCTTTATTGTCGTCATCTTAATCGCATTTTTTTGGCTACTGAGTCGGGTTTTACGCGTCTTTGTTCGTTATATATCTAAAAAATTTAATACTAATCAAATCATTACAAACATCATCAACAATACCATTCACTTTTTTTGGTTACTTGCCTCAGTCATTACGATTCTTTCGCAATTTGGTTTATCTGAAAAATATTTACAAGCTGTTTCACGCGCTGCGATTGTTTCTTTGATCTTTTATATGATTTGGATGCTATTTACCAAACTCACTATGCGTTTCTTAGATCGTTTTTATATTGATGATTCGTTAAAACAACTGTTACGTAACATTATTTCTGTGCTCCTCGTCATTTTTGGCATCGCAGCCATCATGGCACAGTTTGGCTTTAATATTATTTCGATTATGGCAGGTCTTGGGATTGTCGGGATTGCAGTGAGTTTCGCCGCTCAGTCCACATTGTCTAATTTTATTGCGGGTATTACAATTTTAATAGAACGCCCTTTTCATATTGGCGACTGGGTGCGTATTAATAAATTTGAAGGAAAAATTACGCAAATTTTACTCAGAACGACCCATATTCGTAACCGTGATAATTTATTGATTATTATTCCAAACTCAACCGTTGCGAATGCAGAAGTCACCAATTTAACCGCACATGAAAGAATGCGTTTTGAAAGTTATTGCCGTATTTCACTCCATGAAGATATTGAAAAAGCACGTCAAGCTATTTTAATGCGTTTAGACCAAGAAGATGAATATTTAAAAACCCCTGCACCGAGTGTTGATGTGCGTGAGTTTGCAGAATCAGGGATCGTGCTGATTGTGCGTTATTGGCTTGAACCCTATCAAATGGAGCGCTTACCTCGTATTCAAGAAAAGTTACTAGAACACGTCAAAGAAGCCCTACAAGATGCCAAAATTGAAGTGCCCTATCCACATCTGCAATTACTACCTCAACCTGTTTCAAAGCAAAATAAACACGAGTAAAATACATGAAATTTGTTGTGATTTTATAAAGCTAAAATCAAAGATTTAGATGAAGAATATTTTAATACTGCAAATTTGCTTCGAGAAAAAGCTTTAACTCAATTTAATTGTCAAAAATTTGAAGCACTGTCTGAAAATAATCTTGAAATCGCTTTATCTTATTGGAATTCACTTGAAGATATTCATTTATGGCAACAAGATGCAGAACATCAAGTTGCCCAAAATAGAGGTAAAATAAAATGGTATACACACTTTAGTGTAGAAGTTTGTGAGATCCAACGAACTTATACATCATGAGAAAATCAATCATATTAATCTTTATTTTTCATTATCTTAATGTACTTCAAACTCAGATTCAGCAGGATCAAAACGCCAAGTTCGTATAATTCTCAGCTCAGAAATATCTTTCATACTGGCATCAAAATTTCCAAATGGCGCACCTTTACGCACTGAGTTTTTTGCTGCTTCATCTAACACTGGATGTCCCGAACTTTCAATCAAACGAATGGCACGAATACCACCAGAAGCATTTAAAATCACCATTAAACGAACTTCACCCGAAAGGCGTTGTTGTTTTGCCTCATCAGGATAATAACGGTTGCCATACAACTCCACTTTTGTCCTAAATTTTTCTAAATAACCTGCTGATGCATCTTTTTTTGCCTGAATACCATCAACCGTTTTAATCTTTTGCTGTTTACTAAAATTTTGCTGTTTTTGTAAATACTGTGCTTCTAAGCTTGCCACCATTGCAGCTTTGGCTTGAAACTGACTTTGTAAAGCATCCATCGCTTTTTTACGCTCGGATTGTTCAGTTTGTTTCTGCCAACTCAAAACCGTCATGAGAACTTTTTCTTCAAACTTTAATTCACGTTGTTGCTGTATTTTTTCTAATGCTTCTAATTGTTGCTCTCCTGCACTTAAATCTTGTGCTTGTGCGGGCATTTCACTAGACATACGATGCTTTTCACGAAAAACACCAGATCCTTGTTGGTCTTCTTGTGCTAAAAAATCAGCCTCTTTTACTTCATCATAACTTGGGCGCAAGCTAACAGCAATTTCTTTACTTTGGCTATTGTGTTCCGTTGGCTGCGCGAACTGCAAAGAAATAAACACTAAATGTAAAGCAATCGCAGCAACCACTGCACCTAAAAAGACATTATCGTCCCACCAAGGTAAAAAAGCCTTGGATGAAGTTTTCATTTTTTTTAACATGACATGTAACCGCCATTCCCCAACTGAATCAAGAAGTAAACCATTTAGCATTACACTTTTAATACTGTTCAGTGCTGCTTTTAATAGAAAATGTATCATTAGAATAAAACGTTAAAATGGTGCATCTAAATTTGCTAAACTGCAAGATGAAAGCTTGGAAATTTTAAACAAATCGACAAGATCCACCAAATAAAATGAAGCTGATTTGGAACTTAAAACTATGCCTTCGCTACTTTCTAAGATTGCTCAACGTATTCAGCGTATTTATCAAAAAGCGGGAGATTTTATTGAGGAAGAACGGGAATTTCCGATTTCTCAAGTTTTTCTAAATGCAACATTTCAACGCTTTGTCACTGAAAATGTTGAAATATTGGAAGACTTACATGCCGATTTACATGATGACTGGTTACGTTTATATGCCACTCTAAATGTAAAAGGTATGCACTTAGTGCTTGGTGTAGATCTAAAACTCATTCAAATGGAATTTAACAAAGACATGCAACTCATTGTCTTTGAACAAATTAGCAATACTGAATTGATTGAAGCCACATATCCAAATGTTTTTTATAAATTTGGGGTTAATGCTGCATTATTTTTCTATCAAAAAGTTTTAAAGAAAGACCCTTTAGGCATGATTTTAGAAAAATTTGATGTTTTAACAGTCAAAGATGAATTATTACATTTAGATTTAAATCGTTGGTTAGGCGATAAAAAATCGATTATGGATACTTTAAATAAAGTTCATATTAATCATGCTGAATTACGTGAAACTGAATTGGTTGTCATCGGTAATGTTAATTTAATGGCATTATTTAGCAAAGTTGATCATGACGATTGGGATGAAGATGATGTCATCGACAGTGAAGTGACGCCAATTCAACAAAAAGAGCATTAAAGTCCTGTTTAAAATCAAAACTTTTAAACTGATTTCTGCAAAATGAATACACAATTTCACACAATTGGCTGAAAACTTTAATTTTTCTACTTAATTAAATAGCATAATAGCTCAATCGCATAAATTGCATAGGACATTCCTTATGGCAGCTAAATTTATTAAAACACTGAGTATCGCTACAGGTCTTAGCACTGCATTGTTACTTACTGGTTTTTCAAGCAATGCTCTTGCCATGAGCCCATTTCAAGCAACGTACCAGTTTTCTTATAATGGTAAAAATATGGGGTCTGCAACACGCACTTTAAGTAAAAACGGTAATAACTGGAACTATGTCTTTGCAGCCAAAGCAGCAGCGATTGCATCAGCAACAGAGAGCAGTAATTTTACCTTGAGCAATGGTCAAATTCAGTCAAATAGCTTTAGCCGTACCAGTAAAATTTTAGTGCACAATGACACCATGAGCATTAAATTTAATCCAAATACAAAAACCATCAACACCAATAAAAGTGACAAAGCACGTTCTTTTGCATGGAAAACAGGTGCATTGGATGAGCTTAATGCCGAATTACAAGTACGTGAAGATTTGAAAGGCGCTGGCTTAAAATCGAGTTATTTAATTGCAGATGCTAAAGGCTTGGACACACGTCATTTTGTTAAACAAGGCAATGAATCGGTCAAAACAGCTTATGGCACCTTTGATACGGTCAAAGTTGTATTAACGCATGACAATAGTGCAAAACAATCTATTTTCTGGTTAGCACCAAAACTTGACTATCTCCCAGTTAAAATGTCACACCAAGATGGAAAGACTTCTTATAGCCTTTCACTTACAGGGTATAAAAATTAATCAATTTTTCCACTTTTATTAAAATTGAGCTTGCATTTTTCTAGGTGCTTTTTACAATACGCCTTTGCTTGAAAAAGCACCTTGCCCTTAGAGGATTCTTCCCGTGCACGCACTAGAACAGAAAATCTTGGCTGAAGGTATCGTTCTATCTGATCAAGTTCTGAAAGTCGATTCTTTCCTAAACCATCAAATTGACCCTGTAATGATGCAACAAATTGGTCAGGAATTTGCGCGTCTTTTTAAAGATGCAGGCATCACAAAAATCATTACGATTGAAGCATCTGGTATTGCTCCAGCCGTGATGGCAGGACTTGAACTTGGTGTTCCTGTTATTTTTGCACGTAAATATCAATCTTTAACTTTAAAAGATGATTTATACCGTTCAAAAGTTTTCTCTTTCACAAAACAAGTTGAAAGCACAATTGCGATTTCTAAAAAGCATATTAATGCTGATGATAAAGCATTAGTGATTGATGATTTCTTAGCAAATGGTCAAGCAGCTTTAGGTCTTGCTGATCTTATTCACCAAGCAAATGCTGAAGTTGTGGGTATTGGCATCGTGATTGAAAAATCATTCCAACCTGGTCGTCAATTATTACTTGATAAAGGTTACCGTGTTGAATCTTTAGCACGTGTTAAATCTTTAACAAATGGTACAGTTACTTTTGTAAAAGAGTGATTTATCCTTTTAAAATTGAGCGCTTTAAGCGCTCTTTTTTATCTTTTTAAAACCTAGAATAAGCACTTTTCCCATTCATTTTTATGATTGACTACACTATATTAGCCTTCAAATATAAAAAGTTAGGCGAAAATAAAGATGCGTTTACTTACGCAAGAATTGCTTGATCTGCTCAATGTACAACAAATAGATCAATATCTTTTCCAAGGTCAAACCAATCAACTCTTTGGTTCTCATTTATTTGGTGGGCAAATTTTAGCACAAGCTTTGATTTCCGCATCTAAAACCACAGACCGCCCTGCCCATTCTTTACATGCTTATTTTATTCGTAGTGGACGGACTGATCTTCCTATTTTATTTAAAGTTGAAAATTTACGAGATGGTTCGAGTTTTTCAGCTCGCCAAGTTCATGCCTTACAAGATGGCGAAGTTATATTTTCAGCAATGGTTTCATTTGTTCAACCTGAACAAGGCTTAGACTATCAAATTGACCCGCCTGATTATCCTCATCCTGAAAGTTTACTTCCTGAGCAAGAGCATAAACTTAGCATACTTGAAGATGTTCCATCTAAATATCGTGATATTTTCATGCAACAATTTAATATCTTGATCCATCCTGTTGAATTTTCTAACCCCTTTCGACCGCAAAAACAAAAGACCCAATATGCTGAATACTTTAAAAGTTTTGACAAAATTGAAGGTAAATTAGATAGTATTGCCATGCATCAAGCCATTGCAGCTTATTATTCCGATTATAATTTACTCACCACTTCCCTGCGTCCGCATGGAGTAAGTTATGCCAATGGCGGTGTTCAGAGTGCCAGTTTAGATCATACTATGCATTTTCATCATCACTTTCGAGTAGATGAATGGCTACTTTATGACATGTATGCAACTCGCTCTAGTCAAGCACGTGGTTTAAATTTTGGTGAGATGTGGCAAAATGGCAAGCTAGTTTGTAGTGTCAGTCAAGAAAGTTTAATGCGCCAACGTAAAAAACCAACGAGCTAGTATCAAAAAATTATGATTATTCCAAAGCCTACTGGAAACAAATTCCTGATGAAAAAAACTCAGTCGATCTATTTAATTAAATCAATGTAGGAAAGATTTATTTAACCCATGAAAAAGCTTAAGAAATTATTTTTAATTGTTACATGAATTATAAATATTGCGATTTTGATTCAGTTACAATCAGCATGTCATCAGATTGAAATACTTATTTCTGTTTGATGTAAAAATAAATTACTGCTCAAGCATAATATGACACAGGCAAATGGACATTGTCCGATATGAGTACCAATCAATGACTGATGAAATTGTAATAAGCTGCCCAAAATGTGCTTCAACTGAAGTTGCAAAAAGAAATCATGAACAATTACTGCAAAAAGCAGGTGGCGTACTACTCAGCTCAGCAGGTGCAGCCGCAGGTACAGTCGGTGGCGCTGCTTCAGGTGCATCTATTGGTGCTGCGATTGGAACAGTTGCTGGTCCTTTAGGTGTCATTATGGGTGGAACAATTGGTACTTTTGTTGGCGCTATCAGTGTTGGCATCACAGGGGGGTTTTTAGGTCATCGTTTTGGTAAAAAAGCGGGTGTTGTCGTTGATCAAAATATTTATTTAGACTACCAATGTAAAAAATGCAAACACCGTTTTAATGTTAAAAATCCTGAAGTTGATGCTGCTCCTTAAAATAATTTTCACTTAAACTCATATCAAAAGGCTGAATTCATTCAGCCTTTTTGCTTCTTTTCATTGATTAACTAGACATCTTTTTAACGACTTCACCTAAACGTTTTCCTTGTGCTTCACACAGCAGTTTCTCATCTTGACTAAGACTCAAATCATGACGTGGACCACTCACATGACTTGCACCATATGGTGTACCGCCTGTTTTGGTATTGGACAATGCAGGTTCTGCATTGGTTAACCCCAAAATCATCATGCCATGATGGAACAAAGGCGGTAACATACTCAACAATGTACTTTCTTGCCCACCATGCATGGAGCCTGAACTGGTAAATACGCAAGCGGGTTTATTATGTAATGCGCCATTTAACCAAAGACTTGTGGTTTGATCCCAAAAATATTTCATTTCAGATGCCATATTGCCAAAACGAGTGGGTGAACCTAATGCCAGACCTGAACAATTTTGTAAGTCATCCAAACTACAATAAATATCACCTTCTTCAGGAATACTCGCTTCAGCTTCTTTAACCACTGTCGAAAGATGAGGAACAGTACGGATTTTTACAGCAATACCTGCTAATTCAACACCATTCGCAATCAAATGTGCCATTTCTTTGGTGGAACCATATTTGCTGTAATATAAAACTAAAACATAGGGTTGCATATTTTTCATATTCAAAAGTAAAAGAAAACTATACGGTATTTTTATTCTTTTTTGGTTAAGCTGTAACAGTAAAACCAAATAAACATGATGAAAATAAATTGAGACAGATGAAATATGATGGATTTATTGAAAAAACTTCCCTTTTATGAACAAACGTGGTTTCAGTTTATTCTATTTGTCATACGTCGCTTTGAGGCTGATCGTTGCCGAGATCAAGCGGGGTCTTTAACTTACACCACACTCTTTGCCGTTGTTCCCATGCTTACAGTTTTTTTGGTGATTATTTCATCTATTAAAGCTTTAGAACCTGCACGCCAACAACTGCAACAAATGATTTATAGTAACTTTTTACCTAAAACCAGTATTGCGTTTGATAAGGCTTTTAATGTTTTCACACAAAATTCTAGTAACCTAACAGTCATTGGGGTACTTTTTCTATTTGTGACCACAGTCATGATGCTGACCAGTATTGAAACTGTCTTTAATCGCATCTGGCGAGTACAAGAAACCCGTAATGGCATTGTTGGCTTTATGCGTTACTGGACGATCATTTCTTTAGGACCTATTTTACTGGGAAGCGCTTTTGTTATTTCCTCTACATTAGCGTCTATGAATGTATTACATAATAATTTTGCGGGTTATCAAGTCGATGGTACTGCTCTTTTATGGGTCATTTCTTTTGCTTTAACTGTGCTTGGTTTTTTTATTTTATATTGGACGATACCCAACAGAAATATTCCTGTGAGAGCTGCTGCAATTTCTGGTGTATTTAGCGCTATTGTTTTTGAATTATTAAAAAATTTATTTGGTTTTATCATGACCAATTTTACAAGTTATACGCTTGTCTATGGGGCATTTGCAGCCGTGCCTATTTTCCTCTTATGGATTTTTATGTCATGGAATATTGTTTTGTTAGGTGTTGAGATTAGTTATGCCCTGACTGCATTTCATACAGGTAAAATTCAAACACGCCATCCTATTTTTATGCTCTTAGACGTTTTAGAATTATTTTATAAACGACAACAAACAGGACAAACTGTTACAGATGCTGAAGCTTTAAAAATACTTGGGCGCGGTGAAATCGGTCGTTGGCCTGCTTATGTCAATTTACTTGAAAAGCAAAATATTGTTAAACGAACTGATAATGATGAATACGTGTTGGTTCGTAATTTAGATACTGTAGATTTTTGGTCATTTTATAAAGCTCTACCTTATACTTTGCCAAACCAAAATGACATTAAAAATGTACATGATGATGATATTTGGATGCAAAAAATTGGACCTGCATTGATAGAATCTGATGAATATCTAGCAGCGAAATTATCTATTCCATTGTCTATTATTTTAGACAATAAATAACATTTCTACGTTTTTTCAATGATCCATTGCTTGAATTGTAGTGGATCATTCATGTATATCCAACAATTAAAATAAAACCATTGATCAGTTCCGAAAGCTCTTAAAGTCTGAACCATAAAAAAGACCTGCAACAACAGGTCTTTTTGGTTTGATTCAAAGCACTTGCTTAAATCGCACGTTGTTCCCGATTTTCACTGTCCAAATAGGCTTCCAAAGAATCATCTAAAGCATATAACCACGGCGTATGGTGTTGTTTAGACATTTTCCCCGTCATGACTGAACGATAGGTTTTATCTCGAAAGCCCATAATGTTGTCTTTTTTATGCTTTTTCCACTGCATAAAGACTTCATTGACAGCATCAATATTAAAACTTGGATAATCTGTCTCGGCAATGAGCTGTTTAATGTATTCGCCTTGGAATTTCACCATCTGCTCAGAGCTTTTGATTTTGCTTTCTCTTGCAATCCAAGCTTGTGAATGTGCTTGCATCTCAGCTTGTTCAGGTAATTCAATTCGACCAAGAATGATGTCACGTACATACCATGCTTGTGCATCAAACATATTGAAGGTATACCATTGATCCTGCATACCTAAATAGAACAGTTTAGGATTATTTTCCCAAACGACACCCTGATATAAAGACTCAGGATATAAACAGTTATGTGTCTTTAACTTTAAATCTTCAGTCATAAATGGGAAATGATGCAAATAGCCTGTACATAAAATAATGGCATCGATCTTGGCTGAACTGCCATCACCAAAATAAGCAGTATTTTCATCTACACGAAGTAAATATTGCTTTTCAGACCAATTCGCTGGCCATTTATAGCCCATGGGTTGACTGCGATAACAGCTATAAATTTGTTTCGCACCATATTTATAACACTGTGAACCTACATCTTCCGCAGAATAACTACTACCAACAATCAGTACCGTTTTGTCTTTGAACTGTACAGCATCACGAAAGTCATGCGCATGTAAAATACGTCCATTAAAGATATTAAAACCTTCATACTCAGGCACTTTTGGCGTAGAAAAATGACCAGAAGCAACAATGACATAGTCAAATTGCTCTGAATACATCTGATTTTCTGTATGATCGCACACCTGTACCGTAAACTGCCCAGTATCAGCATTAAACTCGACATGATGTACTGCTGTGTTAAACCTGACTTGATCTTTAACACCTGCTTTTTCGACACGTCCTTTGATATAGTCCCAAAGTACCGCGCGTGGAGGATATGAAGCGATTGGCTTTTTAAAATGTTCATCAAACGTATAGTCCGCGAACTCCAATGCTTCTTTTGGTCCATTAGACCATAAATAACGATACATACTTCCGTGTACCGCTTCGCCATGTTCATCTACACCTGTACGCCAAGTGTAATTCCATAGTCCGCCCCAATCGTTTTGTTTTTCGAAACATACAATTTCTGGAACTTGTAGACCTTTGGACTTTGCTGATTGAAATGCTCTTAATTGAGCCATGCCACTAGGACCTGCTCCGATAATTGCAATTCGGGTCATTGCTATCTCCATTAGTTTTTGAGTTCTTTGAAAAAGCTCCTAAAATGAAGAGTTTATCTAGCATTCAGATGCTACAGGCATCATCTTTATGATAAAAAATAAGAACAAATAGAATCTGAATTTCAAGATCAACATCATCTTTTAAATTAGGATGCAGAGACAAATGAATATGAGTTCTTAGAGACAAGTACATTGTTTATCCAACAAAATATCTCTAAATAAGAATAAAACTCATACAAAGAATAGACACCATATCACAAAAACAGATTTTATTTGCCGATATCCATCAATTTAATGAATAATAATTTGTTACAACAGTTTCTAAATATTTCAATTAGTTATTTTTAACAATCGTAAAAAAAGCAGATCAAGCCTCAGCTCATCTGCTTTTTTCCATTTATTTAGGCTTAAATCTAATGCTTTAATCTCTAAATAAAACAGTTTATTTTACATGGGTTTTCCATACAAAATCCTGACTTTGACCATTTAAAGTCATGGTCAATTGGTCACCTGCTGCCAAAGCGCTCACACCTGCTGGCGTACCTGTCATTACCACATCACCAGCTTCTAAACTAAATGCTTGGCTAATATCACACAGCAAATGTGCAATATTAAACAACAACAATGCAGTATCACCTTTTTGACGAATCTGATCATTCACTTTAAAGTCAAAAGTCACCGCATCCCACGCTTTAACTTCACGAACATCAACCCAGTCTGCAAGCACACAAGAACCATCAAATGCTTTAGAACGTTCCCACGGCTGACCTTTTTTCTTTAGATCATCCTGCAAATCACGTAAAGTTAAATCCAGCCCAAGCGTCACAGCACCAATCGCTTGCAAGGCTTTTTCAGGATCAGTTTCACCTTTTAAGGGCTGATCAATCCGTAAAGTAAATTCACACTCATGATGCAAACTGCCTAAAGCCGTATTCCATGAAATACCATCTTGCAAGGAAATCAAACTACTTGGTGGTTTGATAAATAACACTGGACGATCTGGAATCGCATTTCCCAATTCTTTGGCATGATCTGCATAACTACGACCGACACAGACAATTTTTGATGGACGTGAACTCATAATCTTCCCTTTTTAACGATGACTTTAATCTAGAAAAAGTCGAATTATTTTTTAAAACTATTAACAAATAATGTTTGGTCAGTTGAGTTTTCAAAAGCTCGTTTTGGCACAATGATTACAGTACGATTTTTTAACTCAATCATATAAGTCAGTTTACCTTCAATAAAATGTTGCACATCGGCATAAGGAAACATTTTCTTTGGGCGACCACTGCTAAATAACTCGAAATAATCCTGAAATAATTCAATTCCCTGTTCACTTTTACCAAATTGATATTTAATAAATTGGCGTTTAAACATCATCGGTAAAAACCAATAACGCATTAATCCTTGTAACAGTAAAAAGAATAAACCTAAAAAGACATAGTAACGTCCTACCGTTGCCATACCTAAATAAAGTCCCCAAGCAATGATCCCAACACTGACTAAAGGCGTTAAAAAACGTGAAATTTGTTTTTTGCCTAAAGTCGCGAGTTTAAAACCATCTTGAGATTCTTCTAAATTAAGATAATACCGCAAAGAAAGTGCAGGCTTACTGTCTGACATAGTCACTTCAACACAATTCATATCCAAGATGTCAAATAGTACACTAGAAATTCGATGTAGATTGACGTTTTCATGATAATTTACTTTGATAATTTCTAATTTAGGTCAATTAAAAATAATGCGTTTTCATGTAAAACATATCATTAAAAATTGAATCAATAAAACAAAGGAATGATGATGAAATTAATGTATAACACTGCATATGCGCTCATTTGCTTTGGTGCCAGTCAATTAAGTTTTGCTGAAATTGTGACATGGACAGACAACATTCCAAGCAGCTTAAAACCTTTTCAAAATAACCCTCAACAATTAGCCAGTTATGTCCAAGATCATATTTTTATCTATCCACAAGTTGCCATAAAAACCAATTTACCAACTTTACAAGCCAACCCTACCCCTACGGCTCGCTTTATGTCTTCTGCGATTATCCTTCCTGTTAGCAGTCAAGACGTTGCAAAAACATTGAGTAATTACAACCAATATGTTGGATTATTCCCAACTTTAAAATCTGCCAAATTATTAGAACAAAAAGGCAATATTAGCCAAATGCAATATCGAGTTTCAATTCCGACACCTATTCCTGTGCTTAATTTTAATGAAAATATTGTGATGCAACATCAGGTGACAACAAATAGTATTTCCACGATTGTCATTGATGCGCCTTTGCCTTATGCAGTCGGCAAATTAGAATGGTTTAGTTTAGGCGATAAAAAAACACTTGTGACATTAACTCAATGGGGAGACACCAATCAGCCTAAAGGTTTTTTATTTAAACAGATTTTAAATGCAATTCCTGAAGCAAAATTAGGTATACCGACAGGTACAGGTGCTTTTGTTTTAGAATCATTAAGGCAACGTTTCGGCACTAAAAATGTGATTAATCTCAACGCTGGGCAACTCCCTGAGCCTAAGTTTTCGACAGCACAACTACAAAAAATTGATGACCTCAGCGAAAGTACTGGGCAACCTGTAAGTATTTTAAACCTGCCAAGTACTGTGCCCTATACGCATGGGCGAGAAACATTACGTTTTACCACCACATATCAAGCTTTTAAAGAGCCACCACAACAACTACAAAAATGGCTACAGCCGCCATCTTATCAAAGTGTTTTTCCACGCCAAATTAAGAAAATAACCACGTCTGCACTAACAGCACAAGGTCAAGATGCAGAGATCAAAGTCAGTATAGGCTTAGGTGTTGTGAGTATTCCTTTTGACTTCAAAATGCATTTTAGTTTTCCACAAGAAAATCAAAATAATTTCTTTGCAAATGGGGGAGATTTACGTTATCTAAAAGGGCAAATTCAACTAAACTCACAGCAAACAGGCACATTAATGCGCGTTACAACTGCTGTAAAAGTTGATGAAAAAGCTCCTTTTTTACTCAGAGCGGCTCGTAGCTTGCCCTATCATGATATGTTGCCCGCAGTCGGCGGAAATGCTGTATTTACCCAAAAAGTTAAAGCTCAAAGTAAATCTTAGGAAAGTTAAATGTTACAGGGACGCTCACGTTATTTCGTTGCCATTTCCGTTTTTCTCTTAATGTCTTGTGAAAAAATGCCTGAATATCAAGTCCCTCTTACACTTGAACCTCAATATACTTATATCGAATCTGAATCTATTCCCGAATTAAATCACCGTGGTTATCTACTCTTTAACACCTCAGCATTGAGTAAAACTCCATTACACAAAATTTATGATGAATATCGGTTTCATTATGCTCACTTTAAATGTCCAATAAACGATCAGTTTGAAGTGGCAGGATTTATTTCTGCCAATGACTCCGAATATGAGCCGATTATTTATGACAATAATCACTATAAATATGATGTTTCATTTACAATCTGTCCTGAAAATGATGCTTCAAAACTTGAATGTATCGATGAATTTAAACAATTAAAAACATTGCCTCAACAACTCTCATGCCGAGTTGTTTTTGGGCGAATGTTTGGACGCAGTGTTGTGATTTCTGATCATATTCAGATGGATATTTCTCAACTTGCGCAAGCAAAACAATTTCATCCTCCTGAAAGCTTAAGCAGTAGTGAGCCAAATTAAGAAATAACACCCAATGCCGAACCCGCACCTACAATCACAACACCTATTGGAATCACCACTAAATCACCAACAAGGGCAACAGGTGTCAGCGCAATTTTCTTGAATAGTGTTTTAAAATCGACATCTTTATCTACATAATTCGCATAAATATTGATTGAATAAGCCTGACTAAAAGACTGAAATTTAAGGCTTCTTAGCTCATCATTTAGACCTAAAACTTTTCCTTGCATCGCCATAACTTTGACATAACGAATATCTTGTTGAGCATTATTTTGTGCAAAATTTTCTTCACTAAACCCTAAACGCTGCAAAGTATTTTGTTCTTCTAAGCTTAATTCAGATTTATTTTTATCATATAACAAATGAATTTTTGTTTGAAAACCCACGCCATCTTTCAAGGATTTAACATTGTTATTCAATAAGTTAAAATCCAAATGATATTTTTGTGCTTTTGGTTCATATAAACGTATATGTTTAACATCTAGAGAAGAATCCAAAATCTGAAAAGCACTTTCACTCTCATCTTTCATTAAATATGCATATTGCTGCCCCACAATCACCAATTTTTTTGATGCAGTTTTTGTATTATTCACTTGGGCAAAACCTAAAATATGATCAGTTTCAACGACTTTTACACTTTTAGTGGTATCAACAACTTTACCAAATGAGATATAACCTTTATCTGTATTCTCCCAAAGCACTGCTGTTGCACAGCCAGATAACACCAAAACTAAACTGCTTATTGCCATTATTTTCATTCTTTTTTTCATCGTTAAGATCATTTTTAAATTTATTATTTACCAATAGAACAAATCATGTTTTAAAACTATAGTAAAAATGTTATTGCTATTTTTTAGGCACAAAAAAACCGCAATTAAGCGGCTTCTTTCTATATTTTATCAAGTTGGTGCGCTCAGAGAGATTCGAACTCCCGACCCCTTAGTTCGTAGCCAAGTGCTCTATCCAGCTGAGCTATGAGCGCGATGTCTTGATGGGACGCATTATACGCTTTTTCACATTATTGAAAAGACTTTTTTATAGATTTCTCAACCGAGTGTTTAGCTTTTAAACGATAAATAGATATACTGTTGTTTATTCATACAATGTATATAAAAAACGAGAAATATGTATAACCCTCCATCCCCATTAAAATTATTATTAGGTAAATTTTTATTAGCATCAACTTTTATTTCAGTCATTAATTATATGACTTATTTGACTTTATCAGAATACAAAACATTATCAAAATCAGAATGGACAGTTATTCAATTAAATACTAATGATCATCCTTACGCTGTACAACGATTTAAAACAGAAAACAAACTTATAATCAAAAATGTTTTTCCATACTTACAAGCTTTTGAAATATATTGTGATTCAAAATTATTTGAATTATGTAATTATATTTTAAATAATCAAATCAGTATCAAAAGCTTCTCTATGGATCTTGGTCGACTACCTAATTATCGATTGACTTTGAGATTAAGAAAAATTAGCTACTTAGATCAAAATCAGCAACAACAAACTTTTATCTACACATATACTCCCGCAAATTCAGAAGCAAAAATCAAGCATCAATTTAAAATATCACTCGCATCATTAACTTTTTCAATATTATGCTTTTTAGTCTTAATTACACTAATCTACCGAGATAAAGACTTAATTAATTTTTTAAGAAATGCCAGCATTTTAGGATTATTTATTAATATATTTGGGTTATTCATATACAGTTTTCAGACCTTAATTTAACACCCAAATCATTTTCATCTGTAGTAATAAATATCGAATCAACACTTTCAAGAGCCATATAATCCAATTTATATGGCTCTTTTGATTAGAAAGCAGTTCAAAATTATTCCACTAATAAATCTTTCGAATTAATCGTATCACCATAAACAGGTTTTAAAGTTTTTTCATATGCCTGTTGAATAACACCTTCTTTCGATAGTTTGTTCAAATCTTGATTTAACCAATCCAAAAGTTCTTTATTGCCCTTTTTCACCGCAGGTGCAATCAAATCATGCTGTCCCAAACTGGTGATACCAACCGTATAGTTTGGATTTTCTTTCGCCCAAGCCAAAACCAATAAATTGTCATGTGCCAAAGCCACGCCACGACCATCTTTTAAGGCATCAAAAGTTTCGGTATTTTGCTCATATTTTTGCAGCTTAATTTCAGGATGAGATTTTGTTAAAAATGAATCCGCTGTTGTACCTTTATTAACCAACACAGTTTGCCCTTTAAGTTGTGCCAAATCTGTAATTGGTTTTGCTTTAGGTGAAACCACACCCAAAGAAACTTTTAAATAAGGCTTCGCAAAGTCAACAACTTCTTTACGTTCAGGTGTAACCGTGAAGTTTGCAAAAATAATGTCGACTTTGTTGGCTTTTAAATACTCAACGCGGTTTGCAGCTTCAGTTAAAACAAATTGAACTTTATTTTCATCACCTAGCAAATCTTTTGCCACATGCTTGGCAATTTCCACATCAAAGCCTTGGTTTTTACCTTGCGCATCTAAATAGCCAAATGGCGGTTTATCACTAAATACCCCGATGCGCACCACACCATTTTTCTTAATTTGTTCAATACTAGACACTGTTTTTTCAGATTCAGTGGTCTTTTCGGCTGTCGCCGAATTTTTATTACATGCTACAAGCCCTAAACTCAGCACAGATGCTACTAATAACTGGGTGACATTTTTAATGGAGATATGCATTTAATTTTCCTCTGATCTATTTGATATTTAAAAATTTACATTGATTATTATTTCGCAGTGACATCTAAGAAAACTTTTGAATCCACGGTATTACCATAAACAGGCTTCAAGGTTTGATCATAAATTTTTTGAATTTCACCTGTTTTTTGTAGTGTTGAAATTTCAGTATTCAGCCAATTTAAAAGTTGGGTATTGCCCTTTTTCACCGCAGGTGCAATAAAATCTTCATTGCCAATCTGTTGAATTCCTGCGCTAAATGTTGGGTTTTCTGCTACCCATGCCAAGGCATAAGTGCTGTCTTGGGAAATGGCATCACCACGACCATCTTTCAAGGCATTAAAAGCATCGGTATTTTGTTCAAACTTGAGCAAATTAATTTTTGGATAATTTTTAGTAAAATAAATATCTGACGTTGAACCTTTATTCACAATCAACGTTTTACCTTCAAGCTGATGAATATCAGTTACGGTTTTGGCTTTTGGTGAAACGATACCCAAAGCTGCTTTTAAATAAGGCTGTGCAAAATCAACCACTTCTTTACGTTCAGGCGTGACTGAAAAACTTGCAAATACTGCATCCGCTTTACCTGATTTTAAAAATTCCACACGATTGGCTGCTTCGGTCACAACAAATTCAACTTTGGCTTCATCACCCAACAAATCTTTGGTGACTCGTTTTGCCAAAACCACATCAAAACCTTGTGGCTTGCCTGCACTATCCACATAACCAAAGGGTGGATTGTCGGCAAAAACTGCAACCCGAAATACACCATTCTTTTTCACTTGCGCTAAAGATTGATCTTCTTTGGTATGGTTTTCATTGGCATGGTCTGCTGTTGATTGATTTGTTGGTTTTTGACATGCGATTAATGTACTGCTGATCAAAACTGCACTTGTCCAAATACCCATATTTTTTAATACAGCCATTTTTTGACCTTCTATTTTAATAATTCAACATATTTAAAAATGCTTTTGCTCTTTCAGTTTGTGGATGCTCAAAAAACTGTTCTGGCGTGGCTTGTTCAATAATTTTGCCTTGATCCATAAAAATAATTCGATCTGCGACTTTTCGAGCAAAGGACATTTCATGAGTCACAATCAACATGGTCATTCCCTCATTTGCCAACTTTAAAACTACATCTAAAACTTCACGTACCATTTCAGGGTCTAAAGCTGCAGTAATTTCATCTAAAAGAATTACTTGTGGCTGCATCACCAATGAACGAACAATGGCTATTCGTTGCTTTTGCCCACCTGAAAGTTGCCGTGGATAATCTTTTTTGCGGTCATACAAACCCACGCGTTTTAGCAATTCATCTGCAACTTTTTCTGCTTCAGCATGTGTTCTTTTTTGGACTTTGAGCGGACCCAATAAAATATTATCAATCACATTCATGTGTCCAAAAAGCTCATAGTTTTGAAATACCATACCGATTTTTTGACGCACATCGACCCACGGTAAATCTTTACCTAAAACACCAGAACCTGCTAAATAAATCGAACCCGCTTGGATTTTTTCCAAGCCATTCACACAGCGTAATAATGTACTTTTCCCACATCCCGAAGGACCAAGGATCACCACCACTTCACCCTGTTCTACGTCCAAATCAATGCCTTGTAAAATATGACTTTCTGCAAATGATTTCTGTAAATGTTGTATAGATAACAAAGCCATAGTGAACTGTTACTCCCATGCTTTTTCTAAATGAGTCGCTAAACGTGACAAGGGATAGCAAATAATGAAATACAAAATAAAAATCAAACCATAGATCCACAGCGAGGCATTCGGGACAATTAAAAGTGAATTTTCAATAATTTGTTGCCCAACTTTAATCACTTCCACCACACCAATCAGCACTGCCAAAGAACTGGTTTTGACCATCCTTGTGAATAAATTAATCGCGCCTGGTGTGACACGTTTTAGGCTTTGCGGGAAAATAACGTAAACCAACGTTTGAACTTGACTCAGCCCCAATGCATAGGCTGAATCACGCTGATGCTTGTCAATGGAGGTAATCGCTGCACGAACAAGGTCGCCCATTTCCGCAGTACCCCACAAAACAAAAACCACGATACACACCAATACTGCTGAAAGTTGCCAGTTAAACCATGTGGCGAATCCAAAATAGAAAACAAATAGAAAAACCAAAATTGGAATGATACGAATCACTTCCAAATACAGTCGGCAAATACTTTTGATCAAAAGATTTTTTGAAGTCATGATGACACCGAAAATCGTACCAAAAATTGCTGAGAAAAAGACTGAAATAAAGGCGATTTTCGCAGTCACCCAAAGCCCGAAAAAAAGCCTTTGTAAATGGTCAGGTTGAAATAAATAATTAAACTCCATGACTCACCTTCCGACTGCGATATTCCAAATAACTGGTGAGAATGGAGACAGGCAATAAAATAATCAGGTAGGACAAAACCAATAAAAATAAGGCTTCTGTAGTTTTATAGTCCATACCAATTAGGTCTTTGGTCAGGAATAGCAATTCGACTACAGCAATTGCGCTCACTACTGAACTTTCTTTGATGAGGAATAGACAATTCGCCCCAATGGCAGGAATTGAAATAGCAAGTGCTTGCGGAAAAATGACATATTGAAAAACTTGTAATGAGTTCAATCCAATACTTTCACCTGAGTCAATTTGCCCTTTTGCAACAGCTTGTAATCCTGCGCGAAAGGCTTCTGCCATATAGCTTCCACCTAAGAAAGTTAAACCAATGACACCACAGCTAAATCCATCGATTTTAATGCCGAGTTTTGGCAGTCCGTAATAGAGAAAAAACAGTTGGATCAATAAAGGCGTATTACGTGATAGTTCAATATAAATTTTGGCAATTTTGTCGAATACACGAACATGATAAGTGATCAAAATACTGCAAACTAAACCCACGATAATTGCAAGTAAAATGCTAATGAGTGAGATTTTTAATGTGGTCAAAGTTGCTGAAACAAACTGAGGCATCACACTGTAGATATATTGCCAATTCAAAGCATTCGTCCAAAATAATTATTGTTTTGCTTCGTACTAAAGCAGAAAAAGTGATTTTGGATTATCTTACTTTGATTATTTTTACTAAAGAAATAGGATTAAAAGATAAGCTTTTCTTTAAAAAGAATAGTGGACTCGTATTGTTTTATAATGATCAATCTGATCATTAACACTCCACCAATTCTAACTGCTCCATACAAAATACGCAGAAAATTACAGTTTCATGTTCTAAACTTTGAATTTGCAGTTCGTAAACGAAACCTGTCATTGTTCGGTTACAACCATCATATTGCTGCAATTTTAAATAACAAATAAAATCAATATTTTAATAAATATAATATCCATCTGTGTATGCTTTCATGTTGTTATCAATTCAAGTGTTCTTATGTTTATTTTAATGCTTTTAGTTGGTAAATAGAGTGAAGAATATGGGTTGCGCGACAGTAGTTGTCGTGATATTCCTGCGGATGAAATTTTAAGTTAAAGTAGCTTAAAACATAAAATCTTTGAAAATAAAAATGGGAAATTATTCAACACTTTGGATTGCAAAAAATAAAGATCAATACAATGAAAATACAGATATCTACCAAGAAGTTAAATACAATATTCCATTGTTTTGGATAGCATTATTTGAAGAAAAAAACATTCAAGAAGAACTAAATGAATATGATGAAAGACACTATTATTTTGAAACAACTACCGAGCAAGCCATTGAAATATTTAAATATAGAATCCCAATGTGGTCTAAACTGTATCAGGATGAAAAGTTAGAGATTTTAGCCAAAGCCTTTTTTAAATATCTCGAACAATTTTCAGATCATTTTATCATTTTAGATGTCAGTGATATTCTATCAATGTATCTTGACTACGAAAGTGAAGATGCAAAAAATGAAATGATCGATATGATCAAAACGATTGAACTCCTAAACTCCGATCCAAAGTTAAATATCCCTTTTAAACACTGGTTACCCTCTGACTTTCTGTTCAAAATACCCAAAGACCGATATTTAAATATAGATGGATTAGGTAAAGAAATTTTACCTTGCCCAGAAGTGGATGAATGGTTGGAACAAAATGAACCACAAGAACCATAAAATCATTTGTCTGCTGAAAGTACAGAATTAGACTGGTCTATAGATGAAGAAATGTTTTATCAACTTTTAGTAACCAAAGGTGAAGTACCTCCTAATAATTTGATGGGGTATCAACATCGGTATCGTTTTCTGACTCAATTCAAAAACAATAGGCTTCGTCAAACATTACTTTATATTTTTCTTAGCATCGAAATATTCTTCAACTTATTACTATTATTGCTCCTATTTTTTACTACAAAAGAAATAATGGCTCGAGTTGATCAAGGTTTTTTAAAAATCGGATTCATTTCATTAATTCTGATCTTAATCATGATGTATATATTTAAAAAAATTTTCAAACGCATTCAATATTTTTATCAAATTAAACCTATTATCTAAGTTTCCAAAACTAGCTAATTATACAAATCACAGACACAAAAAAACCGCAACATGTGCGGTTAATTGTCAATTTTACATCTGTCGATGTTCAAGTTGGTGCGCTCAGAGAGATTCGAACTCCCGACCCCTTAGTTCGTAGCCAAGTGCTCTATCCAGCTGAGCTATGAGCGCGTACCTGATTGCCTAAAAAGGCTTCGTTACTTTTGAGAATACTTATTTAAATTGGTGCGCTCAGAGAGATTCGAACTCCCGACCCCTTAGTTCGTAGCCAAGTGCTCTATCCAGCTGAGCTATGAGCGCATCATAAGTATTCGTTGGCGGTGAGAGAGGGATTCGAACCCTCGATACAGTTACCCGTATGCATCCTTAGCAGGGATGTGGTTTCAGCCACTCACCCATCTCACCGTAACGAGTCGCCATAATACAAACTAAAACCTAATTCAGCAAGTGATCTGCTTAAAAAAATTATATTTTTTTGCTCGATTACATATTTTTTAAACAATTTCTCTTATTTTGTTGTTTTTTTACTCAAAAAATAAAAACTTAAATCAAAAAAATCTGATCTTTTCCTGCAAACTGAAATTTAAAACACATTATTGCAATCAATTACGTGCAGTCTGCCACTGTATGTTTTATGCTAATCCTATCTTCTGACTAGAAACCAAATACATGATGAAAAATTGGGTCGATCCTGAAGCAAAAGCTGAAGCCGAACGTTATGAAAATCCTATCCCAAGTCGTACACTGATCTTAGAAATCATTGAACAAAAAAAAGAAGCCCTGTCACATGCTGACTTAGTCGAGTTATTTGAAATTGCTGATCAAAAAAGTATAGATGCGCTCAGCCATCGTTTAAGTGCGATGGTTCGAGATGGGCAATTGATGAAAGATGGTTTTAAATATCAGCTCATGGCAGATCAACCGATTTTAGATGCCACAGTTTACATCAATGCCAAAGGTCTAGGGGTCGCAAGCCTAGATGGTAAAAAAGATGAGCTTTTACTACCTGAGCGTGAGTTACGCCAAGTTTTTCATGGTGACCGCGTCAAAGTACAACAAACCTCCGTTGACCGTAAAGGTAAAGCTTGGGGTTATATTACTGAAATTACGCAACGCCGCGTCAAGCAACTGATTGGTAAAGTGGCTGAGTTTGAAGGTGAATATTTCATTCAACCTGCTAATCCAAACGCGCATCAACCAATTACACTAGAAAAAGAACTGATTGAACACGCCAAAGCCAAAGTTGGTGATGCACTGCGTGTTGAAATTGATGACTATCCAACACGTGATGAATTTGCAACAGGTCATGTGATTCAATCCATGGCTGATAAAGCCGATACTGAAATTATTATTCCACAAACGATTTTAGAATATGGCTTGCCATATGAATTTCCAGAAGAAGTCGTTAAAGAAGCTGAAAGTTTCAAAGAACCAACAGTCAAAGATCGAGCAGGACGCATTGACTTACGTGATTTGCCTTTAGTCACCATTGATGGTGAAGATGCCCGTGACTTTGATGATGCAGTCTATGCTGAAAAACGTCCGGGTGGTGGCTATCGTGTTGTGGTTGCGATTGCCGATGTCAGCCACTATGTCCGTACAGGCAAACCTTTGGATGATGAAGCACAGGAACGTGGTACTTCGGTTTATTTCCCACACTTTGTGTTGCCAATGTTGCCTGAAGCCCTTTCTAATGGTTTATGTTCACTCAATCCAGATGTAGACCGTCTATGTATGGTCTGCGATCTGAATTTGAGCCGTGCAGGTCGTGTGACTAAATTTGAGTTTTATCCATCAGTGATGCACTCTCAGGCACGTTTAACCTATACACAAGTTGCACAATATATAGATGGTGACAGCAAAGCTGTTCCTGAAAATCGTGATGTGCATAAGTCATTAAACACGCTCTATCAACTGTACGAAACTCTGAAAGGTTTACGTGCAGAACGTCATGCAATGGAATTTGAAACTGTTGAAACATACATGACCTTTGATGAGTTGGGTGGTATTAAAGAGATTCTGCCTCGTTCACGCAATGTGGCACATAAACTGATTGAAGAATGCATGTTGCTTGCCAACGTGGCAGCTGCTGAATATTGTTTAAAAAATGATATTCCGATGCTCTATCGTGTACATGAAGCGCCTGAGTTTTCACGTATTCAAAAAGTAAAAGACTTTGTAAAATTGTTGGGCTTATCGTTCCCAGATCAGCCGACTCAGGCAGATTATCAAAAAGTCATTGAAGCAACCAAAGACCGTATTGATGCGCCAAGCATTCATGCAGTGTTATTACGTTCCATGATGCAAGCATATTATGGTGCAAAAAATGTCGGGCACTATGGCTTAGCTTATGATGCCTATACGCACTTCACTTCACCAATTCGTCGTTATCCTGACTTGTTGTTACACCGTGCAATCAAAGCGCATTTGGCACAAAAACCTTCACCGTTATCTGGTGGTGCGTTAGATGAAGCAGGTGAACATTTCTCTGCGACTGAACGTCGTGCTGATGAAGCTTCTCGTTCTGTCACCTCATGGCTGAAATGTCACTATATGCAGCAGCATTTAGGTGAAGAATTTGTGGGTGTGATCAGTGCAACGGCTGAGTTTGGCTTATTTGTAACACTCAAAGATTTGTATGTTGATGGCATGGTGCATGTCAGCCATTTAGGTGATGACTATTTTGTCTTTGATCAAGCCAGCCAAACCTTGGTTGGACAAAATCGTGGTCAAGTCTTTGGTTTGGGCGATGAAGTAAAAATCAAAGTTGCAGGTGTAAATCTGGAAGAGCGCAAAATTGACTTTGAATTGTTACAACAATTGTCTCATGCAGGTCGTGTCATTCGCAGTCGTGCGCCACGTGTTGCCAAAGCAACTGCAAAAGAAGAAGTTTTTTCTGATCGTCCAGCCAAAGTTAAATCTAGCTCGGACACGTCGAATGCTAATGATGATGGAGAACGTCCCATTCGAAAGAAAAAACCCAAAGGAAAACCTAGCTCTTACAGCAAAAAGCCTACTAAAAATACTGCAACGAAGCCTGATCAAAAGGCTAAAGATAAAGTAAAAAAGAAAGCTAAGCTTAAAAAGAAAAAGTCTAATGCTAAGGCAAAAGATGAATGACTTTTTAAAACCTTAGTTTTAAATCAGAATGAGAGCGCTTCGGCGCTCTTTTTTATATCAAAATTTTAAATCTCGATTTTTAAATTACTATATTTTCTAAGAAATTGAACTAAATAATTCAAGTCTTCAATAGAGTAAAAGTTTTGTTCTGAACTTTTAAAATTCTTCCATGTTATTTGTAAAGGATAATAAACTGGTCTTAACCCTTCGTCTTCCAAGCAATCCCGTAAGGGAGTAATACTTCGCCCCATATAACCAAAGACACCACATACTTCTTCACCAATAGAGCAATAAAGATCACGCTCTGAATGTATATAATTTCCATCTAAAATAATTTGGCTTACTGGAGGCATCCTTTTATTTACCTCCTGATTAAAATTAACTTTATATGCAACATCCAACCAACATTCCTTTTCAAACTCATTCAAGTTAAACCAATGCTTTGGTGGTATTTTATTTTCAAGATAAAATTTTAAAAATTCTTTATTTTTCATAAAAATATCCACTCTTTCTATTAATGACTCCTGATAAGATTCATTATCTTCATAATCAATAAAATCATAAATAATCAAATCAGAATCGGTATAGTTAAACTCATAATAAAGACCTAATTCATCAGAAATTTTTTTATCTTTAATATGTAGTTCTGACTTTAAGTACAGGTTTAAATTTTTCGATTTCTTATTTCTTTTTAAAATATTCAGATCATCCATTTCCGCTAAAAAATTATTATTTATACAGTTTTTGAAAACAATATGATTGGAATACACTTCAAAAATCGACACATCAAAAGAATATATTCGTTTTTCTTCTGACTCTCGATCAGAATCAAAACTTTTTATTTCTAAAAAAAGTTTTTCTTGGAGCATTTAATAAACTCGCTTATGTTTATAACAATTCAATCTTGTATTAAAGGCATAAAAAGAGATTAAACAAGTATTAATTTCGTGATTCCACCTTGATTTCCCCTGCCAAAAGCCCTACATCTAGTTATAACTCAGCAATATTTTTGGCATACAAGACATGACATTAGAAAAGGCGACTTTGCCTGTACCCCAATTCGATCAAATTACTTTAGATCAACTGAAACAAAATATCGAAACCGCCATTCAAAACGGGCAAAATTTTTTAAATGAACTTCAACAAGTCCCTGAAAATTTACAGCAACAACTACAATTATTGGAACAAATTGATACGCTTGAAAATAATTTGAGCGAATCATGGGGCATTTTATCGCATCTTAATGCCGTGATGAACAACGCTGAAACTCGCGATGTCTATCAACTACTCTTACCTAGTTTAAGTGAATACTCGACCCAAATAGGGCAGCATGTTCCCCTGTTCCAGACCTATCAAAATATTCATGACAATGCGATTTTTACTGACTTGCCTGTAGCGCAACAAAGTGCGATTAAACTTGCTCTGCGAGACTTTAAACTTTCAGGCGTTGCCCTAGAAGGCGAAGCTAAAAAACGCTATGCAGAAATTTCAGCACGACTTTCACAACTGTCATCTGACTTTTCCAATCATGTGCTAGATTCAACTCAAGCCTATCACAAGCCATTAAACGAAGAACAACTCAAAGGCTTACCACAAAGCAGTGTTGAATTATTGAAGCAATATGGTCAGCAACGTGAACTAAATCAGCCTGTTGCGACTTTGGATTTTCCATCGTACTTGGCGATTATGACCTATGCCGAAGATCGCACGCTACGTGAAGAACTCTATCATGCTTATGTCACCCGTGCTTCTGATCAGGCACAAGATACTCAATATGACAATGCACCGATTATGGTCGAAATCCTAAGCTTACGTCAGGAACTTGCAAAGCTTTTAGGTTTTGATCATTATGCAGAATATTCATTGGCTTCAAAAATGGCGCCCAATGTTGCCACCGTCAATCAATTCCTTATCGATTTGGCTGAACATGCACGTACACCTGCCCTACAAGAAATTGAAGAACTCAAAGCCATTGCCCAACAAGATGGTATTGATGAACTGAAACCTTGGGACAGCACTTATTATTCAGAAAAACTCAAAGTTCAACAATTCAATCTGTCTCAGGAAGACTTAAAACCCTATTTTCCTGCACCTAAAGTCATTCAAGGTTTATTCAGTATCGTCAATCGTTTATATGGTATTCAGGTGATTGAGCGTGAAGCCCCACTTTGGCATAGCGATGCTCGTTATTATGAACTGGAAGATCAAGGCACTGTAATTGGCGGCTTCTACTTCGACTTATATGCACGTAATGGCAAACGTGGTGGTGCTTGGATGAGTGGTTTCCGCTCACGTATGCAAACTGAAAATGGTCTACAAAAACCAGTTTGCTATATGGTTGGAAACTTTACGCCTCCTGTTGGCAATCAGCCTGCGCTGTTAACCCATGATGAAGTGATTACCCTGTTCCATGAATTTGGACATGGTTTACATCACATGCTGACTGAAGTTGATAATATCTCTGTTGCAGGGACTCATGGCGTAGCATGGGATGCCGTCGAGCTACCAAGTCAATTTATGGAATTCTGGGCTTGGGATACTGAAAGTCTAGCGCTGATCAGTGAGCACATTGAAAGCAAAGCATCTTTGCCAAATGACTTACTCAAAGCATTACTTGATGCTCGTTTCTTCCAGTCAGGTATGCAAACGCTACGTCAAATCGAATTTTCCTTGTTCGACTTAAGCATTCACAAACTGACACCAGCATTAAATGCTGAACAAATCCAAGCAACTTTAGATGATATTCGCCAAAAATATGCTGTTTTAGCGACAACACCTTATAACCGCTTCCAAAATGGTTTTAGTCATATTTTTGCAGGTGGCTATGCAGCAGGCTATTATTCTTATAAATGGGCGGAAGTATTAGCCAGTGATGCCTTTGATCGTTTTGAAAATGAAGGCGTTTTCAATACTCAAACAGGTGCAGAATTTAGACAGGCGATTTTGGCAGTCGGTGGAAAAGATACTGCACTTGATGCATTTATCAATTTCCGTGGGCGTGAGCCTAAAATTGATGCATTGTTACGTCATCAAGGTTGGACGAATGCCTCTAAAAACGCTTAAACTACGCATGTAAAATTAATTATGTGGTGAGTATATGAATATTAGACGTCGTTTCATTGCGGGTGCTAAATGTCCAAGATGTGAGGCGATGGATCGAATCGTCATGCTCACCACTGACGATGCTGAATGGATTGAATGTATCGAGTGTGATTATTCTGAAAATCGCCCTACTCATGTGGACGAGCCTGAAGAACCAGCTACACCTGATGAAATTGGGGTCATTCAATTTAAGCCTCGTCCAGCAAAATAAATTGGATAAAAAATGCAATTAGATACAAGAAATAATTCTAAATTAATGTGGTTTATTGCTGGGGGATTGATTGTTATTGTTGCTTTGGCTGCTACGTTATTCTGGCTCAGTTCAAGCAAGGAACAAGCAACCGCTCAAAAGCCTTTACAACAAAAACCAACGCCAGTTACAGCACCACCTGTGGCTCAACCTTTAGAACAGTCCGCAGCTTCGACAGCAACAGAACAACAACTGGTGCATGAGTCTATTTTACAAGAGCCTGTTTCTGAAAATGAAAGTTTGGCTAAAGAAGAAGTTGCAAAACTGGATGATATTGAAAAGCAATTAAACGATCAAAAGCAATCGCTAGAATCACAACACGCTGATGCAGATCAATTAATCAAACTAAAAGAAGAACAATTGAAACTTTTAGAACAGCAACTCGCAGCGCAAAAACAGTCTTAATGTTTAAATAAAATCATCATCCAATCATGATTGGGTGATGGTTTTATTCATTTGAAATTTCTCAAAATATCATCTCATATCTACTCAATATCTATATTTGATCTATAGTTCTGACCGAATGCATCCCTGATCAATATCAATCATGTATGAGGTCAATACAAAAATTTATAAGCTCGCAGAATAATTTAGTTTTTCACTTATTCAGCTGATGAATAACTGATGTTACGCAGTAACATATAAATTTTAAATAAAGAAAAAGCGCCCGAAGGCGCTTCTTTTATTTACATGATTACATTATTTATTGGCGTACCAATCAAACATATTGAGTAGATATGGTACAAAGGTTACGAGCACTAAGGACGTAAATAGTACGACGATTGGTAAAATCCAACGCTCATAGCGATAGTAGAAACTTGTATATTTCTCTTTCGCCTCTGCATCGGCGGCGGCGACCTCTTCATCACCGACCGAGAGCCTCGTTAAGAGATGATTAAGTGCTACTGGTGGAGCAACATAGCCAAATTCAAAAGCAACCAATACAATCATCCAGAAGTGAATTGGATGAATTCCATTTTCATAAGCCACTGGTGCAATCGTTGCAGCAACCAAAATTACCGCACCAAATGGGTCTGTTGTCATACCAATTAATGCAAGTAAAATTGCAAGGAATGCTAAAGAAAGCATAATACTGCCTAGATGTGTAGGCACCATTGTCACAATTTCGCTGCGCTCAATCAAACCACCCATACTTGCTGAAAGCGCCATCAGGATAATCAAAGCACCGATATGCCCAACACTCTCAGAAGATGCAAACCAAATTGATTTTCCAAAACCACGCTTTTGCTCAGCATCTGTATTATGCGTACGTAAGTACTCTGAGTTTTTAGCATGTTCTTGTGCTAAAGCACTATTAAATGCTGGAACAGGTACACGATCGCCCATGTACTTATCAAATAAAATATATGCCAACAACATAATTGGAAGAATTACTGGTGCAGTAAACTCGTCCATTTGTGTATCTAAACCGTAGCTATAGAACCCTACAACCAACGCGGTAATGATGACATAAGGAATCACTGGCACTAAAGCTTTCATCATGCCAGGTACAGCAACTTTCGGTGAATTAATACGGAATTTATCTTCAGCAAGGTATAAAGAAACCCCAAGGAAAATAAACGCAGTTAACCAGAAAACATAAATACCATGATCAAATAACTCGTCAGATGTAACATGACGACTATCTAGCATTGAAATCAAAATCACCAATAAACATGGACGTAATACAACACCTAGCGAACCAGACATTGCCGAAACAGCCAAAGCATACTGACGACGCGCACCAGAATTCCACACTTCACGATAAATAATCGCACCTGCGGCAACAACGAAAATCCCCGATGCACCTGTATATGCAGTTGGAATTGCAGCAGCAATTAAGATAATCCAAGTCAGGGTTTCAGGTGCAAGATTCCATGGACGTAAAATGGCAAGGAATACATCCATAATTCTGGTTTGGGTTAACAGCATACCTGCCCAGATGAACAATGCTAAGTTTAGGAAAATTCCAGAAAACTCAACCAATTGACCAAGATAAATACCTTGCCCCATTGGATAGTCCATAAAGAAGGTAAATGCAATTCCTGTTAAAATCGCCATAAACGCATATAAAGGAATACTAATCAGAGAAAGTCCGATATTTCCGCCGTCTTTGGCTGTTTTCGGAATAAAAAACAGTTGATACAAGCTAATTAACGTCAAACTCACAAAGAGAATAATCCACAACCAATATCCCCAGATTGTTTCATAAGTTGACTCTACACCTGAGTTAATAACAGATTGATACTGACTCCAGACTGAGTAAGACAACAAGCCATTACCCAAGATCATTGCAAGAGAATACACTCTAAAGTCAAGTTTCGTTGTAGGTGGACGTAAGCTAATATGATGCATTTTCAGCGATGCTGTAATCGCAGAAATCACCACCATAAGTAATAAAATTAAGACACGGTTTTCAGTTCCAACCTTAAATAGCCAGAAAAATCCCGTTTCCATGGTACGATAAGTACGTGCAGATGGATGTTTTTCCAAATGTATCATCGACTTATCATAAAAAGCAAATTTTTCCTCACATTCTGTTTGTGCAGCCATAAAAGACTGACGAACATCAGCTTCAGGCGTTACCCCAAAGAAACTTGCATCAGGATCACTTGCTTCAGCTTTCATGCGTTCTTGCACTAAAGCATCAATATCAGGATGACGATCACATGTTGGTTTTGTTGGTTCAGCCCTTAAAAAGGAATATTGCATTCCAATTTTTTCATCACCATATAAACGCTCACCAATACGTAGCATCTGCCCATGAATCATTTCCCCTGTACCAATCACGAGTGTTAACAAGAGAAGGAGTAGGACTAAAAAAGTTGAAATCCATTCTGTCCATATGTAACTAATCAGTCCTAAGCCTGATTTTTTTTCTGCACTATCATTCATGATAATTCCATTTTTATCTATAATCTTACAAATCTTTCATAAGACTGATATTTTTATAAGCTATGAGTTGCTCAAAAGCCCTCATTTCCTATTTTTATTTCCACTTCCAAATCTGCATGCTTTTTCAACTGAAAAGAATGGCAGCGTTACATTTTTTTTCACGCATTTTTGTCAAGTATAAAGCGACAAAAGTGCATTCTTTTATTCAGTCTATCAGCATTCATAAACATTTTTAAAATAAAAAACAATACTTTAAACTTAATAATCTATAGAAATATTTTTTATTTTTTACTTTAGAATAATTCCTCACTTGTCTTACAAAATGATGAGCATTTCAAATTCTTTTTTTTAATCTTTAATTTGATTTGTTTCAACTATTTGTTGATATCCTAAATAAATTACTGCACATATTGCGCCCCAAAAAGCACCTACTAAATGCGCTTCTACCAAAACAGGACTCCCTATAAGCTGTGCTGTACCTATTTGCCCAAAAGTATTTTCCCATGCTAATTTTGCCATAACTAGAAACAATACCAATAAAGCAAAATTACGCTCTTTACGAAATTTAAGATAAAAAAAGGCGGCTGCAACATACAACCCATGCAAAATTCCTGATAAACCCGCATAAGCTTCAATATTGGGATATAAATAATAAAAAGTTAAGCTACATAATGGTGCTAAAACAAGTAAAAGTACAATAATAAATCTATTTTGGGTATGAGGGAAAATAAAAGGAAAACAGGCAAATGCGATAATATTAAGTAAAAAATGAATCCACCCCACATGCACCCAATGTGCTGTCCACCAACGCCAAATTTCACTAAAAAATGAATAACGCCAATAAATAAATTGTGCCTGAAAAATTTGCAAACAAGCAGAGATACAAATACAACTTGCAATTAAAGTAATCCGTTTCTTCCATTGTAAATCGTTCATATTGCATTACTCTTAAAACAAACAAGAAAAGCCGAAGCTTTTCTTGATAATAAATAAAAAATTGAAAAGGATGTGTTCACTTTTTGATATTTAAGGTGCAGCCTCAGTCGTTGGCATTTCTTCTGGTGCTTCTGTTGGAGCAGCAGTTGTATCTGTTGCTGGAGGAGTATCTCCACCTTCAGCAGGATCACCAATTCCCTCAAATAACTCATCATCTCCTGTTGCGCCTTTATCATCCCAAAAGGTGGTCATGCCATCATCAGCAGCACGGACACCTGTATTTTCAGTCCAATAACGGTCAGCAATGGCTTGTACCATTTGCCCTGCCATTGCATCAATGAGTCTAAATTCAGGATTAACAGGCTTATCTTCTTCTCTTGAAGCAGCATAAGTTCGCAATGCTTCACGGATACGAGCATCATCACCACTTGCTTGTGCCGAAACAGCATATAAAGCATGTGCTAAGCGTACACCCTTTTGCTCACCAATTTGCATAGACTGTTTCATTGTAACGTATGGGTCGGGTTTACCCTCATCTGCACCTGGCAATAATGTCCAAATGACAGCACGTGTCGCCATTGGCGCACCCCAGAATTTATTATTATCCAAACATGCCATACCACGCTCAACAATCGCTGCAATATCCTTAGGAACATTGGCAGCACCGCCTGAGTTGATATCATTGGTCATCGCCTGCAAACCACTGAGCATGCCCAAAAGATAAATGGTTTGGTCTAAATCTTTTTTCATCGTTGGGCAAGAATCACCCAACGTATATTTATATTTGGCTTGCCAACGTTCTGCAAACAACTGATAACCTGTGTATTGGCGCTGCGCAGCTAATGCCGCCCAACGTTTTTGTTCTACACGTGCATCTTGTGCTTCAGAAACTTTACCATCCTTAGAAGCACGTAAATAACGTAATTCTGCATCTAAAGCACGATTTTCAGCACACATCCCTGCTGCTGAATACAGTAATACAGCCATACGAGTTGGATCTGCACCCATATCTTTCGTTGCCATAATTGCTGGTGTTAATGCATTACCTGTCTGGCAAGCCATATCAGCATCGCCACCTGCTAAAATAGGAGGAACAATATGTTTTTCACTAAAACCTAAAGCAACGTTTGCACCTGACTTAACCACATAGGAACAGCCAGATAAAACAGATGAGGCAACAACAGCAGTCACCATAAGTTGACCCAATTTTTGGACTCTAGACATACTTCCTGTCCTCTATATAATTGTGTTTATGTCCTTTTTGTTTAAAATATCAGATGCGTTACCTGAATAAAAGAGTAATTGCTCTAATTTTAATGATTTAATGTGCCATATTTTTAGATAAAATGGATTGACCATATAATACATAAAGTCAAATTTTAGGCAAAAAAAAGTAGCATTGCGACGGTTCAGCACATGCTACTTATTAAACGGTAAACTCTCAGGAGAGTTTATTAGTTTTGAGTTTTCTTTTCTCAATCTGTTCCCTCAGCACGGTTCCTAGTCTTCCTACCACAATCGCAAGAACAATTGCGACCACTAGAAACAACCATTGTTGAACTTCAGTCATAATGAAATCCTTCGCTTGCTGTTGGTAGGTTTAATTTACATGCAAAAGCTAAAATCCATGGGTATAATTGTCCTACAATTTCTCTTTTTAAGTTTTTTGTGTGATTTTAGTCTAACAATACTTTCAAATATCAATGAATATAAATATAAACAATTGATATAACAATAAATTTAAAGTCTATATTATTAAAAAATGTCTAACAATCAACCTAACTTAGCGCGAGTTTTTAACATTTTCCAGCTTTTAACACTCATTTGATCTTGCCAAAGTACCAAATTTTTTGGCTTATTTTGTTTTAGCGTCGTTTTATAATAAACCACTATATAAAAAATATGATCGACCATTTTTATTATTTCAACTTGTTCAATATCTTGATTTTTATAAAATTTAATTGACCAAATTTGCTTATCTAATTGTTCAAACCGCTCAACACAAGGACGCTGATTAAAAATAAATAATGAACAGCCTAACGCAATCAGACACAACAACCACAACCATAAAGACAAAGCTTGATAAAGCAATATCGTAATAATTAACCCACAAAAAAACTGAAACACTTGCCGATATTGGCTAGGTTTCAGCTTAAAACACGTATAGTTAGCTAAATTAACCGTGGACATAATGTTTTAATTTAGAAATTAATTGTCTTAATTCAGGCTTAGGCGGCTCTGAAACTTCCATAAACCAATCTAATAAGTCAGGATCTTCTTGATCGACCAGCTCTTTAAATAATGACTTTTCAGTTTGATCTGCTTGTAAATAATATTGTTTCACGTATGGATCAAAATAAACATCGATTTCTTTTAAACCACGACGTGCACGATAAATCACTTTACGTTCTTCTAAAGTTAATTCCTCAAACATGAATTTCCCCGAAAATGACAGATTCTGTTAGTTTACCTTATTCCATAAAAAATACTTGCGTATTTCTAGAGATTGACCAAATTCATCATTTATTTGATTCAAATGAGCATTCATCTCATTGAGATCAAACGAATGTTCACTTAATTTATAAATATTAAACAATGATTTGGAATAAAAATATGCAATCAGGTGCGATTCGACCATTAGCAAATATGCTACCTCGTAATTTATTTAATGCTGAACATGAAGCTTTTCGTGAAACTGTACGTAAATTTTATGCAAAAGAAGTCGTTCCAAATACTGAAAAATATGAAAAACAACAACATGTAGATCGTGATTTATGGAACAAAGCAGGCGAAATGGGCTTACTTTGTGCCACCATGCCAGAAGAATATGGTGGCTATGGTGTAGATCGTCTGTACAGCATGATTTTGATTGAAGAACAAGCTTATGCAATGGATTCAGCAACAGGCTTTTCATTACATTCAGATATCGTTGCAAACTACATCAATAATTTTGGCAATGAAGAACAAAAGAAAAAATGGCTACCTCAAATGGCATCTGGTGAAACAGTCACAGCTATTGCAATGACTGAGCCTGGTACAGGTTCAGATTTACAAGCTGTGCGAACCACGGCTGTACTTGATGGCGATGAATATATTATTAATGGTTCAAAAATCTTTATTACCAATGGCTATTTATGCGATATGGCTGTGGTTGTCTGTAAAACAGGAAATTCAGAAAAAGGCTCCGCAAACCTTTCTTTAATTATTGTTGAAGCAGATCGTGCAGGCTTTACCAAAGGTAAACCTTTGAACAAAATCGGGATGAAAGGTCAAGATACTTGTGAATTATTCTTTGAGGATGTCCGTGTTCCTAAAGAAAACCTACTTGGTGCAGAAGGTATGGGCTTTTTCATGCTGATGAAAGAGTTGGCTTGGGAACGTATGCTTGTTGCAATTATTTGCCAAGCAGGTGCTGAAGCGGCTTTCGCTCATACCGTTCAATATACAAAAGATCGCAAAGCATTTGGTAAATCAATCAGCTCTTTCCAAAATACACGCTTTAAACTTGCTGAATTACGTACGGAGATTGACTTCTGTCGTGCATATTTAGATCGTTGTATGGAGCTACAACTTGAAGAAAAATTAGGTATTGATGCTGCTGCTGCCGCAAAATATAAAATTTCAGACATGTTCTCAAAAGTTGTAGATGAATGTGTTCAATTACATGGTGGCTATGGCTATATGCTTGAATACCCGATTGCACGTGCTTATATCGACAACCGTGCAAATCGTATTTATGCAGGTACCAATGAAATTATGAAAGAACTTATTTCTCGTACCTTATAATTTTATATTAAGCACGAAAAATGGAGCATTTACTGCTCCATTTTTCATTTAATTATGAGTAAGATTTTTGCATTTATTTTTGAAACAAAGAAAGTATTTAAAAAATTAATTCAATTTTATTTTTCCCATTAAAAAAAGGAGCTTATGCTCCTTTTTCGTTTCTTAATTCAATCAAGAAACTAATTTAGGCTTTTTTGTAGCTTGTGCTTCACGTTTATGAAATTTTAATACGCCGTCTTCAAACTTCGCATTTTTCAGTTCTTTACGATCTGCTAAATAGTTATGAGTCGCCATCCAAGGTGCTTTAGTGCCTTGTTTTGGTAATTGATCAGCCGCACGTGCAATATAGCCAGAGCTCATCTCGCCCATTACCGTTTCTTCCAATATCGCCGAATGATCAGTTGGTGCAATCACTTCGTCATAGCCTTTTTTATCCATGAAATTAAACAAACGACAAAGATAATCAGCAACAACATCAACCTTCAATGTCCAAGAGGCATTCACATAACCAATCACTAAAGCCATATTTGGCACATCACTCACCATCACACCGTGATAAAGCATGTGTTCACTGGTTTTTAGTGATTTATGATCGACTGTCGCTTTAATGCCACCCATAATTTGAATTTCTAGACCTGTTGCAGAAACAATAATATCTGCATCTAAATGTTGACCCGATTTTAATTGAATACCATTTTCAGTAATTTTTTCAATATGATCCGTTTCAACACTCGCCTTGCCTGTACGTAAAATTTTAAATAAATCACCGTCTGGCACCACACATAAACGCTGATCCCAAGGGTTATATGTTGGCGTAAAGTGTTTCATGTCCACTTTGCCTTTTAATTGCATTTCAATAGATTTTAAAAGCAATTTACGTACAAGTTTTGGTTGTTTTTTGGATAAGGCAAAAATACCACGTTGCATACCAATATTACGTGCACGTGTAAACTTGTAAGCCAAATCTTCTGACATAAATTTACGTGTTTTGTCATATACAAAATCAATCGATGGAATGGAAGCAATATATGTCGGTGAGCGTTGTAACATGGTCACATGCCCTGCCCCACCTTTTGCCATTGCAGGCACTAAGGTAATTGCTGTTGCACCACTACCAATGATCACTACTTTTTTACCCGTATAATCTAAATTTTCAGGCCAAAATTGTGGATTGATGAATTGACCTTTAAAGTTTTCTTTACCTGGATAATCAGGTTGATAACCTTGATCATAATTATAATATCCTGTGCAACCAACAACAAAATTGGCAATCCATGTCTGCACATTTTTCTGTGCATCCTCAATCTGTACCTGCCATTTTTTAGTCGCAGAATCATAGTTCGCTGTAAGCACACGATGATTAAAATGAATTTTTTCTTTTAATTTATATTCATCAACCACTTCGCCAATATAGCCTTTAATAGAAGCACCATCTGCCAAAACATTAGCTTTTTGCCATGGTTTGAAGTTAAAACCAAAGGTCGACATATCTGAATCTGAACGGATACCAGGATACTTGAATAAATCCCATGTACCGCCAAAACTTTCACGACGCTCAATGATTTCAAATGAACGTTGCGGTGAATTTTTAGATAAATGAGCTGCAATACCAATACCAGAGATACCAGCACCTACAATAAGAATATCAACTTGCTTTTCCATGTTCTTTTTATAACCTTTTAATCAGTACAGTTTTATTAAAGCACAAATTTGACAATACGCAATGTCAAGTTTAAATATTTCCGACAAATTTTATGTCAGTAGAGGACAAATTTATAAATTGTTAGACAATATGTAATAAAAAAGGTCGGTAAAATACCGACCTTTTTGAACAACCGATTGTTCTATGGCATGAGTAAACTTAGTTTACTTCACGATCCACAAGCTCTACATAAGCCATCGGTGCAGCATCACCTGCACGGAAACCAGCTTTAAGAACACGTAGATAACCGCCGTTACGTTCTTTGTAACGAGGGCCAAGAACGGTAAATAATTTACCAACTGTTGCTGCTGAACGAGTACGAGCAAACGCTAAACGACGGTTTGCAACTGTATCGTTTTTAGCTAAAGTGATTAAAGGCTCAGCAACACGGCGTAATTCTTTCGCTTTAGGAACAGTAGTTTTAATTAACTCATGTTCAAACAAAGAATTAGCCATGTTTTGGAACATCGCTTTACGATGACTGCTTGTACGGCCTAATTTCACACCACTATTACGATGACGCATGGTGATAGTCCTACTTAATTAACGGCTACGATAGGCAAAACGATCGTCCATACGTAAACTAGCTGGTGGCCAGTTTTCTAAACGCATGCCGAGTTGTAAGCCTTTTGAAGCCAGAACATCTTTGATTTCAGTAAGCGATTTTTTACCTAAGTTAGGAGTTTTTAACAACTCAACTTCAGTACGCTGTACTAAATCACCGATGTAGTAAATATTTTCTGCTTTCAAACAGTTAGCAGAACGAACAGTAAGCTCTAGATCATCTACTGGACGAAGCAAGATTGGGTCAACTTCTTCACGAGGCTCTTGAGCGACAGGTGCTTGATCTTTCTGAAGATCAACAAAAATTGCAATTTGTTGTTGCAAGATTGTTGCCGCTTTACGGATTGCTTCTTCAGGATCTACAGTACCGTTAGTCTCAAGATCAATGACCAATTTATCAAGGTCAGTACGTTGTTCTACACGCGCATTTTCAACGGTATAAGACACACGTTTAATTGGACTATAAGAAGCATCTAACTGTAAACGTCCTACTGGGCGAGTTTCGCCTTCAGGAAAACGTGAGTCAGAAGTCTCATAACCACGACCTTGTGAAACTTTCAGGCGCATTTTTAAATTGCCTGATGCACTTAACGTGCCGATCAAGTGTTCAGGGTTAACCACTTCAACATTATGTGGTAAACGAAGGTCAGCAGCAGTAATATCGCCAGGACCTTGTTTTTCTAATGTTAAATATGCTTCGTTTTGATCGAACAGCTTAATAGACAATCCTTTTAGGTTCAGCAAGAGCTCGACGATGTCCTGCTGCAAGCCTTCTAAAGTACTGTACTCGTGCTCAACACCTTCTATTTCAACTTCAACCACAGCAGCGCCAGGTAAAGAAGACAGTAGGATGCGACGTAAAGCATTACCAAGAGTATGACCAAAGCCACGCTCTAATGGTTCCAGAATCACTTTTGCCGAGGTCCCGCTTGCCGCTTCGACCTTGATCGCTTGCGGAGTAAGAAACTCGTTTGCAGTACGCGTCATTATTGCTACCTCAAGGATTATTTAGAATACAATTCTACAATCAAGCTTTCGTTGATTTCAGCAGGTAAATCAGAACGATCTGGTGCAGCTTTAAATGTACCTTCAAGTTTTGAATGATCGATATCAATCCAAGAAGAAGTACCACGTTGAGCAGCTAATTCAATTGCGTTTTTGATACGTAATTGTTGTTTAGCGCTTTCGTGAACTGCGATCACGTCACCCGCTTTAACTTGGATAGACGCGATATTAACACGACGACCATTTAAAGTGATTGAACGGTGAGATACAAGCTGACGAGCTTCTGCACGTGTAGAACCAAAACCCATACGATAAACAACGTTATCGAGGCGGCTTTCAAGCAGTTTCAACAAGTTTTCACCAGTTGCACCCTTAACACGAGCAGCTTCTTTATAGTAGTTACTAAATTGACGCTCTAACACACCGTACATACGACGTACTTTTTGTTTTTCACGTAATTGTAGTGAATACTCTGATTGTTTACCACCACGAGCCCCGCCATGTTGACCAGGCGCTTTAGCAGCTTTTTTAGTTTTGACGTCAAAAGGTTTAACGCCAGATTTTAATTGCAGGTCTGTCCCTTCGCGGCGAGAGAGTTTGCATTTTGGACCAATATAACGAGCCATGAATGTTTCTCCTTACACGCGACGTTTTTTAGGTGGACGGCAACCGTTGTGCGGAATCGGAGTCACATCGGTAATGCTGTTAATTTTATAACCCACTGCACCTAATGCACGAACCGCAGATTCACGACCTGGACCAGGACCTTTAACAAGGACGTCCAAGTTTTTCAAACCGTAATCCAAAGCAGCTTTACCAGCAACTTCAGCAGCTACCTGAGCAGCAAACGGTGTTGATTTACGTGATCCACGGAAGCCTTGTCCACCTGAAGTAGCCCAAGCCAATGCATTACCTTGACGATCAGTAATCGTAACAATGGTGTTATTAAAAGAAGCGTGAATGTGTGCAACACCTTCAGAGACGGTACGAGTGACCTTCTTGCGTGTGCGAGTATCTTTAGCCATCTTTTAGCTTCCAGAAATCTTATTTCTTAATAGGTTTGCGCGGACCTTTACGGGTACGTGCGTTAGTTTTGGTGCGTTGTCCGCGAACAGGCAAGCTGCGACGATGACGAAGACCGCGGTAGCAGCCTAAATCCATTAAACGTTTAATGTTCATGGAAATTTCGCGACGTAAGTCACCTTCGGTTGGAACCTTAGCAACTTCAGCACGAATCGCATCAAGCTGAGCATCATCTAATTCACGAATTTTAGTGGTAGTAGCAATACCAGCTGCAGCTAAGATGTTCTTAGCAGTGTGGCGACCAATACCAAAAATGTACGTGAGAGAGATAACAGCATGCTTGTTATCCGGAATGTTTACACCGGCAATACGAGCCATTCAAATTTCTCCAAAAAGGCAGTAGAGATAATCAACCGCCCCACAAAAATCTTGAGGGGCGGATAATAACCTAATTAGCCTACTGAAATCAACAGGTCTTAATTAAATTAACCTTGACGCTGCTTATGACGAGGTTCAGCGCTACAAATTACGCGAATAACCCCATTACGACGGATAACTTTACAGCTACCACAAATTTTCTTTACAGAAGCTTGTACTTTCATGATGAAACCTCTAAGTGCGCTATCCCTTAGGATGAGCAGTCGTTTTTCTCATTAACGTTTGATTATCATATTGACGTGAAGTGAGATGAGCTTGCAGCTGAGCCATAAAGTCCATCACAACAACAACTACGATTAACAATGATGTACCACCTAAGTGGAATGGAATACCAAATGAACTTTGCAGAATCATTGGCATCAAACAAATCACTGTAATATAAATCGCACCAATAAATGTCAAACGATTAAGAATATGATCTAAGTAACGAGCAGTTTGCTCCCCTGGGCGAATACCAGGTACATAAGCTCCGCTGCGTTTCAAGTTTTCTGATACTTCTTTAGGACTAAAAACTAAAGCCGTGTAGAAATAACAGAAAAAGATAATTAACGCACCAAAGAGCACCAAATACAAAGGTTGTCCAGGTGACAATACGAGTGCCAAATCTTGAAGGCTACGTTTTACAATTCCTGCATTTGGATCAGCACTACCTAACCATTGACCTAAGCTCGCAGGGAACAACAATAACGAACTTGCGAAAATTGCTGGAATTACCCCTGCCATATTAATTTTCAATGGCAAATGTGTTTGCTGTGCAGTGAATACACGTCGACCTTGCTGCTTTTGAGCATAGTTAACAGGTATACGGCGTTGTGCTTTTTCAATAAATACGATAGCTGCTAAAACTGCAACTGAAAGTAATCCAAATACAGCCAAACCGATTAAACTCGATTGACCATTATCTACCGAAGTAAAAGCTTGAATTACCAAGTTAGGTAAACCTGCAACAATACCTGCGAAGATAATCATCGAGATACCATTACCAATACCACGTTCAGTAATTTGTTCACCTAGCCACATTAAGAACATTGTTCCTGCAACAAGTGAGGTCAAGGCTGGAATATAAAACGCAAGTCCTGAGGTCAAAGTAATTCCTTGACTAATAAGACCTGCACACATTCCAATACCTTGCACAAATGCAAGTAACAGTGTGCCATAACGCGTATATTGATTAATTTTACGCTTACCCTGCTCGCCTTCTTTCTTCAATGCTTCCAGCGAAGGAACAACCGTTGACATTAACTGCACAATAATAGATGCAGAAATATACGGCATGATCCCTAACGCAAGAATTGACATTCGTTCTAATGCCCCGCCTGAGAACATATTAAACAAACCTAAGAATGTACCTTCATTAGCTTTGAAAAAACGTTCTAAAGCGACATTATCAATACCTGGTAGAGGAATATGTGCTCCTAGTCGAAAGACAACCAATGCGCCAATCAAGAACATTAATCGACGAATAACTTCACGATATTTCACATGAAAGGGCTGACCTTTCATCATATTCACATGACCTGAAGAACTAGGAGACATAGTCACTCGCGATTACTCCTCGACTTTACCGCCAGCAGCTTCTACAGCAGCTTTAGCGCCTTTAGTCAAAGCAACACCTTGTACAGTGAACGCACGAGTAATTTCACCAGAAAGAACGATACGAGCACGTAACATATCTTTACGTACAACATTCGCAGCTTTCAAAGTTTCAAGTGAAACAATATCACCTTCAACTTTAGCAAGCTCAGATAAACGTACTTCAGCAGTTTTCAAAGCCAATTGGCTAGTGAAACCGAATTTAGGTAAACGACGATATAACGCTGTTTGACCACCTTCAAAACCTGGACGAACGCCACCACTTTTACGTGATTTTTGACCTTTGACACCACGGCCACCAGTCTTACCAACGCCAGAACCGATACCACGGCCTAAACGGCGGTTTTCACGTTTTGCACCTTCAGCAGGCGCAAGCTCATTTAAACGCAGAGTCATGGCTTATTCCTCTACACTAACCATATAGTAGACTTTGTTGATCATACCACGGTTAGAAGGAGTATCTACCACTTCTACTGTATGACCAATACGACGCAGACCTAAACCTTGTAGGCAAAGTTTGTGATTTTTCAAACGATGCGAAGAAGATTTAGTCTGGGTAACTTTAATCGTTTTCATGATTGATTACCCTAAAATTTGTTCTACTGAAAGACCACGTTTCGCAGCAACTTTCTCTGGAGAAGTCATATCACGCAAACCATTAAAAGTTGCGTTTACAACGTTAGCAGCATTAGTAGAACCATAACATTTAGTCAATACGTTACGTACACCAGCAGCTTCAAGAACCGCACGCATTGAACCACCAGCGATTACGCCAGTACCTTCTGATGCAGGCTGCATGAACACACGGCTAGCGCCATGACGTGCATTAACTGTATGTTGTAAAGTACCATCAACAAGATCAACAGTGATCATGTTGCGACGTGCAGCTTCTAGTGCTTTAGAAATAGCAGCAGGAACTTCACGTGCTTTACCACGACCAAAACCTACACGACCATTACCATCACCAACCACAGTCAATGCTGTGAAAGAGAAGATACGACCACCCTTAACAACTTTGGCTACACGATCAACGGCAACCAGCTTTTCAACAAGACCTTCGTTTTGTTCAACTTTAGCCATGATTAGAACTCCAAGCCGTTTTCACGAGCAGCATCAGCCAAGGCTTTGATACGACCATGATATTTAAAACCAGAACGGTCAAATGCTACTTTAGTAACACCAGCAGCTTTCGCGCGCTCTGCGATTAAAGCACCTACTTTAGTAGCTGAATCTACATTACCTGTAGAACCACTACGTAAAGATGCATCCAAAGTAGAAGCTTGTGCTAATACTTTGCCACCATCTGCTGAAATAACTTGCGCATAGATGTGACGCGGCGTGCGGTTTACACACAAACGAGTCGCACCCAATGCACGGATGTGCAAGCGTGTGCTTTTCGCACGACGCAAACGGGATTGTTTCTTTTCGTTCATAAGAACCTCGCGCCTTATTTCTTCTTAGCTTCTTTACGAAGAACAACTTCGTCAGAATAACGAACACCTTTACCTTTATACGGCTCTGGTGGACGGTAACCACGGATATCTGCAGCCACTTGACCTAAAGCCGCTTTATCAGCAGATTTAAGAATAATTTCAGTTGCAGTTGGAGTTTCAGCAGTTACACCTTCTGGAAGGTTATAGTCGATTGGGTGTGAAAAACCAAGGTTAAGGTTAACAACGTTACCTTTAACCGCAGCTTTATAACCAACACCAATCAGTTGTAACTTGCGTTCGAAACCTTCGCTAACACCTTTTACAAGGTTGTTAAGAACAGCGCGAGCAGTACCAGCTTGCATCCAAGCGTCTTTCGACTCAGCTTTAGGAGCAATTTGAAGTTGACCTTCTTCCTGTTTTAGCTCGACCAGCGCATGCAGGTTGAAAGACAACGTACCTTTGCTGCCTTTCACTTCGACCTGCCGGCCGTTCTGAGTAACTGTTACACCATTAGGTACAGTTACTGGGGCTTTAGCCACACGAGACATGAGGAATCACCTATTAAGAAACAAAAGCAATAACTTCACCACCAACGCCCGCAGCACGTGCAGCGCGATCAGTCATGATGCCTTTGCTTGTAGAAACAATTGCAATACCTAAACCTTGCTTAACGCTAGGAAGTGCATCTTTACCGCGATATTGGCGTAGACCTGGACGGCTTACACGCTTCACAGTATCAATAACTGGTTTGCCTTCGAAATATTTTAAAGTAATAGTCAAAGTAGCTTTGCCTTCATTATCAGCAACTTCTACATTTGAAATATAACCTTCTTGTTGAAGTACGTTAGCAATCGCAACTTTCAACTTAGAATTTGGCATAGAAACGGTTTGTTTCTTTGCCATTTGTGCGTTACGAACACGTGTTAACATGTCGGCAACGGTATCTTGCATACTCATTATAGTCGCTCCTTACCAGCTTGCCTTAACAACGCCCGGTACATCACCTTGCATTACTGTATCACGTAATTTGTTACGGCTTAAACCGAACTTACGGAAGTAACCATGAGGACGACCAGTCAAACCACAACGGTTACGTAGACGTACTGGAGATGCATTACGCGGTAATGCTTGTAACTTCATCATCGCATCGAAACGTTCTTCATCAGAAGCATTTACGTTTGCAATCGTTGCTTTCAATTCAGCACGTTTTGCAGCGTATTTAGCAACTGTTGCTTCGCGTTTCAATTCGCGATTAATCATACCTTTCTTAGCCATATCGACCTCTTATTTGAACGGGAAGCCGAAACCACGCATAAGCGCACGGCCTTCGTCATCAGTACGGGCAGTCGTAGTAATGGTAATATCCATACCACGAATACGATCGATTTTATCAAAATCGATTTCAGGGAACATGATTTGTTCCTTGAGACCCATAGAGTAGTTACCACGACCATCAAATGATTTCGCAGAAAAACCGCGGAAGTCACGAATACGAGGGATCGCGATAGAGATCAAACGGTCTAAGAATTCGTACATTTGTTCGCCGCGTAAAGTTACTTTACAACCAATCGGCCAACCATCACGGATTTTAAAACCAGCGATTGATTTGCGAGCTAAAGTTAAAACTGGTTTTTGACCAGCAATAGCTTGCATATCAGATAAAGCGCCATCTAATAATTTCTTATCAGCAGCAGCATCACCAACACCCATGTTGATGGTGATTTTAGTGATGCGAGGAATCTCCATCACGTTTGCCAAGCCAAGTTCTTCTTTCAACTTAGCTTTGATTTCGTCGTTATAACGTGTTTTAAGTCTGGCCATAGCCTATTCAACCTATTACTTCGCTACCGCCACTGATTCACCATTTGACTTGTAAACGCGAGTTTTCACGCCTTCAGTCACTTGGTAACCAACACGGTCAGCCTTTTGGGTTGTAGCATTAAAAATTGCCACGTTTGAAATATGAAGCGAAGCTTCTTGTGTAACTACAGCGCCTTCAGCACCTGTTGCACGGTTCGGCTTTTGATGCTTCTTAACCAAGTTAAGGCCTTCAACCATAACGCGGTCATTCGAAACAGACAAAACAGTACCCTGTTTGCCTTTTTCTTTACCTGCGATCACAATAACTTGATCGCCTTTTCTAATCTTAGCCATGATTGCCTCTATTATAGAACTTCAGGAGCCAATGAAATGATTTTCATGAACTGTTCAGTACGAAGTTCACGAGTCACTGGTCCGAAAATACGAGTGGCAATCGGAGCCTTGTTGTTGTTCAAAATAACTGCAGCATTATCATCAAAACGGATCACAGAACCGTCTGGACGACGAATACCAAACTTAGTACGAACTACAACTGCATTCATCACGTCACCTTTTTTAACACGGCCACGTGGAATTGCTTCTTTAACAGTAACTTTAATAATGTCGCCTACAGAAGCATAACGACGATGTGAACCACCTAGTACTTTAATACATTGTACGCGGCGAGCACCACTGTTGTCTGCTACTTCTAGCATACTTTCGGTCTGAATCATTGCCCTACTCCAAAACCGAGCATCACCGGTCGAAATTTCGAAAGGCTCAAAGAGTACTCGAAATTCACCGATGATGCAACAAGAACGTCTAATTACTCAGCAGCAGCTTCAACCACTTCAACTAAAGTCCAAGACTTAGTTTTAGAAATTGGGCGGCTTTCTTTAATGGTCACAACATCACCAGTTTTAGCTGTGTTGTTCTCATCATGAGCGTGTAATTTTGTTGAACGGCGGATTAATTTGCCATACAACGGGTGTTGAACGCGGCGTTCGATAAGAACAACAATAGATTTATCCATTTTGTCACTTACGACTTTGCCAGTTAACGTGCGAACTGTTTGCTCACTCATTGTCCGTTCCCCTGTTTTTCGGTAAGGAGGGTCTTAATACGAGCAATAGTCTTACGAGTTAACGCAACTTCATGCGATTTACCCAATTGACCAGTTGCTTTTGCCATACGAAGACGGAATTGGTTAAGCTGTTGCTCATCAAGCAAAGCTGTCAACTCTTCTACCGACTTTTCACGTAGATCTTTAGTTTTCATTACATCACCGTCTTAGTAACGATAGTGGTTTTGAAAGGAAGTTTAGCAGCTGCTAGCGTAAACGCTTCGCGAGCCAATTCTTCACTTACACCATCCATTTCGTACAAGATCTTACCTGGTTTGATTTGGCAAACCCAGTATTCCACAGAACCTTTACCTTTACCCATACGAACTTCTAATGGTTTTTCAGTAATTGGTTTGTCTGGGAAAACACGGATAAAGATCTTACCACCACGTTTAACACGACGGCTAATTGTACGACGCGCAGCTTCGATTTGACGAGCTGTCATTTGACCACGCTCAACAGATTTAAGTGCGATTGTACCGAAAGATACTGTGCTACCACGGTGCGCTAGACCAGTGTTACGGCCTTTTTGCACCTTACGGAATTTAGTACGTTTAGGTTGCAACATGGATTATTCTCCTTTTTCAGCAGAACGATCATTGCGACGACCACGACGCTCTTGACCTTCACCACGACCGCGACCGCGTTTAGCTGGACGCTCTTCAGCAGGAGCAGGGTTCATGACTTGTTTCATGCCACCCAAGATCTCGCCACGGAAAATCCAAACTTTAACACCAATCGTACCGTAAGTAGTTTCAGCACGCATAGTAGAGTAGTCGATGTCTGCACGAAGTGTATGTAAAGGCACACGACCTTCACGATACCATTCTGTACGTGCAATTTCAGCACCGCCTAAACGACCAGATACTTCAACTTTAATACCTTTAGCACCAGCACGCATAGAGTTTTGAACCGCACGCTTCATAGCACGACGGAACATTACACGTTTTTCCAATTGAGAAGCAATTGCTTCAGCAACAAGACGCGCGTCTAAGTCTGGGCGATCGATTTCGTTGATGCTTACTTGCGCTGGAACACCCATGATAGTGGTAAGTTCACGCTGTAATTTTTCAATGTCTTCGCCTTTTTTACCGATAACGATACCAGGACGAGCAGTGCTAATCGTTACTTTAGCAGCGCCAGTAGGACGTTCGATAAGAATATTGCTGATCATCGCACTTTTAAGTTTTTTAGTTAAAAACTCACGAACTTGAAGATCTTTAAGCAAATATTCAGCGTATTGTTTCGGACTCGCATACCAGTTGGCGTTATGACGTTTTACAACACCAAGGCGGATACCGATTGGATGAACCTTCTGACCCATATCAAACCCCTACCTTAACGGTAATGTGACAAGTACGCTTAGTAATACGATCTGCACGGCCTTTAGCACGTGGCATAATACGTTTAAGGCTCATGCCTTCATCAACGTAAATCGTAGTAACTTTAAGGTCGTCTACATCTAAACTGTTATTGTGTTCAGCGTTTGCAATCGCAGATTCCAATGCTTTTTTAACTAAAACTGCAGCTTTTTTGTTGCTGAAGTTTAAGATATTAAGCGCGTGAGCAACTGATTTGCCACGGATTAAATCTGCAACCAAACGAGTTTTTTGTGCCGAGATAGCGGCACCGCGTAATTTAGCAGTAACTTCCATCATAGCACCTTAACGTTTAGACTTCTTGTCAACACCGTGACCACGATAGGTACGAGTTGGCGCGAATTCACCTAATTTATGACCAACCATGTGTTCAGATACAATCACTGGAACATGGTTACGACCATTATGGACAGAAATTGTTAAACCAACAAAATCCGGGAGGATCATCGAACGACGCGACCAAGTTTTGATCGGCTTACGGTTATTAGCCGCGATAGCCGCTTCAACCTTAGCGAACAAGTGCGCATCGACGAATGGGCCTTTTTTCAGAGAACGAGGCATTGTCAGATTCCTTTACTTGTTACTTAACGCGACGGTCGCGAATGATCATCTTAGTCGTACGCTTATTGGTACGAGTCTTGTACCCTTTCGCTTTTTGACCCCATGGGCTTACAGGTTGAATACCTTTGTTACGCCCTTCACCACCACCATGTGGATGGTCTACTGGGTTCATCGCCATACCACGAACGGTAGGACGAACGCCACGCCAGCGTGATGCACCTGCTTTACCAAGTGAACGAAGGTTGCTTTCTGAGTTAGATACTTCACCTAACACAGCGCGACATTCAACGTGTACTTTACGCATTTCGCCTGAACGTAGACGAATGATAGCGTAAGAACCGTCACGACCTAACAATTGAGCAGAAGTACCAGCAGAACGCACTAATTGCGCGCCTTTACCGATTTTAAGCTCGATGTTATGTAATGTAGAACCAATTGGCATGTTGCGAAGTGGCAAGCAGTTACCTGTACGAATTGGAGCATCGTTACCAGATTGTACTTTATCACCAGCGCGAAGACCTTTAGGTGCAATGATATAACGACGCTCACCGTCAGCATAAAGCACAAGTGCAATATGAGAAGTACGGTTAGGATCGTATTCAATACGCTCTACAGTTGCAGGAATACCATCTTTGTTACGTTTAAAGTCAACAAGACGATAGTGCTGCTTATGACCGCCACCAACGTGACGAGTTGTAATGTGACCGTTGTTATTACGACCACCAGTACGTTTTTTAGCTTCTACCAACGGTGCATAAGGCGCGCCTTTGTGAAGATGGCTATGAACCACTTTCTCTACAAAGCGACGTCCTGGAGACGTTGGCTTACATTTTTGAATAGGCATAATTCTCGTCCTTACTCCGCTGCGTTTTCAGCGGTATCGCCCAAGTCAGCCATTTCAACATCTTGGCCAGCTTTCAGGGTGACGTATGCTTTTTTAACATCAGAACGACGTCCTAATGTACGACCAAAGCGCTTAGTCTTACCTTTAGTGATAGTCGTGTTAACTTTAACAACTTCTACACCAAACAATTGTTCAACTGCTTTTTTGATTTCAAGTTTGTTTGCATCAAGTGCAACTTTAAATACTTGAACACCAGCAGTCTCACCTAAAACTTGTGCTTTTTCTGAGAATACAGGTCCTTGGAGGACTTGATAGATACGTTCGTTGTTCATCCGAGTTCTACCTCAATTTTCTTAGCAGCAGCAACAGACATTACAACTTTATCGAACGCGATCAAGCCAACAGGATCGATCCCAGCAGCATCAACCACATCAACGTGTGGAAGGTTACGTGCAGCTAAATATAGATTTTCATCTACAGCTTCAGTAACGATTAATGCGCGAGTAGCGTTCAAGTCGTTAAGTTTTGCAAGCAATTCTTTAGTTTTAGGCGCTTCAACAGCAAACTCTTCAACTAATACAAGGCGATCTTGGCGAACAAGTTCAGCTAAGATACATTGCATTGCACCGCGGTACATTTTACGGTTCACTTTTTGTGACCAATCTTGTGGACGAGCAGCAAAAGTTTTACCACCACCAACCCAGATTGGGCTACGAATAGAACCAGCACGAGCGCGGCCAGTACCTTTTTGACGGAATGGTTTTTTACCACCGCCAGAAACGTCTGCACGTGATTTTTGTGCTTTTGAGCCTTGACGACCACCAGCTAAATAAGCTGTAACAACTTGGTGTACAAGTGCTTCATTAAAGTCACGACCAAACGCAACTTCAGACAATTCAACAGCAGAGCCGGAAACAGTTTTTAAATTCACGTTATTTCCCCTCAGGCCTTGATCGTAGGACGAACAGTTACGTCACCACCAGTCGCACCAGGAATCGCGCCTTTAACAACAAGAACTGAACGCTCTGTGTCGATAGCAACAATTTCAAGACCCTGTGTAGTTACGCGTTCAGCACCTAAATGGCCAGCCATTTTTTTGCCTTTGAATACGCGACCAGGAGTCTGGTTTTGACCAGTAGAACCTAAAACACGGTGAGATACAGAGTTACCGTGAGTAGCATCTTGAGTACGGAAGTTCCAACGCTTAACACCACCTTGGAAACCTTTACCTTTAGACGTACCAGTTACATCAACGATTTGACCAACTGTGAACATATCAACAGTTAGTGTACCGCCAACTTCACGACCTTCAAGATCAGCTTCTGTAGCACGGAATTCTTGAACCAGACGACCAGCAGCAACACCCGCTTTAGCAAAGTGACCTTTCTGAGCGTTAGTTACGCGAGATTCGCGACGTTCACCAGTAGTGATTTGAATCGCTTGATAACCATCAGTTTCAAGCGTTTTGATTTGAGTGATACGGTTAGGATCAACCTCAATCACTGTTACAGGTACAGAAACACCAGCATCTGTAAAGATACGTGTCATACCGCACTTGCGACCGACTAAACCAATAGCCATGTGCATAAACCTCTAAAAAAGCGGCTTAATTAACTTAGAGCGTTAATTAACCGAAAGTCTTAACCCAATGCGATCTGAACATCAACACCAGCTGCAAGATCCAACTTCATCAATGCATCTACAGTTTTGTCTGTAGGTTGAACGATGTCGATCAAACGTTTATAAGTGCGGATCTCGTATTGGTCACGCGCATCTTTGTTAACGTGTGGTGATGTTAAAACGTTGAAACGTTCGATGCGAGTAGGCATCGGAATTGGACCACACACTTGTGCGCCAGTACGTTTTGCTGTTTCTACGATCTCTTGAGAAGATTGATCAATTAAACGATGATCAAAAGACTTAAGACGGATACGAATTCTCTGGTTAGACATACCAGTTAACTCCAAGCCAAATATATAAAGAATCACTCCTGACGCATCTCACCCCACTAAAAAGGCAAGTGTCAAGAGCAGTGAAAATCACTAAGGTCGTGATCGATGCCACGACTGTAACGATCTGGATAACTTTCTTCGCTATCCAACCCTTCGCATCGAAGGGTCGCCCATTATAACGATTGTTTAACGCTTAAGCAAATATATTTAGCATTTTTCCTTATTTTTTAAATAACACATATGAATCAATGTGTTTGCTTTTTATTCAACGATTAAGTTTGTAATACATAATCAATTGCATGATTTAAAAGTTGTCGACCCTGCTCAAAATCATTTTTTTGGGAGGTTTTCAAATAGTCCAAAGCCTGTACATATTGCCCTTGAAAAACTTGCTGATCTTCTTCATGTTCAATAAAAATTTCTAAGCTCTGGGGCGTGATTTCTGGGTGAAACTGAAAACCAATGACATTTTTCCCAATTTGATACACTTGATTCGCACAAACATTATTTTCAGCCAAACGAATAGCACCTTTGGGAATATCAAAAGTTTCACTATGCCATTGCATCACTTGCATCACTAAAGGCAATTGAAAGCAAAATTCAGGTATTGCTGCACTTTTATAAACAGTCGTCCATCCTAATTCTTGCATTGTATTTCGATACACATTTGCACCTAACGCATTTGCAATGAGCTGCCCACCCAAACATAAACCAATCGCAGGTTTAAATGCAGCCAAATAACGTCGAATCCAACGTTTTTCTATTTTTAACCAAGGATAATTAACTTCATCATTTACGCTCATTTCTCCTCCCATAATAATGAGTAAATCGACATCATCAATATGAGGTAAAGCATCAATGTCTAAATGAAAATCTTTAGGAAGTGCAAAAAACTCTGTCGCTGTAATTTCTGCATTTAATGATTTTAAATAATCATAACAACTACCAAAACCTTCACCTGTAATATGCTGAAAATAGTGAACTTTAAGTTTTTTCATGGGATCACCTATTTTTGTAGTATCGTTTATTCAATCAAGTCAAAATCTAGATACTGTGATGCAAAAAGGAAGCCAACCACCATTTTAAAAATTATTTTTTCACAAATATTTGCTTTCACCCTACAAATCGTTATGTTTTGCTTAGATTAATTTTTTTATTTATTTGAGACTCATGATGAACCAAAAAAACTTTCAAACTTCACTTATTCATGCACCACGCAAAGCACCTCAATATATAGATACAGTACAACCTCCCCTATTTCGTGCATCCACGATTATTTTCAAAGATACAAATGCACTATTTAATCGCCATTGGACGGATGAATATGACTATAGTTATGGCACACATGGCACACCAACAACATTTACTTTAGGTGACAATATTGCTCAAATCGAAGGGGGAAAATATTGCTTACTGGCGCCCAGTGGCTTATCGGCAATTAATCTGGTGAATTCATGTTTTTTAGGACATGGTGATGAAGTCTGGGTTGCCGATAATATTTATGGTCCAAATATGGAGCATTTACGCAATCTTGAAACGCGCTATGGAATTATTGTCAAAGTCTATAATCCAATTGATGCCAGTACATTTCAACCTAGCCAAAACGCAAAACTCATTTGGTTAGAAGCCGCTGGCTCTGTAACTTTAGAATTTCCAGACCTCATCAACCTCGTAAAAAAAGCCAAAGAAAAAAATATACTGACTGCTTTAGATAATACTTGGGGAGCAGGTCTAGCATTTAATGCTTTTGATTTTAGCAATGAACATTTATCTGTTGACATTTCAGTTCATGCTCTCACTAAATATCCAAGTGGTGGTGGCGATATTTTAATGGGTTCTGTCGTGACTCAAAACCCAAAACTCCATCATGAATTATTTCGCATACATGCGATTCAGGGGATTGCCATTTCAGGGGATGATGCAGCACAAGTACAGCGTAGTTTAGCTTCAATGCAAATTCGCTATCAACATCAAGCACAAACAGCCCTAAAAATTTTAACATGGTTAAAAACCCAAGATATTTTTGCACAAGTTTTACACCCTGCCGACCCTGATAATATTAGCCATCAATATTGGAAAGAAACTTGTCAAACTGAACAAAGTGCAGGTTTAGTGAGTGTAATTTTCAAACCTGAATATGATATCCAAGCTATTCGTAAATTTTGTGACCATTTACAATTATTTAAACTGGGTTTTAGCTGGGGTGGTCCTGTTAGCTTAGTGATGCTTTATCAACTCAATCAAATGCGTCAACTGAAACATTCTCATTTACAAAATGGTATTTTGGTACGTTTCTGTATTGGCTTAGAAGATGCTGAAGATTTAATTCAAGATATTCAATATGCGCTAAATTCTTTGATTTAATTTAACTTAGCAAACAAATAGACCCTTATGAGGGTCTATTTTTCATTTCACACATATATTAAAAATAATTCAATAATCAATTTATTTACAACACAAAATAACGATAAATATTGATTAAATAATATTTTTTATTACTCTCTAGTTTGTCTCAATAATTTTTTTATTTATCTCGGTATTGCAATTTTATTCATAAAGATATATTTTAAATACATCTTATAAAGCCAGATTAAAAAGGTCTAGCCATGACTCCAGAACATATCGAACTTGTTAAAGCGACTGTACCTGTGCTTCGTGAAAATGGTGTTGCACTTACTCAATATTTTTATAACAGAATGTTAGCCAACCATCCTGAGCTAAAAAATGTTTTTAATATGGATCATCAAAGCTCTGGGCGTCAACCTCGTGCCTTAGCAGCAGCGGTACTGGCTTATGCTGAACATATTGAAAATCCTAGTGTTTTAGCGAAAGCGATTGAGCATATCACCACAAAACATGTTAGCCTCAACATTCAAGCTGACCAATATGCCATTGTTGGTGACAACCTCTTACACTCTATCAGTGAAGTGTTAAATGTTCCTTTTGAATCGGATTTAATTGCGGCTTGGAAAGAAGCTTATTTACAACTCGCTGATATTTTAATTCAAACTGAAAAAAATAAATATGAAGGCTTAGCACAGCAAAATGGTGGCTGGTCGGGTTGGCGTCCATTTGAAATTACAGCAATAGAAGCAACAGAAACTGGTAAGAAATTTACATTGAAAGCACAAGATCATCAGCCAATTCCAACTGCTGAAGAAAAATCTTATATTTCAGTGAAAGTTCAAGTGCCAAATCACGAAATCCAACAACCTCAACAGTTTGTTTTTTCAGAAGCTCAAAATAATTCTGAATATCAAATTGAGGCTAAATCTGTTGAAACACCAACCGAGTTTTCAGTCGCCAATATTTTGCTAGATCATTATAAAGTTGGCGATACCGTACAAGTCACCGCACCATTAAAAGGCTAAAATACGCTTATATAATGATAGGTCAATGTAAAAGTTGACCTATTTAGTCTGATTTATTTTTAAGTACTTTTCATTTCAATAAGTTTCAAGCTAACATAGCTTTAAGTTCATTCATTGAAAGCGTTATGCAGTTAAATAAGTTTACTGATTATGCACTTCGCCTAGTCCTTTACGTCTCAAAACCCAAAGACACGCCCTACACTATTGCTGAGATCGCCAAAGATTTACAAGTTTCAGAAAATCACTTAGTCAAAATTGTTCATTTTATGGCAAAGCAAAACTGGCTGACCACAACACGTGGTAAAGGTGGTGGAATTCGTTTAGATCCAAATGTATACACTTGTCAACTTGGGGCAATGGTACGTATTTTACAAGGTGAAGCACCCATCGTTGAATGTAATACTCCGCCCTGTGTTTTGAGAAGTCGTTGTGGTTTAAAAGGTATTTTAGATGATGCCGTTGAACATTTTTATCAAGTTCTAGACCAATACACCATCGCAGATGTTGTTGCTCGCTCACAAGGTGCAGTTAAATCTCAGCACTCTCCTATAGAACTCATTCAACTCTAATCAAAGATTAATTTTCTATCTTTTCGAATATTTTTAATTGTAAATTTCACGGTTATATTTCAGGTTGATTTCTTAATTTACACGCATAAATTCGTCAGAAGCACTCTGATCATTTATACTAGTATCCAATTTTTAGTTTGAAGTTGAATTATGCATCGCAGCAGTGGAAAGTCGAAAAATAGTAAAACAGCAAGTGCTCCTCGGCAGAAAATTAGCTACGAAAAAAAGGTAGACTCAGTTGTTTCTGAATACTCAGCCATTGCATTAAATTGGTTGCGTAAAGCTGAATTTTTAATGAGTGCACCAAAACTGGATTTGTGCGTAGAAGATACAGGCTATGAAGTTGCTTTCGCAGGGCGCTCGAATGCTGGAAAATCCAGCGCAATTAATGCTATTACCAATCAAAAGCAACTCGCTCGCGCTTCTAAAAAACCTGGTCGTACACAAATGATCAACTTTTTTAGTTTAGGAAATCCAAATCAACGTCTGGTCGATTTACCTGGTTATGGCTATGCAGCTGTACCCGAGGCAATGAAAATTGTTTGGCAAAAAGAACTTGAAAATTATTTGATTCATCGTCAAAGCTTACAAGGTTTGATTTTGCTCATGGATATTCGCCATCCTTTACAACATTTTGATGTCATGATGTTAGAGTGGGCTTATTCACGTCAATTATTTGTCCATGTGTTGTTAACCAAATCTGATAAGCTTAATCGCGGTCCTGCTCATCAAGCATTATTAGATGTAAAACAAGAATTGAAAAAGATGAAACTTAACTTTTCAATTCAACTTTTTTCTTCTTTAAACAAACAAGGTCTAGAAGAGCTTGCCAGTGTTATGGGTGGTCGTTTAAACTTTACTCTGGACAACCCGACAGGCTTTGATCTAGACAGCATTCCTGAAGCATCCGAATCTGACTTAGAATTAGAGCAAAACGAAATATCTGAACAACAACCCTTAATATCAGATTCAGATAAAACAGAATAAATTTGTGATTGTCTGACCAAATTCATCACAAATTGATATTGGAATGTCCTAAATTGCTAATAACAATTCGGGACATTTTTTTATACTAAAGAAAAGTGTGAAATCACGAAAGAAAAATTAGGACACTGTGATGAAGTTATTATCTCGATTAAAGAACAGTAAGATTGGATCGTCTATTCAGTATCATATCAAACCACGTAAAGTGAAATTTGAATGGCAAGAAACTCCTCTTGACTGGATTCCCACTCAGCCTTTTGTTAGCTATTTTGTAAATGAAATTAATAATATTTTACCTGCGGGTGAATTTTGGTTCTGCCGCTTATACAACCGTGTTTTACCTAAAATTACAGATGAAAAGTTAGCAGAAGATGTACGTGCATTTATTCGCCAAGAAGCAATGCATGCTCAAGCCCATGTTTCTGCGAATAAAGAATATTTAACTGTTCGTAATATTGATATCCAACGTAACCTAGATGTGATGGATTTTCTATTTGGAAAACTCTTAGCAGACAAACCTTTAGGCTTAAATATTCCTACAGCATTAGAACATCAGTGGGATTTATTCCGTTTAGGTATCGTAGCAACTGTTGAACACATGACTTGTGTACTTGGTAAGTATGTTCTTTATAATAAAAAGTGGGAACAACTAGGTGCCGATCCTAACATGCTTGATCTTGTTAAATGGCATGGTGCAGAAGAAATCGAACATCGTACTGTTGCATTTGATTTGTATCGTCACTTAGGTGGTGGATATATTTCTCGTTATTATCAAAGTGTGATCGTAATTGCTGCTGTTCTTGGTTTATGGGTAGATGGTGCAGCACATATCATGGGACAAGATCCACGTTTTGCAGACAAAAAACCTGCTGTATACAAACCATGGATTTGGCGTGAGTGGGCAAAAATCGCTCAAGCAGATAATCGCCTTATGCCACACCCTTTATGGTTAGTTTCTCAACAACTTGGTTATTTAATGCCTTGGTATGATCCAGTACACGAAGCTAAAACTGAAGATGCTATTGCATATTTAGATCAATCTCCAGCAGCAAAACGTGCTTTACCTAAAGTCGCTTAATTTCTTGTAAAAAATAGCCATACTCGACGTATGGCTTTTGACTCTTTCTAATAAAAATATTATTATTTAATTAAACTTAAAAATTACTACTTACAATAAGAAGACTTCTAATGAAAAAATTACTTCAACTGGTTTACCTATTCTTTCAAAAACTTTTAGGAAAATCATTAAAATCAACTCCATCATCATTTTCAACCACACTCAACTCTCATACAGTGAGTTATTGCACGCACTTAATTCCATCATTAAAAGATAGTCATCAAAAACTCATCAAGGTTTACAAACAAATCGAAAAATCTTTGAAGTCAAAGCAATATGAAGAAGTTGCATCATTAATAAATATCTTAAATACAGATTTGCAGCATCATATTACACAAGAGGATATGAATTTTTATAGCTATCTTGAACAACAGTTTTCCAACCAACCTGACTATCTAGATTTTGTTAAAATGTATAAAGAGGATATGCACCATATTTCCCAGCAACTTATTACATTTATAAAAAAATGGCAAAATGAAACAGTTTCCGATACAAACGTTGCACTCTTTCAAAAAGAATATTTAGTGATTGGTCAGGTTCTGACACAACGTATAAGTGGTAAAGAGGATCAATTATATCCACTTTACCAACCATCTTTTTAGTTTTAACCCGAAGTAGATGTATTTTCTAATGCTTTAGTGTGGTGATCAACCACCACACTAATCATCATATCTCCTTGCACATTCACTACAGTTCTTACTGTATCCAATAAGCGATCTATGGGTAATAAAATTGCGATTGCTTCCGCAGGTAACCCTACAGATTGTAAGACCATGATCATCGTCACCATACCTGCACTTGGAATACCGGGCGCACCTAGAGATGCGATCATTGCTGTCAAACAAACAATAACTTGCTGCCCTAAACTTAAATCCAACCCCATCAGATTTGCAATAAATAAAGCCGCAGCAGCTTCATATAAAGCAGTACCATCCATATTTAACTGTGTACCCAGAGGAATCACAAAGCCTGCAGTTTGTGGTCTTACACCTAAATTTTCCTGCGCGCACTTCATGGATAAAGGCATCGTCGCTGAACTGGAACTGGTTGCAAATGCCGTAATCAAAGCGGTACGTGTTCCCTTAAAAAAGGTAATAGGATTCATTTTTCCAAAAATCCACAACAATAAAGGCAAAACAACCGCGCCATGAAAAATAGTTGTTCCCGTCACGACAGCCGCAAATTCAGCTAAACGACTTAATATTGAAATATCTTCTGTAGAAATCAATTTTGCGAGTAATGCAAAAATCCCAATCGGTGCGAGTTTCATTACCCATCCGACCATCATCATCATCACTTCAAAAAACTGTGTACTCAGTTGTCTGATGCCCTTAAAACGCTCTCCACCTTTGACCAGAGCAACACCAAGGAGTAATGCAAATAATACCACTGCAAGCACATTCCCTTCTGCAAATGCCTTGAATGGATTAATGAGGGTATTTTGAATAAAATTCGTAAAAAAAGAACTGGCTGTTAAGGTATCGGGTGTTTGGTGTTGATTCATTGCATCTTGAAATAAAGCAATATCTACCCCTTTTCCAACATCAAATAGATGCGCACAACTGATTCCAAGAATTAAAGCCAAAGTCGTTGTTGTTACACAACACGCTAAAGTGATTTTCCATGTTCGACTCAGTTGTCCGCCTGCCTGAAGATTAGAAACACCAACAACTATTGAGCTAAAAATCAGGGGAATTAACAGCATTTTTAACAAACCAATAAAAATACTACTGGCAATCCCTAAGCCGTAAATACTGGCATCAAAAAACTGCGTACTTGGAAATTGATTGAGTAAAAATCCAAATGCGATACCTAAAATGGCAGCGATTAAAATTTGTGTGTTTAGGCTCATCTATACTGACTATTTAATTCTTCCTTATTGGGCAATATGCCATTGATACTTTTATGAATCGAGCATTTTTTTGTGACAAGCTCAGTATAAAAATCACAAAGCCACCTTTTCAGATGGCTTTCTTTTATGATTTTGTTATTTCGCTCACTCGATTTTAACGTTGCTCAATTTCACGCATACGCATTAAGCCTTCCTGAGTCGTGCTACATACAAGCTGACCATTTTGCCACATACGACCATGATTTAAGCCTCGAGAGCTTGCTGTCACAGTTGCATCCATATCGTAAAGCATCCACTCATCTGCTTTCACAGGTTTATGGAAATAAATCGCATGATCAATACTCGCAATTTGAATACTCGGTGTTAAATAATTGACACCATGAGGTCGTAGCGCTGTCACCATAAAAGAATAATCTGAATAAAATGCAACGATCGCTTGATTTAACGCTACATCGTCCGCAAGTTCTGGCGGCAGCTTTTCATAGGTTTTCATATAGAAAGCATTTGATGGCGCTTCAGGTTGTGGCTGAAATGGGTTACTAATATTAATCGGCTTAATATCAATTTGTCGTGGACGCATAAAAGCTGTGCGAATATTTTCAGGAATAAAGTTAATTAAATTTTCTTTTAACTCTTGTTCAGATTTTAAGTCATCAGGTCGAGGATAATCTGGTTCATTGACTTGATAATTTAAACCATCCTCTGGCGTTGCAAATGAAATCATTGCTGAAAAAATAGTACGACCATGTTGAATGGCACGAACTTGGCGACTTAAGAAACTTTTACCATCACGTAACTTGTCTACTTCATAAATGATCGGTGCATTAATATCGCCACCATATAGAAAATAAGCATGCATCGAATGCGCAGGACGATCTGCTGTATAAGAAGCTGCACGTAAAGCCTGTCCTAAAACTTGCCCACCAAACACACGTTTGCCTACAAGATTACGACTTTGCCCACGAAAAATATGTTCTTCAAGCTTCTCAAGTGTTAAAAGATCAACAAGCTCTTGGGTTAAAGCATTCATATAAAAAACCTATTCTTATTTGGGCTGCCCTGAAGTAAAATTCATTACATGCCTGAAATGTCAGATAATGAGGGTTATTCTGCCATAATTTCAGTCTGATTGACTAAAGATTCATAAACAATGCCGTCACTTATTTTTTTTGTTATCATTTCTAAAAATACGATTTTTAACGATAAAGTTAAACACTGATGTGACGATTTATCAGAAAATATCATTTTGTTTTAAGGCTAATATTAAGAAAATATTGGCTTTTTATTTAATGCCATATTTCTTATGTGCTAGGAGTAAGTATGTCCAAGAGTGGTTTTGGTCAAATGTATCGTAAACTTTCGAGTAAGTTACTTGACCTTGTGGTAACTCCACATGTTCTTGGCGAGGTTCCAACGGAAGTACAACCTAAAGAAAATTTACCTAAAGACACTGAAATAGAGCAAGTAAAAACTCAAAAAATAGTGTGCTATGTACTACAAAACTTTTCACGTAGTAATGCTTTGGTCGTCGATGGTGAAACACGTCGTTTGAAGTTAGCGCCAGCGCTTGATCCTGTACAAGTAGGCTCAAATCGTGAAAAAGCCGCTATTTTATTTTTGCAGCATCAAGATGAAAATAATTATTTTAATCCACCATCTCACCCATTTCCGCCACGTTTATTGCGTTTAATTGATGCTTTAGAACAAAATCCAGAATTAGACATTGAATTGGTTCCTGTGACTGTACTTTGGGGACGTTCACCAGATAAAGAAGACTCTTGGTTTAAGCTGTTATTTACAGATACTTGGGCAACGCCAAGCAAAGTCAAACAGCTTATGAATATTGGTGTACATGGTCGTCAGTCGTTCCTAGAGTTTCATGAAGCCAAATCATTACGTGACTTAGTGAACTTTGCAAAAACGCAGCATCCAAATGTTTCACCTGCAACTTATATTATCAATCAATTGAATGATTATTTAGATCGTCAACGTGAAGTGATTCTGGGTCCTGACTTGTCAGACCGTCGTAATGTTATGTTGTCATTGATCAAGTCACCTGATGTGCAAGATGCAATTCGTAAAGAAAGTGTGCGCTCTAAAATCAGCATGATTGAAGCAGAACGTAAAGCGATTGGTTTCGTCAATGAAATTGCTTCGGATTATTCTTATTCAGCAGTGCGTTTTGCTGAAGTTGCCCTGACACGTTTATGGACGCAACTTTATGACGGGGTTGAAGTACATAACTTTAGCACTGTACGTGAACTGGCAAAAGACTATGAAATCATTTACACGCCATGTCACCGTAGTCATATCGACTACTTGTTATTGTCTTATGTGATCTTTAAACGTGGCTTGATGGTGCCATATATCGCTGCGGGTGATAATTTAAATATGCCTTTTGTAGGGCAGTTACTGCGTGGTGGCGGTGCATTCTTTATTCGTCGATCATTCCGTGGCAATGCATTGTATACCTCTGTCTTTAAAGAATATCTATATAGCATCCTTTCTCGTAACACGCCTTTGGAATACTTTATTGAAGGTGGACGTTCACGTACTGGTCGTTTATTGCCACCAAAAACGGGCATGTTAGCGATGACCGTGCATGGTCATTTACGTGGTAAAACCAAACCGATTGCATTTGTACCAACTTATATTGGTTATGAACGTTTGATGGAAGGTGCAACCTATGTTGGTGAAATGAATGGTAAGCCGAAAGAGTCCGAATCTATTTTTGGCATCATTCAGACGTTGAAAAAGATTGAACGTATTTTTGGTAAAGTACATGTCAATTTTGGTGAGCCTGTTTTCCTTGATGATATGTTAAAAGCACATGGTGCAGACCAAGTTCAGATTGCGCACAATGATGACCCTGTGCCAGATCAAGTTTCAGCGGCTGTAAATACTTCAGCACATATGATTTTGGAAAATATTAACCGTGCTGTGGTCATCAACCCTGTTTCATTGTTGTCGTTAATTTTATTGGCAACACCGAAGCATACACTTGATGAAGAAATCTGCATTAAACAACTTGATACCTATCGTGATTTGTTGACTGCTATTCCTTATGATGGTCGCACGCAAGTCACACCGCTTTCAGGCAAAGAAATCATTGCGTATGGTTTGAAACTGAAATTGATTAAGCGTGTGCAACACGTTCTTGGCGATATTATTGCCATTGCAGATAACCAAGCTGTTTTATTGACTTATTTCCGCAATAATATTTTACATGCTTTTGTTTTACCGTCACTTGTTGCAGCTTTGGTTGAACATAACGGTAAAATCAGTCATAGCGATTTGATCAATGTGATTCGCACACTTTATCCGTTCTTAAAAGCAGAATTGTTCTTGAAATGGAAAGATGATGAGATTCAAGATCAAGTCAGCCTATACGTCAAAGCTTTAGCGCAAGCAGATTTGATTTTTGTTGATGATGAAGGTTTTATTTTCAGTCCTGCACCAAACTCGAAAGATCATAATCAGCTTGCGGTATTGGCTGCACCAGTACGTCAGAGTCTTGAACGTTATTACATGACTTTGGCTTTGATCACACAGCGTGGTTCGGGGAATATCTCAACCAATCAAGTTGAGGTTTTGAGTCATTTATTGGGGCAGCGTTTGTCTGTGCTGTATGAGTTTAACTCGCCTGAGTTCTTTGATAAAGCGTTGTTCCAAAGTTTTATCAAGGTGTTGACTGAGCAAGGTTATATTGCTAAAAATGATGAAGGTTCGATTGTTTTTGATGAGCAATTTCGTAATGTTGCACAGTATGCCAACTTGGTGCTGGATGATGTGACTTTGCAAATGCTTCAACACATTACTTCGTTTACTGATGAAGAATTAAAAGAAGCGTTAGATGCAGTTGCTGCACAGCAAGCGAAGAAGCGTTTGAAACGGAAGAAGAAGTAAATCCTTGAAAATCCCCTCTCCTCTTTTAGGAGAGGGTTAGGAAAAAATTATTACTTTTTCTCTCGCGACTCAATCAAAGTCTCTCGATTTGTCGGTTTTACATTATTCTCTTGAACATTTCTTGTAGGTTCAGGCTTATATTCAGGAACTTCACGAAGTGGTTTTTGTTGAGATTGTGAATTGTTTGTAGGATCAGACATTTTTATAGCACCAAACTTTAAAACTAAGATTAAAACAAAATAACCTAATAAAGTAATAACTGAAAGCTTTAGAAAAAATAAGCTTTGATGTAAAGGTTGAATTTTACATTTTTCTAAGCTTTTATCTGTTTCCTCAATACAAACTCGACACTGATCACCGACAGATATATACATTTCAGGAGCAGTCTTAGTGGAGAGATTACGCCTGAAATTGTCATCAATCGCTATACGTTGTACATTAGTAAAATGAGATGCAGTAATTAAAAGCCACCAAGAAATAAAAATCAAACTAATCAAAATGAATGATAAAAAAATAACTAAAATTCTGAGTCCTGATGTAAGACTAGTAAATAAGGACTCAAATGAAGTGGAAAAGAAAACAGCTAAAATAGCAACAATTAATAGATTTAAAACTACTAAAAGACGCCCTGTTTTCTCTTCAAAGCCTTTACTTCTATCCAATTCTCTTTTGTACTCATCATAAGCAACAGAAAAGTAAAGTTTAGATACCTCTAAATAATCATTATCGTAACTTTCATTATTATCAGACACAATTAAAAACCTTTAAAAGATTTGATCAAAAAAAATAAAGAAACCTAAAAAGGCGATATCTAAATATAGTGTAGGTTTTCATATATTTCTCACGTTTAATATATTCTAATCAATGTTAAATATCTTCGTAAGATTAATTTAAAAAGTTATGTAACTTAATTATCCCAAAACCTCACCCCCAATTGATTAAACCACTCAGTAAAAATCTTCTTCCCTGTCTCCCCCTCACTTTCCAAAACCAACTCAGGTAAACCCAACTCACGCTGAATCTTTAAAATTTTCTCATGCAAAGGTTGAGGTTTATTATCGGTACAAATATATGATTTTTCAGGATGTTCCACGTGAAGCAAATGCGCTAAGAAATTTGCAAGATCATCAATATGAATCCGATTTGACCAATGAATATTTGGATAGGTCTTTGTGGTTTCAGCCAATTTGACCATTCTCGCTGTAGACGTTCCATAAATCCCTGTCGGACGTACAATTACACATTCATCAGGATAAGCCTGTTGCCATAATTGCTCCATTTTTAACAGCAAATGCCCTTGCTCATCACTTGGGATCGTTGGTGAATCATCATTGATCATTTCACCTTTATTTTCACCATAAACACGTGTAGACGACACCACGATAATTTTCTTTACAGGATGCTTTTTTAAAGCATTTACAATAGGCTGAATAGAATCCACATAAGTCTGCTGATACGCTTCCACAGAACTTAAAGTTGTATTTCGAGATGGCGCAAGCAAAACATAAGCTGTATCGACAGGTTGAATCTGCGATAAATCTAATTGGTGAATGTCTTGAATCAAATGTTCAGCAAAATCATCCTCTTTCGCACTACGGCTGACTGTGGTAATTTGGTGATCTTGTTGAAATAATTGTTTAGCAACACGCTGCGATGTTTTACCATAACCGATAAATAGAATATGCATCAGATGACCTATTCATAAAACTGATCAATTAAGATCACTAGAACCTAAGTAGAGGGGACATGGCTGCCGTCCATCAATTGCAAGGGGTTGGCAATGCCGCCGCTGCTTTACTTGAAAAACTGAATATTTTCACAACAGACGACCTGCTGTTTCATTTGCCACGTGACTATGAAGATCGTAGCACGATCATTGCCATGAACCAATTGCAGGTTGGGCGTAGCTACCTTATGGAAGGCGTGGTCAAGTCGATTGACATGCCACCCGGAAAGCGCAAATCGATGGCGATTTTGCTACAGGATGATTTTGGCAAAGTCACCTTACGTTTTTATCATATTTATAAAGCACTGACAGACCGTGCCAAAGCAGGCAATCGTTTAAGAATCTTTGGTGAAGTTCGTGTTGGTGCACGCGGTTTAGAGTTATATCATCCTGAAATACAGCTCATTACAGAACATACACCTTTACCTCAGACCGAACTCACAGCGATTTACCCTGCAACTGAGGGTTTGACCCAACCTAAACTACGTGAATATGTCAAACAAGCACTCAATCATCATGCCGATGACCTACCTGAACTCTTGCCTGAGAAATTTACCAATGGCTATGCCATGAAACAAGCGCTTGAATATATTCACCATCCGCCTGTGGATGCCAATATGTTGCAATTGTCGCAAGGTTCACACCCTGCACAGCAACGCCTAATTTTTGAAGAATTGGTGGCGCATCAAATCAGTTTACTCACACGACGAGCGTATATTCAGCAAATTGCAGCACCGTCATTTTCAGCCAGTAAAACATTTGCCAAACAGTTATTGGCAAGTTTACCTTTTGAAATGACCAATGCTCAAAAACGTGTGTCGAATGAAATTGCCAAAGATTTAAAACAAAATAAACCGATGTTGCGTTTAGTACAAGGTGATGTCGGCGCAGGAAAAACCTTGATTGCAGGTGTTGCCGCCTGTCATGCTTTGGAAGAAGGTTGGCAAGTGGCACTGATGGCACCGACTGAGATTTTAGCAGAGCAGCATTATCTGAACTTTAAAAAATGGTTTGAACCATTGGGTTTAAATGTGTCGTGGCTTTCAGGCAAACAAAAAGGTAAAGCACGAATGGCAGCCGAACAGACCCTTAAGGACGGTACGGCAAATGTCATTGTTGGTACACATGCACTGTTTCAGGACAATGTCGAATTTGCCAAATTGGGTTTAGTGATCATTGATGAACAGCATCGTTTTGGGGTCGATCAGCGTTTGGCACTGCGCAATAAAGGTGTAGACAATACCACGCCTCATCAACTTGTCATGACAGCAACACCGATTCCACGGACTTTGGCAATGTCTGCTTATGGCGACTTAGATACCTCAGTGATTGATGAACTTCCTCCCGGTCGTACTACGATTCAAACTGTGACCATTCCACTCGACAGACGTGAAGAAGTCTTACAGCGTATTGCCAAAAACTGTGTTGAAGGCAAACAAGCCTATTGGGTTTGTACTCTCGTCGAACAGTCGGAAACATTGGATGCACAAGCTGCCGAAGCCACGTATGCGGAAATTAAAGAGCGTTTTCCTGAACTGAATATTGGACTTGTGCATGGCAAAATGAAAGCTGATGACAAGCAAGCGGTCATGCAACAGTTCAAGGACAATGAATTACAGCTTTTAATTGCAACAACTGTGATTGAGGTCGGTGTCGATGTGCCGAATGCTTCGATTATGGTGATTGAAAATGCCGAGCGTCTAGGGCTTTCACAATTGCATCAGCTTCGTGGACGAGTTGGACGTGGTGCCACGGCAAGTTTCTGTGCCCTGCTCTATAAGCATCCACTGTCGCAAAATGGTCAGGAACGTTTACGCATCATGCGTGAAACCAATGACGGTTTTATTATTGCCGAAAAAGATCTGGAAATTCGTGGTCCGGGTGAACTACTTGGAACCAAACAAACAGGTGATATGGGCTTTCGTGTCGCCAAACTTGAACGAGATGATCATTTGCTCAATCAAGCACATTATGTCGCAAGCCAAGTATTAAAAGACTATCCTGAAAATGCAGAAGCATTGCTAAAAAGATGGTTACCTGAAGCACCGAGATATGCTTATGTTTAAATCCCTCCTTACAAAATAAAAGAACAAACCACAAAGAAATTTGCTATCGCGTTAGGCGACATGGATGTCGCCGTCAGGCAAGGGTGATAGGGATATCCCCTTTGCCTGACAAAGGGTTTTTGTTACTTTTCATCCTTGAAAAGTAAAGCATCACCTACGCAAATTTATAAAAACATTGAAATATAAATGAGGTAATGCAAACTCGATTCAGAACTTTGATCAATAATATTGAACTATAAATCTTGAGTTTTATTGAGTAAAATAACCCCTCAAAATAAAAAAGAACAAAAACATGCTCCAATTTATCAATCAGCTTATCCATAAAGGCGTACAAAGTATTTCCCCTTGCCTGCTTTGTAGCATCGACCGCCAACAACAGCACTCACTCTGCAATGAGTGTTGGGAACACCTGCCTTGGTATAAACAACATGTAATACGCCATGAACAAAATATTCTTTGTGCACATCACTATGACTTTCCAATTGATCGTATTATCCAAACCTATAAATATGAACAACAACTGCAATATCAAAACCTGCTTGCACACAGCTTGTTAAATCTAAGACTACCCAAAGTCCAAGCCATTGTACCCATGCCAATTTCTACAGAAAGACTCAAAGAACGTGGCTATAACCAAATGTTGGTCATTGCCAAAATTATGGCAAGAGAACTACAAATACCCGTGTGGCAACCAGTGATTCGTGCAGCACAGCATTCACAAAAAGGTTTAAGTCGGATTGAACGATTGGAAAATATTGAGAACCAATTTCAAATCATTAAAACTGAAAAACGCAAATATAAAAAAGTATTGATCATTGATGATGTCGTAACCACAGGAAGCTCAATTCATGCAATGAATCAAGCCTTAACAGATTTAGGTTGTCAGCAGATTTATAATGCATGTATTGCGGTTGCGGGAAGTAAACAGTCCGTGAATATTCAGTTTAAAACACATGATGAAACCATAAATGGCAAATCCAATTAAAACAATACCATTCAAAAAATAGTGTTGCTTTGGATTTCTATAAACCAAACGTGGTGGTGCTATCGCAGAGCGACACGGATGTCGCCCTTGGACAAGGGCGTCATGGATGTGCCCTTTGTCCAACAAAGGATTTTTGTTACTTTTCATCCTGAGCAAGAACAAAGCACTGCTTTGTTTACAGCGCAAGTGTAAGGCATCGCCTACACAAATCAATGTAAACTTTTCACTGAAATTTGAGGCATTGCTTAATTCACCAATATTTACCTTAATCTATTAATTGATCTATACACCACGGAATCACCACTTCTTTAGTTAATGGTGCAAGCAAGGTCTGATCATCATCCAAATCAATCCACTTCATCTCTACAATTTCAGCATCAATTCGAGGCGCTTGCTCCAATGTAACGTGATAAACATAACTTACCAATTGATGCCCTACTTCATTGGCTGCACTTGTTTCAAAACGACCAATAAATTGCTGAATATCGGCTTTTGCACCAATTTCTTCTGCAATCTCACGTAACATGGTGTGTTCAGGCGCCTCTTTTTCCTCTAACTTGCCACCCACCTGCATAAAAAACTCAGTATTTTTCTTGCGAACCAACAGCAATTCATTTTGCTCATTGAGAATGATGGCAGCGGCAACAGTAATAACGTTCATGACAGTGATAAAATAAAAAACACAATATATTGTGATATTAATTCAATGAACATGCAATATATTGTGTTTAAGATAATTATTAAATGTAAATAAACGCTGTATTTTTAATTAGTCAAACTTTTTATCTACGTCATCCAATTTAACCAATTCTTTACGGTCTTTCACACCCCATTTTGGCTCAGGTGCTTGATAGTTTTCAAATTTCAATAAAATTTCATCTAAACAATCTGAGTGAATCAATTGATCAGTGAAACGTGCTTTAGAAAAGCCTTTATCCGTGGTCAGCTGAATAAATTTTAATAAATCATCATAAAAACCTTCAACATTTAAGAAAGCGCACGGCTTTAAATGAATCCCCAATTGCGCCCACGTCCATTGCTCAAAAATTTCTTCTATTGTTCCTGCACCACCTGGCAAAGCAATAAAACCATCCGAAAGCTCAGACATTTTGGTTTTACGTTCGTGCATATTTTTAACAATATACAGTTCCGTTAAATGTGGATGCGCCAACTCACGATCCACCAAACCTTGCGGAATTACGCCAATCACTTTGCCACCAACCGCCAAAGCACTGTCTGCAACAATGCCCATTAAGCCAGAACGACCACCACCATAAACCAAAGTTTTGCCCTGTTTGGCGATAGTTTCACCAGTCAGTTTAGCAATATCAGCAAAAATTTGATCTGAACCAAGCGACGAACCACAAAAAATTGCAATAGAATTCATAAATTTAACCTAATTTTAACTTTGTCATGTTACAGTTATAAATCAATGATCAAGATTTTTTTTGCAAAAGAATGATCAAATCAGTGTTTTTAATGAAATCCTTGTCTAAAATACACGCATCGATTTAACGCTATACTGCGCAAGGGAGAAAAGACACTATGCTTGAAGCCTTTTATGCCACAGAGCGCGGTAGCTTAGAAGATGCAACCATCAATGGAGGATTTGATTTACACCCTGAATTGGTGTGGATTGACCTTATCGCACCTTCACAAGAAGAGCAAGAATGGGTACTACAAGCCTATGAGCAAAACTTCCCCACGCTAAAATCACTTGAAGACATTTCATCATCGGCTCGATTTTACCGTGATGATGATGGTATTTTACATATCAGCACTTATTTTTTAACGAAAAACAAAAACTATCAAGTTGAAGGAGATCCTGAAGATTCTTCAAATATGTTAGCAACTGTGCAAACTGTTGCCTTTATTTTGCATAAAGAACGCCTATTCACGCTACGTGGTGAAAAACTTGTCGCTTTTCGTGCCTTTAGAGCACGTGCTCGACGCAATGACTATGACATTGACTATAAAGATCCAACTTGGATTTTATTGGGCTTACTTGAAGCAAAACTAGATGAATTAGCTGATATTTTAGAAGATGTGCATAAAGATTTAGAGCTCTATTCTACTGAAGTGCTGAATGTTCGACATCGTGAACAAATCTTAGATTTGGATGACATGATTACTCGTTTAGCGCAAAAAGAAGATATGATCGGAAAAGCACAACTGTGCTTAATCGATTTGCGTCGTGTATTGACTTTCCTATCTCGTCCTCGTGCTTTAGGCAGCCATATTTATGATGGTGATATTCGTGAGCTAAGCGAAGATGTACGCTCTTTGGTTGAGCATGATGCCTTTTTATTTCAAAAAGTTCGATTCCTACTCGACACAACTTCTGGCTTCATTAACACCGAACAAAACGATACAATTCGTCGATTCTCCATTTTACCCAGTATGCTTGCACCTCCGATGCTCATCGCCAGTATCTATGGGATGAACACTGAAGTTTTACCTTTTGCCCATGGTACGACGAGTTTTTATGTGGTTATTAGTATTTTGGTTGCGTTCTTTGTTGGACCATTGATTTACTTTAGATGGAAAAAATGGATTTGATTTTTTGCTTATGTATACATTCATAAAAAAAGCACCTTTCGGTGCTTTTTTCTTGCTTACAATTTAACTAAATCAATTGTAAATCATCTTGTAAATGACAAGCTTGAATGATCTTCATCATCTTTTCAGGAACAGCTTTAAATTGTAAGCCTTGCGTATTTGGTGTATGGCGTAACCACTGCACCAAAACAGACAAAGCCAAAGTACTGCCATGTTCCAACTGTGATAAATTCACCGTTAATGGAAATTTATTTTCAGCCTGAATGATTTTCAAACCATTTAAATAATAGTTTTCAGCATTCTCATAAGCAATCTTACCGCTGACATACAGTTCCTGATTTTTAAATTCAATCATTCAACACCTACCAACTTATTTTTTATTGACTGCTGCATCTGCATCTGGTTCAAATGTTGCAATTGCTTTGTCAATATTTCCACCATTACGTTTTACGTTAGCAGCAAATTGATTACGGAATTGTAAACCTAAGTCGATCCCTGATACATTGATATTACGAATTTTCCATTGTGAACCATGATCCGCCAACTGGAATGAGACAGGAATTTTTTCGCCTTTATTATTAAAGTCGAGTGTTACAACTGGGTTCTTACTGCCTGTGTCTTTATATGGACGCATGCTATATGTTTGGTTGGTATATTTAGCAAAAGCTGAACCATAATTCTCAATCAACGTATTACGGAAATTTTGTTCAAATTGAGCACGTTGAGCAGCATTACTATATTGATTTGTCGCATAAGTACCCATCACAATACGTGTAAATGCCTGACCGTCCACATATGGATCTAAATTTTGACGGACAATGGCTTTAACCGCTGCTGGATTATTTTGTAACTTCGCATGGTCTGCTTTTAAACGTGTAATTAAACCATCTGCAACACGTTTTACAAATGCTGCAGGTGCTTCGGCAGGGGCAGCATTTGCAGCAGTCGCAAGCATTGTTGTCAATACTGTTGTAGTGAAAGTTTGTTTTAATAACATATTCATCTTTAAATCTCTCCGCTTATGCTTATTCCACAAAAGATGTTTGAGCATCAGTCGTTTCTGTCGATGTAGATGCATCTTGAGAACCTGATACACTCTCTGATGATTTCCCTGCACCACCAGTAATAAATTTAGAAATAAGGTCTTCTAGATCCATTGTACCTTGAGTATTTGAAACACTTTCGCCACGTTTAACATAGTTCAAGCCACCACCCGGTACAACTTTAAGATATTTTTCGCCTAATAGACCATTTGTTGCAACCATTATGTAAGCATCTTCATCAATACTGGTGATGGATTTCATGTTACTCAATAGTTGCTGTTCCATTTCTTTTTGTTTCTTTGCATCAGCAGCTTGGTAGTCTGAACTATAGCGTAATTCTTCTAAAGCATTTTGCTGTACAGTCTTTAATTGTGCTGGGTTAAAACTAGTTAAAGAACCATCTAAATCAAATTTAACTGTCGCTAGTCGTGTAACTGGATCTAAAGAAATAGATTCAACTTGACCAATTTTCACACCACTCATGGTCACTTTTGCACGTGGTTTTAAACCATTTACATTATCAAAAGTTGCCGTCATGCTATAGCTATCTTTTAGGGTATTTCCCACCAAACCGCTGACTTTCATTGCTAAGAAAAATAAAGCTAAACCGAAGACAATGACAAAAACACCTACGGCCAGCTCACTAGTACGTGACTTCATTAAACCCCTCCGAACATGACCGCAGTCAACACAAAATCAAAACCTAATACACACAATGATGAATATACGACTGTACGTGTCGTTGAAGTTGCAATACCTTCAGAAGTTGGCTCACAGGTATAGCCTTGGTATACCGCAATCCATGTACAGATTAAGGCAAAAACTAAACTCTTAATAATGGTGCCATTGAGTACATCTTTATAAAATTGTGTACTACTAAAAATCCCACTCCAATAAGAACCTTCATCTGCACCAAGAAAGTCAACACCCACCATTTTACCGCCCATAATCCCAATCGCAGCAAAAATCACAGACAACATCGGTAAACTGATAATTCCAGCCCATAACCGTGGTGATACAACTCGTTTTAAAGGATCAACCCCGATCATTTCCATACTTGAAAGCTGCTCAGTGGCTTTCATTAAGCCAATTTCGGCAGTTAATGCAGAACCTGCTCGACCAGCAAAAAGTAATGCAGCAACAACAGGCGCTAGTTCACGCAATAACGTCAATGCAACGGCTGCACCTAACATTGCTTCACTACCAAAAGTAACGAGAATGTTATACATCTGCAAACCAAGCACTGCACCAATAAATAAACCTGAAACAGCAATGATCAAGAAAGATAGAACACCGACTCGATACATTTGATAAATAAAAAGCTTTACCCCTAAAAGGGTCGGCATAGAGCATAAAATACGAAGCAACATGACTGTCGCAACGCCAATGCCCTGAACACGTTCTAGAACGCGTCTACCTAATAAGGCAATTGCATTCATGAACCAACCTCATTGCTTAAATAAGCTTGATGACTAAATTGATAATCCACAGGTCCTTCAACTGAACCTGTTAAAAACTGTTGTACAAATGGAGAAGCATGTTGTTGTAATTCGGCAGGTGTGCCTTCACCTTGTACTTTTCCTTCTGCAACAACATAGATGTAATCTGCAATTGAAAGCGTTTCATCTACATCATGCGACACAATAATCGTGGTTAAATCTAATGCTTCACGTAAAGAACGAATGAGACGTGTCAACACACCCATCACGATTGGATCTTGTCCTGCAAAAGGTTCATCATACATGATCAAATCAGGGTCTAATGCAATCGCACGAGCCAGTGCCACACGACGGTTCATACCACCAGAAAGCTCGGATGGCATCAGCTTTTCAGCACCACGTAGACCGACAGACTCTAATTTTAACGCAACTAATTCTGCAATTAAATTTTCAGGGAGCTTCGTATGTGCTCGAATCGGGAAAGCGACATTTTCATAAACAGTCATGTCTGTAAATAATGCACCACTTTGGAATAACATTCCCATACGTGCACGAGCAGCAAATAATTCAGTACGAGACATGGAGGCAATATTTTTACCATCAAGCAACACTTGACCTGAATCAGGTGCCAACTGACCACCGATTAATCTCAGTAAAGTTGTCTTACCTGTACCTGATGGTCCCATAATTGCGGTAATTTGCCCACGACGAATTTTTAAACTTACATTGTCATAAATGACACGTTCCCCTCGGTTAAAACTTAAATTGCTTACTTCAATTAAAGCTTGTCCATCGAGAAATGATTGATTATTCATAGCTGAACGTTTTCCTGCATTCATCAGCTCGCATACTATACTCTGAAATTCAGTAATTTGTTGTAATTAAAGATGAAGCGTTTGTTCTAATTTTTACAGATCAATGCGCTCAAGGTGTGTTTATTGATTATTTATTGATTAAATTCAGATCAGTTTTATTTATTTTACGACTCATTAAATCTTTAATTTTACTTAAATTAAAATACTATAAATAAAATAAACAATATTTGAGATGAGAAGAATTGAAAATATATATAGCATCACTTCTCCATAACTTTCTTTAATCACATTCTACATCCTACAAGTTACTTCCTCATCATCTTAACATTAATGTGATTAATTTCACAATAAAAACAGCTTTGTGTGATTTATTTTTTACAATAAAAAACCAGCCCTAAGGCTGGTTTTTTATTTAATTTTATTTAATTAGTCATTAAATTTACGTTTTGGACGATCTGAACTGAACTCACGCTTAGGACGATCATCACCAAAAGAACGTTTAGGACGGTCTTCAGTGAATTCACGGCGTGGACGATCAGAATTGAACTCGCGACGTGGACGTTCTTCACCACCGAATGAACGCTTAGGACGGTCATCACCAAAAGAACGTTGTGGACGGTCGCCAAAATCACGTTTAGGACGGTCACCGAAGCTACCTTCACGACGTGGTTTATAGTCTACGCTGTTGCCACGGTTGTCATCATTCGAGTTAAAACGAGGTTTATCGTTAAAACCGCCTTCACGACGTGGGCGATCAGAGTTGAACTCGCGACGTGGACGATCTTCGAAACCACCCTCACGGCGTGGACGATCAGAGTTGAACTCGCGACGTGGACGGTCTTCAAAACCACCTTCACGGCGTGGACGATCAGAGTTGAACTCGCGACGTGGACGCTCTTCACCACCAAATGAACGCTTAGGACGATCTTCACCATAAGATGGACGATCACCACGAGGTTTGTCATCGAAGCTACGGCGTGGACGATCTTCACCACCTTCACGACGTTTGAAATTGCTTTCGCCTTCAAAACGACGACCACCACCGAAGCCACCACGACCGCCGTCACGACGACCACCACCGTTACGACCACGACCGCCACCATCACGGCTACCGCGTGCAGGAGGTGGAGATGGTTCTAAACCTTCAATTTCAGATACATTTAAACGTGCATCTAAATAATCTTCTAAAGCACGAATTTTACCGCGTTCACGATAAGTTGCTAAAGTAATTGCTTTACCTGTACGACCTGCACGACCTGTACGACCAATACGGTGTACATAATCTTCGTTCTTCATTGGAAGACCAAAGTTGATTACGTGTGAAATCGTTGGTACATCTAGACCACGTGCTGCAACATCAGTTGCAACTAAGATTTTTGCACGACCTTCACGGATAGAACGTAAACGACGGTTACGTACAGTTTGTGGCATCGCACCATGAAGTGCTACAACTGAAAGACCAGCTTCAGCTAACTCTTCAGCTAACATGTCTGTATCTTCTTGTGTTGAAGCAAATACAACAGCTTGATCTACGTCTTCTTCACTTAACCAATGTGTAAGCAATTTTTTCTTATGCTCAAAACCATCAGTCCAGTGTAAAGTTTGGGTAATGTCAGTATTTGTGGAATGACCTGTCTCAATCGCAATACGCTCTGGCTCATTCATCATGCGTTCAGCAAGATTAATGATACGTGGTGCAAATGTTGCAGAGAACATTAATGTTTGTTTACGATTTGCAGCTAAATCGCTAATTGCTTCTAGGTCTTCAGAGAAACCTAAATCAAGCATACGGTCAGCTTCATCAACAATCAAAGAATCAACTTTATCAAGCTTGATTTGACGACGGTTTACAAGGTCAAGTAAACGACCTGGCGTTGCAACTACAACTTGCGCGCCTTTTAACTGCTGGATTTGTTTACCAAATGGCATACCACCCATGATTGCAGCAACACGTACACCTTTCATATGACGTACAAATGCAATTGCATCTTGGCACACTTGTTGTGCAAGTTCACGTGTAGGTGAAATTACAAGAATATTTGGTTGAGTAACCGCTTTCATACGTTCTTTAAATGGTACAAAAGTTTCTTGTCCAGCTAAAGCATTTAACGTAGGGAGTAAGAATGCAGCAGTTTTACCAGAACCTGTTTGGCTTGATACTAAAAGGTCTTTACCTTCTAAAGCCGCTGGAATCGATTGTTCTTGAACTGGTGTAGGTGTCGTAAAGCCAAGAGATTCGAGTGCTTTATGTAATGACTCGTCTAAAGGAAAATCAGCAAAAGTTTTGCTCATAGAGATATTCACCCCGAATGTGGGTGCTCCATTAAAAATATGGTCTATTGGACATCGGCAAAAAGCGGTACAGCAATAATCGCTGAAAATATAGAATCAGCGGCGATCCGAGAACGACGATGCGTATAACGCACATTTGATTACAGCCGCAACCTGAAGGAATCGCTTAAGCGATTGGGTGGGGCGCGAAATATTGTCCTCTCTTTGGACCGGACGCGCATACACAATATAGAAGAGAAATGTTCAGGTAATGAACGAAATTTAGTGCGTGCGCGGAGTATAGCAGAATTTAAAATAATGTCACGAAGTTTTATTGTTTTTTCCTGTGAGTGATGTTTGGGATATGTATAAAAAAGTAGAAATGAAAAATACGGCTTCGTCTAATTATTTAAATATCACTTTTTAAAGCAATCAATACGCTAATGTTTTCAACAACTTCATCTACCAATTGATTTGTTAAAACCTTACAACAATTCAAATTATGATAAATCTCAAATCTTTTCCTAACTTTTATTTCTTCTTTTTCAGCACTCGTATTTAAATACGATCTCGACAATTGCCTTTTTACAATCACTTCAATACTTTCATCTAAATCCAAAGAAGGTATTAGCAAAAATGTAAATGGATCATTTTCAATTTCTTGTTTTAGTTGTAAATAATTAGGCTGAATATACAATTCGATATTTCGCTTTGCATAAGCGTCATAACCATTCTTATTTATAAATTGAGTAATATCACCAATATTTTCAATAAAATATTCATCCAAATCAAAGTGTGGCACATTCATTTTTATTGCCAAACTTTTTGCTGTAGTCGTTTTACCTGAGCCACCTAATCCAATAAAGTGTATGATCAATTTTTTAAAATCCCTATTTTTAGTTATCTTATAATTTCCAATATCACATAAAAAAGCCCTCATTCACATGAAGGCTTTTCAAAACTCAAACTACAAAAGCATAAATTACTTCGCAGCTTCACCCCAAGCAGGAACAACAGCTTGCATAAGCGGTTTTAACATTTTCATAGAACATGCGATCACTTGACCGTTTTCCATAGAATCAGATCCACCACGTGCATCTACTACTGTACCGCCCGCTTCTTTTACAATGAGTTCGCCTGCTGCGATATCCCAAGGTTTCAAACCAAGTTCAAAATAACCATCTAAACGACCCGCAGCCACATAAGCCAAGTCTAATGCAGCAGAACCAGCACGGCGATATTGCGCACCAGCTTCAGTCACATTTAACAATGAATCAAAATGGTTTTTTGCATAAGAAACCACTTCGCCATTACGGATTTTACGGAATGCATGACCAACACCCATGAATGTATTTTCAAGGTTGTCTTTCACATTTACACGAATACGGCGTTGGTTCAACATTGCACCGCGACCACGACTTGCAGAAAATAACTCATCTTTCACAGGGTCATAAATAACGCCGTGCTGAGTTACACCTTTATGTTGAACTGCAATAGAAACACAGAAATGAGGGAAACCATTAATGAAGTTTAGCGTACCATCAAGCGGATCAATCACCCAGCACCAATCTGCATCGTGACCTTTACCTTCTTGTAAACCAAATTCTTCACCAAGGAAGCTGTGATTTTTATAACTTTTACGAAGTGTATCAATTGTTAGTTGCTCAATGTAGCGATCTACACGAGTTACTGGACCATCAATACCTTTTTCTTCGACTTGTAGATCGAGTTTATGACGATTTTGATGCGCTTTTAAAAGCTCTTGACCAACTAATTGAGCCGCACGCGCAGCCATAACCACCATAGGTTCCATTGAACACCCACTACAAATTTGAAGATACTGATAAAGAATAATGCATAAAAGCCCCAACATTTTAACAAATATTGGGGCTTTTAGGGAAATTTTGTTGCTAAAATTTTAGATTTGCATGCATTACAAAAACTTAAGTATGTTGCAGTAATTTTAACCAAGCCTGTTCAATTGAATTTTGGATACCTTTAGCATCTAAACCACAATCTTGTAACATTTCTGCATGACTGGCTTGAGGCAAAAATTCATCAGGTAAACCAAGATTTAAAATTGGCTTGATCATTTGCGCTTGTGCCATAAACTCATTCACAGCACTACCAGCACCTGCCATCACCGCATGTTCTTCTACAGTGACAAATAAACTGGTTTTGTCTGCTAAATCACGAATGATTTGTTCATCTAGTGGTTTCACAAAACGCATGTTCACAACACGTATTACAATATCCAATTTAGACGCTAATTGATGTGCAGCATCCAATGCAGTTTGTACTCTGCTACCAAAAGCCAAAATACTAATGCATTCTTCATGTTCAGTATTTAACTCTAGCAATAATTCTGCTTTACCAATTTCAAGTGCAGTCAGTTGCTGCTGAATCTCAACACCAAGTCCATTACCTCGCGGATAACGCACAGCCGTTGGACCTTTATAAATATAAGCCGTATGCAACATTTGGCGGCATTCATTTTCGTCTTTTGGTGCCATGATCACCATATTGGGGACAGTACGCATAAAGGCATAGTCATATGCACCTGCATGCGTTGGACCATCTTCACCCACCAAACCTGCACGATCTATACCAAATGTCACATCTAAATTTTGCAATGCAACATCGTGGATCAGTTGATCATAACCACGTTGTAAAAAGGTTGAATAAATCGCCACGACTGGTTTTAAGCCTTCACACGCCATACCTGCTGCCAAGGTCACAGCATGTTGTTCTGCAATCGCCACGTCAAAATAGCGCTCAGGGAATTGTTTGGCAAACTGCACCATTCCCGAACCTTCACACATCGCTGGTGTAATAGCGAGCAATTTGTCATCTTGCGCAGCTTGATCACATAACCATTGACCAAATACATCTGAGTACTTTGGCGCAGTCGCTTTTGCAGGACTTGCATTTATTTTGCCAATTGCATGATATTTGATTTGATCTGCTTCCGCAGGCGCAAATCCTTTACCTTTCACTGTATAAATGTGAATTAAGCGTGGTCCTTTGCGTTTTTTCAGCGCATTGAACACTTGGACTAATTGATTCACATCATGACCGTCAAACGGTCCAAAATAATCAAAGCCAATCGCTTTAAATAAGTTATCTGCTGCATCAGTTGCAGATTGATGTAAGCGAGAATTGTAATCCCACTCTGGGCAGTCTTGAACAAAAGCCTGACCTTGCTCATCAATATTTATGAATTGTCCTTTTTCCCAAATTGCAGCAAGGTGTTTAGCAAAACCACCCGTACTACATGAAATAGACATATCATTGTCATTGAGTACAACCATCAAGTCAGCATGATGAGCAACCGCATCATTCATTGCTTCAAATGCCATACCTGCTGTCATAGCACCATCACCAACGATGGCGACGACATCACATGGGTCTTTTTGGTAGCGACGTGCTAGTGCCATACCCAAACCTGCTGAAATTGCAGTGGATGAATGCCCTACACCAAAAGTATCAAAGACAGATTCTTCACGTGCAGGAAAAGCAGCTAAACCATTTTTAGCACGTATGGTGGTCAATTGTTCTCGGCGACCCGTTAATGCCTTGTGGGGATAAGCTTGATGCCCTACATCCCAAACTAATCGGTCATTTGGAGTATTAAAACAATAGTGGAGTGCTATTGTTAATTCGACAACGCCAAGGTTTGCACCAAAATGCCCGCCACTTTGACCAGCAGCATACAAAATAAATTGACGTAATTCGTCCGCGACCTGTGCCAATTGGCTCTGCTCAAGCTGACGTAATTGTTGTGGACGATCAATAGCATCCAACAATGGCGTAACAGGACGTTGACTAGGTATTTCAGTATACAACATATGTGGCAAAGCCTTCTAAAGCCTGGCAAATCTAAGCTAGGGACACGGGTTAGCATGATTGTGAGATCGAATCATATCATATTCAATCAGCCACATTTATAATGATGCGTCATTAGAGTCAATCCAACTTCGCAATTGTGTTCGTTATGACAATTATCCTGAATAATCTATCTCTAGATCAACTATTATTGTCTGCTTTATACAAAAAAGAAAAGTTTATCGCAAAGTTATCTATAAAAACATGTTTGACAATTCTACTAATGTCCAAGCATTACGCTATACTTTAGCTAATTTCTAAACAAAAATGGAAGATTCTGTGCCAATAGCGTTTGTTGCAACTTCAAAATTACCAACAGCTTATGGTGATTTTAAAATTTCTGTATTTCAGGATCCTCAGACGGGTGAAGAGCATGTTGCTCTTTCTAAAGGTTTGGAAAATGCGCCTACTGAGCCCGTTTTAGTTCGTATCCACTCTGAATGTTTAACAGGGGATGCTTTCGGTTCTTTGAAGTGTGATTGTGGTCCACAATTACATAACACCATGAAAATGATGAATGATGCAGGTCAAGGCGTGATTTTATATTTACGTCAGGAAGGTCGTGGTATTGGTTTAACCAATAAAATCCGTGCTTATGCGTTGCAAGATCAGGGACATGACACTGTAGATGCTAACTTATTATTAAATTTACCTGCCGATGCACGCACTTATGACATGTGTAGCATTATGCTTGATCAATTACAGGTTAAACAAGTCAAGCTCATCACCAACAACCCATTGAAATTAAAAGCTTTGACTGATTTAGGTATTGATGTAATTGATCGTGTACCTTTGACAGTCGGTTTAAATGAGTTCAATGCAGATTATTTAAAAACCAAACATGATCGTATGTCACATATGTACGAAAAAGATGATTTTTAATTTATTTTCTATAAATAAAAACCAAGACGATAAGGGATGATTGAATTTTTTCAAAAATCCCTTATTTTTTTTATGGTTTTGTGTTTTGATATAAACAGTACATCAATTTTCTCATTTTAATTTTTCCAATGAGGTTCATCATGCAGAATCCGACTTCAGCAGATATTCAACGTGTTCGCGAATTTCTCCTCGACTTACAAGCACGTATCTGCGCAGGCTTAGAGCAAAGAGAACTCGAAAGTGGCGGTACAGCAACATTTGAAATTGATGATTGGGAACGTCCTGAAGGTGGTGGTGGTCGTTCACGTGTTTTACAAAATGGTACAGTGATTGAAAAAGGTGGTGTGATGTTCTCACACATTAACATCTCTAAACTTCCTGCATCTGCAACAGAGCGTCATCCACAAATTGCAGGTGCTAAAGCACAAGCAATGGGTGTCTCATTGGTCATTCATCCTAAAAATCCAAATGTACCTACATCGCATGCCAATGTTCGCCTATTTGTAGCAGAAAAAGAAGGACAAGAACCCATTTGGTGGTTTGGTGGTGGTTTTGACCTCACACCATTTTATCCAAATGATGAAGATGTGCTGGCTTGGCATCAGAAAGCCTTTGATCTGTGCGCGCCTTTTGGTGAAACTGTATATGCTGAACATAAAAAATGGTGTGATGATTATTTTTATTTAAAACATCGTGATGAACAACGTGGTATTGGAGGTTTATTTTTTGATGATCTAAATCAATGGGGTTTTGAGAAATGCTTTGAATATATACAAGCTGTTGGCAATGGTTATTTAAAAGCAATCTTACCTATTTTTCAAAAACATCAGAATCAACCTTTTACCAAAGCACAACGTGACTTTCAGCTTTACCGCCGTGGGCGCTATGTAGAATATAATTTAGTTTATGACCGTGGCACATTGTTTGGTTTACAAACTGGTGGGCGTATTGAATCTATTTTAGTGAGTATGCCTCCGCTTGCTGCATGGTCGTATCGCCCTGAATGGGATAAAAATTCGCCTGAAAAACGCCTGACAGATTATTATTTAAAACCCAAAGATTGGTTGGCTGAACTAAAAGCAGATTAATTTTTTATTGTTATAAAAAACCTGAGTCTATGTACTTGGGTTTTTTATTTTCATTTCAACCATCTTAAAAAGTCAGTATCTCATCGTTTTGAATTCATAGTTTGTGACACTTTCCACACAGCTTTCTGGTTCTTTTAAAAGATAAATCACGTACACTACACATAACGCTACTTTTCGAATTGAATGGAATACAAAAGGTCAAATTTATCGACTTATTTTGTAGTTCCGATACTCAGGATATTGATATGTACGCAAAAAATATCAGCCTAAATGGAATCGTTTTTTTCAGTCTTTTCATTGCCTTACTCAGTGCCATTAGTACAGTGATTTTTTCAGAAAAGCCTTTTAATGATCATTTTGGCTTTAGTTTAATGTTCATTGCCATCATTGGCTTATGTTTAAACATGACCTATATTTTTATTAATACTCTTGTTGATATTTGTAATCCTTAATTTCCCTCTCATTCCTCACATAAGCAAGACTTTAGACTTTAGAGCATCGTCTTTTTGACGTATATTAAGGCTCAATTTCAGTCTAAGGATTTTGCAACATGCGCAAACAGTTTGCCGTTATTGGTAATCCCATTGAACATTCTCGCTCACCTGAGCTACATCATGCTTTTGCAGAAAAAACAGGCATTGAGTTGGAATATGCAAAACGCTTTGCGCCTTTAGATGGTTTTGAAAATAGTGTTCGTTGCTTTTTTGCCGAAAATGGCGCGGGGATGAATGTTACTGTTCCATTTAAAGAGCAAGCTTTTGCCTTATGTGAACATCTTTCTGAACGCGCTAAAATTGCTAAAGCCGTCAATACATTATGGATGGAAAATGGTCAATTACATGGTGACAATACCGATGGTCAAGGCTTAGTTGAAGCCATTCAAGCCTTAGATTGGTCTTTAGATAATTGTACTATTTTAATTTTAGGTGCAGGCGGAGCAACACGTGGTGTCATTTATCCCTTAGTACAAGCAGGTGTCAAAAAAATTGTTATTGCAAATCGTACATTGGCTCGTGCTGAACAATTGATTGCAGATTTAAAAGATGCTGTACCTGAAGCTGAACTATCAGCGTGTCAACTTAATGATTTAAAAGGGCAATTTGATATTATTATCAATGCAACATCAGCAAGTTTGTCAGGCGATGCCTTAGTTTTACCTGAAAACTTAAAGTTTAATTATGCTTATGAAATGGCGTATGGCAAACCTTCAAGTTTTTTAGATCAAGCCAAAGCGCGTGGTGTTGAACATACAGAAGGTTTTGGAATGCTTGTTGGGCAGGCATTAGAAGCATTTCGAATCTGGAATGGTGTAAAACCTAATATTAAAGATTATCTTTAATTTTTATCGACCAAATTCCATAAAAATAAAAAAGAACTTGATCACAAGTTCTTTTTTACGCTCAAACCCATTTAACCCGTTACTTTAAATTTGCCTGACTAAATTTCTCATAAGTATTTTTAAATAACGCATAATCAATAAACTCAACTGAGTTTTCAGTCAAATTTGCCACGATCGCTTGATTAAATTTTTGAGACCTAAAGGCAGTATACGCTTTTGCTAAAATATGAGCTGTCTTTTTAAACTCCTGACGCTGCGTATCATCAATTGTATTTTCTGCCTCAAATTTTTGCATATATTCATAGGCAAATGCAGCTTCAACCGTTTTATGTTTTTTTAACAAATTTTCAGTTTCAAGACTTCCCTGCCTTGTCATCCATACACCTTCTACTAAATCATCAACATCATTGCCCAAATCATGATCAAATTGATCATCTTCTTCCAAATGATGTTTTTTCTTCAGGAGTTGAATATATTTTAAAGCTTGACCTTTAGGGTTATAAATATCTTCATCCGTATATGCATAAGCGTACACAGCAGCAATTTCTTGTAAATCTTGGGTTGTATATTGTTTTACAATTTCAGGATAATCATGGGTTAATTTCGCTATAAAAACAATCTGATAGGTTTTTTCATAGGACTTCGTTTGCTGATATGCCGTCTTTGCCAACTGAGCTAATTGTTGGGAAAAATCAATGCCTTGTTTTGCTGAATCTGGTGTTTGCTCTGATAAACTACCAAAAATTCGATTAATAAAACCATCTTTAAAAATCTCAGCAAATGGTTTCGCTTGTTTTAAAGTTTGACGGTCTATCTGCGTTGCCTTGCCATAGTTTTGGATCTGCATATCAAATTTGACATTAAACTGACGTTGCAAATCAGCCATGTGATATTTTAAATCATAGTCCATTTTGACCATACGCCCATACTGGTCAATATAAAGATCTATAACAAATAGATTTCTCTTATTTTTGATCGGTAAAGCTGCTTCGATCTCATCTTGATGAGCCAACCATAATTGTTTAAATTGTTGAGCATCCACCAAGTGATCTTTATGACCGAATGTTTTAAATTTTTCAGTTAATGCTTGTATATGTGCAGAGTTCTGTAACTCTGTTAAAGAGGACGTCGCAGCAGTATCTAGTACATTCATATCATAATAAGACTGGCAATAAACAACATCTCCCATACGAATACTGGCTTTCCGTTGCGCTAAGCTTTCACATTGTGCTGAAGTCAGCAATACTTTCTCTGCTGAGCTTGCTTCGTGTACTGAGTCATCCTCGTCATCTACATGGTCTGCAAGTTGAATTGTAGCATCTGTTGCATCTGCTACTGCGCTTGCTGTTTCTGCTATCGCAAGCGCTTCAGCCTCACCATTATGATTTAAAAAGTTTTTATTGACTGCTTTATAAAGTTTATACATCGCAGCAGTGGCTTCATCATATTCATTATGATCATCATCTTCATTTAAAGCTGTGTTTTCTAACTCGTCTGAAACCACTTGAGCAGCTAAGTTTTTTATCGCAGATTGTTCTGATGCTGCATCCATTTTAAATACAGATTGCATCAAATACTCACGATTTATTGCGCTGTATAAATTTGCTTTTAAAAATAATTCCTCAACATTCCCTTGCAAACGAATTTTCTCAACAACACCCTGCTGTCGCTCTGTGCCATTTACATTAAGCTGACGCAGGTCATTTTGATCTGCCACAAGATATGTACTTACACTCGATTGTTTTAAATACTCAAGTAAAGCCTTTTGGTCAACACTAGAGATTTGATCTTTGTATTTTGAAAAATCGAAATAAACATATTTATCTTGATCTTCAGGACTTGCTAAATAAGGCATCAATGAAAAAATATGGGTATAAAATTTATAATTATTAAAATCAATAATTGTGGGAATACGCATCTCAACTGATAAATTTGGTTTTTTATACTGTGTTATCAGATTAAAAGAAGCCATTTTTTGACGATAATTCACCGTCCCATCATAATGGATATTTAAATCATTCAGCATCGTTTCAACAAAAGCTGCGCCTTTGCCCATGATTTCACTTAAAGCAATGACGTTTGGTTGCGCCATTTGTTGATACAACGCTTGTTTCTCTGTTTCACTCAACTTAATCTTTTGTGTAACCAAATATTGATTTAGTTTTTTTTCAATTTCAGGGTCTAAACGTGGTTGTTGTTTTTCATTTTGATTCAAAATACCCTGCTTATTTTGGTTTAGATCTATTTTGATCTTTCCTGAATAATCAAAACTTGGCGTTTCATAAATCGCATTGAGCGCTTGAGTCGCACGCTGCGTTGTATCTAAATTAGAATGTAGAGAATTGGTTTTAATGACATGTGACGAACATGCTGTCAGGCTCAAACTAAAAAGACTTAAGCTTAAATATTTTAATCGCATAGAATTGTCTAACACCTTGAATAATTATAATTACCAAAAAAAACGATTAAAATAATCATTTTACAAACGGTTAAAATTGTAGCAAAAAATAATAAAAATTGCTTACAGTTCACCCGATAAATTAGCTTTTCTGACATTTGTTTCAGTTGCTGTTATCAATGTATTTTTATTTTGTTTATGAATAATGAAAGTATCGATTGAAAATCCAAAACTATTTCTAAATTAGGATTAAGCACATGCCAGCATATAAAGCTCCCCTACGTGACATTCGTTTCTTAATGAATGAAGTTTTAGACTATCCAGCGCATTACCAAACCTTATCCATTGGCGAAAATGCCGATGCAGACACTATTGATATGATTTTGGAAGGTGCAGCAGATTTTTGTGAAAATATTCTTTCTCCTCTGAACCAGTCTGGTGATGAAGAAGGCTGTCATTTTAAAGATGGCGAAGTGACGACACCGAAAGGCTTTAAAGAAGCATACGATCAGTTTGTTCAAGGTGGCTGGCAAGGTCTGTCTTACCCAGAAGAATTTGGCGGTCAAGGCTTACCAATGTCTTTGAACTTGATCAAATCTGAAATGATGGGAACTGCAAACTGGTCATTCACCATGTACCCAGGTTTGAGCATGGGTTGTATGAATACAATCTTGCAATTTGGTACAGATGAACAAAAAGCAACTTACATGCCTCATCTTACCGCGGGTACCTGGTCTGGCACGATGTGCTTAACTGAACCACAATGTGGTACAGACTTAGGTCAGGTTAAAACCAAAGCTGAACCTAAAGCAGACGGCACTTATGCAATCACAGGGACAAAAATCTTTATCTCTGCAGGTGAGCATGACTTAACTGAAAATATTGTTCACATCGTCCTTGCACGTCTTCCAGATGCACCTGCGGGTACCAAAGGTATTTCTCTGTTCATCGTACCTAAATTCATTCCAACTGCGGATGGTGGTGTAGGTGAACGCAACCCTGTAACCTGTGGTTCGATTGAACACAAAATGGGGATCCGTGGTTCAGCAACTGCGGTATTAAACTTTGATGAAGCAACAGGTTACCTGATTGGCGAAATCAACAAAGGTTTACATGCAATGTTTACCTTCATGAACACAGCACGTATCGGTACTGCGGTTCAAGGTCTTGCACATGCTGAGTTGTCTTTCCAAGGTGCTTTACCTTATGCCAAAGATCGTATGTCTATGCGTGCGCTTTCAGGTAAAAAAGATCCTGAACGTGTTGCAGATGCGATTATTCACCATGCTGATGTACGTCGTATGTTGTTGACTCAAAAAGCATTTGCTGAAGGTGGTCGTTCAATGATTTATCATGCAGCTCAGCTTGCAGATAAAATGACGGATGCCCTGCTTCAAGGCGACCAAGCGAAGTTTGAAGAATATGATGACAAACTTGGTTTCTATACCCCAATTTTGAAAGGCTTCCTGACGGAAATGGGTCTGGAGTCTGCAAACTTAGGTATGCAAGTGTTTGGTGGTCATGGCTATATCAAAGAACATGGTATGGAACAGATCGCACGTGATGCGCGTATCTCAACTTTATATGAAGGTACAACAGGTATTCAGGCTCTTGACTTGATTGGTCGTAAAGTACTGCTTTCTTCTAAAGGTAAAGTGGTTCGTGAATACACAGGTGAAATCCTGAAATTCTGTGGTCAACATGCACGTAATAAATACATGCGTCGTTTTGCATGGGATCTAACCAAGATCTGTGCACAGTGGAATGCATTGACTGTTCGTATCATGCTTGCTGCACGTAAAGACCGTGACATCGTATCTTCTGCTTCTGTAGACTTCCTGATGTTCTCTGGTTATTCAATGATGGCGTATTATTGGGCACAGCAAGCGGCTGTTGCTTCTGAAAAATTAGCGTCTGGTACAGGTTCGGAAACTCCTGAGTTCTATAAAGCAAAAATCAAAGTGGCTGATTTCTACTTTGAACAATTGTTACCACGTGCACAAGGTCATGCGGAGTCTATGGTCAATCCATCTAAGACGATGATGGCGCTTGAAGCAGATCATTTCAGCTTTGATTACTAAGTTTTCAGTCATTTGAAAATTTAAAAGACTGCTTCGGCGGTCTTTTTTATAAAATATTTTAATTATTTCCACTCTAAAAAGCGTATATTTTCTAATTTTTTATTTAATAAGTTTTTATAATGCCCATTAATTAAATAAGCATATCTAGCCCCTTGCAAAATAGGATAATCCTCTTCAATATCATCACTATATGTCGCATACCAATAAGGATTTACACCTTCTCGTTTTAAACGTTTTAATTTTTCAGTATGTCGACAATGTACTCCTCCAATCCAACCACCCATTATATTCTTTAGCGGTGTACCTATAACTTTCACATCCAAATGCATTGATTTAAATAAAGCTTTAGCTAATGGCTCAGGTGATGCTGTGACAATAATAATACTTCTCCCTTCATCTAAATGATTGTTTAGTACAGCAAGACCATCTTTAAACCAATATAAATTTGAAATTGAATTATTTTTTACGTTTACTGCAAAATGATTTAAATTTTCTTCTAATTGAGTTCTATTTAAACCACATGTAGCAATCCACAAAAATAAAGAAGCACCTAGTGATTTAGATTTCTTAAATTTCATCAGCGGAATTGCAACAGGTAAAATAATAATTGCAGAAATGAATCGTAAAATGTTGCTTTTCAATTGTTTTGATAACCAATATTTTGTTGAATCATTCGATAATAAAGTTCCATCTAAATCAAAAACTACAATTTCATTCACCTGTTAAAACTCCTACTTTTCTTTCTTCACAGGTTCTTTCACTGTTTTTAATAGTTTAAATTTATTATTTTCAAAGAGATAAAATCGAGTGGTGATACTCTCTACTTCCCAGTTTTCATTATTATGTTCTTCTTGAGTGACCAATAAGCGGCTGTTTGCCCGTGAGTCGATCACATCTTCCTGACTTCCTTCACCACCAAAACCGCCCTCCAGCAACTTTCCTGTCCGTTTATTGATAAAGGCGTAACTACGGCAACTCGCACCACAACCCCACATGGTGATCACATATTCACCTGCAAAATTAGGCTTTTCTTTTAATGCATCACGTAAACGGGTGCGAAACATTCGGGCACTTTCATCCCTCATATCCAATTGTGCCGTTTTACCCGTATAAGGTTTAACAGGATAATCCTTAAATTGAGGGACATTGGTTTTAGCATAAGCCACTGTCATTCCCAACACGAAAAATGACAGTACGATGAGGATTTTTCTGATTATTTTTTGCATTTTTAGAAACAACGCTGATTGATTATTTTCCTGATCATCATAGCAAAATGCTAAAAATAACAGGAAGAATTTTACAAAAACTCCTCCAAAACTGAATTTAAAAATAAATGTCCTTTATCGGTACAATTCAAAATATCAGCATCACTCACCATCAACTGACGTTGTTTTAGAGAATCTAAAATCGCTAAATCTTTTAAATCCAAACCTGTACGTTCTGCGTATAAATCTGCTTTTACGCCATCCATCAAACGCAGTGCATTCATCATAAATTCAAAAGGCATATCTTCATTTTCAATGCGTTTAAATTGCAAATTTTCCGCAGGCACTTTGGCTAAATAGTCTTTCGGCAAACGGGTTTTCTGAAAACGATACACGCCATCCGCTTGAGTCACTTTGCCATGCGCCCCCGCCCCAATCGCCAAATAATCGCCAAATTGCCAATAATTTAAGTTATGTGCTGAAGGTTTTTCTTTACGCCAAGCTGAAACTTCATAATTGATAAATCCATTGGCTTTTAAGTACGCTTCGCCTTGTTCCTGAATATCCTCAAGTACATCATCGACAGGTAAAGTCGGCTGTGTACGGAAAAATACGGTATTGGGTTCAATGGTCAATTGATACCACGAAATATGCGTTGCACCACTTTCCACCGCAAGTTTTAAATCATTTAACGCTTGTTCTAAAGTCTGTTCAGGCAAGCCATGCATTAGATCGACATTGACACGTTCAAAGCCTGCTTGTTTGGCATGTTGAATCGCCAAAATAGCATCATCATTGGAGTGAATACGTCCCAATTTTTTTAAATGCTCGGTATTAAAGCTTTGTACTCCAAGAGATAAACGGTTAATGCCTACATCCAGATAATCTGCAAATGGATCATGCTCCACCGTGCCGGGATTGGCTTCCAACGTAATTTCACAGCCTTGTTGAAATGGAATCAGAGCTTTTAATTGGGCAAATAACCATTGATAACCCTGCGCTGAAATCAGTGAGGGCGTACCACCACCAATAAATACACTATGAATTTCACGTCCCTGCGCAAAATCAATTTGTGTTTTAAAGTCCTCAACCAATGCCTGTAAATATTCCTGTTCCAAATCTAAAGATAATTTTCCATCAGGCACAGCGTGCGAGTTAAAGTCACAATAAGGACATTTACGCACGCACCACGGCATATGAATATAAAGAGAAAGTGGAATATTTTGAGGATTTAAATCAGCCAAGGAAGAAGCTCAGAGAAATTTGGAGAATGGCGAATTTTAGCATGAGTCAGGGAAATTCAAATCAGACAAATGAAAATGATTTTTCAGCTAAGATCGCTATAATTTCAGAAAATAATGAAAAGAGCACTACAACATGGAAATTGATCATATTTTTATACGTGCGCAATACAGCGCACCTGAAGCAGAAGCATTGAAAGCATTTGGCTTAACTGAAGCAAGTTCAAATATTCATACAGGACAAGGCACAGCCAATCGTCGATTTTTCTTTCAGAATGCTTTTTTAGAATTAATTTGGCTCAACGATGAAATAGAAGCAAAAAGTGAAATCACGCGTCCGACCCAATTATATGAACGCTTGAGCGATCTTGATGTCGCTGTTTCACCTTTTGGCGTATGTTTTAGACCTTCAAATACCACGCAACACAACGCTTTATTTCAAACTTGGCAATATCGACCTGCTTATTTACCATCTCAGTTATATGTTGAGATTGCAAAGAATAATACGCTAAAAGAACCAATGTGGTTTTTTCTTGGTTTTGCTTCAAGACCTGATCAAGCAAGTCCTGAACGTAGACAACCTTTTACCCATACAAGAGGGTTATCGACACTTACAGAAACACAGATCAGCATTCCTCAGCTTAAGCAAAATTTAACAGTGAAGGCTATACAAGACATTGAAAACCTCAGCTTGATTGATGCCGAAACACATTTACTCGAAATGACTTTTGATCATGGCAAACAAGGATTAAGTCATGATTTTAGACCACTGCTTCCACTGATTTTTTATTATTAGACTGAATCTATAATTCGCACATTGCTTAACTTTCCATTAGACTAAAATTCAGACAGGGAACACAGACAATAAAAATATGATGAAGCTCTCGAGCCAAATGCTTTTATTATTGCCTCTTGCGATGGGCATTGGCATTGCCATGACCTTTCAAACCGCACTGAATTCACAATTACGAGAATATTTACACTCCCCCATACAAGCTGCCCTTTTGTCATTTTTAGTTGGTACAATAGTGCTCGCTATTTTTGTGTTTTTTCAGTCTGCGCCCAAACCCACATTGCAAAATTTGGGGCAAATTCCATGGTATTTATGGCTGGGTGGATGTCTAGGCGTGTATGCCATCAGTATCAGCATTTATACCGCGCCCAAACTCGGCTTTTTAACCTTGTCTGGTCTGATTATTTTTGGGCAAATTTTGATGTCGATGGTGTTTGATCAATTTGGTTTACTCGGTGTCGAAAAAACGCAACTCAATTGGCAACGTCTTTTAGGTGGCGTGGTGATTTTTATTGGTGTGCTTCTCACTCTACAACGCTAACCGTTTTTTATTCTAAGCACATTTAAAACGAGTAATTTCTGTGTCTGAATCCATAAAAGCCACAACTACCCGCTTTGAATTAAAGCAATTGTTTCACTTGATGCTCCCGATTTTGGTCACTCAGTTTGCCTACGCAGGTTTCGGACTGATTGACACCATTATGGCAGGACATATGTCTGCCGAAGACCTCGCCGCGATTGCTGTCGGTGTGGGTTTGTGGATTCCGATCATGTTGTTGTTCAGTGGCATCATGATTGCAACCACACCTTTGGTGGCGGAAGCCAATGGTGCACGTACACCTGAAAAGATTCCGAGTATCGTCCGCCAATCCCTGTGGGTGGCTTTAGTGCTTGGTATTATTGCCATGCTGATTTTACAAGCCATGCCCTTACTGCTGCCACTGTTTGGTGTGCCTGACTCTTTATTGCCTAAAGCAAGTCTGTTTTTACATGCGATTGCTTTCGGTATGCCTGCTGTCACTATGTATGCGGCACTGCGTAATTATTCAGAAGCTTTAGGTTATCCACGCCCTGTTACGTTGCTCAGTCTAGTGGCTTTGGTGGTACTTATTCCGCTGAATTTCATCTTTATGTATGGGATTGGACCCATTCCACACTTAGGCAGTGCAGGCTGTGGTTTTGCTACTGCCATTTTACAATGGCTGATGTTTATTGTTTTAGCCATCTATGTGTTTAAAGCCAAACGCTATCAACCAACTCAACCACTCACGCATTTTGAAAAAATTAATCCTGTTTTGATCAAACGGATTTTAAAGCTGGGCTTCCCGATTGGACTTGCGATCTTTTTTGAAGTGAGTATTTTCAGTACAGGGGCTATTGTGCTGAGTACTTTGGGTGAAATTACCATTGCAGCGCATCAGATTGCGATTTCGGTAACATCACAATTGTTTATGATTCCAATGTCATTGGCACTTGCCTTAACGATTCGGATCGGAACCTATTATGGTGAAAAGAACTGGGTTGCCATGCGTAAGGTGCAAAAAGTTGGAATGTTGACTGCTACAGTATTTGCATTCATTACCATGTTACTCATGTGGTTGCTGCGCAATGAAATTGTGGCGGTCTACACCTCAGATTATGAAGTTGCTCAGATTGCAGTGTATTTAATTTTATTCGCAATTGCCTATCAGCTTATGGATGCATGGCAAGTCAGTGCCGCAGGATGTTTGCGTGGCATGCAAGACACCAAAGGTCCAATGTGGGTGACGATGCTTGCCTATTGGGTGATTGCTTTCCCTGTCGGAATTTATCTGGCACGTTATACCGAATTGGGTGCAGCAGGTGTATGGACGGGTTTGATTGTCGGTTTAAGTATTGCCTGTGTATTATTGCTGATGCGTTTGTTTATGAATAATAAAAGACTCAGTCAGCAGCCCCATTAAACCTGTAATATGATCCACTCTGTTTTGTCGGATGTGGTAGCAATTATAATTTTGCCATCGCATCCTTCAACCCTTGCGGAACTTCACTTTCATCCGCTACTTCTTTCACAATGACTTGCCCAACAATCACATTCTCACCATTAAAAGTCATGGTCGGTGAACCATATAGTTCATAACCTTCATTTAAAGCCTTGGTGACTCTGGCACAAAAATTCACATCATCCTGACCTGTTAAATAACGATAAACTTTCATAGTCACTCAGCACATTTTCAACTAAAATCATTGTAACGCTAAACAAGGCGTACACAATGAAAAATATAAGCCACGCTGCTTTTAGAAAAATAGCAAAGTAGAAACAATATCTTAACAATTTAAAGTAGGCAGTTTAAGAATAGTCGCCTATGATCAAAATGAGAAAAAACTTCATCAAAGTTTAAGGATTTGTCTGAATGTCTAAAAATTCAAGTACACCAGGTCGTCGTTTTATGAAACTTGCAGGGATGACCGCAAGCATTGCGACCAAAACCGTGTCCAATTCTATTCGCAACTTTAATGCTGATGAAGAAAAAAAGAATGAAGCACGCAGCAAACTCTTTCAAGACATTGGCATTCAGATCGCAGACACGCTGGGTGAAATGAAAGGCGCTGTAATGAAAGTCGGACAAATCGCCTCTCAGTACAAAGATATTTTCCCACCTGAAGTGGCTAAAGCCATTGCAAAACTGCAACGCCAAGCCCCTGCCATGCCCTTTGCGGACATCAAAAAACAAATCGAAAAAGAATTAGGCAAACCTTTAGAGCAAGTCTTTCAACATTTTGATGAACAACCTTTTGCAGCAGCATCTATTGGGCAAGTGCATAAAGCCACACTTCCCAACGGCACAGAAGTTGTAGTTAAAGTGCAATATCCAGGAGTCGATGAAGCCTGTGAAAGTGACTTGAAACAAGTTCGTTTAGCCCTACGTTTAATGGGGGTTTTAAAAGTCGATAAAAAGCTACAAGATCGTTTATTTAAAGAAATTCAGGACAGTTTGCACGAAGAACTGAATTACGAAATCGAAGCGCAAAATTTACAGGTTTTCAAAACCTTTCATCAGGCGCTTGACAGTAAAATCATCATCCCTAATGTTTATCCTGAATATTCAAGCCGACGCATTTTAACCCTGAGTATGGAAAAAGGCGAAAGTATTGAAACAGCAAGCAGTTGGGACTTAGCTGTTCGTAATGAAATCGGTGAACGTTTAATTCGAGCTTTAGGACAACAAATTTTCTTTTTGAAACGTTTTCACTGCGATCCACATCCGGGGAATTTTGCTTTTCGTGAAGATGGCAGTGTAATTATTTATGACTTTGGGGGTGTAAAAACACTTTCTACAGATATTATCGGTCACTTTAAAGCGTTGGTTCGTGCTGGAAAAACAACAGATATTAAAACGATAGAACAACATTTAATTGCTTTAGATGCTTTAGCAGAACAAGGAAAATTCCCTGACGATTTATATAAAGAATGGTTAGAAGTTTTATTACGACCACTCACCACACATTATGATTTTGCTGAAAATTCAGCACATCATGATGGCATGAAACTGGTAAAAAAATCATTAAAATACTGGGATGTATTTAAACCATCACCAGATACGCTGATGGTGAATCGTACTATTTCAGGTCACTACTGGAACCTGATCCAACTTAAAGTTCATGATGATTTAAGCGATGTTTTTGAAGAATTGGTTCCTCAGTAAAATTAAGCTTTTATTCATGTTTGGTTAATTATTTTTTAAGCAACCTCTATTAAAGTAAAACCATATTTTGAAGTCTAAGCAAACTATCCTCCTGCTTAGGCTTCTTTTTTTTGTATGGAAATAGGTACAAAATGATTATTTTGCAGATAACAACATCTGAAAAATATAAAAACCAATTGCCAAACATATTACACCAATCACCACACTCGACACGGTATATGCCAATGCAATTGGAAATTGCCCTTGTCGAATGAGTTGAAATGTTTCCAATCCAAAACTCGAAAATGTGGTAAATCCACCTAAAATGCCAACCATCAACAACAAACGAGCTTCACTTTGCAACACTGGATATTTTTGAGTAAAAGCAAAAAAAACACCTGCAAGAAAGCATCCAAAAAGGTTCACAGACCATGTTGTCCATGGAAATAAGCTATGAGGTTTTGAAATAATGAATCCTGCGCCGTATCGTAAACTCGCACCGATTGCTCCACCGCACGCAACTAACAGCCAATTCATTTTCAAAACTCCTCATGTGTATAACTAGGTACTTACCCACAGATTAACATGCGATTATTCAAGAATCTAATCAGGTTGTTGATTTAAAACCATCTAAGTCAAACAAGAAAAACATTTCATTTTAAGATGTCATGCCCAGCTTATTATTTTTCTGCCTTTCTCATATCTACGGATGCATTGACCTCGACTCCATTGGGTAGAGATTCAACAGGATTCTCACCCAATACATGAAAGTCTAAATTGGGAATAAAAAAGCATAGCGGTGAACTTGAGGCGTCAATGCCAAATTCTGTTAATAATGGGCAATCGATCTGATCAATCATCAAAGGACGAATCTTTTGAAAATCACTGACAATTTTAATATTTCCCTGTGAAAGCTTTTCGGGTTGATCTACACACTCTACCCAAACATGTTCTTGTGGTACAAAAAATTCTAAAGCATCCTCCCATGTGCTAAAAATTTCTGCCCACTCCCCTTTTAATTGCCAATTTTGCGTATTTTTAAGTTTGACTTCTAAGCAATAACGATCATCCATGTGTATTTGAGCGTGGATATTTAGTTGATCATTTTCGCGTTTCACATCATGTTGAAAATGTGGATCATATTGTGCAGGCATTGCATCACTCAACATGCGACCTCCCATCACATGCAACATTTTATCCACCACAATCTGCTCAAAAATCACCGTTTTAGGCAAAAGATCATTTGCCAAATAGAACCGCCAATTACTTTGTCGTGGCGAAGGAAATATCTTTCGAGCAGGTCCTAAACAATGTAAACCAAAATGATGGTGATGATAAAACAAGATACTGAAGATCGTTTTTCCCTGATGTTCCCATAAACGGATCGGTTCTGGAAAACGTTGTCTAACCAAATTAATATCAACTAACCAAGACATATACACCGTATCAGTCGCTTGGCTTTCAAGCCTTAAAAATGGTGAATAACGCATCAGCCAACGACGCAAATTTAAAATCCATGTTGACTGAAGAAAACGTCGAAAAAGGCGAAAAAATATTTGTTTTTGTTGATATTTAAAAAGATGACGTTTCATAGAGTATAAATAATTATGGTTTTAACGCTGAGGTCATTTTTATATTAACAAAAAACTGACTTTTGAGCATTTTATTATCAAGTGAAATTAAGACGGAATATGATATTGTCACACGCAATTTTAAAGTTTTAGGACAGAAACATCATGACGCAACAACTTCTCACTCAACTTCAAAACGGTGAAGCCAAATTTTCAGATGTATTGGCATTTATTGAAGCACACTATAACCATACGCCTACCGCATTTCAAAACGGACAACAACATAATGCTGCAACTGAAAACCAAGGCAGTGCCAAAGTGTTTTCTTTCGCAAAACTGAATGATCTGGATCAGGCACAAACCTTGAGTTTATTTGCAGAACACTATGCTTCTGTTTTGGCAACACCTGAAGCAACAGATCATCAAAACATTCGTCAGTTTCTGCAAAATGGCTGGGATGGTATTCAATTTGAAGGTACAGCTTTAGTCGCAAAATAATGAAAAAAGACTCAGCAAATAAAGTAATTTTTAGTCATGGAAAGCTCCCTCCTTTTTAAAGGAGGGTTGGGGAGGATTTACTTAACTCACGTATTATCTCTGCTGAGTCCTTTGTATTCAATCAATGCACTATACTTAAGGTCTTTCATCATACTGTGGCAAACCATCACAAATCGTGTCCCATTCCGCCTTATATGCCGTAAAAATATGCATACTCGGCTTATGCTCAAGTGGCGTATCCAAAGTTCCAAGTCTCAAACGATAAGTATCAGGAGTTTCGGCTTTAATACTGATAATCGGTGAGCCACATTCAGCACAGAAACAGCGGTCTGTAGTTGGCGTGGAGGCAAATTTTTTCAGTAGAGCCTCACCTTTGACAATTTTAAAGTCTGCTTTTTGAATTGGGGCATTGGTGGCGAAGGCTGTCCCATTGGCTTTACGGCAACGCTTGCAATGACATTCGATCACCTCACCAATTTCACCATGAATTTCATAATGAATCCCGCCACACAAACAACTTCCTGTATATAATTTTTCAGCAGACATGCCTTTGATCTCTTATGAATGAATCAGTCAAAATTAGCATAGATTGCCTGTTTTAACAGAAACTTAATCTTTTCAATTTGTATGCATCAAACTGTGAATGACGCCCTCACCCGCAGCCCGCCCTGTTGCAAAACAAGCCGTCAATAAATAGCCACCAGTCGGTGCATCCCAATCCAGCATTTCCCCACAACAAAACACGTAAGGATTTGAACTGAGCTGTAAATGCTCATTCAATACCGTTTTTCTGACACCACCTGCACAGCTGATCGCTTCATCAATGGGGCGAAAACCTGTCAGTGAAATGCTTAAATGCTTGATTTGGGCAGCTAATTTTTCAGGCTGATTCCACAAAGATTTATCGACAATTTCACGGACTAAATTGGCTTTCGCTGTATCCAGTCCTGCTTTACGCCAAAGATTACTCATCGATTGCTTTTTGGAAGGCTGTAGTTTTTGTGTCAATTGTGCAAGGCTTAAATCAGGCAATAAATCCAAATGTAAAGTCAACGCCTGACCTTGTTTTTGTAAAGCACGCAAAGCCCGACCTTGTTTATAAATCAGACCACTTTCCAGACCATAATGCGTGATGACAATATCACCCTGCGTTTTGGCAGAGCTTGCCACCCATGCGTCTACACGTTTCAGCGGTTGCCCGAAAACATCCTGCATATAGGACGACCATGCACGTTCTACACCTGCATTACTCGGCTGAAAAGGCTCAATGGCATTTGCATCCAGCCATTTTTGCCATGCACCATCACTGCCAAGTTGTGCCCATGACACTGCACCACATGCCAGAATAATCGCATCAAAATTGTGTTGAATGATTTGATCCGATTTCAGATCCTGAATGCTTAAGCTTTGATTTTTTAAATCCAAAACTTGATGACGATAGTGAAATTTCACACCTTGTTCAGCCAAACGCTTTAACCATGCACGCAGTAAAGGCGCGGCTTTCATTTCAATTGGGAAAATTCGCCCTGAACTCCCCACATAAGATGCAATACCCAAACCTTGCATCCAGTTTTGAATCCATGTCGCATCCCACTGTTTGACCCAAGGCTTGAGCCATTCCACCTGATCATAACGCTGTATAAATTGCTCAAAAGGTTCGGCATGGGAAATATTCAAACCTGTTTTGCCTGCCATTAAAAATTTACGTGCAGCCGAAGGTTTTTGTTCAAAAATATGGATTTTAAAATGATCTGATGAATGCTGACTTAAAACTTCAGCTGCCATCAGACCCGCAGGACCTGCACCAACGATGGCAATCTTTTTAACGGGCATCGTTTGACTCATCTACAGTCTGAGTATTTTGCCCATTTAAAGGCTGAAAATCATCAAAGCGCGTTGTATAGGTTTCAGGTTTTTGGATGATCAATTGCTGACACAATTCACCCCGCTCCAGATATTTAATTTCAAAATGCGTCCGTGTTGAATCCTGAGCAATCACCTGTTTTTCATAAGGCAATTTCCAAACATTTTTCAATTGTTGTTCTGCTTCTGCAATATATTCGGGAATATTACTTGCCAATGTCACTGTAGCATTGGGCTGCAAGCGTGAAATCAGAAACTCAAAAAATGGCATATTTAACCAACGCTGAGCGGGATTATGTGGCTCAGGATTCGGATATAAAATAAAGAATTGCTGTACTTGCTGCGGATACAAAGCATGCACTACCCACGGTAAGGCATCTGCATGTATTGGGGTCAGATTGGCTTGACCTTCCAGTTGATGCTGTTTTTGCATTGCCACAAATTTCTCACGGGTTCGTTCAACTGCAATCAATTGCAGATCAGAATGCTGCCCTGAAAAAAGCAAAGCATGTTTACCTTTACCCGCCCCAATTTCAACACAAACAGGCTTATTTTCAATCGGTTGAAAATCACGGGGTGCATGCATACGCTGCGCTTGAAATTGACGAATCGGCATAATCAGATCAAACTAGTGGAAATCGCGACAAGTTTAACAAGTCTTGGCTTTTTTTGCTGTGCCGATTCAACATCAAAAACAGGAGTTCACCATGTCTAAAACATTTCCATGCCCACGTTGCGGTGAAGCGTCTCAATGGGAAGGTAACGAGTTTCGTCCATTTTGTTCTGAACGTTGTAAATTGATTGATTTAGGCGCATGGGCAAGTGATGAATATAAGCTGCCTACTGAAGATGCTCCACAAGCAGAAGAACCTTAATGTAAAATTTAATTACAATTCAATTCACCTGAATTAGCATGTTTGTATTATAAATAATCTACTTTATTTTTATTATTTTATTAAAAGCATCGTCCCTTTTTCTAATTGAGAAAAAATCATGCATTTTGTCTTAAAAACAATTTTTATAATCTTAGTTATTTTAAGCTTATTATTTATTATTTTAAGTTTATACACACTTGATGGTCTGTTTTTTGCCATCGCTTTTCTTTTTATCATTGCCACACTTTTGATTGGCTTCGAACTCAAAAAAAGATTTTCTAGTTCTTTAGATTAAAATTCCATAAAAAACCTCCATGTTCAAATAGAGGTTTTTTAGTTTTAAATCACTTAATTTTCACTATATGAATACTGTTTTTTAACCTGCTTTACTCGCAACAAAAGGATTATGCTGTTTTTCAAAACCAATTGTACTCATTGGACCATGTCCTGAAATGAACTGTGTCTCATTAGGTAAACTAAAGCATTCTCGTTGAATCGAGTCTAATAACTGTTGGTGATTACCTTTTGGAAAGTCAGTACGCCCAATAGAGCCTTTGAACAACACATCACCTGTCCAAAGTACGCCATATTTTGCATTATAAAACATCACATGACCTGGTGTATGACCTGGGGCAAAACGTACTTCAAATGTTTCAGCACCTAAAGTTAAAGTTTCACCCCCTGTTAACCATTGATTGACCACTACAGGCTCAGGAATTGGAAAACCATAACGCGCAGAAACCTCTTGGATCATATCCAACCAAAAAGCATCTTCTTTATGAGGACCAATCACAGGTACATCCCATATTTTGACTAAAGCACCTACAGCACCTGCATGGTCTAAGTGACCATGCGTTAGCCATAATGCCTTAACAGTTAAGCCCAAAGCTTCAACTTCTTGTTTCAGTTTTTCAGGCTCACCCCCTGCATCAATCAAAACAGCCTCTAAACTTTCACTATCCCAAACAATCGAGCAATTTTGAGCAAAAGCTGTAACGGGTACAATTTTGACTTGCAACATAGTTTTCTCTCAAGCTGATTCAACAGCACTTAAAGTCGTGGTTAATGGGTCTAAGTTTGCCTGTAACAACTGTGTTAAAAGTTCCATATGCAATGGATCTGTGTTTAAAGCAGGAATATATTGATAATGTTGACCGCCTGCTTGTATAAAAAGCTCAGCATTTTGCAAGGCTAATTCTTCTAAAGTTTCTAAGCAATCGGCTGAAAATGCAGGACTTAAAACCTGTACAGATTTTACGCCTTGTTGCGCCCAATCTAATAAAGTTTGATCAGTATAAGGCTTCACCCATTCTTGTTTACCAAAACGAGACTGGAAACTAATTTGCCATTGTTCATCTTTTAGATTTAAAGCTTGTGCGAGTTTTTGCGCTGTGATTCTACAACGATCGGCATAAGGATCACCCTTATCTGCATAAGGTTGAGGAATACCGTGAAATGACATTAATAATTTATCAGCTGTGCCATGCACTGACTGAAATTTACGTACACTTTCAGCTAAAGCCTGAATATATAAAGGATGCTGATAATAATCACGAATAATACTTAAAGCAGGTAAATTTCGTTGTGTGAGCACCCACTTGGCTACAGCATCATATAAAGGAGCTGTAGAGGTTGCTGAATACTGAGGAAATAATGGAAATAAAATAATTTGGTCAAAATAATTTTGTTCAGCATCCTGCAAAACTTTGGCAATGTTTGGATTACCATAGGTCATTGCAGGTACAACGTGCAGTTCCAAATCAGGATTTTTTGGAAGCAACTGTTGTTTTAAAATTTCAATTTGCTGAAACAAAATTTCTCGCATTGGCGAGTCATTTGACCAGACTTGTGCGTACGCATGTGCGACACGTTTTGGGCGAAATGGTAAAACAAAAGCATGCAGAATAATTTTCCAAACTAATTTTGGAATTTCAATGACTCGCCCATCTGACAAAAACTGTTTTAAAAAACGACGAACTGCTGCTTCAGAAGGAGCATCTGGGGTTCCTAAATTTGCAACGATGACTAGAACTCTGGGTTTCGATACAGATTTCATGCTATTTTCAAATCTATTGACTTCAATATACCTTACCTAAAATCTGTCCAAATGTCCTGTTAAATAATCAATGGACGTGAACCTAACATTTGAGAACCTTCAAGTAAACGCAAACCCTTATTGGTCATCTGCCACAGCATTCTTTGACGATCATCACGTCCTATTGGAGCGATCCAATCATTTTGTCGCATTTGTTGTTTAATTGTATGCAATGCACGAATATTAATTTGCGCACGAGCAACTGCATGTGCTCTAGGCATAGACACTTGAACGTCAGCTAAACCTGATTTATTGAGATATTCATTTAAGACTTTAGAAAAACTATCCTCAGGGGTTGCCTCACGAAACTCAACAGATAAAACTTTTAAAATTTCAATCCATGTCGTTTCTCGTATAGGATTCATTTCCTTAAAATTACCGTCTTGATACGCATGAACACGATAATCAAAGTTAAATACATCATGTGCTGATACTTTTGGTAAAGTTAAAAATGGATCAGCTTCTTTACGTTCTTGTGGGTTTTTAACTTGCAATAATTGAGTTTTTAAACGATCAATTTCATCTTGTAAAACTTGAATATTTTGCGGACGCACCCATCCCACAACAGGATAACGTTCTAACATTTGTGGCATATATGAACGCACACTCAGTTCTAAATCTCTTAAAGTTCTATAAGTAACAACTTGCTCAACTTCTTTTTGCAACTGGTTACGAAATTCATAAAATTTTTCTTTTAGTTCTTGTCTAGACTCTTGTAAATCATCACTACGAGATTCAGGCGCATCATGTAAAAAGACAATGATTGGTTTTTGCTTGGTCACTGCATAAATATACTCTAAATGCATATAACTGACGCCAGAGACAGACTGCTCTCCATACTGACTACCTAAAAGTAACAATACATAATCGCAATCATCAATTTGTCGACGCGCAAAAGCGGTACTTAAAGGTGTACGTTGCTCTAGTCCCCATGAAAAGAAACCCATTCCAATCAGAGTCTGAGATACAATCATTCGTTCTGGTTGCATTTCTTTGCCAGACGTTGTAATAAACACCTGATAACGCTTGTCGAGCATAGGTTAACCCATCCTTTCATATAGCTTAAATTACGACCTGCCCCAAACAGATCCTGAAGTTATATGCCCTACAACTTATAAATAAATAAAATTAAAATACACTTAATTTCATATGTTGGACTCACTCGTGCAGTTTATCAACAACGTCATGGATTGACCATGAAATTTTTTCGTGTATTAAATGTTTTAAAACAAAGCTTAAAGCTTCTGCATTCTTGCCACTTACATAACATTCTAAGCGTACTTTGTATTCTAGCGGTTGCAACAACAATAATTCATGCTTAATCAAAATACGTGCTGTTTGTCGTGCCACAGCCAGACCCGAATCAATCATCGTTAATTGATCCCCATAAATATCGGCAATACTTTGTTTTAAGTAAGGATAATGCGTACACCCTAAAACCAAATAATCCGCACCTTGAGCCACAATCGGATCTAAAACATTTTTTAAACTGGCTTTACATTCCACACTATTACATTGTCCTGATTCAACAAAAGGAACAAGCTCAAGATTAGTCACTGTTAAGACCTCAACTTGTGCGGGTTCAGCAAAACGTTGGATCACATCTTTAATCAATTTTCCACGAAAAGTTGCTGGGGTCGCAAGTACAGAAACCACCTTACTTTTACTTTGTAAGACAGCAGGTTTTAATGCTGGAACTAAACCTACAATTGGAAAACTTTCACCATAATGTTCACGTAAATAATCCAAACTAAAAGCTGAAGCTGTATTACACGCAACAACAGCAATTTTACAACCTTGACGGTACAGCCACTCAACAGCATTCGCTGTTAACTCTCGGATCTCCTGATCAGTACGTGGACCATAAGGTACATGTGCGGTATCTGCATAATAAAGAATGTGCTCATGCGGTAAATAATTTGCGATTTCCTGCGCAACAGAGAGTCCACCTATTCCTGAGTCAAAAATACCAATAGGCGCATCTGCCTGCGCTTTTGGCATTGGATTTTCTAAAGGATATAAAGGAAGAATGGCGCTCATCTGATCCACTACGATATGAGTCAAAAATTATAGACTAGCTTAAACCTCAAGTGCCTAATTGCAAGTGAAAATCACCACTTTGTAACGATAAAATCGTATCACCTTGCGCATTTTCAAGCAGTTCACCAGATTCGATTAAGTGAAAAAAAGCAGCGCGTTGAATCAGCGCATTGATCCCAAAACGCACATGCACATAAGGACGTAATTCACCCTGATATTCACGCATAAAAATAGGATGTTCTTCATCCACAATCACTACATCTTGATTGGTGGTTGTTAATGTTAAAAACAACTTGCCTTCTAATTCTACTTTTTCAACTTGATTGACCAATAAAGGCTCATCTTCAACCTCAATTTCGATTTGTTCAACAGGTGTTTTTAGGTAGAATTTACCTGCTTCTTTCCATAACACCTTAGTGAACAAGTCTAAGAGTGCTTGGCGACGAATCAATTGACCTTCGTGCCACCATTCTCCATTGGCTTTTACGGTTAAATCCATTTTGCCACAATGCTTTGGCTGCCATTGCTCTAAAGGGGGTATTGACCTTTTGTGACCCGCCTGTGCATCTTTTAAGTATTGTGCAATACTCATTAAGTTTTTATTATCAACATTGGGTTGATTTTGTGCTTCTACAGTTGAATTATTTTGATTTACCATGGTTTATGCCTTGCTGACTAAAAAATAATACGACTCAGCCAATTGGCTAGATCAAGGTTTGAAACTATACTAGCGCAAAATATATTATCGATACGAGCGTTAATTCGTATCACGGAATTTTTAGAACACTCATGGCAGCACCGCTTTATTGTCATTTTCATCATATTCAATAAATGTATACGGTTGCCACCCTTAGAAATATGAGGAGTCCTACATGGAACACATCGAACGTGAATCGATGGAGTTTGACGTAGTGATCGTAGGCGCAGGTCCTGCTGGTCTTTCTGCTGCGATTAAAATTCGTCAATTGGCTATTGAAAACAACCTTCCAGACCTTTCTGTCTGTGTGGTTGAAAAAGGCTCTGAAGTTGGTGCGCATATCCTTTCTGGTGCTGTACTTGAACCTCGTGCTATCAATGAACTTTTCCCGAACTGGAAAGAAGAAGGTGCGCCTTTAAACGTTCCTGTGACTGAAGATAAAACTTTCTTCCTCATGTCTGCGGACAAGTCACAAGAAGCACCGCATTGGATGGTACCTAAAACCATGCACAATGATGGCAACTATGTCATTTCTTTGGGTAATGTCGTTCGTTGGTTAGGCACGAAAGCTGAAGAATTAGAAGTGTCTATCTTCCCTGGTTTTGCTGCATCTGAAATCCTTTACCATGAAGATGGTTCTGTAAAAGGCATTCAAACAGGTGACATGGGTATTGGTAAAGATGGCGAACCAACGCACAACTTTACCCCAGGTTATGAACTTCATGCGAAATATACAATTTTTGCAGAAGGTTGCCGTGGTCACTTAGGTAAACGCCTCATTGCCAAATACAACCTAGACAAAGATGCTGATCCGCAACATTACGGGATCGGGATTAAAGAACTTTGGGAAATTGACCCTGCAAAACACAAAGCAGGTTTAGTGATGCATGGTTCAGGTTGGCCTTTGACTGAAACAGGTTCTTCAGGCGGTTGGTGGTTATACCATGCTGAAAACAACCAAGTGACTTTGGGTATGATCGTAGACTTGTCTTACGAAAATCCAAATATGTACCCATTTGCTGAAATGCAACGTTGGAAAACGCATCCTCTGATCAAGCAATATCTTGAAGGTGGTAAACGTATTTCTTATGGCGCACGTGCAGTCGTGAAAGGTGGTTTAAACTCTCTGCCTAAATTGACTTTCCCAGGTGGTTGCTTGATTGGTGATGATGCAGGTTTCTTAAACTTTGCAAAAATCAAAGGCTCTCATACTGCAATGAAGTCAGGCATGCTCTGCGGTGAAGCTGTATTTGAAGCGATTGCTGCGGGTGTTGAAAAAGGTGGTGATATTGCGGTTGCCCGTATCACTGAAGGCGAAGATTTCTTTGCTAAAGAATTGACTGCATACACAGACAAGTTCAACAACAGTTGGTTAAAAGAAGAGTTACATCGTTCTCGTAACTTTGGTCCTGCCATGCATAAATTCGGTTTATGGATGGGTGGTGCATTTAACTTTATCGATCAAAACATCTTTAAAGTACCATTTACCTTACATGACTTGATCCCAGATTTCAGCACATTGAAAACTGTAGATGCATCTACATTCAAACCAAACTATCCAAAACCAGATGGCAAGTTGACTTTTGATCGTCTGTCTTCTGTGTTTGTATCAAATACGGTTCATGAAGAAAATCAGCCAGCGCATTTGAAGCTGACGGATGCCTCTATTCCTGTAAACGTAAACTTACCGAAATGGGATGAGCCTGCTCAGCGTTACTGCCCTGCGGGTGTTTATGAAATCATGGAAAATGATGACGGTTCTAAGCGTTTCCAAATCAACGCAGCAAACTGTGTTCATTGTAAGACTTGTGATATTAAAGATCCATCTCAGAATATCACTTGGGTAACGCCTGAAGGCGGTGGTGGTCCAAACTATCCTAATATGTAATTTGGATCGTTCTTATATAAAGCTCATATTTAAATATATGATCAATATCAGTGAAAAAATACCCCGATACAATCGGGGTATTTTTTATTTCTAATTTTTTTATTTCTGTATACTTTTCCAAATATGAGAATATTTGCTAAATACCATGACTGTAGGTCCAACTGCCGATTTTACTGCGCCATGATCTTGAATAATATTAATCACATAATCTTGACAACTATATAAATAAGCATTGTTTTGAGCTTTCCATCCAACTTGTGGTACATGGGAATGCTGCAAAATGTTTTGTTTAAATTGCTCTAAATCTGTTTCATAAGTTGCCAAAGCTCCATCTAAGAAACTAGCACTAAATGAAGTAATGATCTGCTTTTTACGATCAAAAGCGATGTGCCCAAAATAAGTCGCGCCTGCTTTTTTGGCAAGATCATCCACACCATCTTTAAACTCAAAACGATCGTGGTCATCACCTAACACCTCAACACTTGCTGTCGGATGTTGCTTTTGAAACTCAGAAATAGGTTGAGCCAACCGAATGCCCGCCACTTCAATTTGTTGCATGGGAAGTGCACACGGTTTAGCCCAAACTGATTGCAAGATACTCAAAGCACTTAATATAAATAATAAAGCTGTTGTTTTTTCATTCGGCGCATGTGATATGCCTGTTTTTATTAACATGAATTTTAGCTTGAGTAACTTAAAAATTACTTTCAACCTTTTTGCACCAAATAATGAAATTCTTTATTGCCATTTTCATCTAGTTTTTCTTCTTGCAAAAGTAGCTCATGCCCCAAATGCATACAAAATTTTGGAATATCCCAAGAGGTTGAATTATCCGTTGCAAAAACCTCAACAATATCACCCGATTTAGATTTACGAATAGCTTGATGTAACATCATCACAGGCTCAGGACAACGCAAGCCTCGAGTATTGAGCTGTATGCTTGGTGTAGAAAACTGTTCAGACATAATCAATTCTCAAAATGCTTCAAAAAATAGTAGCCAAATTTTAACATAAACTTAAATCATGAATAAGCGTTATAAGTTCTGTATAAAAGGATGCTTATATTCATCGCTTCAATGCATTTAATAGATAGACTTCTGCATTTTCTTCGGTATGATAAAAATTCTATTTTTGATATCAAGAGTCTTCAGGAAAGATCATGCACGAGGAATCAGGCCCATCGTGGGGTATGCGTGGCTTACGCAAATGGTTAGGAACTGCACCCGAAACCCGCGATGAACTGCTAAAATTAGTACAAGATTCACGTCGTTTTTTAGAACCCGATACCGTTGCAATGTTAGAAGGCGTCTTAGACCTTCCTGCAACAAAAATTCGTGAAGTAATGACTCCACGTACTGCAATGATTAGCTTACAAGAAGATGATCAACTACTTGACATCTTGCATGTACTTATCGAGTCAGCACACTCACGCTTCCCTGTATTTTCAGCAGATCAACCTGAAAATGTTGTGGGAATTTTACTTGCAAAAGACTTATTGCCTTATTTAACAGATCGCACCATTAAAGTTGATGTTCATAGTATTATGCGTCAGCCTCTATTTGTCCCTGAAAGTGCGCGCTCAGATCAAGTTTTGCGTATGTTGAAAAATACGCAAACACATATTGCCATTGTGATTGATGAATATGGTTCTACGGCAGGTTTAGTCACTTTAGAAGATATTTTAGAAGAAATCGTCGGTGAAATTGAGGATGAACACGACAATGTCGATGAAGAAGCTCAATTTATTTTGCCTGATCCTGCGCATAACACAGCCAATGCGTGGATTGTTCAAGCACTTACACCAATCGAACACTTTAACAATGTTTTAGATGCTGATTTTTCTGACGATGAAGTAGAAACTGTTGGGGGCTTATTGCTTCAAGAAATTGGCTTAGTGAGTGATTTACAAGGACAGGTCATTGAACTTGAATCATGGCAATTCACAATTATTGAAGCAGATGCCCGCACTATTCATCTGATTCGAGCTGTACGTAAATGAGAGCCTATTTTGACAAATTGCTAAATCCGTCAGAACAACAAAAGCAACTTCCTTTTATTATTCCACTTTTAATTTGTTTAATGTCAGGTGCGGTGTTTAGTCTCGCACTTGCTCCTTTTCATTGGTGGTGGTTAGCAATTTTATCGCCTGCGCTTCTTTATGCGAGTCTTAAAGGGCGTAATCCAAAACAAGCATTCATTTTGGGTTGGAGCTATGGTTTTGGTCTATGGTTTGTTGGTGCATTTTGGCTCTATACATCCATTCATACTTATGGGGATACTAACGCTGTTCTAAGTGTCCTCATGATCGTAATCATGGCTGTGTTAATGGGCTTATTCACAGCCGTTCAAACATGGTTGTATCGACGCTTTTTTCCAGAAACACCTTTAACCTTTGCGCCCCTTTGGGTCGCATTTGAATGGGCAAAAACATGGGTGTTTACAGGCTTTCCGTGGTTATTTGCAGGTTATGCCTTCACTGAACGCTTCTTAGATGGCTATGCACCATTATTTGGTGTGTTTGCTGTGTCATTTGTCGTGATCATTCTTGCTTGTGCACTCGTTGAGATTTTGCATAAAAAACTGATTTGGATCATTCCTTCAGCCATTTTATTACTGGGTGCTTGGGGTGCTTCATTTATTAGTTTTGTACAGCCTAAAGCTGAGAAACCACTTTCTGTTTCGCTCATTCAAGGCAATATTCCACAAGATTTAAAATGGCTGACGGAGTATCAAGTCAAAACCTTACAAATCTATGTAGAATTAACCCGTAATGAATGGGGACGTGATCTGATTGTTTGGCCTGAGTCTTCTATTCCACTCTTCCAAAGTGATATTCCTGACTTTTTACAAATGATGGATGAAAAAGCCAAGCAAACAGGTTCAGCATGGGTCACAGGGATTCCTTATTGGGACTTAAAAGAGTCCAAACAAGTGGGACATCCCATGTATTACAATAGCATGATGGCTTCTGGTACAGATTCATCTGGTCTATACAAAAAGCAACGCCTAGTTCCTTTTGGTGAATACATTCCATTATCAGGTTTACTGAGTTGGGTACTTCCTGCACTACAAAATGACCCATCTATGAGTGGTTTCTCTCGTGGTGAAAGTGATCAAAAACCTTTTAAAATCAAAAATCATCAACTTGCAGCAGCAGTTTGTTATGAAGTGGCATATCCCAATTTGACACGTCGTAATGCGATCAATAGTGATTTTCTGGTGACTGTATCTAACGATGCATGGTTTACAGGTACAGCAGGACCTCAACAACATTTACAAATGGTACAAATGCGCGCCAAAGAAAATGGACGATGGTTTATTCGTGCGACGAACACAGGTGTTACTGCTTTTATCGACCATAATGGTCATATTGTGAAACAAGCACCAATGGATCAACAAGCTGTACTACGTGGTGATTTACCTGCGATGCAAGGTGAAACGCTCTATACTCGCTTAAGCGATTTCCCAATTTTAATCTTCTCTTTATTATTATTGGTGATGGGTTGGATGTATCGCCCACGTAAAATTGATGTAAGTTTTAAGTCTAGACGTTGATTAAAACCCAGCAACAACTTTATTTTGAATCATAAAAAACCGAGCATCCAAGCTCGGTTTTTACTTTATCATTATCTTAAATTTGAGTTGCTAAATAAGACAACATACTCGCTAAAAATAGCATTGGCATATAGCGATAAACTCGAACTAAAATGCCATCAAGTTTAGATAAATGCTCAATATTTAATTTTGAGACTGTTGCATTTAAGGCACTATAAAAGCTAATGATCGCCAATGCACTAAATACACTCATGCCTAAAAAGCCCATCATAATTTGGCTACTTGCATCTAGTTCTTGCCAGACATTTAATAATAATTGGCTCATCGGTAAAAGACTCAAAATTAAAAGAACAGATTTGAGCATTGACCAATGAAACTGATTGATTTCATCTGATAAAAATAATGCTTTCATCTTATTCTCCTTACAATTTCGTCGCCGTTAACAACATTATGCAAGCTTTTAAACAAATAAAAAGTCTATTTTTATCCATTATTTAACTTTCTTGTAACTATTAAATATGGGAATAATTCTTATTATATATCTCAATAAAATACTTTATTAATTTTTAATATTTATCATATACTTACATTTAAAAAAGTAATCAAGAAACATTATCACTTCACTTAATATTTATTAATTCAATTAAGTAAAGTGATTATTTCCATCACCACACAGATATTTAATTAAGGTTGATAATAAATATCAGCATCATTGCCTTCACCACCTTGCTGACCATCTGCACCAAAAGAATATAAATCGAATGGGCGACCTTCAGAACCTGGAATCACATATTGCACATCATTTTCCCAACTGTCTTTTGGATAACCACCTTTCAGATAACCACCTGGCATCCAGTTTTTCGCATTGGCAGGTTGATTCACCAAAGCATCTAAACCACCTTCTTGGGTATTTGGAAAATGCCCATTGTCCAATTTATATTGGTCTAAAGCACCAGCAACACCTTTTAATGTAATTTTTGTGGTATCCACTTTGGCTTTTTCGCCACGTCCCATCACATTCGGTACAATCAATGCCGCCAACACGCCCAAAATAACGATCACGACCATGACTTCAATCAGTGTAAAACCAGCTTGTTTGCTTCTATTCATCTTCCGTTGCATTTAAATTCTCTCTTACCGCAATTTGTTATAAAACCATTAAAATACGTTTTTTAAATCATATTATTCATATTGACGATTGGCAACATTACTGCAATCACAATCACCAAAACAATACCTGCCATAAATACCAACATGAGCGGTTCAAGGAGTGCTAGTAAAGTTGAAATAAAGGTACTGACTTCTCGATCTTGCATATCTGAAGCACGTTCTAACATACGATCTAATTCGCCTGATGCTTCACCACTTTTAATCATTTGCACCATCATCGGTGGAAAATAGCCACAACGTTCTAATTGAGTTGCGAGGTTTCCTCCTTCTGTGACTTTTTCTGCAGCAATATTCACTGCATCACGAATAACCCAATTATTACTGACGGCTGCGCCAATTTTAAGGGCATCCACCAATGGAACACCTGATTTTGTTAAAATGGACAAGGTACTGGCAAAACGTGCCGAATTTATACCACGTGATAATTTACCAAATAATGGCAATCTGAGTGCTAAACGATCAAAAGCATAATGACCTGCGGTCGTTTTTAAAAAGCGGATTAGCAAGAAAATACCCATTACACTGGCAACCAATACAAAAGGCCATGAAGTACGAATAAAATCACTGGCTTTCATCAATGCGACCGTAATCCAAGGTAAAGCTTGTTTACTTTGGTCAAAGGTTTTAACAATGTCAGGTACCACATAAGTCATCAACCCCATCACGATGCCAAAAGACATGAGCATCAAAATGATGGGATAAATCATGGCACCTTGTACTTTCTTTTGCATGGCAAAACGGTTTTCGGTGTAATCTGACAATTGATCTAAAATTAAGTCTAAATGCCCTGAGCGTTCGCCCGCAGCGACTGTTGCAATGTATAAATCTGGAAAACTTCCTGATTGTTGCATCGCTTGTGCCAAAGAATGCCCTTCAAGCACTTTAGAGCGCACAGCTAACAATAAGTTTTGTACATGTGTTTTTTCACTTTGTTTCGCAACAGCACGTAAAGCTTCTTCAAGTGGAATAGATGCAGCCACAAGTACAGACAATTGACGTGTCATTAAAGCCAATTCATAAGCTGAAAATTTCTTTTGAAAAAATCCTGTGCTTTGAGCTTTATCTTTTTGCTCCACCGCATCTACTGTTACAGGAATCCATTCTTTATCCCGTAATTGTTGTCGAATTTGCCGTGCCGAATCTCCTTCTAACACGCCTTTTTGTTGCTTTCCTGAAGCATCAATAGCAGTAAATTGATATGCTGGCATTATAATGCTCTAGTTTTCCAAATTTCTTTTGTCTTTGCGGTTGCATTCGACGCTTAAAATCATTCATATTCTAAGCAGTTATTCAAAGATAATCATGATTGCTACACTCTATCATAGGCTCAACGCCACACGATACTTTTTCATCAAAGTGTAATTGATAATTTATGCCAAATGCTATGAATGCCACTATGCCAATGTCTCAACCTCTCATTTATCGAGTACGTGTAGCTGTACCTGTATTTCTCTATGACTGTTTTGACTATAAAGTCAGTGCTGAACAGTATGCTCAAGCACAAGTCGGTATGCGTGTCGCAGTTTCTTTTGGTCGGCAAAAGCTCGTTGCTATTATTACTGCAAAATTAGCGCTAGATGAACCCATTAACCCAGATTTTCAGCTCAAATTTGTCACTGAATTTTTAGATGATCGCGCGATTTTAAATGACAAAGTTTTAAGTTTGTTGACATGGGCTGCACAATATTATCAATTTCCAATTGGTGAAGTGATGCACACGGCTTTGCCTACATTATTACGCCAAGGTAAACCCTACAACTTACTGGCACGTGTTTGGAAAGTATTAGATTTGCATGCTGAAGATAAAATTAAGCGTTCTGAAAAACAGCAAGATGCTTATAAAATTTTAAAGCTACATCCTAAAGGAACACAGGAAAATATTTTAAATTTGAGTGGTATTGAAACCGTCACCTTAAAAGCTTTGGAAAAAAAAGAAATTATTGCATGTGATTTAGAAGCACAAAATTTTAAACCTGAACCTGTCAGCTTGGCACAAATGCCATTAACAGCAAATGATGAACAGAAAAAAGCCATTCAAACCATTTTAAAAGCTCAAAAAAAATATCAAGCTTTTCTACTCGACGGACTAACAGGCAGTGGTAAAACTGAAGTCTATTTACAAGTCATGCATGAAGTACTTAAACAAGGCAAACAAGTTCTTGTTTTAGTCCCTGAAATTGGCTTAACACCACAAACCATTAGCCGCTTCCAATCTCGTTTTCATTGTAATACTGTGTTGTTACATTCGGGTTTAAATGACTCTAAACGCTTACAAGCATGGCAATATGCAGAAACAGGTAAAGCCTCGATTATTTTAGGTACACGTTCTGCAATTTTCACCCCGATGCCAAATCTTGGTTTGATTATTTTAGATGAAGAACATGATCTTTCCTTCAAACAACAGGAAGGTTTTCGTTATCATGCACGGGATATGGCTTTATATCGTGCATATTTAGAACATTGCCCCATCATTTTAGGTTCTGCTACACCGAGTATTGATAGTTATCATTTGGCGCAACAAGGTAAACTGACCCGTTTAGAGTTAAATCAACGTGCAGGTAGCGCAGTCATGCCAAAAATGCACCTCATTGATTTAAAAATTAGTAAAAAAACGGCGGGGCTCAGCACTCAACTGATCAGTGAAATTGGTAAACGCTTAGAAAAAAAAGAACAAGTTTTAATTTTTTTAAATCGACGTGGTTATGCACCTGTCTTAATTTGTGAAAGCTGCGCTTGGCAAGCCAATTGTCCTCATTGTGATGCCCATTTCACTTTACATTTAAAGCCTTATGCTCATTTGCATTGTCATCATTGCGGTACGATTAATCGTCTGTCTGAAACTTGCCCCGAGTGTAATCAAAATACGTTAAAACCTATCGGTTTAGGCACTGCCAAAGTAGAAGAAGCTTTAAATGAATTATTTCCCAAATATCCTGTTTTACGCGTTGACCGTGATTCAACCAGTCGTGTGGGAAGTTGGCAAAAAATTTATGATCAAATTCAAAAAAGTGAACCCACAATTTTATTAGGCACGCAAATGTTGGCAAAAGGACATCACTTTCCTTATGTCACTTTAGTGGCAATTTTAGACATTGATGCAGGTTTATTGAGTGTAGATTTTCGGGCTACGGAACGAACTGCACAGTTAATTATACAAGTTGCAGGACGTTCTGGACGTGGTGAGAAAAAAGGCGATGTTTATTTACAAACTTTGCGTCCTGAGCATCCACTCTTAAATGTTTTATTGAATAAAAATTATCGCGCCTTTGCGAAACAAACCTTAGCGGATCGTCAAGTTGCTCAAATGCCGCCCTATCGTTACGCGATTTTGATCCGTTGTGAGTCAAGAAGCCAACAGGATAACCAAAACTTTTTAACTGAAATGACGCAACAATTAAGACAACAGTCGGAGGAAAATTTAATTGATATTTGGGGACCTATTCCCGCACCTATGGAGCGTAAAGCAGGACGTTATCAAGCCCATGTAGTTTTACTCTCGCATGAACGTGCCAAAATGCACTTTTATGTTCGTCAATGGTGGCAATATTTAACACAACAAAAACCCTCTTACATGAAACTGACGATTGATGTAGATCCGCAAGAGTTAAATTAAGTCAAATGAATGAAAGATATTTTTAATTTATGAATTGAGTTGCTGAACAAAGACAGAGGTAGAATCTGACTCTTTTAAGGGTGAATGCCAACCTACAAAATAATCTAAGGTATCAGCAACCTGATTGTAGATAAAATCATCCTCATGCCCTTCTTTCTGAAGAATGCCCATAAGAATGTCGTATAGTTCATCTTTAGAAATATGGTGAGCATTTTTAAGCCCAATCAAAAAAACATGAAACGCTTCGAGTGATTCATCACTTTCTATTTCATTTAAAAATTTCAAAATATGTTGTCTGATCATCGCTCAATAGTTCTTCTGTTTTCATTTGCTTAATCTTAGAATGACATGATTATTCCTGCAAAAAATTAAAATAAGCAAAGTCTAAAATCAAGGTACAATTTCTAAAGTAAAAAAATTAGGACAGATCAATGTCACCGTTATTACAAATAACGCTTTTTCTAGGTGCAGCATTAATACTCGTACCTTTAGGTAAAAAATTTGGGATCGCGACAGTTCTCGGCTATCTCTTTACAGGAATCTTACTTGGTCCTAGCGTTTTTAATATTGCTAGTGATCCTGAAGAAATCATGCACCTTGCCGAATTTGGCGTGATTTTACTGATGTTTCTCATCGGGCTAGAACTACGCCCACAACGTTTATGGGAAATGCGTCAATCCATTTTTGTCATGGGAAGTTTGCAAGTTGTTGTGACAGGCATCGTGCTCATGGGAACTGTGTTTTTACTGTTACAGCAATCATTATCAGCAAGTTTTGTCATTGGTTTTGCGCTTGCCCTGTCTTCTACAGCTTTCGTTCTACAGCTTTTATCAGAAAAACAACAACTAAATACCACACATGGTCAGCAATCTTTTTCTATTTTATTATTCCAAGATATTGCGGCTATTCCCTTACTTGCAGTGATACCACTGTTATCTGGTGCTGAATCTACCCATCATGGCATTGCTTATTTTGCGGCGATTATTGCAACATTTACAGGACTATTTTTATTTAGTCGCTATGTCATGCGTCCTTTTTTCAGATTTGTGGCAAAAAGTGGAGCTACTGAACTACTGACTGCTGTGGGTTTATTTATTGTCCTTGCTGTCGTTTTACTCATGGACACACTCGGCATCAGCACAACACTAGGTGCATTTTTAACAGGTGTACTGTTGGCTGATTCAGAGTTTCGTCATGAAATTGAAGCCAGTATTTCTCCATTTAAAGGGCTACTTTTAGGTTTATTTTTTATGACCGTGGGCATGACCACGCAATTAAATTTACTTGTGGAACTTCCTCTACAAATTATCGGTGCTGCCCTACTGTTAATCATCATCAAAATGATTGCCATGACCGCAGTTGCTCGTTTTAAAAAAATGAATTGGCAAAATAGCTTGATGGTTGCAACCTGTCTTGCTCAAGGTGGTGAATTTGCTTTTGTTGTGTTAAATGTCGCCAAAAGTGAAAAAGTGATTCAAGCTGCCATTTTAGAACCAATTACGTTGGTCGTGACCTTATCCATGGTCTTTACACCTATCGTATTTTGGTTAGTTTCAACATGGGTTTTACCTTTATTCAATAAAGATCAAGCACCTAAATATGATGATATTCCTAATCAACATCCACCGTTAATTATTGCGGGTTTTGGGCGTGTTGGGCAAATTGTGGCTCGTTTAGCCCATATGCAACACTTTCCTTTTACAGCCATTGACCATAACTTACAAAAAATAGATTTTGTACGGCGCTATGGCGGTACATTGTATTATGGTGATGTGACTTTGCCTGATTTGTTACGTTCGGCAGGCATTGAACAAGCAAAAGTGTTTGTGCTTGCTATTGATGACGTAGAAGACTCGATGAATGTTGCACGGCATATTCGTTTAAATTATCCAAATTTAACGTTATTGGTACGTGCACGTGACCGTTATCATATGCACTTATTACGTGATTTAGGTGTTAAGCATATTTGGCGAGAAACCTACTTAACTTCTTTAGGCATAGGTTATCGGACTTTATGTGAATTAGGTTTAGACAAGTCAACTGCTTATGATAGTGTTGAGTTATTTAGAAATTATGATGAAGATCTATTAACACGCCAACAACGTATTTATACCGATGAACAGAAAGTATATGAAAGTTATCGTGATTTCATATCAGAGCTTGAGCATTTATTTGAAAGTGATGCCCAGATCACACAGCATGATCCAGACCAATTTGAAGACAATCCTGATATTGACGAGTCGGGTTTAGAACGCAAAGAGATACTAAAACATACCCATGATCGTATCAATGTAACTCGTGATCATGAAAACTAAGCAGATATTTCTAAAAAAGTGTGCTTGTGATTTATAATATCGTCACCATTTAAACAGGGATTTGGAGAATTTTATGTCTGATTTACGTCAACGTTTTTATATTGAAGATAGCCCTGTTCGTGGTGAAGTTGTGCATTTAGAAAATGCTTTACAGACAATTTTGGCACAACGTCAATATGCACCTGCGATTCAAATACTCTTAGGTGAAATGCTCAGTGCAACTGCTTTACTTGCAAGTACATTAAAAATTAAAGGTCGTATCAGCTTACAAATCCAAGCACAAGGCAACTTTAAATGGGCAATGGCTGAGTGTAACCATTTAGGTGAAATTCGCGCGCTTGCAGATTATGAAGAAGATTCACGTTTTGCGGATGCTCAAGACAGCAGTACTGTACTTGCCACTTTAACTTCGCCTGTATTGTTTATTAATATTGAACCTGAACATGGCGAACGTTATCAAGGCATTATCGCATTAGATCAACCCACTTTAGCAGGTTGTTTAATGCAATATTATGACCTTTCTGCACAAATCGCGACACGTATTGTATTAGCAAGTACAGCAGAACGTTCAGGTGGTTTACTCATTCAACTCTTACCTCGTAATGATGATGAAGAACAACAATGGGTCGATGAAGACTTGTGGCCACGCCTCACTATGTTAACTGAAACGCTAAAACGTGATGAACTGACCGACTTAAGCGCACAAGAGATTCTTTACCGTCTCTATAATGAAGAAGAAGTTCGTTTGCCTGAAGCTGAGCACCTTAAGTTTTCATGTACTTGTTCACTTGAAAAATGTGCAAATGCACTCATTCAAATTGGTTTAGATGCTGTAAAAGAAACGTTAGAAGTCAATAATCCAATCGAAATGGATTGTCAGTTCTGCAATAAACGCTATCAATTTACAGCAAAAGAAGCGCTCAGTTTATTTGGCGAACATTTGAGTTAAAAAAACTAATGAATAAATTAAATTTTACTAAGTAATTTAATTTATTCATAAAATGAGTCTTGCCTTTCTTTAAAAAAAGAGTAAATGTAGATTTACTCTTTTTTAATTATAAGATTAGGGGACACAATAATGCTAAAAAAATCACTTATTTTATCCAGTATCTTTTTTTCAACACTCTGTTTCGCAGCTCCTGATTTAACAGGAAAATGGCGAACCGTAGATGATAAAACGGGGTACTCTAGAGCAGACGTAGAAATTAGTAAAAATAATGAAGGAGTTTATACAGGGAAAATTATTGAGATACGCCCAATTCCCAATAAACCTTTAGAAGAAAATTGCACGCACTGCAAAGGCTCTCTCAAAAATGTACCTTATATGAATTTAGAAATTTTAAGTGGTTTTCGCCAGTCACCAAAAGACCCGCTTTTATTTACTCAAGGTCAAGTTTTAGACCCACTTTCGGGTAATGTCTATCATGGCAAAATTAAACTCAATGCTAAAGGTACACGCCTAACGATGCGTGGTTACATTGGTGTTTCTCTGCTAGGACGTTCTGCAACATGGATTCGCCTAACAGAATAAAGGCAACTTCTCATAAATTAAGCTAATCATTTTTGTCATGATTGGCTTTAATTTATAAAACAGAAGTAAACCTTTTATCAAACAAGCATTAAGAATATAAAAATCAATTAGATAGAAACAAAGAATAACGTGATAAATATCATTATCGCTATTTTGACAGCTTTTGAAACAATATCTTAACCAAGCAGTACTTTTAACTTTGCAAAAAATGGCATATTAATGAATAAAATCAAGATCAAAAATGGCTGTGCATATGGCAAAAAATTATTATGAAGAACTTGGTGTTTCTCGGGATGCAACACCTGATCAAATTAAAAAATCCTACCGTAAATTAGCACGTAAATATCATCCTGATGTCAGCAAAGAAGCTGATGCTGAAGAAAAAATGCAAGCCATTAACGTTGCATATGACACCTTAAGTCATGAAGAAAAGAAAAAACAATATGATTTTGAGTTAGATCATCCACAAGATTTTTCAAATCGTGGTTTTGGTGGTCAGGCAGGTGGTCAAGGCTTTGATGGAAGTCAATTTTATCGAAATAGCTCAGGTGGACAACAAGACTTTAGCGGTTTTGAAGATTTATTTGGACGTTTTGGTGGTGGCTTTGGTGGTGGTCATCAACAAGATTTTGGGCAACGCCAATCTCGTCAACAACGCAGTTATCGAGGTGAAGATCAACATGCAAGTATAGAAGTCCCTATTCAAGTGGCTTATGAAGGTTCAACCCAAACCATTACCCTACAAATTCCGACCTATAATGCTTATGGTGAAGCTGAAGTTCAACGAAAAACCTTACAAGTCAAAATCCCTAAAGGAATGAAAGAGGGACAACAGATTCGCCTTGCTCAACAAGGTCAAGCAGGTATTAATGGCGGAGAAAATGGTGATTTATATATTGAAATACGCTATCAAGATAGTCATCGTGTCCGTGTAGAAGATGCTGATGTTTATTACACGGTAGACATTACCCCTTGGGAGGCTGCACTGGGTCAAAGTGTTGAAATCTCTACGCCTGCGGGTAAAGTTCAAGTGAACATTCCTAAAAATGCCAAACAAAATCAACAATTACGCTTAAAAGATAAAGGAATTCCAAGTAAAACGGCTGGGCATTTGTATTTAGTGCTCAATATTGTTTATCCAAAAGCAGATACCAGCCAAGAACAACAAGCATATCAAGATTATGCAAATGCTTTTCCAAATTTTAAAGCACGGTAAATCATTGAATCACTTCAAGGAGCATACTTATGACAACTATACATTATCGTGAAATTGTCTGTAACGACTGTCAAGATGCTGAAATCGTTGATGAACGATTGTGTTTTGATTTAACTCACTTTGCACAAGCGTGTGGGCAAAGTCCTGAATGGGTTTTACAACTACTTGAATATGATATTTTAGCAGCTCGACCAGAGGAACGTATTCATCAATTTTTTGGTGAGGATGTGACTCGGGCAAGGCGTGCTTATCGTTTACAACGAGACTTTGAAGCCAGTTTTTCCGCAGTTGCAATGATGATGGATTTAATTGATGAGGTTCAACAATTACGTAAACAAACCAAGCATCTTTATCGCTCATTATGACTAATTCATTTCAAATTGTTAAATACAGATGGCAGGTTAATATTTAACCTGTCATGATAGGTCTCTTATCTCATTCAAAATGGTTTTAAGAGGTCATCAACCCCTATGAATTCCAAAGTTATTAATAAGAAAATCAAACACATGTTCCCTGAGCATAGTGAATTAGTAAATACACTCAAAAATACCAATCCACATTTTGCTAAACTTTTCGCAGAACATAATGAGCTTGATCATACGATTACTCATCTTGAACTTGATCCCATCAACCATATTCATGATGATATCGAAGTTCTAAAACGCAAAAAATTAAAAATTAAAGATGAACTTTATTCTTTACTACAAAAAGCCACTCAAGCGAGTCGCAAATAGTTTAAAGAAAAGTTATTTCAATTTGGTGATTTTTTCGACTTCTTTCATTGTTTGTTTAATAGGTTCATAGTCCAAGAACCACAGTAGATTGACGTGCTGATTTTTATGTTGTTGTGCCAACATATCAATCACACTTCTTTCACCACGCCCAACCAAATGGCGTCGATAAAAATAGACCAATAATGCAATTGTACAAATCAACATTGCTGAGAGCATAATCCAAAAGCCTGATTGGTTTTTGAGACCGGGGATAAATTCAAAATTCATCCCATATACACCTGTCAGTAAAGTTAAAGGTGCAAAAACTGCGGTAATGATCGCTAAAATACGCATATTTTCATTGGTTTGGTTCGCAATGGCTGAAAAATGCAAATCTATTGCAGCTTGAATAGCACTACTTAATCGCGTGGTATATTTTTGAATTCGTTCAACATGACTGACTAAATCATCAACACGAACTAAAATAAGATCTTGTTTATCAGCCTTTTTTTTACCTTTTAAATGTGAATAATTTTCGACAATTTCATCCCTTACTTCTTGTAAAGCATCAATTTGTTCCTCACATAAATTTTCAATTTGCTGAAAAACCATCATCTCTTGAAAAAGTTGATGCCATTTAGAAAATCGACGATTGCCTTGTAAAAGTTCCTGTTGCCAAAACTCTACCCTTCGTGTCAAAGGTTTACGCAAATCTAAATAACCATCAACCATGCTATTTAATAAACGTAGCGACAAATCTAAAGGCGTTGAAGGTAATTTTCGAGGCTTATTTTGTTCATCCAATGATTTTGTAAGCATCGCCATAATACGGTTCAGATAACTTTCAAAAGCATGATTTCCCTTTTCATGGATACTGATCAACACTTGCGAAGTCATCACAAAACTAACTGGGGATGAAGTTAAACCAAAAACACTTTCATGCTGTTCAAAAGTACTTCCTACATTAATTTGGTCATCAGGTGTGATTAACTTTCTAAAAATCAATAAGTCATATTCATCCATAGCATCAAAAGCACAAGGATGCTCAAGATTTAAAATGTCACGAATATGATATTCATTTAAATGAATTTGGCTCAGTTCTAGAATTTCTTTTTGCCAAGCTTCAACACGGTTGACGACATCTTCACGCGTACAATCAATCCAGATAAACTGTTGTTCTGTATGTATATTTGGTTGATTTTGAATACATGTATATTGTTGTTCTGGGTGTTGAAAAAAATAAAAAGTTTGCATAATTGCATAAAGCATGTTGATCAAGATTAAACAGCATCATGCCATAAAAAAAGCCTTGAGCAAGCTAAAGTGATCACTATAGCAAAACACAAGGCTTAATTTTTACAATAATACCAAATCAGCTTACTGTAAATTTTTAAAAGATATTACGCTTGGTCAATATCTTTCATAGTTAATTTAATACGACCACGGTTGTCTACATCAGCAACTTGAACTTTGATTTCTTGACCTTCAGCCAATACGTCAGTCACGTTTGCAACACGCTCATTTGAGATTTGAGAGATGTGTAATAAACCATCTGTACCAGGAAGAATGTTGACGAATGCACCAAACTCAACGATACGAATTACTTTACCTACGTAAATTGTACCTGGCTCAACTTCAGCAGTAAGTGCTTGAATTTTAGCAATCGCAGCTTGTGCAGCAGCTTTAGTTTCACCAAATACACGTACTGTACCGTTGTCTTCGATATCAATCGCAGCTTTAGTTTCTTCAGTGATTTGACGAATTGTTGCACCACCTTTACCAATCACATCACGGATTTTGTCAGGGTTAATGCTGATCACTTGGAAAGTTGGCGCATGCATTGAAATTTCAGGACGAGCACGTGAAATCACTTGGTTCATTGCATTCAAAATATGCATACGACCTGCATATGCTTGATTCAATGCAACTTCCATAATTTCTTCAGTGATCCCTTCGATCTTGATGTCCATTTGAAGTGCAGTAATACCGTTTGCAGAACCTGCTACTTTAAAGTCCATATCGCCAAGATGATCTTCATCACCCAAGATATCAGAAAGAACTGCGAAACGTTCGCCTTCTTTCACTAGACCCATTGCAATACCTGCAACTGGTGCTTTAAGTGGAACACCTGCGTCCATAAGTGACAATGACGCACCACATACAGAAGCCATAGAAGATGAACCGTTTGATTCTGTAATGTCAGATACGATACGGATCACATACGGGAAGCGGTCAGCTGCAGGAAGAACTGCTTGAACACCACGACGTGCCAAACGACCATGACCGATTTCACGACGTTTAGGACCAGATTCACGACCAGTTTCACCTACAGAGTATGCAGGGAAGTTATAGTGAAGCATGAAGTTGTCAGTTTTAGTACCCGCTAAAGTATCAACCATCAACGCATCACGTGTATTACCCAAAGTTGTTGTTACCAACGCTTGAGTTTCACCACGTGTGAATAATGCAGAACCGTGAGCACGATCTAACACGCCCACTTGTACGTCTAATGCACGAACAGTTTTCGTGTCACGACCATCAATACGTGGTTTACCAGAAAGGATGTTGTCACGTACTGTACGGTATTTAAGATCTTCGAATAATTCGTTAAGGTCATCTGCGATGCCGTCAACGTCTTCTTCTGGAACAAATTGAGCAACTGCTTCAGCTTGTAAAGCATCTAATGCTGCATAACGATCATGTTTGATCGCAATTGTGTATGCTTCTGAGATTTTCGCTTCAAATGCTTCTTTTAATTTTGCACGAAGATCTTCATTTTTCGTAGGCGCAGTCCAAGTAGACTCTGTTGCACCAGCCGCTGCTGCAAATTCTTTAATCGCTTGAATAGCAATTTGCATTTCGTCATGACCGAAAAGCACAGCACCTAGCATTTGATCTTCTGAAAGTTCTTTCGCTTCAGACTCAACCATAAGCACAGCAGATTCAGTACCTGCAACTACAAGGTCAAGGTCAGACTCTTTTAATTGCTCATGATTTGGGTTAAGAACGTATTCACCGTTGATTAAACCTACACGTGCGCCACCGATTGGACCACGGAAAGGTGTACCAGCGATTGCCAATGCAGCCGAAGTACCTAACATTGCAGCAATGTCCGCTTCCATTGTTTTATCAGAAGATACAACAGTTGCAGTCACTTGGATTTCGTTATAGTAACCTTCTGGGAACAATGGACGAATCGGACGGTCAATTAAACGAGAGATTAAAGTTTCAGACTCTGAAGCACGACCTTCACGCTTACCATAACCACCTGGGATACGACCCGCAGCATATTGTTTTTCTTGGTAGTTTACTGTAAGTGGGAAAAAGTCTTGACCCGCTTTAGCAGTTGGTTGAGCAACAACAGCAACCAAAACGGTTACGCCGCCCATTGTGATCACAACAGTATTTGCTTGACGAGCAACACGACCCGTTTCAAGTACAACTTGGTATTGACCATATTGGAATTCTTTACGAATTACATTAAACATTGACATGTATTTTTGTTTCCTAGTTCTTTTGAACAGTTATTCTAGTGGAGACCCCTAAGGTTTGGCATTCATATCAACCGCATAAATGACAAAGCTTAGAAGCCGACCTCACTAGACAATCATTTCTATAAAAGCATCATTTTAGACACGAAGAAGGAGCGAATATTCGCCCCTTCTATTATCTAGACAAAGCTAGATATACTTTAGTTTTCATCAGTACAGCACAAAGCATGCAATAATCCGAAAATAAAAGTTTAATCGAATTAACGACGTAAACCTAAAGCAGCAATCAAATCGCTATAACGAGTAGCATCTTTACCTTTAAGGTAGTCAAGAAGCTTACGACGTTGGTTAACCATACGGATCAAACCACGACGGCTGTGGTGGTCATGTTTGTGATCTTTGAAGTGACCTTGTAAATCATTGATTTGAGCAGTCAATAAAGCTACTTGTACTTCTGGTGAACCAGTGTCATTTTCAGCGCGAGCGAATTTTGCGATGATCTCTGCACGATCTGCGTTTGTTAAAGCCATTCGATTTCTCCGAGATGCTTGTAAATATTTGATAAAAATCAATTTAATGCTAAACACTAAATTTGACTGCCGTGCATCACTACAGCAGTCGCCTATTTTAAAGGAACTACCCTGAGATTGCAAAATTATCGTCAGGATATTTCAGTCATACCATCATCATCTTGCAAATTTATGACATGTATACGGCATTTAGGACACTGACAATAAAATCGAGCAAAGGCAGACTGTTCAATAGAAAAATAATGATGGAATAAACTGTGAAAATATTTTCAACCAATACCTGTTATGTACCCAAAGACCTAAGCCAAATTATGCAATCCAAAGATGAGGTTGTAGCAGAACGTGCTGGAATGACCGAAAAACAAGTTCATAAAATTTGGTCAAGTATTGAGTCGCTTTACAAAACGGGAAATCATCCTCTAATTAGTGTTTGTTTACGCAGAAAAGGGCAAATTGTTCTTAACCGTAGTTTAGGCTATACACGAGGCAACACCGCACAAGGCTTAGCCAATGATGCTGTCATTGCCAACCCAGATACACCAATTTGTTTATTTTCAGCTTCAAAAATGATCACTGCAATGCTCATCCATATGTTGGATGAAACAGGTGAAATTAATCTCCTTGACCCAATCAGCTACTATATTCCTGAATATGCACAAAATGGAAAACGTCGTGCTACCATTTTCCATTTACTCTCGCATCGTGGAGGCATTCCTCGCGTTGAAGCTGAAGTTACACCAGAATTATTATTTGATAAAGAACAAATTTTACAACATCTTTATGCATCAAAACCGATTTCACCTGCGGGTGCAAATCTTGCTTATCATGCTGTCACTGCGGGCTATATTTTAGGTGAGCTGATTGAACGAGTAACAGGACAAGATTTACGTCACTTTTTACATGAACATATTGAAAAACCAATGGATATGCAATTTTTCAATTATGGTTTAAAAACTGAATTCCGTGATCAAGTCGCACTCAACACCGCAACGGGCATTCATCCTAAACTGGGTACAGATCTGTATTTAGATCATGTTTTAGGTGGAGGCTTAGAACTGGCTGTGAATGTGACTAATGATCATCGTTTTATGGATACCATTTGCCCTGCTGGAAATATCTATACCAGCGCAGAACAAGCCAACCGTTTCTTTGAAATGTTACTCAATGGCGGAACTTATAAGGGCAAACAAATCATGAGTCCGCAAACTGTATTTCGTGCAACTTTGCCAACCTCAACCACGACGATTGATCGTACACTTTTAGCACCGATGCGCTATGCACTTGGACCTATGTTAGGGAGTAATCCAGTGGGTATTTTTGGACCACATACTGGTCAAGCATTTGGACATCTTGGTTTTTCAAATATTTTATGTTGGGCAGATCCTGAACGTGATATCAGCGTCAGTATTTTAAATACAGGAAAATCTGTTGTAGGTACGCATTTAGCAGCATTAGCTAATGTATTACTACAAATTTCTAGCCAATGTCCAAAAATCCCGAAAGAACAGCGTCGTGGTCTATTTGGTACAGATGCCACTGAAACTGAAATTGTATAAAGTAAAAAAAATCAATGATTTGTTCAATATTTTTATCAAATTTCATACTTATTATTAAGTTTAAATAAAGAAAAAGCCCTTAGATTACTCTAAGGGCTTTCCTTTGCGCTGTAGTTTCTTATTTTCTGGTTGTTATTATTTTATTTATTTTTATTGTTATCTCATGATTTCTTATTACTATGTTTTTGTCCCTTATTTATCAGTTTTCTTAAGTATTTCCCTATGTGTGTATGATGCCACATTTAAAGTATGATAAAAGTCGCATTTATCTTATCTTTTTGTAAGAAATATCGTACATTTTGTATTTTTTGTAACATAATTATAAATATTTTAGATATAAAAAAGCCCTGTAGTCTCTCCCAAAACTACAAGGCTTAGCGGCTGTAAGTTTCCTCTTTATGCCTTACTTCATGTAAGCTCGCAGTCTCTCGACTTTAAATTATTATTATTTTGCGATTTTGCTTAGTGTTCCTTACCAAGCTCTTTATAGGACTCATCATCTCAAAAAGTTACACAGAGCTCTATGCGTCAATATCTCGAATTTATGTAAGCAATTTCTTACAAGATACTTATTGTAAATTAAAACTTAATAATAAATCTTAAGTTTTAATTTTTTTAACTAATCCGCTTTTTCGCTGTGTCGCAACCGTCAATGCTTTATAAAAAGCATTTTCTTCAACTAACAAACTCACAACCGTTTTCGCACGAGTAATGGCTGTGTAAAGTAGTTCTTGGCTAAGTAGTTTTTGTGCAGAAGCATCCAAAACAACCATCGTATGTTTAAACTCTGAACCTTGTGATTTATGAATGGTTAAAGCAAATGCCGTTTGAATGGATTTTGGTAAACGCGATGCCAGTACCCACTTATCTAAGCTCGGAAAATACACTTCAAACTGATCTGCATATTGGCGATGTTTAAAACATACACCAATATCACCATTAGATAAGCCCAATTGATAGTCGTTGTAATCCATCATCACAGGACGACCAACATACCAATCCCCTTGTTTATAAAGTTGTGGAATGGCTTTAAATAATGCTTTTTCAATTTCGCTATTAATAGTTCTTAAACCTAAAACACCATGATGAACTGCACTTAAAATACGATATTGGTCAAATGCTTGTATCACGGTTTGCACATGTTGAGTGGACATCGTATCTGCTAAATAGGTTTTTAATGCATCAAAATATGAAGAAAATCCTGCACTTATTTTTTGATAATAACCTTCTAAAGCTTGTGGCTGAATATTTTCAGGCAAATATTCAAGTTGAATAAAATCATTCATCTCTGAGTTAAGAGCAATCGGAATAATTTCAGATGCTGCAACAACTTGCTGTTCAAAATCCTTTAAAACATGATCTGAAGGTTGAATATGCTGTTTTTGTTGTTGAATAAAATTAGCGAATTTACCAATAGCAGCATCTTGTTTAAAACGATGTGTATTGACTAAATTGACTTGATTTTGCTGTAGCATTTTAACATTTTGCAAATCTGCAAGTACTGATCCGACATCCACAGACGCCAGTTGATTTGCATCTCCCAATAAAATCAAACGACATTGTTCAGGAACAGCTTCTAATAATAATGTGGCTAAATTTAAGTCCAACATAGATGCTTCATCAATAACAATCACATCATAAGGTAAAGGCTGTTTTAAATAAAAACGTGGAATATGTTGATGCCCTAAACCCAATAAGCGGTGAATTGTTACAGGCGTGAATAAATCTAAATGCAAACCAAAAGGTTCTAGTTTGGGGTCAGTTAAGGACTTTTGTAATGCTTCGCCCATACGCTGTGCTGCTTTACCTGTAGGTGCTGCCATTGCCACACGAAGATCAGGTAAAGTTTGATGAAGTACCGCAATAATACGCGCTAAAGTATAGGTTTTCCCTGTTCCAGGTCCACCTGTAATGATATTAAAAGCATTTTCAGCGACCATTTTTAGCGCATTTTTTTGATGAATATCGCTGAGTAAGTCATCAAAATCTTCTAAATCAATAACAGGTATTTTTTGCTTTTTTAAACGAATCACTTGTTGTGCTAAACGTTGCTCAAGCTGCCAATAACGATATAAATATAAATACTCATCATCATAAACAAAAGGTGCAACTTGCGATGCTTGTGCTTGCAGTTCAGACAAACATAAAGAGCCTAAATATTGAGTTGTACCTTGTTCCTGCAATATACAACTGTCACCTTGTAGAGAAGCATCTAAAACTTCACTGATTAATTTAAGTGAAGTTTCCCGTAATTCCTCAGAGATTGGATGCTGACGAACAATATAATTTGTCCAATTTATAATCCATTGAGGATATTGATCTTCTAAAATTTGGCTATTTACCACACAACTATCCTCAAACTTATCTACAATGTTTTCAACAAATTTATCCACAATACAATCTTTTGTTTGTATTGCAATTCATCTAAATAATCATGCAATAGTGCTGAGTTTGTCTTCAGAGAAATAACCCAAAATTGCATCTAATCTTAAAATAAATTCTGAATCAGGTCGCCAATAATAATAACCTTGTTCAGTCTGACCATTCATGCCACGTAAATACAAATAACTCGCACCACCTAAATGCTGATCAATTTGATAGTTTTCAAGTTTCACACTTAAATAACGATGTAATCCAACCAAATATAAAGCAGCTTGTAACCAATAACTGGCATAACTCATACTCTCTTGAATGGCTTGTACATTATATTGTTGTTGGTCTGCACCTAAATAATTACTTTTATAATCTGCGATATGAAATTTTTGACCATCATAAAAAACCAAGTCAATTTCACCTTTTAAATAACGGGCAGAAAAAGCCTCTTTAAATTCAGGCATCGTAATCGCATATTCTTCAAATAAACTATGAATCCGTTGTATGGTAAATACCCGATCTGACAAAGCTAAATGAAACGGAAACTCCGCTAAACGCTGCGATTTTGATAATTGATTTAACTTAAAATGATTTAAAATCGGTGTATCTAAAACTTCACTTAACCATTCTTGTATCAAATCAATAATTTCATTTTCAACTGTACGTGCATCAAGTTCTTGCTTCTCAGGGAATGCACTCAGATATTTTTCAGTTAATGATTCTTTTAAGGTTTTATCTTCATTGATAAAACAACGTCGAATTTCAACATGCCATAGACGCTGATCTTGAAAATCAAGATGCTCAAAAATTTTATGTAAAAAAGTTCCTGCTGTGGTTCCCATTGGAAAATTTTCTTTGATCCATGCGATTGGGGCTGTGGTTGGCACCATGCTTTTATTTTTAATCGGAAGATAGATTTCATCTTCTGCCCCTGCACTACTTGGTTCAGCAACAGCTAAAGCATCCTGAATCTGTTGTCGGGTTAAATGCTGCGCCAAAGCACTAAAACTGGTTTTTGTTCTCGAATAAAAGCGCTTTTTGGGTAATGTCGCTGCATCTAAACGTAGCGTGGTATCGGTATGTTGTGTTTTGAGTTGTACAGGACGTTGACTTATCAGTAGTTCAATCGCACAACCCTCATGCTGAAATGCCTGTACAGGATGCCCTCGCCAAAATGCTAAACCTGTCGTAGATTTTCCGTCATTATCCTGCATCATGGCATATACACGATAACTTGCACGTGTCAAAGCCACATACCATAGACGATGATGTTCTGCTAAAGCACGTGCATCATGTTGTTGAATAGCTTCAGGTTTTAAAATATTTTTATCATTCACAGCGACAACCCGTTGCTGTTCCATCTGTCCTGTGGTGTGATTTAAAGTATCTTGTGTGGAAAAATTTAAACTTTTATTGGGTTCTCTAAAATCTTTATCTGCGCCCAATAAAAATACACATTTAAACTCTAGACCTTTAGACTGATGAATGGTCATCAATTGCACGCCTGCATCATTGGATAACTTGCGCTCTAACTCCCATTCACGTTGCATGGGATCAGTCAGTTGTTTTAAGTACCAATGATATAAATTTTGTGCGCCTTGATAACGCTCACTATGTTGACTCAGCAGCTCTGTTAAATGACGTAAATTGACCACGACACGTTCATTATCACGGCTTTGTTTTGCAACTAAGTTCGTCCAAATATCAAACTTGGTTAATGCATATTGCCAAGCACTTAAAAAACCTTGTTTGAGCCACATTTCCCGAATAAAATCAAACTGTTCAATATATGTACTTAGACCTTCAGCATGCTGTTCTAAAGCGATTAATTTTTTTAAATCAAATCCTAATAAACGACTGAGCAATGCCCGTTTGATTTTAGCTTCATCATAAGGATGCATGATCGCAGTCAATACCGCAGCAACATCTTGTGCTAAAGCCCCTTCAAAAACGCTTTTCTTTGCAGGTCGATTGGTACGAATACCTAAAAACTCTAAAGCAGACTGCACTTTGTCAAGATCGGCATGATTTTTAGATAAAACCGCAATATCATTTTCATCCATTGCCCGATTTGCAGCTTGCTCTACAAAATATAATGTCCCTTGTACACCTTGATTCAGTAACTCTCGAATCTTCCAAGCGACTTGTTCAGCTTCACTATTTTTATCTTCTAATTGCATCCAACGTAATGGGGTTGGATTCACTTGATCTTGATCAATTAAAGCAGGATGCGGACGTTCACCTGCCTGAACAGGTGTATAAATCACCTCTTCACCAAAATCAGCTTGCCGTTGAAATAAAGCATCTACTACTTCAACCAAAGGTTGAACAGAACGATGATTATGAATCAAGTGATATGCATGACCATCTTTGCCAAAAACATCCTGATGGGCTTTCAAAAATGTTAACATATCACCACCACGGAAACCGTAAATTGCCTGTTTACGGTCACCGACCATAATCATACAACCTTGATTTACTCGGCTGCTATGTCGCCAAATTTGTGCCAACATATCATCTTGGTCTTGATTGGTATCTTGAAATTCGTCGACTAAAATCAGGGGATAACGCGCATGAATAAAACTCGCAAAACGTTGCCCTTGTTCACCTTGTAAAGCTTCAGCAAGTGTTCGAATCTGTTGTGCAAAGGTGGTTTCACCTTTTTGCTGTAATACTTGAGGTAAACGTTTTTTGACCTCACTGGCTAAATGATATTGTAAATAACTATCAAGCAGATCTAGACCTTCTCCTAACTGCCCAAAAGCTTCAACAAAATGCTTTAATGCTTGTAAAAATGTATTTTTTTCAAAAGAAGTTAAGACCTCCTCAGAACATTTATTCAGTACTTTTTTTGTCGTTAAATCACTTAATGCTTTTAATGTATGCACCTGACGTGGTGCAAATAAACAATATGCGCCTTGCTTTCGAATTTCCTCGACCAAATGTGCTAAATCTTCAGTCAATAAACTTTGCATTTTGCCTTGATCACGCCATTTTTTTGCAATGATTTTATTGTGTTGCCCATCAGCCAAATAAAAATCTGCCAATGTTGCCGCTTGAGTTAAATCTAGTGTTAATAATGTCTGAATTTCAGTCTCAAATTGAGATAAATCCAAAACAGGTGGCTGAATTTCTTGTAATTTTGCAGATGAAAAATTTAAACTATTTTCTACTACCGCAATATAAGCATCTTGAGATTTTAGTTTTTTATTTAAAATTAAATAATCAATAATATTCTGTGGCTGTTGTTGTATCCATTCACGTAATACATCATGAATGAGTTGATAACTATAACTTTTTGCATCATCCGTTATTTCAGCACGTTCAATTTTTCCACTTTCAAATGCAAACTCACGCAGTAATTTTTGACTAAAACTATCCAAAGTTCCAACAAATAATTCATCGAGTTGATCAATCACTAATTTTAAACGCTCACAGGCATAAGCGACTTGAGTTGAAAAAACAGTTAAAACTTTGGCAAATAAGGGATCACTTTCTTGTTTGGCTTTGGCTAAAACCTGTTGTTCTGTTAAATCACGACAAGCATCAAAATACTGATAAGTTTCCTGTAAACGTCCTCGAATACGTGTTTTTAACTCAGCCGCAGCTTTACGTGTAAAAGTTGTTGCAATTACTTGATTTGGTAAATATTTTTCTAAAAAAATACGCACCATCAAACTTGACAAAGTATAGGTTTTTCCTGTTCCTGCTGAGGCTTCAATCCAATGTAAACCTGAAAATTGCATGTCAGCAATGGGTTGTGTTGAAACCGCCGATGGATGCTTGGCTTTCGCTACTTGAGGAATGGTTTCATCTAAGATCATATTAAAAGATTCCTGATGCATTTTTCATTCCTCTGCCACAGATTGATATTGATAAATAGGTTGATATAGCGCATAAGCATAATGTTCACACGCATATTTCAGCAAAGCTGTCGTATCTTGTTCTTGCAAAATAAACTGCCAATCATAATGCTTTTTACTCCATTCCATTTCTTCTAAAGCAAAAGGTAAAAAGGCATCACTTTTATTCCACTCTTTGAGTAAATCTTCAATATTATCTAATTGTGGTTGCTGTTGTTCATCCATCGACCATTCTAGTGTTTTAGATTTTTCAGCCAATAAAAGTAGTAAGGCGGCAGGTAAAACCAAAGGTTCAGATTGTGCATACAGATAGGCTTTAAACCATTCATCAATATAACGTTTGGCTTGCTGAGAAGTGACACCTGTATTGATCACTGTGACATCACTAAAGACAGCAACACGTCGTAATTTAGCTGACTGCTCATCGCCTAAATTCAGATAGCTTAACCACAAAAGATATTCAAGCCAGACTTTGGTTCGACGTTTTGCACGTCCACTAGATGCATCTAAACTCACCCAGTCCTGTGCAAATTTTTGTGGAACAGTAATATTCATCACGGTATGTGCTTCTATTCGCCACTGACGTTGGGTTGTTTCAGTCACTGCATCGGTATAGATCGCAAGGCGCTCTTTTAAACTATTTTGTTCAGCAATACTGATTTGCCATGCGCTTTGCTGAACTTTACCCACAGGAAGTTGGTCTTGTAACAGTTCAATTTTATGTGCAGTTTCTTCATCTTGCTGCTGTAAATAATCACGAATCTGATAACGCGCCAAACCATCTAAAACTAAAGGTTCAGACTGTGCAGGTAAGTCCTGTACTTTTAAGTTTTGTACACCTAAAGTCTTTAAATATAATCGCGCAGGGAAAGTCAGATCTTGAATCCATTGTCCTGCTTCTAAAATGGTCATGCTTTCTTGTACAGCAGGATAAGGCGTATTTACCCATGCTTCACGCTGACTTAAATGTGCTGATTGTTGTAAATATTTTGCGACTTTGTACCACTGATCTTGATAGCGTACAGCACTATTTTCGACAAAACCTTGAGGCTCAAAGGGTTGCAACTGATGAATATGATATAAAGAGCGTAAGTTTTCAGGAATTTCTATGACCTGTTCAGATGCAGATACACTCTGATTTTTTGGCATTTCACAAATCAGTTGTAAATGAGCAATCAACTCTTGCAAAACACTTGAAGGATCACGAACTTCGCTATCATTGACATCAAAACCATTATAAAATAACCAGAGCGCGTCTTGTGCTAACAACAAACTGTCTAAAAATGCACCCTGATCGTCTTCTAAACGAGAACGATCACCCAATTGCGGACGGAGTAACTCCATTAAGTCAAAAGGAATATGTTGGTTTCGGTTTGGAAATTTGCCACTGTCTAAATTGAGTATGACTACAAGTTTATAAGGCAATGGACGAATTTGCCCAATTTGACTAAATGTAATATCACCCGTTGGTAATGTTTGTTCTAATTGCCCAGACAAAGCATTATGAATTTCAGCCAGTACGTAAGTTAAAGGTAAATGTACACCTTTTAGATGCGTTACATATTGCTGTTGATCCTCTAAACGCAAATAAGAATGTCGCAACATTTTTTGTTGTAAACTGATGGTTTCTTTTACTGCTTTCAAAATATCAACTTTGGCATGAATAAATTGATTTACTTCATCAATTAAAATACCTAGCCATTCTTCGACACTATGACCTTGTCCTGATTCATGTTGAGTTAACCAATAACGACGTGCTGAAAAATCTTGATAAATCTCAATCAACTGCCCAATCAACTCAAAATCACTTGACCGAACATATTGATAGCTTAAAGTTTGCTCAAAAACAGCATGCGTTGGAACTGCCACACCTAAAGCTAAACGATCTAAAGCAAATTTAAAGCTAAAACGGAAATCCTGATCATCCTCGCTCAACGTTTGTTGTAAATGTTCTGCATCAAAACCACGCTTAAATCCTGCTTGAATGAGTAACTCCAACATACGTTCAGTATTTTGTACATCCAAACCATAACGTAGTTGAGTCGCTTCTAAAGTTAACCAATCTGAAAAATCTTCAATGCTAAAACGACCTTGTGACCACTCAATTCTGCCCAAGATCGCGCGCCATGCATTTTCCACATCAAGCTGCGTCACCCCTGCAATTTTAGCAGGCACATGAATACTGTCCTGATGGGGAATATGTGGAAATACACTCCGAATCAGAGGTTCAATTTCAGTTAAATGCGGTGTTAACACCAAAATATCACTTGGACGGCGTGGTTGCTCGGGTGTTCCTTGCGCTAACCAGTGAATCAACTGTTCTTTTAATACTTCAAGTTGACGCAAAGTTGAATGACAAACATGAATTTGTATAGATTGATCTTTGAGGTCTAATGGATAGCTATGTTCTTGTGGTTCAATAAGATATAAAATATCGGACTGTAATTGACTCAGTAAATTTTTTGGCTCTTCATTCACAAAAGCATCAATCCACTGTCCTTCTTCTCCTGAAGATAACTGTGAAAGCAAAGAGAAATGATCACGTGCTTGCTTACCAAAACGAGTGAGCAATGGATGGCGTGACTCACGAACTTCCGCATTAAAATTTAAAGTAAATTCATCAAAAAAACGTTGTAAATCTGCATCTGTCGCTTTGGGATTTTTTTCAATAAAACGTGCTTTTACACCCAAATCATAGCGTTTTTTCCAATTTGGATCGACACTATCCGCCCAATATTCTTGCGATGGGTTGTAATGTAAAATGATCACATCCAGATATTGACCTAAACGTCTTAAAAAATTTAATTGTTGTGGTGGTAATTCTAATAAGGTAAAAACCACAATTTTTTCAGGTAGATTTTTAAGCGCATCTTCACGCAACTGTGGATGATCAAATACTTGCCAAAATAAGGTATCAATCATTTGCATTTCTGCAAAATCTTCATGAAAAATATGCATCCACAACCAACGTTGCCACTGTTCTAACTCTTGCGCCTGCGCAAGACGAAATGCTGAGACTTGTTGATCGGTTTTTAGAAATTGTTGTTCAATATTGAGCGCTTGCCCTCGTCCCCATTGCCCTAACCAATTACTTGGACAAGTACAAAGATCACGGCAGCCCCGTTGGCATTGCCCACGATAAACCATGTAATAATTAAATAATAATGAAACTTGTTCTGCGACCCAATATAACATTCCTTGTTTTTTTTGTTGTTTTTCGAGTCCATGCTCAAGTTGTGCAGCCGCATCATAAATACGTTGAATCAATGGATACAGCGGATGTTCTGGGGCTAAATTATTCTCTTTCGTTTGAATGAAATCTTTTAAAGTCTGATAAACTCGCCATTTCATAATCAAGCTAGGAACGTTGGCTTTACCGACACGATCATCTTCACCATTCAAAACCTGCTTATAGGCATACCACTGAAAGCCACGAATCCGTTGATGAAATTCAGTATTGGCGCTTACACCACGCTGTTCTGCTAAACGTTGAGTTAACCATTCCTGTATGGCTGGACTAGGGACAATAAAATGTTGTGTTCTTAAAACAGAAAATGGGTCGTTTGAAGGTGCTGTCGCACTTTGTAAAATACCTTGTACCAATACTTCAATAGATTGGCTTTGAATGACATGAATCCCCATACTTCCTCATTTTATAACATTAAAACGAACACAAAATCATAAACTTTCATTACTATACATCTTAAACACAATGTGCCACTTTTAAAGCATTGTTCATACCACTTTTTTTTAATCACTCAGCATATGTATAGATGCTTTTACTCGCAAATATTATAAACAGCTTAATGGAGCGTGAACCTAAATGAAAATTGATAAAATTCCAGATTCGATTGATCCAAATTTAAATTTAGAAAGCATTCGCATAGAATGCATTGAACTTGTTAAAAAACGCTCGTATTTTTCTGCTGGTGCAGCCGTTGTTCCTATTCCTTTTTTTGATGTCGTGATTGATGTCGGGATCTTGTCACAACTCATTCCTGAGATTAATGCACGTTTTGGTTTAGCACCCGAGCAAATCAGTGTATATGACCCAAAAACCAAACAGATTCATTGGAATGAACTACGTAAACGCGGTTTTGAGTTTTCAGGCTTAGTGGTTGCCCGTACAGCAGTCAAATCTTCTTTAAATAATGTTGCTGCAAAAGTCATTACCAAACAAGTCACCAAATTTATTCCTTTAGGTGGGTCTATTATCGCTGCAAGTTTAGGCTATATTGTGATGAAGAAAGTGGCTGAAGCACATGTGGATGAATGCTATAAATTAGCAAAAGGCATTCAAAACAAACAAAAAGAAAAAATTGTAAAATATTCTTAATGATTGAATGAAGGCGGACTCAGCGTCCGCTTTTTATTGCGTGATATAAAGTGCTATTCAGTATATTTGGCTACATTTTTCAAAGATACAGAATTTTTAAATACCCTCTCAATCTGCTTTCAATTGCTTCAATATTGCTTTTAATACTTCAACTCGCGCTGAATATTTATCATTGGTTGCAATCACATGCCAAGGTGCATAAAAAGTATTGGTACGTTGCAACATATCTGCTGCGGCATTTAAATAATCATCCCAATGACTTCGATTACGCCAATCATCTTCTGTAATTTTAAAACGTTTATGTGGTGTTTCTTCACGTGCTTTAAAACGTAATTCTTGTTCATCTTTGCTGATTGCAAGCCAAAATTTTACAATGATATATTGGTTATCTGACAAATCTTTTTCAAAACGATTGATTTCATCATAGGCACGTTGCCATTCAGCAGGTGTTGCAAAACCTTCGATCCGTTCGACCAATACTCGTCCATACCATGTACGATCAAAAATCGAAATTTTTTCATCTTCTAATAACTTTGTCCAAAAGCGCCATAAATAAGGTCGAGCCAATTCATATTTTTCAGGTGCAGCAATGGTATAAATTCCATATTCACGAGGATCAAGTTTTTTGACAATGCGTTTAATTGCTCCGCCCTTACCTGCTGCATCCATGCCCTCAAAAGTAATCAAAACTTTACGTGGATCAAAACGCATAGCTTTAGCTACTTTTTTACTTAAGCTTTTCAGCTCAGCCTTATAATCTTCACTCGACATTTCTGCTGTAGCAGGTGCTAATAATGCTTTGGGAACTTCAGCTTGTTTCCATTTTGTTTTGACTTGTGTTGGATAATGAGGCAAATGTTTTAAGTTTTTTAAAATCGCTTGAGCAAATTGCTGATCGCGTACTTCAGCATCTTCACAATCAATGATCAACCAATCATCGGTAAAACGCTGACGTAATTTTTGTACATTGTCATATTGTTTTTTATTGCGCCAATCTAAACCATGTAATTTGTGCCAACGCTGTTCCTCAACATCCATTTTGTCTAATCTTTTTTGTAAAGATTTCCAAGATAAATCAAACCAAACTTTTATCACATCAACATGGTTATTTTTTAAATCCTGTTCAAAGGCATTCATTTGCGCAACATAAGCATCAAACAAAGTATCATCCATTGGCTCTGACACATGCAGCGCAGTGGCAAGTAAATCACTATACCAATTGCCAAACATGACGATCATCTGCCCTTCCGCAGGAATGTAACGAGCATAAGGCTGCCAAAATGCTTGATTTTTTTGCATCATATAAGGAGGGTCAGCTTTAACACGTAAATAGCGTGGATCAACCCATTCTCTTAATTGTTTAACGGCTTCCCCTTTTCCTGCAAGCTCAATACCACTGACTAAAATCACCAGACTTTTTGCATTTTTTTGCCCACGCGTATTTTTTAAGCCATATTGCGCTTCTATCAAATCTAAAGTGAGCTGACCTGCATCAACAAGTTCAACATTACTTTCAGGTGTCGTCATACTTTTCTCTTTTTATGTTTTTGTACTGATTCAAGTTTACAAATATTTCGCTTCACTTGAACTCATTTTTGTATCAGTTTTATTGATGTTTTACTTGATCATTCCAATGACTGACCTAATTTCAGTCATCTTAAAGCAATATCGTCATGGTTGTTCAGTTAAACTGTGTTTATGATTTTCTTATATATTTCAAATTGAGTTCACACATGTCAAAACTCGCAGCATTAGATCAGCTTTTAGAAGAATATAAACAGTTTAATTACCATCAAGATCCTGTGCTAGAAAAACGTCTGCATGAAGCACAAGATTGGCTCAAAACACGTATTTTAGACACTCATACTGAGTTATTTAACCGCAAAGAAAATAAACTCATGGCTGATTATTTTATCAACCGTTTATATGGGGGTCCTGACTTTGATCCTTTAGCCATACAAATTGAACGATTATTAAAATATGCACATAAGGCTGAAAAAATTATTCCTGAAAATGCCATTAAAACAGGATTAAAATCGATTGGTCTTGCAGTTTTAGCCATGCAACTGGATGAACAAGTCGCAGCACAATTACTCAAAGACTATCCTGCAAACCAAGATATTAATGATGAAATGATGCGCCAAACTTTAATCAAACTTGATCAAGCCGAGCAGCGTCAACAACAACTCAATTTACTTGATGATTTAGGTACAGCACTCGATAAATATATGCGCTCATTTATCATGCATACTGCCTTTAAAATGTGTAAAGGTACTGCACATAAATACAATTTCCAATTGATGTATGAGTTCATTGGCGAAGGTTTTGTGGCAATGAAACCAATGAAATCTGCTGCTGATTTTATTCATGCATTTACAACAAAAGAGCGTGAAATTGTCAATAATGTGCATTCAGGACAAGCCAATCCTTTTAGAATATGATAGTGTTTGATTGCATAAATGACAGATGAAATGTCATCTCTTCTGTATATTATTCATAACTATTTGATGATGAAGACTGCAAATTTTTGCAGAATCTGTCATTATGCGATGCAAGAGCAAATTTCCCATTTTTGTGTTCAGGAGTGACTCAGATGTCGAATGAAAACCAAAAGCCAACCCCAGAAGCAGAGTCGGCACAAAACACAGACAACGTGAGTCCATTCTTAACAGAACCGTTACCGCAAGGCGCACTACAAGGTCAACAGCAGTCTTTACAACAACAGTTGACTGACACGCCTGTTTCAGGAACGGTACCAAAATATAATCTGCCACGTGGTGCCAATACAGGCAATGTCGGTGCAACCACACATTTCGGTTATCAAACCGTCAGCAGTGAAGATAAAGCACAAAAAGTCGCAGAAGTATTCCACTCTGTTGCAGCCAAATACGACATTATGAATGACTTAATGTCATTTGGTATTCACCGTTTATGGAAACGCTTTGCGATCAATATGTCTGGTGTGCGCCGTGGTCAGCGCGTGCTTGATATTGCAGGCGGTACAGGTGATTTAGCCAAAGTATTCAGCCGTGAAGTTGGTCCTACAGGTCATGTAGTCCTTTCAGATATCAATGAATCCATGCTTAATGTTGGTCGTGACCGTTTGATTGATGCTGGTTGTACCAATGTCGATTTTGTCTTGGCAAATGCTGAAACTTTAGAGCCATTTGAAGACAATAGTTTTGACCTTTTAACCATCAGCTTTGGTCTACGTAATGTGACCGATAAAGATGCAGCACTACAAGCCATGTACCGCGTACTTAAACCGGGTGGTCGTTTACTGATTTTAGAATTCTCTAAACCTGTATTTGAGCCATTCTCAAAACTGTATGATCTGTATTCATTCACGGCATTGCCAATCATGGGTAAAATCGTGGCGAATGACTCGGAAAGTTATAAATATTTAGCTGAATCCATCCGTATGCATCCTGACCAACGTACCTTAAAAGGCATGATGGAAAATGCAGGCTTCCAAAATACCGATTACCACAATTTAACGGGTGGTATTGTTGCGGTACACCGTGGCTTTAAACTCTAAGTTTTCTCCAAAATAGCATAAAGGTTGAATTATGTGGTCCATTCTGGCACTGGGTGCAGTTGAACGACTCATCAATCAATTTATCAATCTGGATGCGATCACTCGCATTCAGTTCAATCAATTACAAGGCAAGTTGCTGCGTGTGGTGATTGATTCACCACAGCTATCTGTTGATGTCTTTTTTGATGAAAATAAAGTCCGTTTAGAACCGACTGTAACTGGTAAAAGTGAAACACCTTCGGTTTTTGAGCAACGTCCTTTTGATCAAAATACAGTCACCACGGAAGCAACTGCAACCTTGCATGTAAAAAACATTGTTGCATTGGCAAAGCTATTTTTAGCTGATGATATTGGCAATATTCCATTGCAAGGTGATTATCATTTATTGCAGGATATTCAACGTATTATCCAACAGGCTGAGCCTGATTTGGCGTCACATTTAAGCCCGTGGATTGGTCCTGCATTGGCACATGAAATTGCCAAAATTCAGCTTGCACCTAAACATTTAAAGCGTTCCCTGCAAAGTCATTTATTCTTTGCCGAGGACTTTTTAAAAGAAGACACAGGTTTATTTGCACCACGCTGGCAAATGGATGATCTGCAACAGGATACCCGTCAACTCAATCAGAATATTGATCGACTTGAAGCTAAAATTCAGCAGCTACAGCAACAACTCAACCCCACTACTCCCTCTCAAGATCAGGTAATGTAATTTATGATTCCGCATATTAGCCGTTTACTCGAACTTTGGCGCATCGCCGCGCACTATAGACTCGACACACTGGTTCCTGCGGAAGAATTACCTGAAAAAGCCCGCCATGCTTTGTCGCTTATTCGTATGCACCCTGCGGCATGGTCAAGCAAAGAGAAAAAGAATCCACTCAAGCTCAAAGAAGCTTTGGAACAAATGGGTCCTTTGGCGATTAAAATGGGGCAATTGCTCTCAACACGCCGTGACTTAATTCCACCTGAAATTTTACAGCAATTGGTTTTATTACAAGATCGAGTGAAACCATTCGGTGTTGATGTTGCCAAAACCCGTATTGAAGAATCTTTAAAAGCCAATATCACGACACTTTTCGCTCGCTTTGATGAGCAACCTTTGGCTGCGGCATCTATTGCACAAGTGCATACTGCGGCTTTGCATGATGGTCGTGAAGTGGTGGTCAAAGTCACTCGTCCTGACATTCGCAGTCAAATTTTAGAAGATTTTGAAATTCTCAGATGGCTCGGTGCAAGTTTAGAAAAACGTTTGGAAGCAGCACGTGCTGTGCATATTTCAGAAATTATTGAGAACTATCGTCAAGTCATTTTGAATGAACTCGATTTGACTTTAGAAGCGGATAATACCCGCCGTATGCGCCATTACTTCACGGGCTCAAGCATGATGTATGTGCCTGAAGTGTATATGGACAGCAAAGACGTGATGGTGGCTGAACGCATTACAGGCGTACCGATTTCGGATATTGCAACCTTTGAAAAACTCGGCATGGATCGTAAAGATCTAGCTGAAAAAGGTTTAACCATTTTCTTTACCCAAGTGTTCCGTGACAACTTTTTCCATGCCGACATGCATCCGGGAAATGTCTTTGTTGAAACCCTGAATCCAAGCAAACCTCGTTATATTGCGCTTGATTGTGCAATTATGGGCGAATTGTCTAAGTCCGATCAGATGACTGTTGCTCGCATGTTACTCGCCGTGATGAACAGCGATTTCATGCAACTGATTCAGATTGTGCATCAAGCAGGTTGGATTCCACCGGGAACTGATCAAGATGCGCTTGCCCGTGAAATGCGTCGCACAGTTGGACCTATGGTGTCTAAGCCGATGCATGAATTGGACTTTGCAGGCATCCTGATTCAGGTCATGGATATCGCCCGTCGTTTCCATTTGGAAATCCCACCACAACTGATGTTATTACTGAAAACATTGGTACATGTGGAAGGTTTAGGTACAGATCTTTATCCTGATTTGGACATTTGGAGTCTGGCAAAACCGATTCTGACCGAATGGGTTAAAGCGCAAATGAATCCGCAGAAAAACTTAAAAGAATTAGGACAAAAGATTCCTGATTTACTGTTAGGTGCACAGGATTTCCCGACCTTAATGATCGACAGTTTAAATGGTTTAAAAAATCAATCAGCATGGCATGCAAAACAATTACATGAATTGCAAATGATGCGTTTGGAAGTGGAACATCAACAAAAACGCAGTTGGATGTTCGGTAGTATCATGGCAATTTTCTTATCTATTGCGATTATTGCACCATGGTATATTTCTATTGTGTTGATTGTATTGGCAAGTGTTTTAGCCATTTGGCGGATTGCGAAGTAAATCTTTTGATTGAGCATCTTGTTTAAAAGGTGCTCAATATTTTAAAATCAAGACAATAATAAATTAACTCAAAGAAAATAATGAAAAATAGTTTTTTATGGGCTGTCTATAGACAAAAGAAAAGTAGCGTTATGTGGATCAGTCTATTTTTGATAGTACCCAATGTACTTAACATTTTTGCTTATTTAAATATTCATAATCATTTTTTTGATTTCACTCTTGCCAATCCAAACTCAACGTTGGGAAAGCTTATTGATAGCAATTATTTCTGGCAAACCACTTTATTTAACTTCATTCCATTTTTACTATTAATATCTGTACCGCAAAAAAATCTTATTCGTCTATTCAATTTTTGGCTTATTCTTGCAACCATGTATTCTTTAATTAATAGTTGGTATATCAATACTTACTCTATATTTTACGTTACATGTTTCTATTTGATATTCCGTGACATAAATAGGAAAAATGAAGAATTAATGGCGACTTATATTCAAAGAATTTGAATAAAATATTTAATGACTCCTAAGTCACCCACTGAAACCTATCGCCATTGTCCTGTCACGGCTTATTCCTAAAATACTCACATCCGTTTGAGTGAGTGAAACCATGACCCAAATTTTACAAAAACGCCCTGCTGCATTAACAATTCAAGCAGGCTCACTTGCCAAACAACTCATAGAAAAAGAAGGACTACAAGCACATCATGTCGACATGATTCCCGGTGCGGCAGGTGGTCCAAAAGGCATTGGTTTAATGGGTCTTGACCAAGCCATCTTTGCTGAATTTCTTCCTCAAGCCAAACAACGCCGTTTTTTAATTGGCTCATCTGTGGGTGCATGGCGTTTTGCAGGGATTATTGCCCAAGGTGAAAAACTCGGACCTGAAAAACTGGCTGAGTTATATATCAATTTGCCCTTTAAAAAAGGCATGAAAATAGCAGATATCGAAAAAATATCACGTGATATGTTGCATGGTATTTTAGGCAATAAAGCTGATCAATTGGTTCATCATCCTGATTATCATTTGACGATTATTGCAGCAAAAGCTGAACATTTATTTCAGAGTGATCAAAAGCTTGCGCTATATAGTTCCTTGCTTGGGATTATCGGTAGTAATGCGATTTCACGTGATCATTTAAATAAATTTATGCAACGTGTGATTTGTCAGCCAACTGATTTTCCACAGTTTAAAATTCAGGATGATGCATTTAAAACCCATTACATTAACTTTAATACCGACAATGTCGCCGATTGGCTCATGGCTTCGGGTTCCATTCCTGCGGTCACCCCTGCGGTGAAGAATATTGTTGACGCACCTAAAGGGGCTTATCGTGATGGCGGTTTAATTGACTATCACATTGACTTGCCTTTTGAGAGTAAAGGCATTGTTTTATATCCCCATTTTACCGATAGCATCACCCCAGGTTGGTTCGATAAGATGTTTAAATCGCGCAGAGCCAATCCACAAAATCAGGCACGTACTTTGCTGATTTCTCCCTCTCAAGAATATTTACAATCATTGCCTTTAGGTCGTTTACCTGACCGTAAAGATTTTGTTTTAAAAGGCTTGTCTGATGCTGAGCGTAAAAAATTATGGAAGCAAACCGTGGCTGAAAGCCAGCGTATGGGCGATGAGTTTCTGGAATTGGTCGAAAAGCAGAATTTTACGGAAGTGATGCAAGGTTTGTAATTCAAAAATAAAGAATTTATGATTATACAAAGCTTTGGCAGATTACCATCAACATCGTCAAAGCTCGACTGCTTTTTATCACTTTTAAGTCGTCTACTGACACTGTTATATCAATCTGATCTTTGGTAGGGAAGCAGTTTACGTGATTTGAGTTTTCTGTGGATATATCAAATCCCCTATTTTCTTAAAGAGATGGCAATTACAGTGTCAGGTTTAAAATCAGGGATGTTTAGTCAGATGAAGGATGAAGAGATTTCTAAGAGAAATGATCATGGATAAACTTTTAAAATTACAGATTCATCAATTGGTTCAGGATTTCCTACACAGAATTAATCAAAATGATCGTCAAGGTTTATTTGAATATAACCAAGTGACTGATGCCATGCTTGAAGAATTACATGAGGAACTCAATTCTTCATTTGAAGATAATTATCAACTCAGCATCATTTCATTTGAAGAACTTCCTGAAACCATGCCGAAAAACATGCCTTTATTTCATATCGAAGTTATGGATAAAAATTGTTTTCTTGTTGAATGTAATATTTATAATTTTGGAAAGATCACTGACCTTAAGCTACAAATAGACATTGACAAAGAAAGCTTTGAGTTGATATTAACTCGCCCATTATTCAGATCTTAGTCGTTTAATTATACTAATTTTTTTCCTCAAATCACGTAAACTATCACTGCTACGATGCTTTTTTAATCAAATTCATCTTTCTCAATAAAGTCACTTTTCATAATTTGGTGACTTTCTTCAATTTTTAAAAGTTCTTCTACATGCCAAAATGAAAAATTGAGAGTCTTTGTTCTTGCTTCACTTAAGGATAATTTCTGATTAACTTGAACAAAATAAATTAAACCTAGCAGCCCTACATTTTGTTTTTTTAATTTAAATACTTGATTACTTAATGCAACCTCATCTTCAGCTTTAAAAGCGTCTGCAAGTTTTTTGATCTCGACTAAATCCATGATCAATATTTTCCTAAAATGTTGGAAATAACGTACACTATACAAGCTCCACGCTATCTATTACGTGCGTTTAAAGCAATTATCTAATATCAATCAACTTGGTGAAATCCTATGAACAACTTGCAATGGCTCGATGAAGTAAAATTTAACGAACAAGGACTGATTCCTGCTATTGCACAGCATCATCAAACAGGACGCATTTTGATGGTGGCATGGATGAACCGCGAAGCACTCCAACTCACCGCAGAAAAAATGCGTGGGATTTACTTCTCACGTTCACGCAATAAGCTTTGGTTCAAAGGCGAAGAATCTGGACATTTTCAAACAGTTTACGAAATCCGTTTAGACTGCGATGCAGACGTGATCGTGCTACAAATTGAACAAGAAGGCGGCATCGCGTGTCATACAGGTCGTGAATCATGTTTCTATCGCAAACTTACGCCAAACGGTTGGGAAATTGTCGATGCACAGCTCAAAGATCCAAATGCGATTTATGGGGAAAAGTCATCTAACCCACATACTATTGCAATGAATGCATCTAATGCCCAATCAGAACAAGTTGAAGTTTTAGATTATCTTGGCAAAATGATGGCAGAGCGTAAAAAAGCCGATCCTGAGTCTTCATATGTCGCAAAACTTTATCATAAAGGTTTAAACAAGATCTTAGAAAAAATTGGCGAAGAAAGCTTTGAAACTGTGATTGCTGCTAAAGATTTTAAAGCGGAAGCCAATGAAGACAATAAAAATGATTTAATCTATGAAGTGGCTGATTTATGGTTCCATACCATTGTGATGTTGGGTTATTTTGACCTAGATGTACAATTGGTTTTAAATGAATTAGCGCGTCGTCAAGGACTGTCTGGCTTGGTTGAAAAAGCAAATCGCCAGCATTAAAATTTTCCAATAAAAATAAGCGCATAATGCGCTTATTTTTTTAATTCAATCTTTTAAGGCTAAAGCTTAACGTCTTTGTTCAATCGCAGCCCCTGCTCCACCACCGATTGCACCACCAATTGCAGCACCTGTATTACCACCAAAAACGCCTTTCCCAATCGCTGAACCAATCGCACCACCTACACCACTATAAGTTGCATTACGATTTGAACCATTGGATGTTTTACTTCCTACCGCAGCACCAGCACCACCACCAAGCGCAGCACCTGTACCACCGCCTACATTATTTCCTACGCCCCCACCAATTGCACCACCTAAAGCTGCTGATGCAACACGTTTATCATTACTCGACATGTTTTCACAGCCTGTCAACATCAAGGTCGAAAGTGATGCGATTGCAAATATACTCATTAATTTTTTCATGTCATTCTCCATGATCTGCTCTTTCATTTATCTTAATCGCATTTCATGAACTGAATCTTAGTACTCTGTTAAGAAACGCAACTTTTCACATATTTTCTGTAAACAATAAAAAGACGCCCTAAGGCGCCTCTTTATTTTAAAATCTAGATGATATTGTCAAATTAGAACATATCTTCATTTAAAGCTTGTGAGAATGCTTGGTCAACTTCAGAGAAGTCATTTACAAGCTCATGCTCAGCAGCTTCTGCTTCTTGACGACGACGTTCTAAGTGGTAAGCCAAACCTGTACCCGCAGGGATCAAGCGACCTACAACAACGTTTTCTTTCAGACCACGTAAATCATCTTCTTTACCTGTTACAGCAGCTTCCGTTAACACACGTGTTGTTTCTTGGAACGATGCAGCAGAGATGAACGAGTCAGTAGAAAGCGATGCTTTGGTAATACCCATCAATTGACGTTCAAACTTCGCTGGGAACTTGTTCTGTGCAAGAACAGCTTGGTTCTCACCCACAACGCGGATGTAATCCACTTGTTCGCCTTTGATGAAGCTTGTATCACCGCCATCAGTGATATCAACTTTACGCAACATTTGACGTACGATAACTTCAATGTGCTTATCGTTGATTTTTACACCTTGTAGACGGTAAACGTCTTGTACTTCGTTTACGATGTAGTTGGTTAATGCAACTTCACCTTTGAGACGTAAGATGTCATGTGGATTTTGTGGACCATCAGAAATGGTTTCACCACGGTTCACATGCTCACCCTCAAACACGTTGATTTGACGCCATTTAGGAATCAACTCTTCGTAAACTTCTGCACCATCATCAGGTGTAATCACTAAACGGTTTTTACCTTTAGTTTCTTTACCAAAGCTCACAATACCTGAAACTTCTGCAAGAATTGCATGCTCTTTCGGTTTACGTGCTTCAAATAAATCCGCTACGCGTGGAAGACCACCGGTAATATCACGTGTACGTGAAGTTTCTTGTGGTACACGACCGATAACGTCACCGACACCAATCGTTTCGCCATCACGAACAGTTACGATTGTATTTTGTGGTAAGAAGTAGAATTGTTCACCGCCATCCACTGTATCTAACACAATCGCAGGACGTAAATCTTTACCAGAAGCAGGACGAGCTGTTACAGGTAAAATTTCAGTCGTTGTCATACCAGTTGCATCATCAGTTTTTGATGTTGCAGTCACGCCATCAGCGATTTGGCTGAAACGTGCTTTACCAGCAACTTCCGTAACCAATGGATGTGTATGCGGATCCCAAGTTGCAACGATACCACCACCTTCAACAGCTTCACCATCTTTCAACAAGATGCTTGCACCGTAAGGAAGTTTATAACGCTCACGCTCACGACCGATATCATCTGCAATACCGATTTCACCTGAACGTGAAACAGATACCAAGTGACCTTTGGCATGTTGTACAGTTTTAACGTTATGGAAACGTACTGTACCTTTGTTACGTACTTGAACGCTGTTTGCAGCAGAAGTTCGGCTTGCAGCACCACCCACGTGGAATGTACGCATGGTTAACTGTGTACCAGGCTCACCAATTGATTGTGCAGCCATTACACCAACAGATTCACCTGGATTTACCAAGTGACCGCGAGCAAGGTCACGACCATAACATTTCGCACAAACACCGAATGTTGAAGCACAGTTTACAACTGAACGCACTTTAACTTCATCGACACCATTGTCTTCAAGATACGTTGCAAGTTTCTCGTCAATCAATGTGTTACGTGGAAGAAGTACATCTTCTGTACCTGGTTTCTTCACATCTTCAGCAAGTACACGACCTAATACTCGAGCACCTAAGTTCTCGATGACATCACCGCCTTGAATGAACGGAGTCATTACAAGACCGTCATAAGTACCACAATCTGGCTCAGTGATCACTAAGTCTTGTGCTACGTCAACCAAACGACGAGTTAAGTAACCAGAGTTCGCTGTTTTAAGTGCTGTATCGGCCAAACCTTTACGTGCACCGTGTGTTGAAATGAAGTACTGAAGTACTGTCAAACCTTCACGGAAGTTTGCTTTAATTGGCGTTTCAATGATCGAACCATCTGGTTTCGCCATCAAACCACGCATACCCGCAAGCTGACGAATCTGAGCTGCCGAACCACGGGCACCTGAGTCAGACATCATATAAATTGAGTTGAATGATTTTTGTTTCTCATCTTCACCCTGTTTGTTTTTAACAGTTGTGAATGACAAATTGTCCATCATTGCTTTCGCTACTTGGTCATTGGTACGTGCCCAAATATCGACAACTTTGTTATAACGCTCACCAGCAGTTACGAAACCTTGCTCAAACTGATGTTCAATTTCACGAACTTCAGTTTCTGCTTTGTCAATAATCGCTTGTTTTTGTGGTGGAATAACCATGTCTTCCATACCGACAGAAACACCAGAGCGAGTTGCTTGACGGAAGCCCAAGTACATCAATTGATCCGCAAAGATTACTGTATCTTTAAGACCTAATTTACGGTAACAAGAGTTGATCAATTTAGAGATGTTTTTCTTGGTCATCTCAAGATTGATTTGTTGGAAATCCATTCCTTCAGGAACAACTTCCCAAAGTAAACAACGACCAGGAGTTGTATCTACAACAATCGTTTGATGCTCACGATTACCATTTTCATCAATAACAGTTTGGTGTACACGTGCTTTTACGCGAGCGTGTAAATCAACTTGACCTGTTGCAAGTGCACGGTTTACTTCGTGAGTATCCGCAAACACCATGCCTTCACCTTTGGCATTGATCGCATCACGAGTGATGTAATACAAGCCTAAGACAACGTCCTGAGAAGGTACGATAATCGGCTCACCATTTGCAGGTGATAAGATGTTATTGGTTGACATCATTAACGCACGAGCTTCAAGTTGAGCTTCAAGTGTTAATGGAACGTGTACCGCCATTTGGTCACCATCGAAGTCGGCGTTAAACGCAGCACATACGAGTGGGTGAAGACGGATCGCTTTACCTTCAATTAAAGTCGGTTCAAATGCTTGAAGACCTAAACGGTGAAGTGTTGGCGCACGGTTCAACATAATTGGATGCTGACGAATGACAGATGCAAGTACATCCCAAACTTCTGGTGTCTCACGCTCAACCATTTTCTTCGCAGCTTTAATGGTGGTTGCTTGACCAGATGCTTGTAGTTTCGCAAAGATAAATGGTTTGAATAATTCAAGTGCCATTTTCTTAGGAAGACCACATTGGTGCAAACGTAGTGATGGACCAACTGTAATTACCGAACGACCCGAATAGTCAACACGTTTACCAAGTAAGTTTTGACGGAAACGACCTTGCTTACCTTTGATCATATCTGCCAAAGATTTAAGAGGACGTTTGTTCGAACCTGTAATTGCACGACCACGACGACCGTTATCTAACAATGCATCCACAGACTCTTGTAACATACGTTTTTCGTTACGTACGATAATGTCTGGCGCTGCAAGGTCAAGAAGACGTTTTAAACGGTTGTTACGGTTGATCACACGACGATACAAATCGTTCAAGTCAGAAGTCGCAAAACGACCACCTTCAAGCGGTACAAGCGGACGAAGATCTGGTGGAAGTACTGGAAGTACAGTCAACACCATCCATTCAGGCTTGTTATTTGAATCGTTGAATGCTTCCATCAACTTCAAACGCTTAGATGCTTTTTTAAGCTTTGTTTCTGAAGTTGTGTTTGGAATTTCTTCACGTAAACGAGAAATTTCAGCTTCAAGATCAATGTCTTTTAACAAATCTTGAACCGCTTCTGCACCCATTTTCGCTGTGAATTCATCACCGTGTTCTTCTAACGCAGTGAAGTATTCTTCATCATTAAGAAGTTGATACTTCTCCATTGGCGTCATGCCAGGATCAGTTACAACATAAGATTCGAAATACAATACACGTTCGATATCACGTAAAGTCATATCAAGAAGTAAACCGATACGGCTTGGTAATGATTTTAAGAACCAAATATGTGCAACTGGAGAAGCTAATTCGATGTGACCCATACGTTCACGACGAACTTTCGCAGTTGTTACTTCAACGCCACATTTTTCACAAATGACGCCTTTGTATTTCATACGCTTGTATTTACCACACAAGCATTCGTAATCTTTTACTGGACCAAAAATTTTGGCACAGAACAAACCATCACGTTCTGGTTTAAAAGTACGATAGTTAATTGTCTCAGGCTTTTTAACTTCACCGTGAGACCATGACTTAATCATTTCTGGTGACGCAAGACCAATACGGATGCGGTCAAACTCTACAGGAGCATGACCGTCTGAATCCGTCTTTTTGCGCATGATATCGAGCAAGTCTTTCAATTTTTTTCTCCGTGTGTTGTGGAGATTTTCACTCTACAACTGGGTCACAAATATTGTTTTTTCACTGAATTTTAATCCCCCTTGATCCCCCTTTAAAAAAGGGGGAAAGTCCCTCTTTCATAAAGAGGGATTTAGGGAGATTTAATGGTGAAGTTTAATCACCATTTTTCAGTTCAATGTTGATACCTAAAGAACGGATCTCTTTGGTCAATACGTTGAACGATTCAGGCATACCAGGGTCCATATAATGGTTACCATCTACAATATTCTTATAGATACGAGTACGACCTTCAACGTCATCCGACTTCACAGTAAGCATTTCTTGAAGTGTATAAGCAGCACCATAAGCTTCAAGTGCCCAAACCTCCATCTCACCGAAACGCTGACCACCGAATTGTGCTTTACCACCAAGCGGCTGTTGAGTTACAAGCGAGTAAGAACCTGTAGAACGCGCATGCATTTTGTCATCAACCAAGTGGTTGAGTTTTAACATATACATATAACCAACGGTTACTGGACGGTCAAAACGCTCACCTGTACGTCCATCATACAATACTGTCTGACCTGTACGTGAGATACCACCAAGTTCAAGTAACTCTTTGATTTGTCCTTCTTCAGCACCATCAAATACAGGTGTTGCTAAAGGAACACCTTGACGAAGGTTACCAGACAATACCAAAATTTCATCATCAGTTAAGCTATCAAGATCTTCTTGCTCACCACCGACTTTGTTATAAATCTTGTCTAAGAATTCACGTAACTCAAGAATAGTACGTTGCTCTTTCAACATCTTGTCGATCTTATCGCCAAGACCTTTTGCTGCCATACCTAAGTGAGTTTCAAGAATCTGACCCACGTTCATACGTGATGGTACGCCGAGTGGGTTCAACACCACATCAACAGGAATACCATTTGCATCATGTGGCATGTCTTCTACAGGCAAGATGTTAGATACAACACCTTTGTTCCCGTGACGACCCGCCATCTTGTCACCTGGTTGGATACGACGCTTAACAGCCAAGTAAACTTTAACAACTTTCAATACGCCAGTTGTTAATTCATCACCTGTAGAAAGTTTGCGTTTCTTCTCAGCAAATTTCTCATCAATTTCAAGACTCTTCTCTTTCAAGAACACTTGAATTTGAGTTAAACGCTCAGCAACAGCTTCATCAACAGGTTGAATTTCAAGCAAATCAACAAGATCTAAAGTCGACAACAAATCTTCAGTGATTTTTTGACCACGTTTAGTTGAACCACCACCGTTAGATTCTTGACCATTCAACAAACGAACAATACGTTCACGTGCTGCTTCTTCGAAGATTTTGTATTCTTCTTTTAAGTCTTTACGGTAAGCATCAAGTTGTGATTTTTCAATCGCTTGAGCACGTTCGTCTTTCTCAATACCATCACGAGTAAAGACTTGTACATCAATGACTGTACCTTTCACACCAGAAGATACACGTAAAGAAGAATCTTTTACGTCAGCCGCTTTTTCACCAAAGATTGCACGAAGCAATTTTTCTTCAGGTGTTAATTGCGTTTCACCTTTAGGCGTTACTTTACCAACAAGAATATCACCTGCTGTTACTTCAGCACCGATATACACGATCCCAGATTCATCAAGTTTAGATAATGCCGCTTCACCTACGTTAGGAATATCGGCAGTAATTTCTTCTGCACCTAACTTAGTATCACGCGCAACACATGACAATTCTTGAATATGAATCGAAGTTAAACGATCTTCTTGAAGTACGCGCTCAGATAATAAAATCGAGTCTTCGTAGTTGTAACCGTTCCAAGTCATAAATGCGACACGCATGTTTTGACCAAGTGCTAATTCACCACCATCTGTTGATGGACCATCAGCCAGAACATCACCACGACCTACTTTATCACCAAGGCTTACAAGCACTTTTTGGTTAATACAAGTGTTTTGGTTTGAACGTGTATATTTGATGAGGTTGTAGATATCTACACCTGCCTCACCCGCGATCATTTCGTCTTCATTGACACGAATAACCACACGAGAAGCATCAACAAACTCAATACGTCCACCACGTTTCGCAATCACGCACACACCAGAATCATGTGCTACGTTTGCTTCCATACCTGTACCAACAAGTGGCTTGTCAGCAAGCAATGTCGGAACAGCCTGACGTTGCATGTTTGAACCCATCAATGCACGGTTGGCATCATCGTGTTCAAGGAATGGAATAAGTGATGCTGCAACAGATACAACCTGCTGTGCAGAAACATCCATATGCGTTACTTTTTCAGGTGGCATACGAACGAAGTCACCTTGGTGACGTACAGAAACGAATTCTTCTGTTAAGTTACCATCTTTATCTACACCAGAATCGGCCTGTGCAATGACAGTACCTACTTCTTCAATTGCAGATAAATATTCAACTTCTTCAGTTACACGACCATCAACAACTTTACGATATGGTGTTTCTAAGAAACCAAAGCTATTTGCTTTTGCATATACAGAAAGTGAGTTGATCAAACCAATGTTTGGACCCTCTGGTGTCTCAATTGGACAAACACGACCATAGTGAGTTTGATGTACGTCACGTACCTCAAAGCCTGCACGTTCACGTGTTAAACCACCAGGACCAAGTGCTGATACACGACGTTTGTGTGTAATTTCAGATAATGGATTGTTTTGATCCATGAACTGAGATAACTGGCTTGAACCAAAGAATTCTTTGATTGCAGCAGCAACTGGTTTAGCATTGATCAAATCTTGTGGAGATAAGTTATCTGTTTCAGCTTGGTTTAAACGCTCTTTAACAGCACGCTCAACACGAACTAGACCTACACGGAATTGGTTTTCTGTCATTTCACCAACAGAACGAACACGACGGTTACCTAAATGGTCAATATCGTCGACTTCACCTTTACCATTACGAATCTCAACCAATGTTCTTAAAACATCAGTAATATCTTCGTTTGAAAGAATACCTTCAACTTCACGTGATTTTTGGTCAGTACCCACTTCGTAAGGACGACCTAAACGACGATTAAACTTCATACGACCCACTGGCGATAAATCATAACGCTCAGTTGAGAAGAATAAGTTATTAAATAAGTTTTCTGCCGCTTCTTTTGTTGGTGGCTCGCCTGGACGCATTACTTTATAAATTTCAACTAATGCTTCTTCACGACCTGAAGTAGTATCTGCGCGCAAAGTATCCGCAACGAATGGACCACGATCGATGTCATTGGTATAAAGCACGTTAAATTGTTTAACACCACCTTCTGCCAATTTCACCATTACTTCATGGCTCAATACTGTATTTGCAGCAATCACATCACCATTATGTAAAGTGATATCTTGTGCAACAATACGCTCATATAAGTATTCATCAGGAACTGGGAGTTTTGTTAAGCCCGCAGCTTCCATTTGACGTACATGACGCGCATTAATACGTTTACCTTGCTCAACAATAGTTTTACCATCATTGTCAGCAATATCAAACTGCGCCATTTCACCACGAAGGCGTTCAGGCACTAAGTCAATTTGATAACTACCCATATCAAGATATACAGGAACTTTTTCATAGAACATGTCTAGAATTTGTTCATTTGTATAATTTAATGCACGTAGTACAACGGTAGCTAATAATTTACGACGACGGTCAATACGTACATAAACTAAATCTTTTGCATCAAACTCAAAGTCTAACCATGAACCACGGTAAGGAATAATACGTGCTGAATAAAGCACTTTACCACTTGAGTGTGTTTTACCTTTATCATGATCAAAGAATACACCTGGTGAACGATGTAATTGCGATACAATTACACGCTCAGTACCATTGATAACAAAGGTACCATTCTCTGTCATGAGTGGCATTTCACCCATGTAAACTTCTTGCTCACGAACGTCTTTGATTGATTTCGTTTCACGATCTTTAATGATCAAACGAATTTTCACACGCATTGGTGCCGCATAAGTTGAGCCGCGAAGAATACATTCACGTACATCAAACTCTGGCTTACCAAGGCTATACTCAACGAATTCTAAAGCAGCATTGCCAGAATAGCTTTCAATTGGAAACACTGAACGAAATGCGGCTTGGAGACCAATATCTTCGCGATTTTTTGGAGATTTGCCATCTTGTAAGAATGTTCTGTACGAGTCGACTTGAATCGAGAGCAGGTACGGAGCATGCATGACTTGGGGCAATTTACCAAAATTCTTACGGATCCGTTTCTTTTCGGTATATGAGTATGCCATCTGGAGTCCTCGGAAAGTAAACTAAATCCGCCTGCAGAACAGATTTAGAAGGAATTACGCAGGTCGATATGACCACCACCTTTATACAAATGCTGCAATTTTCAGTGGTATAAAACGCTTAACAATATTTTCAAAATCGAAAAACATTGTTAAGCATTTGATTTTCTTTGTTTATTTTTAAAATTGACGATTTTCCCATCATTCAATTTAAAATCGAGCCGATTATTGTAACGCAAAAAGGCTGATAGCCCAAGAGCTATCAGCCAATTTGTGGAGTCGATTTTTAAATAATCGACTCCGCTTAAGATTACTTAAGTTTAACTTCAGCACCAGCAGCTTCAAGTTTAGTTTTAAGTTCTTCAGCTTCTTCTTTAGAAACGCCTTCTTTAATTGCAGAAGGAGCGCCTTCAACAAGATCTTTAGCTTCTTTAAGACCAAGACCAGTTGCTTCACGAACTGCTTTAATTACAGCAACTTTGTTAGCACCGAAGCTAGCAAGTTCAACTGTGAATTCAGATTGTTCTTCAGCAGCAGCAACAGCTGGACCTGCAGCAGCAACAGCTACAGCAGCAGCAGATACATTGAATTTTTCTTCAAAAGCAGAAATAAGTTCAACAAGTTCAAGAACTGTTTTTTCAGCAACTGCGTCTAAGATTTCTTGGTTAGTTAAAGCCATGAGAGTAACTCCAAATGGATATTGAATGGTGTGTAAAAATGTTTAAGCTTAAGCAGCTTCTGACTCGTTTTTCTCTTTGAGCGCTGTAATAAGGCGACCCAATTTCGAAATAGGAGCTTGAAGAACGTTTGCAAGCATAGTAAGCGCTTTCTCTTGGTTTGGAAGGTTCGCGATAACGCTAACTTCAGCACCTTGATAAACTTTACCGTCGAATGCAGCAGCTTTAAGTTCAAATGCTTTATTAGTTTTAGCAAAATCTTCAAACAAACGAGCAGCTGCGCCCATGTCGTCTTCAGAAGTTGAGAAAGCTAAGATTGTTGGGCCAACAAGGTTATCACTCAAAATATTGAATTGAGTGTCTTGAAGCGCACGTTTAGCTAAAGTGTTACGAACTACACGAGTAGCAACACCAAGTTTACGAGCTTCAACACGTAGAGCAGTTAATTGCTCAACAGTTAAACCTTGATAGTCAGCAACAACAGCAGCATACGCAGTAGAAGCAACTTCAGTTACTTCGGCTACGATCTGTTTTTTGTCTTCGATAAGAAGAGCCATTGTAAAACCTCCTAACGGTGATTTATGCACTCAAAAAAGTGCACTCCCAATTCGTAAGATCATTGCTGAACTTACACGCGGAGGAGGAACAAATCACACCACCGCGTCTACTCAGACTGGGTTTTTAAGAAGTGGCTTCGAAAAACCACCTCGCCTGAGGTCTTTGACGCTGATAAATATTCACTTATCAATTCAAAGTTTGCCTAAGAATCCCCTAAATCCCCCTTTAAAAAAGTGGGACTTACTCCCCTCTTTCATAAAGAGGGGCTGGGGGAGATTTTCAGGGCTTTAAAATTCTTTATTTAAATAAGTTAAAACTTATTTAGAAACGTTTTGTACATCAACAGTAAGACCAGGACCCATAGTTGAGCTCAAAGTGATCTTTTGAATGTAAATACCTTTAGAAGTTGCAGGTTTTGCTTTCTTAAGGTCAGCAACAAGTGCTTCAACGTTTGAACGAACAGCTTCAGCAGTGAAACCTACTTGACCGATCGCAGCGTGGATGATACCCGCTTTGTCTACACGGTAACGTGCTTGACCTGCTTTTGCATTTTTAACTGCAGTTGCAACGTCAGGAGTTACAGTACCCACTTTAGGGTTTGGCATTAAGCCACGTGGACCAAGAATTGTACCTAACTTACCTACAACGCGCATTGCATCTGGAGCAGCAATTACTACGTCAAAGTCTAAGTTACCCGCTTGAATGCTTTCAGCAAGATCATCAAAACCAACGATGTCCGCGCCTTCAGCTTTAGCAGCCTCAGCAGCAGCGCCTTGAGCAAACACAGCAACACGTACAGTTTTACCAGTACCTGCAGGAAGTGTAGTCGCGCCACGAACAACTTGGTCAGATTTACGAGGATCAACACCTAGATTTACCGCAACATCCAAAGATTCTTTGAATTTTGCAGCAGGTAGGCTGCTAAGAACTTGTACTGCTTCTTCCAAAGTGTAAACTTTGTTAGCTTCAATTGCAGCAGCAATGGCTTTTTGACGTTTAGTTAACTTTGCCATGTCTTATAGCTCCACATCCAAGCCCATAGAACGTGCAGAACCAGCGATGGTACGTACACGAGCGTCTAAATCAGCACCAGTTAAATCTGGTTCTTTAGTAGTCGCGATCTCTTCTAACTGAGCACGAGTCAACTTACCAACTTTAGTTTTGTTAGGTACAGCTGAACCCTTTTGAATACCAGCAGCTTTCTTAAGAAGAATCGCAGCAGGTGGAGTTTTCATGATGAATGTGAACGACTTATCGTTGTACACAGTAATCACTACAGGAATTGGAAGACCAGCTTCAACTTTTTGTGTAGCAGCATTGAATTCTTTACAGAATGCCATGATGTTAACACCACGTTGACCTAGTGCAGGACCAATCGGTGGAGATGGATTCGCTTTACCAGCTGGAACTTGCAGCTTGATATAGCCGTCAATCTTCTTAGCCATTTCAAATTACCTCTGGGTACAAACGCCTTTTAGAGCTCCCCATATTTTTAATGTAACGTAAAATCAGTATGATACCGTTACAACAACAATGCCCGACTTTCAAAAAAAATCGGGCGTTCCTGAACAACACAAATTAGATTGTTTTTTCGACTTGGCGAAATTCCAATTCAACTTGAGTTGGTCGATTGAATACATTAATTGTCAACGTTAAACGAGACTTTTCGTATTGAACTTCTTCCACCACACCTTTAAAGTCTGTGAATGGACCGTCAATAACCAATAATTCTTCACCAGGCTCAAACATCGTCTTAGGACGTGGTGCTTCACCTTTATTGTGTACACGTGCAAGAATCGCATCAGCTTCTTTTTGCGTAATTGGTGCAGGTTTTTCTGCTGTACCACCAATGAAACCCAATACTTTTGGACATTCTTTTACAATGTGCCAAGTTTCATCATTCATTTCCATTTCAACTAACACATAGCCTGGAAAGAATTTACGCTCTGATTTACGTTTCTTACCATCCTTCATTTCCACCACTTCTTCGGTAGGAACAAGGACTTCACCAAAACTATCAGCAACAGCGCTACGCTGGATTCGATCATTAAGTGAACGCATCACTTGTTTTTCATAACCTGAATAGGCATGAATAATGTACCAACGTTTCATAGCTCTCTTACCCGATAATAAACTTCATAAACCAACCGATCATGTAGTCAAAACACCACAATACAATAGCGGCAACGACCACAACCAGTAAAACTTGCCATGAAGTTGTGACTGTTTCATGTTTTGTAGGCCAAGTCACTCGACGCAATTCAAGTCGAGCATCTTTTAGCAAACGAACAAAACCTTTGCCTTGATGGGTGGCGTATAATAAACCTAAAGCCACTACGATACAAGCTATAATTACCCCAATGCGCACCCAAATACTATTTGCTGGTGCCCAATATGCCGGTAGAAACTGATTCACCATCATTGCACCAACCAACAAGATTAAGGCAACGATCCAAAACACCACATCTAGTGGAGAACCAGAACTTACTACTTCAGCAGGATTATTTCTTTGAGGAATTGGCGCGCCGCCCATTGCGTCACGCGATTTATCATTCGACATTCTTTTACTCGTCGTAGGATTCGCGACTTATTATATGACCAGTTCAGTCGGCATCAAGCTTTTTATTAAAAATATGGCAGGTCAGGAGGGACTCGAACCCCCAACATTCGGTTTTGGAGACCGACGCTCTACCAATTGAACTACTGACCTATAACACAAACCGAGAATCGAAACCCTCGGCTTGAGACAATACTATTATGCAGTTACTTTAGCAACTACACCAGCACCAACTGTACGACCACCTTCACGGATCGCAAAACGTAGACCTGGGTCCATTGCGATTGGGTGGATTAATTCTACTGACATTTCAACGTTGTCACCAGGCATTACCATTTCAACGCCTTCTTTCAACTGGATCGCACCAGTTACGTCAGTTGTACGGAAATAGAATTGTGGACGGTAACCGTTAAGGAATGGAGTATGGCGACCACCTTCGTCTTTAGAAAGTACGTATACTTCTGCGTCGAATTTAGTGTGTGGTTTGATTGAACCTGGTTTAGCCAATACTTGACCACGTTGTACGTCTTCACGCTTAGTACCACGCAGAAGAATACCACAGTTCTCACCTGCACGACCTTCGTCAAGCAATTTACGGAACATTTCTACGCCAGTAACTGTAGTTACTTGTGTATCACGAATACCAACGATTTCAACTGATTCGCCAACTTTAACGATACCAGATTCAACACGACCTGTTACTACTGTACCACGACCAGAAATTGAGAATACGTCTTCGATTGGCATTAAGAATGCTTTATCGATTGCACGTTCTGGTTCTGGGATATAAGTGTCAAGCGCTTCAACAAGTGCAAGTACAGCAGGAACGCCGTATTGACCATCTTCACCGTTAAGTGCAGCTAAAGCTGAACCACGGATTACTGGAGTGTCATCACCCGGGAAGTCATAAGTAGAAAGAAGTTCACGAACTTCCATTTCAACTAATTCGATTAACTCTTCGTCATCAACGATGTC
>NZ_JACANU010000070.1:0-531 GCF_030329325.1 Acinetobacter sp. 226-1
GCCGCAACTAACGCTGCATTCACATTATATGTATCTACCGTTAAACCCGGTTGAGACAACGGTGTACCTACGTTTACAGGAACCACATCACCATTACGGTCAACTGTAATTTTGGTATTCAAAGTAAAGCTAGGATTTGTCGTTGACTTCACAAAAGTTTGGGCATTAGTTGTATTGGATGTGTCTGTTTTAATGCTATAAGGTGCATTACAAGTCACTTTAAAACTACCTGTACCATTTGTCGTGTCTGTAGGTATCACGATATTTGAACTTACATCGCTGATGCTACATTTAGGGGTGATCGTTAAACTCACAGGAATAGACGCCGATGTGGTTGCTGCTTGTGCAAAACTTGCTGTGAGTAATGCTGCTGATGCTAAAGCAATTTTAGATAAAATCTTCATGAAAATATTCCTTTAAAAAACAATTATATTGAGTTGAGATTAAACTAAATTAATACGTAACATTGACACGGAATGTGTCGGTATAAACACCAGCAGGGGTTGTGGCTGTTGTAGGTGCCTGTAATTT
>NZ_JACANU010000071.1:0-521 GCF_030329325.1 Acinetobacter sp. 226-1
CCTGTAGCACCGGTTTCGCCTGTAGCACCAGTTTCGCCTGTAGCGCCGGTTTCGCCTGTAGCACCGGTTTCGCCTGTAGCACCGGTTTCGCCTGTAGCACCCGTTTCACCTGTAGCGCCAGTTTCGCCCGTAGCACCCGTTTCGCCTGTAGCACCGGTTTCACCTGTAGCGCCAGTTTCACCTGTAGCACCGGTTTCGCCTGTAGCACCGGTTTCGCCTGTAGCACCGGTTTCACCTGTAGCACCGGTTTCACCTGTAGCACCGGTTTCGCCTGTAGCACCAGTTTCGCCTGTAGCGCCGGTTTCGCCTGTAGCACCGGTTTCGCCTGTAGCACCGGTTTCACCAGTAGCGCCGGTTTCACCAGTAGCACCGGTTTCGCCTGTAGCACCAGTTTCGCCTGTAGCACCGGTTTCGCCTGTAGCACCGGTTTCACCTGTAGCACCGGTTTCGCCTGTAGCACCAGTTTCGCCTGTAGCGCCGGTTTCGCCTGTAGCACCGGTTTCGCCTGTAGCACCGGTTTC
>NZ_JACANU010000072.1:0-516 GCF_030329325.1 Acinetobacter sp. 226-1
ATTGCTTATATTTTATCGTTTGTTTTGTTGTTTCGATAACTGTATCAATAGCTGTATTGAAAGAGATGCTTGGAAGGATCTGTGCTGCTTCCAGGACATTACTGATCAATTTGGATTGGTATATCAAGTCATGGAGAATAAAGTTGTTGTTCTGGTCCTAGATGTTGATAGACGAGGTAGGGTCTATAAAGGCATGCAATCAAATTGGCTCACGGCTTTTGGTTGTTGAGCTTTTTGAGTAGGTAATTGCTTATATTTTATCGTTTGTTTTGTTGTTTCGATAACTGTATCAATAGCTGTATTGAAAGAGATGCTTGGAAGGATCTGTGCTGCTTCCAGGACATTACTGATCAATTTGGATTGGTATATCAAGTCATGGAGAATAAAGTTGTTGTTCTGGTCCTAGATGTTGATAGACGAGGTAGGGTCTATAAAGGCATGCAATCAAATTGGCTCACGGCTTTTGGTTGTTGAGCTTTTTGAGTAGGTGATTGCTTATATTTTATCGTTTGTTTT
>NZ_JACANU010000073.1:0-504 GCF_030329325.1 Acinetobacter sp. 226-1
TATAATATTATGAACACAGACAAAACAGTAGAACAACTGAAAAATCTACGACTTACAGCTATGGCTAATCGTTACCAAGTGGCTTGTCAACTACCGGTTCACGAGCAACAAAACATTCATGAACTATTAGCTAATATGGCACAGGCTGAAATAGAATATAGGGAAGAAACTAAAACCAAGAGGCTTTTAAAGGCAAGTAAGTTGCGTTATACTGCTTTACCTGAACAGATCATATGCAATGAGGAACGTGGGCTGACAAGAGAACAAATTTTAAGACTTTCTGATACTCTTTTTTTAGAAAAAGCTGAAAACATACTCATTACTGGGGCTACTGGATGTGGTAAAAGCCTCCTTGCTTGGGCTATCGGTAGGTCAGCTTGTATGTTAGGTTATAGAACAGTTTATTTTAGTATGAGTAAGTTCATTGAAAACTTAGCACAGACAAGATTAGACGGGACTTATCTTAAATGGATAAAATTCATCTCTAATCAACACGTATTAATA
>NZ_JACANU010000007.1:0-170263 GCF_030329325.1 Acinetobacter sp. 226-1
CATACAGTTGCAATCGCAGCAGTTAAAGTTGTTTTACCATGGTCAACGTGACCAATTGTGCCCACGTTTACGTGTGGTTTATTACGTTCAAACTTAGCCTTAGCCATGAGTTTTTCCTTTTTAAACTACTCATGTAGGGTTAACTACATGAGCATTTGGTTTTTTAACTATGAATTAGTTTGGGCTTATAGTAATCGAAAGATTACTCGTCGTCACCTTTTTTACCACCAGATTGGAACTTAGTAATGATGCCTTCCGCCACGTTACGTGGAGTTTCAGCATATTTAGCAAATTCCATAGAGTATGTCGCACGACCTTGAGACATAGAACGCATTTGAGTCGCGTAACCAAACATCTCAGCAAGTGGAACTTCAGCACGAATTGCTTTAGTACCACCAGGTAAATCGTCCATACCTTGAACCATACCACGGCGACGGTTTAAGTCACCCATGATATCACCCATGTAATCTTCTGGAGTTTCTACTTCAACTTTCATGATCGGTTCAAGCAAGATAGGATCTGCTTTCATGAAACCATCACGGAATGCGTAAGAACCTGCCATCTTGAACGATAATTCGTCAGAGTCGACGTCGTGGTAAGAACCGTCAAATAATGTCGCTTTAATACCAACAACTGGGTAACCTGCAAGAACACCATTTTTCATGCGCTCTTGAATACCTTTGTCAACCGCACCAAAGAATTCTTTAGGTACTACACCACCTACAACTTCTTCAGCGAACTCGTAATCTTTACCAGCGTCTTCAGCAAGCGGCTCTAAACGTACGTATACGTGACCGAATTTACCTTTACCACCAGTTTGACGTACGAATTTACCTTCTTGTTCAACCGATTTTTTGATTGTTTCACGGTAAGAAACCATTGGTTTACCAATGTTTGCTTCTACACCGAATTCACGTTTCATACGGTCAACAATGATGTCAAGGTGAAGCTCACCCATACCTGCAATAATTGTTTGACCAGATTCTTCATCAGTACGTACACGGAATGATGGATCTTCTTTTGCCAAACGACCTAAAGCAACTGACATTTTTTCTTGGTCAGCTTTAGTTTTAGGTTCAACTGCAAGTGCAATTACTGGCTCAGGGAATTCCATGCGCTCAAGTGTAATTACATTGTTTTCATCACAAAGTGTATCACCAGTTGTAGTATCTTTAAGACCTACACACGCTGCGATATCACCTGCACGAATTTCTTCGATATCATGACGATCGTTAGCATGCATCTGTACGATACGACCAACACGCTCACGCTTCATTTTTACTGGGTTATAACACGGGCTACCCGCTTTAAGAACACCAGAGTAAACACGTACGAAAGTTAAGTTACCTACGAACTTATCGTTCATGATTTTGAACGCTAACGCAGCGAATGGAGCGTCGTCAGATGCTTCACGAGAACCTTCAGTTTCGTCTTTGTCGTCAAGGATACCTTTGATCGCTTCAACGTCAGTCGGCGCTGGTAAGAATTCAATAACAGCATCCAACATACGTTGAACACCTTTGTTTTTAAATGCTGAACCACAAAGCATTGGCTGAATTTCGTTTGCCAAAGTACGTTGACGGATACCTGCAACGATTTCTTCTTTAGTTAACTCGCCTTCTTCTAGGTACTTGTCCATGAGTTCTTCTGATGCTTCAGCAGCAGCTTCAACCATGTTAGTACGCCATTCTTGCGCTAACTCAACTAATTCAGCAGGAATTTCACCATATTCGAACTTCATACCTTGAGATGCTTCATCCCAGATAATCGCTTTCATTTCGATAAGGTCAACAACACCTTGGAAGTTTTCTTCTGCACCAATTGGAACAACGATTGGCACTGGAGAAGCACCAAGACGTGTTTTCATTTGTTCTACAGCACGGAAGAAGTTCGCACCTGTACGGTCCATTTTGTTAACGAACGCAATACGTGGAACTTTATATTTATTTGCTTGACGCCATACAGTTTCAGACTGAGGTTGTACACCACCTACAGCACAGTAAACCATGCACGCACCGTCAAGAACACGCATAGAACGCTCAACTTCGATTGTGAAGTCAACGTGTCCCGGTGTGTCAATAACGTTAATACGGTGTTGCTCGAACTGGTTGCCCATACCTTTCCAGAAACATGTTACTGCTGCTGAAGTAATAGTAATACCACGTTCTTGCTCTTGCTCCATCCAGTCTGTTGTTGCAGAACCTTCGTGAGTTTCACCTAATTTATGGCTCTCACCTGTATAAAACAAAATACGTTCTGAAGTAGTTGTTTTACCTGCATCGATGTGAGCTGAGATACCAATGTTACGGTAACGAGAAATTGGGGTTTGACGAGCCATGATTTCTTGCATTCCTAAATTTTATTGTTTAAAACAGGACGCATCAATATTGTATTGATGCGTACGAATACTCATACCTAGTGGGCAACTTAAATACCCGCGAATCCTCCACTTTGATAGAGGGCGATGTTAAATCGAGCTGCAATACGCATGAGTATTCTCCTGAGATGGACTGTTTTAGCCGCTTAGAAGCGGTAGTGAGAGAAGGCTTTGTTAGCTTCAGCCATACGGTGCACATCTTCACGTTTTTTAATCGCTGAACCTTTACCTTCAGCTGCATCAAGCAACTCACCAGCAAGACGTAAAGCCATTGTTTTTTCAGAACGCTTAGCAGCAGCATCTACTAACCAACGCATAGCCAAGGCAGTACGACGGGATGGGCGTACTTCCATAGGTACTTGGTATGTAGCACCACCAACACGGCGTGCTTTTACTTCAACCATAGGACGAACTTTTTCAAGAGTAGTCTCGAAAAATTCTACTGGGTCTACTTTGTTTTTTTCTTGAACGCGGTCTAAAGCACCGTAAACGATACTTTCAGCAATAGATTTTTTACCATCTTGCATTACGTGGTTCATGAATTTAGCGATTGTTTGGCTACTGAATTTAGGATCCGGAAGGATCTCACGAGCAGCGACTACGCGACGTCTTGGCATTTTAAACTACCTATAAATATGACACTTCAGGTTTATCCAGCATCAGTACAAAGTGTCATGTACTATTCGCTGGCCTTACTACACGTCGCTTGAATTTCACAAAATTAATGCAGAAATCAGACAAGCGAGACGATAAAGGATTGCAGTTCTACGATCTTAAAATTTAATTCTTAAAGAATTATTTCTTAGGACGTTTAGTACCGTATTTAGAACGAGACTGGTTACGATCTTTAACACCAGCGCAGTCTAAAGAACCACGAACGGTATGGTAACGCACACCTGGTAAATCTTTAACACGACCACCACGAATAAGAACAACACTGTGCTCTTGTAAGTTATGACCTTCACCACCGATGTAGCTAGAAACTTCGAAACCTGAAGTTAAACGCACACGGCAAACTTTACGCATTGCTGAGTTAGGTTTTTTAGGTGTAGTTGTGTAAACACGTGTACAAACACCACGACGTTGTGGACAAGCCTTCAACGCAGGAACTTTTGATTTTTCAACCAAAGTAGTACGACCCTTACGGATCAACTGATTTGTTGTTGCCATTTGGCAATTCTCCCGTTAATAAAAAGCCCCAAAAAATTACCACTTTTTGAGGGCATGCAATTGTAAGTCAAGATATAAAAATGGTCAACATTCAAGACTTATCAAATATTCACCATTTCTATTTTTTTCAGTTTTAAATTTACTTTTTTCTATGCGCTAGAATAAGTAAAATTATGATTATTTTTAGTCTTTAGGCTCTTCTTTTTCAGTTTCTGTTGTAGCTTCAATGTTTTGCGCTATAGCATGACTGTCCTGTTTATCATCGGATGAATTTTCCACCTCAGTTTGTACTGGTTTATCCTCAACTTTTTTTGTTGCACTTTTTTCATTTTGTTGCGATTTTTCGGTCAATTTCTCTGATGCTGAGTCAGATGTACGTTTTTTTGCACGTGTTTTCTTTACAGGTTCTGTGACTGGTTGCTCTACCTCAACTGGAGTTTCTGTTTCATTTACTGTAGAAACATGCGCTTTTGCTAAGTCTGCAATACTGTTTTCTTCTTGTGCAAGTAAAGTTTCTGCCTCGTCTTTTTTCAAGACTTGCACCTCTTGAATAGTATCATTTTCAGTGCTTTGAGCTTGGTTTGCTTTTGCTTCGAGGGCTGCTTCTTGTTGCTGTGCATTTTCCTCTTTTGGAGGCTGAAGCAATGGGCTTGCTTGTGAAATCAAAATTTCAGACTTTTCAAATGCAGCTAATGCACTGATATTTTCATTTGGGTGTTGTAATAAATATTGTTGTGCGCCTTTAAATACAAGTTGGGCTTTGTCGGTCGCATCTTCGACTAGCTTCCAGCTATAGCTCGCACTCACGCCAATACTAATAAAAGGAGTAATTTTCGAAATAAGATTGAGTTGCGGAATGTAATCTAACCATGCCCATTTGAAAGTACCGTCTGAATTGGTTAACCAATTTTTCAATACATCTGTAGAGTAATTTGAGCCTAAAACTTGTTGAAATTGGCTTATATCATGATTTTGTAAAGCTGTAGAAACAGCGCGCAAAGTGATTAGTAATGCTTGCTTTTCTGCTACCGTCCCTAGGTCAATTTTCTTAAAGATAAACTCGACTATTTCATGATCTTCAGGTTTTAATTCAAAACCATGTGCACGACCTGTTTGATAAATACTACGTAAAGCAAGCGCAATTGAAGTTGGAACATCAATTGCTGAACCAATCACACCCGTTGCACCTGTTAAAGCACCTTGAATTGCAGCTAAAATTTTATTTTGATTGGCTAAAGCACCACTAATACGCTGTGAACGTGCCGAATCTTGACTCAGTTCATTTAAGTTTTTAACACCCACTTCTTTTAACAGTCTTTCTACCGAACTTGTTTCAGACACAAAATCATTTAATTTATCAAAAAAATAGTCTGACATTTTGTCGTTAAAGTGAGGTGAAATAAATGAAGCGACATTATTAATTTTTTTGTAGTGACGCCCTAATAACTGACTAGAAACTTGAGGTAAATGTTCACGTATCATTTGCTGTGGATTGTCATATTGTTTTTTTTCAAACATATTTTTAGAATGGGCTTTTCCCTCAATAATAGTACTTTTTTGTGGGGTCTGATCTAATTTATTCACTGAATTTGGTGCGGCATGGTTCAACATACTTAAACCTGTTGTACCCAGTTTTTTAGCAAGACCAAATGTATTCGATAATATACCACTTGATTGTTTCTTATTAGAATCTGTCATTTGAACCTTACTCCACTCATTTTTATCGGTTTAATCAAATACTAAGGATTGTGAGCAATTATCTCAACTCAAATTACGTATGTTTGGCTAAAAATACAAAAACGCCACAATCACTTTACGATGAAACACATACTTAAGTCACAATTTGTCGCATTCATGCTAACAACGCTGTGATAGATGTCAGCTCTGCGCTATGATTATTTTCACTATTTAAAAAGATTATTTAAGCAAAATGGATAACAATCAACAATTAAATCAGACCCTAAAATTAAGTGCTGAACAAAAATATAGCGATGAATTACAACGCTTAAAAGCGCAAGATCAAAAACGTAAACCTCAAGGATGGCAACTCTCAGCTTATGCTGTTCGTGATTTTATTTTAGGCAATACTCAGCTTAATATTCAAAAAAAATTCTATGGTGATGATGCCTTAGTGGATCGAGCATTGGTCACGCTTATGGGGAATCAAGGACTGATGTTAGTTGGTCAACCAGGTACAGCAAAATCAATGCTCTCTGAACTATTTAGTGCTGCAATCGGTGGCAATTCACAATTAACCATTCAAGGTACAGCAGGAACAACCGAAGATCATATTAAGTATTCGTGGAATTATGCGCTGCTATTATCTGAAGGTCCTTCAGAAAAGTCGCTGATTCCCTCCCCTCTATACTTTGCGATGCAACAAGGCAAATTAGCACGTTTTGAGGAAATTACCCGTTGCCCACCTGAAATACAGGATGTTTTAGTCTCTCTTTTGTCAGAGAAACAGATGATGATTCCTGAAATGGGACAAGATTTTAGTATTTCAGCACAACAAGGTTTTAACTTAATCGCAACTGCGAACTTAAGGGATCGTGGTGTGCATGAAATGTCCGCAGCATTAAAACGCCGTTTTAACTTTGAAACAGTAAAACCCATCAAAAATCGTGAGTTTGAAATTGAACTTGTACAATTACAACTCAAACAGCAAATTGGTGATTTATTTTCTGAGCTGCAAGTACAGCCACAAGTCATTGAATTATTAGTCACTATTTTTAATGAATTACGTACAGGTCAAAGTCTACAAGGTGCAAGCTTAAAGACCCCTGATGCTGTGATGTCGACAGCAGAAGCAGTCAATATTGCACATGCAGCAAGCCTACAAGCCATTTATCTTGGTGATGGTGTCTTAAAAGCTGAACACATTGCGCAACAACTGGTTGGCGTAGTGTTTAAGGATAATCCTGAGGATGCAAAACGTTTACGTTATTATCTAGACAGCGTTGTGAAAGAACGTGCCCGTCAAGACAAAGATTGGAAAGCCTTTTTCGATGCTAGCCGTGAGTTTTAAGTATGAGCCAGTTTATGCAGACCCAACTGCCTGAACGACTTGAACAGGCATTTCAATATAAACAACAACTTGAACAGCAACAGCTTTTTTTTGCACCCATCAGGCATCATAGTCCTGCTTGTGCATTTGCTTTAAAACACTATATACAAACGCTGCAACCTACGCATATTTTGATTGAAGCACCACATTGTTTTCAGTTTTTACTTGAAGCCTTACTTGAGGAAAATACCCAACCACCTATTGCAATTTTTGCGCAAACGCAAACTAAAAATCAAAATGAGCGTGAAGATGAAGAAGCAGTTACAGAAAGCCCTTCTCTTTTTTCTGCCTATTATCCATTTTGTGAATATTCACCTGAATGGGTCGCACTTCAACAAGGGCATGCTCAACAAGCACAAATTGAATTTATTGATTTGTCATGGCAAGAACAAAGTGTGTTCAAACTTGCCCATGCAGCATTGGATTGGTCACAAAAAAATTTAATTTCTGAACGTTATTTAGCACACAGTCAGTTTATTCAAGGTCTTGCACAACAATTACGTTGTCGTGACCATGATGAACTTTGGGATCATTTATTTGAATTACAACATATTTCTCAACTAAAGCAGCCTGCTGATTTTTTTTAATGATGTATTTACATGGTGTTCTTTAGCACGCTTAGATTATGAGCACGATGTCTTGCTACAAGATGCTTCTTTGCATCGTGAAGATTGTATGTGGCAAAAAATACATGCAGCTTTGCAACCTAAACATAAAGTTTTGGTGGTTACAGGCGGTTTTCATACGCTTGCTTTAATTGAAAATTTAGCACAGCATCAATCTGCTAAACGTTATACCATTCAACAAAATAAGCAACAAAAATGGCAAGAAAATGCTTGGCTCATCCGTTATAGCTTTGACCGTTTAGATGCTTTAAATGGTTATGCGTCAGGTATGCCTTCACCTGCATTTTATCAACAGTTTTGGCAAGATTTAAATCAGGAAAATTTAAATGATGTCGTTATCGAACAACAATTTTTAAGCTATTTAACGGACATTTGCCATCATCTGGAAAATAAACAGGTTTTAGATGTAACGGCTTATATTGCCTTAAAAAATACAGCCGAAGTCGCTCTACAGTTAGCCAATTTGCGTGGGCATTATCGTCCTAGCCGTTATGATTTATTAGATGCTTTACAAAGTGCTTTGGTTAAAGGCGAACTTGATGATGGTCAACAACTGCTATTCACCGAAATTTACGCTTATTTAAGTGGTCAACAACTGGGCAAAGTTGCCGCACATCAGCATAGCCCTGCTTTATTGCAAAATGTGTTTAAACAAATTGAAAAATATCGTTTTAATGTCAGTGATACGATTCCTCGTAATCGAAAATTAGATATTTATCGTAAGTCTTTACATCAAGATATCAGTCAATTTTTACATTTGCTTGAATTTATTGATTGTGGTTTTGCACAAAAACTATCAGGACCAGATTTTAGTCAAGGTGCTGGACTTGACTTGTTATTTGAAGAATGGCGTTACACATGGTCACCTTCGGTAGAAGCTCGTTTAATTGAGCTTGCTGAATTAGGCGATCAATTATCACAAATTGCTTTAGGTAAAATTTTAGCTTTACAACAAGAAAATCAGAAAAATGGTTTAGGTCAATCGGCTTTTGAAACAGCAAAATTGCTGACCCTAGCATGTCGTTTAGGCTTAAAAGAACAACTGAATTTATTGCAAAAACAGTTACATCAATATTTACAAACAGATCAAAACTTACAATCTGTGGTCAGTGCTGCACAACAACTCTATTACTTATGGAGTGGTCGAAAACTGCTTCAATTGCCTGAACATATATTACAAAGTAGTTTATTCGATGCAGTCAAACAAGCTTGTTTTTTGCTAGAGCAGTTATATGACACACATGAAGATAAAATTGAATCCAATCTCACTCATTTTAAAACCTTACATGACTTGGTTTTATCCGTCGAAAATCTAAAACCTGAACAGGATCAAAACTCATTTTTAACGTTATTTTATCAGCATATACAGCGTTCAAAATTAGAGGAGTTTCGACTCAATAAGTTAAAAGGCGCATTAGATAGTTTAATGTTTTTAGATCATCAGATTGATCAAGAACAACTTAAAACCTATTTAAAAACTGCTTTTGCTATAGGCAGTGACGCAGACGAAGCTGTGCAATATGTACAAGGTATGTTTGTGATCGCACCCGAGATTTTTGTGCAATCCTCTATTGCAATTCAGTCATTGTATGAATTGGTTTCACATTGGCGTGAAGAGACTTTCTTACAAATTTTGCCTGATTTGCGTTATATCTTTAGTCAGCTTTCACCAAAGCAAAATTCGGCTGTTTCACAACATATTGCCCAAATGGCGGGCTTATCAGGCCAAGTCATTTTAGATCAGGTGTATAGTGATATTAGTGAATATGACATGTTAAATGCTGCACATTTAAATCAACAATTACAACAAATTTTACAACATGATCAACTCGAAAACTGGTTGAAAGGAGTTGAAATATGACCCAAGATTCAGACCTTTCAGTTTCTATGGAAACAACAGCAACTGACCTAGATGATTTAGATCGTGCTCGTCGTTGGCGACTCATTTTAGGACGTTATTCTGACCAAAGTTTATCTACTGCGGGATTTTCAGGTGAACAGTTAAAATTAGAGCGTAATCTCGATTATTTATATCAAAATGAATATAAACGTCGTGGTGTACAGCAAGCAAATAATCGACATGGGGGTCTAGAAGGTTCTCAACTTACTGCGATTAATTGGCTCAATCAAAGCCGCAAGCTTTTTCCAAAATCAACGTTTGAACGTATGCAAAAGCATGCTTTGGAACGATATCAATTACAAGGCTTACTGAGCGATCCTGCAAGTATTCGAGAACTTGAACCAAACCCTGCAACTGCCAAAGCCTTATTGAGTATGCGTGGTCGTTTGAGTAGCGAAGCTAAAGAAGCTGTGCGTGAAGTGATTCGCAAAGTTGTTGAAGAACTTTTACAAAAAATTCGCACTCAATTTTTACAATCTTTACAAGGTCGTCGTAACCGTTTTCGTCGCTCACATATTCAACAAGCACAAAATTTTGACTGGAAACGTACCATTGAAAATAACTTAAAAAATTATCAACCTGATCGTAAAAAAATTATTATTCAAAATCCTATTTTCAATGCACGAGTACAAAAACACTTGTCGTGGGAAATTGTTTTATGCGTGGATCAAAGTGGGTCAATGTTAGATTCAGTGATGTATGCAGCCATTTGTGCCAGTATTTTAGCAGCACTCCCTGCGGTCAAAATTAGTTTGGTTTTGTTCGATACCCAAGTCGTTGATTTGAGCCATTTAGCACATGACCCTGTAGAAGTTTTATTAACTGTGCAATTGGGTGGCGGTACCAATATTGGTATGGCAATGGAGTATTGTGCCAAAAAAATCACTCAACCCAATCGTAGTATTTTGATTCTCATCAGTGACTTTGAAGAAGGCGCATCTTTACAACATTTACTCAATACCACAGCAAAATTAAATGAACAAGGTTGTAAATTACTTGGTTTAGCAGCTTTAGACAGTCAAGCAAATCCTGTATATGACAGCAATATCGCACAAAAACTACAAGAACGAGGGATGCAAATTGCTGCTATGACACCTGATCATTTAGCCAATTGGTTTGCGGAGGTTATGCAATGATTGGGCAAATTTATTTACAATATGATGAAGAAAGCCTTGCTTTACATAGTAATACAGGTTTAATTCGACGTGCTAAAAAATCAATCGAAGAAGTTCAATATATTGAAAATACAGCACCGTTACACTTTAAAGTTGAAGAGTTTGATGTCTATTTACCTGAACAAGGGATCACTGAAGCACAATGTAACTGCTCTGCTCAAAATTGCTGTAAACATATTTTAAGTAGTATTTTTTGGTTACAACAAAATCAAGCAACAACGAGCAATGATCAGCCCTCAGCCTCCCCATCAACTCATGAAAGTCTATTAGAACCTACTCAAACCTTGACAGTGCAAGCTTCTGCCTTAGATCAAGCACTACAACTCAAAGATAGCGTCCTATTTAAAAAAGTGGGCAAAGCGAATTTACGTTTGGCTTTTGAAATTTGGCAAAACTGGCAACAAGTCAACACTGCTTGTAACATTGAAATATTGGCTGAAAAAATTATTTTCAAAACAGAATTCAGTGAAAATCCAATTCTGTTTTACCCTCAAACAGGCTTTGAAGGTATGTTGTCAGATATTGATGACAATAAAAAAAATGCGGTACATTTGGCGTGTATTGCACATTTATTTCAGCAACAATCTGCCGAATTATGGCAATGGTCTGAAGATTTACAACAGCAGTATCGTCAAAGTACACAGCATGCCTTAAACAAAGAAGATATTGATTTTATTTCAGAAATAAAAAATCTGTGCCAACAATTTATCCAACAAGGTTTATCTCATTTAGCCAAAGAGTCGGTATTGTCTTTACATATTTTAAATATGCAAGCACGAGCACAAAACTTACCACGACTCGCAGCGCTGCTCAGACAGTTGCATGGCATGATGCAACAACTACTCGAACATGATATACAAACTGATGAACAACAAATTTTCTCACAATTGGCATATTTAAATGCCTATCTATTTGCTTTAGAACAGAGCCAACAGCAAACTGAAATATTTACTCGTCTAAAAGGTGCTGTTCAACGTGATTATCAAGCCCAAAGTACACAACGTTTAATTCCCTTAGGATGTGAATGGTGGCAAACAGACAGCGGTGCGCAAGGTTTAACAGTCACTTTTTGGGATGAACAACAGCAGCATAGTCGTGAAGTCACTCAAGCACGTGGTCATCGTTTGGATAGCACTTTTTCTAAAGAGAGTGCTGCACAATCAGGGATTTGGGGAAGTTCTTTAGATTATTTATTACAACATCAAATTCAACTTACTCAAGCAAAAGTAAGTTTTGAGGTCAATCTTAGCCCAAGTACAGATACACGTTTTATTCAAATTGATCCTTTTAAAAAACTCAGCCTAGAAGACTTTGAACAGATGAACATCGGCTTAAATGATTGGTCAATGCTTCATCAGTGGATCCAGCCAAAGTCAAGTTTAGAGCAAAATCCTTACCGTTATCTTTTACTCCGTCATCAGCAGATTTTTGCGCCTGAGTTAAACGAACATGAACAATGTTTTGAATGTCGTATTCAAGACCTTCATGGCACTGCTTTAAAACTCAGTTTACCTATTGAGGTTCAATATCAAGCTCGCATTAAAAGCCTCACGACATTGTTCAATCAAAATGAAAAAATTGTTGCAACTTTAGTTCGTCTAGATCTCAGTCAGCAAAATATTCAACTGATTCCATGTAGCTTAATTTTAGAAAAGAAACAACAGCTAGAAATTTTTAGCTTGGATTATCACTCTCCTCGCTATAAAAAAAGTAGTTTGACTGAACTGATCACAGGACGTATTGAGAAATTATTGCAACAGAAAAAACAATGGCAAACACCTCCTCAACAATCCACCTTAGACATTGCGGTACAACAAACACAGTCTGTACTTGAGTTTTATGCCAATACAGGGCGTGAAGTGCTGGATCCTGAAGATAAAACCAAACTGAAACAGCTTGCACAACTTTATGCAGATTTAGGACTAGAAGTTGTACAACGAAGTCTTATATCAGGTTTAGAAATGTCTTCGCTTGCTGCGGCTTTACTCAAATGGCGACATTTATTTTTACAAATACAACGCCTGTCTTATCACTTGCCGATAGAAAGACAAGTTATGTCGTGAAGTTGCAAAAATGCTATTCAATTTTTTGTTTTATTTTTTATGATAGATCGACAACGTATTTATTTTTGCACTTTTTTTAAATAACAAATACTCCTTTAATGGAATAGGAATTTTAACCATGCTCAATCAATTGATGTCTAAAATTGAATCCTTATTTTCCAGTCCAGATCATAAGCAGAACAACCAAAACCAACAATCAACACAAGAAGTAAACACCGAACAACAAGCAACAAAACCACAAGAATACAATCAAAAACTTGTAGACACCATTAAGCCTTTATATGAGGTTTTTAAGGTGCTGAATGAAGTGGATGATAGTCTGATGAAGAATATTATTCCTTTTATTATTGAAGGGACAAATCCACAATTTTTACTTCAACTCAGCCAACTTCCTGATGAAAAAGCAGCTGATTTACTTGGCTATCCGGGGACTTATGAATGGTATTGGACACAAATCCAACTCACTAAAACCCAAGAAAAACTAAAAAAACAATCCATTAAATCCCGTAAACAACTCAGTGATCATTTGTTTGACACACTCAGTAATGAACAAATCAGACGTTTGGGCAAAGTCTATGAAAGTATCACCCAACAAAAAAATTATAAAGAGCTCTACTCACCCGTTCCTGTATGGTTTCATTATATTGTCGTCGATGCTCTCATTACCTTACAACAGCACCATAACTTTAGTGAAATTGGTGCAAAAAAACTCATTAAACAGTCTTGGACATTAGAAAAATTACATCAACTTTTAGCCGATGATGAACCGACATTAGCCCAACATTTGGTGGTGTTGATTTTTGAACGTGCGGGCTGTAGTAGTTATTATGCAGATCGTTTAGATTTAATTTTTGAACTGTCCGATACCGATGCTTATATTGCTGCCCATTTAGATTCCTTAAAAAAAGAAATCCCAAACTTAAGTGTTGATGGTCAAACTGTCTTTTTAGAATATCTCAAACGCAAACCTGAAATTTTACAACAACTCCCCGAGTTGATTGTTAAGCTCACCATTGGGCGTTCAAAAACCATTCGTGACCTTGCTGTAAGTTTATTAAGTCAATTAAATGATGAAGATAGTCAGCATTATCTACAACAATATTTGCTCCAAGGTTCAAGTAAAGAACGTGGTTTTGCTGCTGAATTACTTGCCCGTTTAGGCGAACAAAACTTAGTAGTTTTAGAACAAGCCTATGAAAATGAAAAACAAAAAGCTGTTCAACAACTTATTTTAATGGCAATTCAACGCCTAAAAGCAGTCAATCAATCCAGTCATCATGAAAGCTTTGAAATCCCTGAATTTACACCACTTGCAATTCGAGATATTCCTGCAAATTTCACTGAAATCTTGCATCAAAATCATCAACAACTTGTAAGCAAAGCAGAAATCGCAGCAAATGCTGAAATTGAAGACAATAAAACCAATAGTTACCGTTCAGACTGGGCACAAAAAAGATTTCGCCGTCTTAGAAATATCAAAGCAACGAGTATTGATCAACTTTTAGCACAAATTAATGGTCATACCAAACGCAGTCCTTTTGAAAGCGATGTTGATATCATTACTCACCAATCTAAACTTTATAATTATCCTGAGTATTCGTTATTACATGCTTTACGGATTCATGCCACCCGTCATGCAAATCATATTGTTCACTGGAATAGTATTTTTGCCGATTTACCACCAGCCCAATATGACAATTTAGACCTACGCCAAATTTCACAAGCACTTAATGACACAGGGTATGAAAATTCAATTCGTCAAATTGCACAAGGTATGCTCATTTCAAGCTATTGGCATGATTTACACCAGTATATTGTACAAAGCGAAAAAATTTGGCCTTTCTTTGCCGAACATCCTGAGTTTATCAGTGAAGCATTAGGACTTAGCCCTTCTTTGGAAGAAAGCGCTTATAGTCAATTTGAACCCATCAAAGCGATTAAAATTTTAGAGTCATTTCCTACTATTCCACAACAATTCATTCCACGTTTGCTTGAATTTGCTTTAGGTGAAAATAAACGTCTGCGTTATGACGCACAGCAAGCTTTACAACGTTTACCTGAAATCCATTTACGTGCCATTGAAGCTTTAGAGTCAGGAAAACAAGAAATTCGTGTCACTGCCATTGAATGGCTTGCTCGTTTACAAAATCAAGATGCTGTAGAACCTTTATATGCTTTACTGAAAAAAGAGAAAAAGGAAGTTGTACGTGCTGCCCTATTAACCTCACTAGAAAAACTAGGACAAGATATTAGCCCATACTTGTCTGAGAAAGTGTTATTAAAAGAAGCTGAACAAGGCTTAAAAGCTAAAATTTCCAGTAGTTTCACTTGGTTTGATGCTAAAACTTTACCTGAGATTACTTGGAAAACTGGCAAAAAAGTTAATCCTGATATTATTCATTGGTGGGTTGTTTTGGCTGAAAAACTCAAAGACCCTAAAGCCAATGCTTTGTTTCAACGTTATCTTGGTTTACTTGATGAAAAAAGTCAGCAAAAACTTGCCAACCATTTACTGCATAGTTTTATTCAACAAGATACTTTATCGCCAACTTTAGAACAAGCAACTGAAGTTGCTGTCAAACAAGCACCTCAAAACTTACAATCATATCGTGATAGTTATCAAAATTATGGTCATAAATATCCTGAATATTATGCACATTATGCAACCATTACGCTTGAAGAAGTGATTGAAGAAATTAAACGTCAGCAACTTGCAATTTATTTAGGTTCTGCGATTAAAAGCAAAGGCATTTTAGCACTGACCTATCCTGCACAAGGTAGTTTTGCAGTCAAAACCTTGCAAGACTATATGAAACAACATTATCAACGTCGCTCACAAATTGAAGCGATGATCTCAGCACTCTCAATCAGTAATGATCCTTTAATTATTCAACTTTTATTGTCTTTATCGCGTCGTTACCGTACAACCTCAGTACAAAATTTAGCGACAGAACTGGTCACTGAAATTGCAGAACGTAATCAATGGAGCAGTGATGAATTGGCAGATCGAACGATTCCAACGGCTGGTTTGGATGAAAAAGGTGTACTCAATTTAGAATATGGTTCACGTTTATTTACAGCCATTGTCGATGATAAAGATAAATTTGTGCTTAAAAATGAAGAAGGTAAAGAAGTCAAAACTTTACCTACGGCACGTCAAAATGATGATGCTGATTTAATCAAAGAAGCAAAAGCTCTTTTCAGCAGCAGCAAGAAAGAACTAAAACAAGTGATTGATTTACAAACACAACGCCTATACGAAGCGATGTGTAGTGAACGTCAATGGTTACAAAGTGAATGGTTTGAATACTTACACGCTCATCCAATTGTACGCCGCCTGATCCAACGTTTGGTGTGGTTAGAAGTCACCGAATCTGGTGAAAAAATCGCTTTCCGTCCAAGTGATGATGGCTGTTTACTCAATTTAGAGGATGATGAAATTGAGATTCAAAGTAATAGTAAAATTCAAATTGCGCATGCTGTTCTAGTCGGGAAAGAAGATGCTCAAGCATGGATTGACCATTTTAAAGACTATAAAGTTAAATTTTTATTTGAGCAAATGAGCCATCATTTACCTGAAATTACTGACCTTAACAGCAAAGATATTTCGGATCGTAAAGGTTGGATCACAGACACATTCACCTTACGTGGTGTCGTCAACAAACTGGGTTATCAACGTGCAAGCATTGAAGATGCAGGCTCTTTTGATCGTTATACCAAGCCATTTAAGCAATTGGGTATTCATGTACAAATTGTCTTTAGCGGTAGTTATGTGCCTGAGGAAAATATTCCAGCAGTCTTATTTGAGTTGGAATTTGACAAATTAGGCAGCCGCTCTTGGAGTTCAAATAGCCTTCCGCTCAGTGATGTTCCGCCAATTTTATTAGCAGAAAGCTATGCTGATTATTTAAAAGTGGCAGATGCTTGTACAGGTTTTGACCCAGAATGGGAAAAGAAAACACCTTGGTAATTTGCCTAAACCAAGTCATTCTCCTCAACCAGTACACAATTGCCCATTTCTAATGTGATGAACTGGGCAATTACATTTTATTTTGCAAATACTTTATGATTCACATACCTTTGCAAACTCAAGCAAAGCAACGTAAACACCGTAATTGACCAAAAAATAAGATGACAGTGTTACTAAAGTCAATCTTTGTAGAATCTATATCTTTCGCCATTGCAGCGTAAAACTAAAAACGCTTAAATGAGCCCATTGTATCTCTTATTTTAAAATAAAGGACTTTGTATGAATCGTCGTGTTGTGATTACGGGCATGGGTATTAACTCTTGTATAGGGAACTCGTTAGAAGATGTCACACATTCTTTGCAAAATGGGATTTCAGGAACACGTCATAATCCAACTTACGAAGAACTCAATTTTAAAAGTCATGTCAGTGCTGCTGCTGAACAAGACTTTGATGGCATTGACCGTAAGTTAAAACGCTTTATGGGCGTTTGTGCAATGTATGCTTATAACGCTGCGGTTGCTGCGGTAGAAAATGCAGGCTTAACAGCTGAACAACTTGGTGGTAATCCTCGTTATGGCATCGCTGGCGGTTCAGGTGGCGGTTCTACAGCATCTGTCGTTGAAATGAAAGAATTATTGGACACTAAAGGCGCACGTAAAATTGGTCCTTTTTTCGTTCCACGTAATATGTCAAACACCATTACAGCAAACGTCGGTGTGGCATTTAAATTACAAGGTGTTGCACACTCAATTACTAGTGCTTGTGCAACTTCTGCTGATGCCATTGGTTATGCTTACAACCTGATTCAATTAGGTAAACAAGACTTAATGCTTGCAGGTGGTGGTGAAGAAGATCATTGGTCACAAAGCTTGTTGTTTGATGCAATGGGTGCATTGTGCTCTAAATATAATGACACACCAGAAAAAGCTTCACGCCCTTATTCAGCAGACCGTGACGGCTTCGTGATTGCAGGCGGCGGTGGTTTTGTGGTACTTGAGTCACTAGAACATGCACAAGCGCGTGGTGCAAATATCTTAGCTGAAGTTGTTGGTTATGCTGCAAACTCTGACGGTGCGGACATGGTTGCACCATCTGGTGAAGGTGCAACACGTTGTATCTTGATGGCTTTAGAAGAAGCAAAACAACATGGCGTAGACAGCATTGACTATGTAAATACGCATGGTACTTCTACACCTGCTGGTGATGTCACTGAACTTAAAGCAATGGAACGTGCTTTTGGTGAAGGTAAAGTACCTGCTCTTAGCTCAACGAAGTCAATGACAGGTCATAGCTTAGGTGCTGCAGGTGTACAAGAGGCGATTTATTCAGTACTCATGATGCAAAATGACTTTATTGCACCAAATATCAACGTCACTGAGTTAGACGAAGGTGCAAAAGGTTTTGATATCGTACTTGAAAAACGTGACGCAAAATTGAATACTGTAATGAGTAACAGTTTCGGTTTTGGCGGTGTAAATGCCTGCCTCATTTTCAAAAAATGGGAAGGCTAATTTGAAAATGGTTGATTTGTTTTAAACACAAGTCAACCACTTCCACACTGCCCTAAAAAGGGTAAATTGATGGATGCTCCTTCAGAGGCTTTCCTTTGGGTCAAAGCACTACATATTATTGCAGTCGTATGCTGGTTTGCAGCATTGTTCTATCTACCACGTTTATATGTTTATCATGCGATGAGTGACGATGCAACGAGCCATCAACACTTTCAAGTGATGGAGCGCAAGTTATATCGTGGCATTATGTGGCCTGCAATGATTGCAACGCTTGTCACCGCTCACTTTTTAGTGGATTGGGGTGATGCAACGCGACATTATCATGAAGCTTTATGGTTTTATCTCAAAGTTGGCTTAGTTGGACTCTTGGTTATTTATCATCTAGTTTGTGGTTATTATCGTAAAAAGTTGATAGATCATCCACATTATAAATCACATAAATTTTGGCGCTTCTTTAATGAATTACCAACGGTGATTTTATTGGCTGTTGTTATTTTAGTTGTCGTCAAGCCGAGCTTTTAAGTTCATGATAAAAAACCTCACCTGTGAGGTTTTTTATTTTTTCAAATCTCATGTCTAAATGTGTAGCGTACTACGCTCTCACCACCATAATGCAATCAACATACTAATGATTGCAAAGCCTAAAAATGTACTGATCATCAACGGCGTTAGCGTTTTTCGATCATCTAAATGATAAGCTTGGGAAAAAATAGCAAATGCAGCAGGCATAGGTAGAGCAGCAATAATTGTTCCTGCATAGAGCATTTCTTTACTGACATTTGGCAGCAAGGATAATCCTGTAAATACTGCTACAGGCATCATAATCATTTTTGCAAAAACCAAGAACATACTTTCCATATCAATTTTTTCAATAGATAAGCCAACCAAACCACCGCCAATCACAAAAAGTGCAATAGGTGATGCGGTCTTACCAAGTAAATCTAGGGCTTGATGTAATTGGGTTGGTAATTTAACCTGTAAAAATGCCAAACTTAAACCTAATAAAACAGACAAAATCACAGGATTTTTCAATAACTTTAGTAACGTTTGTCGCAAGAGCAGTGCAATATTTTTCTGTTGTTGTAAACCTGCCTCAGCTAAAGCTAAAACCATCGTAACAATAATGACATTTTCCACAATTAAGGTTAAAGAAATATAGATCGTTGCCTGATTTCCCATCAACAAAGTTAAGATTGCGGTACCAATAAAACCTGTATTAGACATTGCGCCACCCATTGCAAAGACGGCTGAATGACTAAATTTATGTTTAAAAACATAATAAAAAACTAAAAAACAAGTAGATATAAAACAAAAGATACCCCAGCATAAACAAAAAAATATGAAGGATACCAAATTTCATGCAAATCCTTAGATGCCAACGCAACCAACAGCAATGCTGGTAATGAAATACGGATAACAAAAGCACTTAAAGCTGAAATCTGCTCTTTATTAATTAAACTAATTTTTACACTCAAATATCCTAAAAAAAGCAAAATAAAAATAGGCAAGAGTACATTAAATACCATTATGGCAAGTCCTTTTTCCGCATGGTAAATAAAAGAGAAATATATCCTAAAATATATCTCTCAAAAACTTAAATACCGATATGGCATAATATTTTACTTAAATTGAATCAATAAATTTTTCAGTGTATGCGGCTGACAACGTAAATACTGCGGTGCTATTTCAATTTGTTCACCCAAAGCTGCTGCTGCATGCCATGGCCAACGTGGTTCATATAAAATTGCTCGTGCCAATCCGATCGCATCTGCTTCATTTTTGACTAATATCTCTTCTGCTTGTTCTGGCTCAGTAATCAAACCGACAGCAATTACAGGAATAGTGACATGTTTTTTAATTTCGGCTGCAAAAGGCACTTGGTAATTTGCGCCGATTTTAATTTTTTGCTGCACATGTAAGCCACCTGATGAAACATGTATATAGACTGCACCTAATTGTTGCAAAGCTTTTGCAAGCCCTATACTAGACTCAAGATTCCAACCATCCTCTTCATCCATCCAATCTGTCGCTGAAATACGGACTCCCACAGGAAAATCATGCGGTAAAGCAGCTTTTATTGCACTCAATACTTCTAAAGTTAAGCGAATACGATTTTCAAAACTGCCTCCGTATTCATCTGTACGTACGTTTGATAATGGCGACATAAATTGATGTAACAAGTAACCATGTGCTGCATGAATTTCAATTAATTCAAATCCTGCATCTACAGCACGTTTTGCCGCTTCAGCAAAATCGATAATAATGCGTTGAATTTCATCTGATGTTAAAGCATGAGGTTTTACATCTCGCTCATTAAAAGCAAGCTCGCTTGCAGAAACAGTTTGCCACCCTTGCGGATCTGCTGGGGCTAACTGCCCTTTACCCTGCCAAGGCTTATCAGTAGAGGCTTTACGCCCTGCATGTGCCAACTGTACTGCAAAGGGCATCGGTGACAACTGTTTTACTTTCTGTAAAAGTGTCTGAATTTGATCTCGTTGTTTATCATTCCATAACCCTAAATCAGCATAGCTAATACGCCCTTCCGCCTGTACAGCAGTCGCTTCAACAATACAGAGTCCAGCACCCGATAAAGCATAATTTGCCCATTGTTGTTCATGCCAATAAGTCACATCACCTTGATCTGTTGCTGAATATTGACACATTGGAGCAATCACGATTTTATTACTCAGTTGTAGTTGCCCAAACTGAATTGGTTGAAATAATAAGGACACATTAAACTCCTGTTTTAGTTTTAAGCTATCTTTTTACACTTTAATTTCACTAACTGCACTGCTCAAATAAATAGAAAAACAATAAATACATGACCTAAGAACATCATGTTTTTATCGATTAATTTTTACAAAAAGAAGATTTGAAATAGAATGAAATATATTCTATTTCAAATCATCATCTATTTTTAAAAAATGACTTTACTTGATAATCCGAGTACCAAAGCATTACCTACTTGATCCGTAGCACCTGGATACACGACATATTGCACTAAAGGACGTAACATAAACCATGCTGTTGGATAGTAAGAATAGTTCAATTCAATATTATATTCTGTACTTTTATTTAACAGCGCTTTGGTATCACGAAAACGATCATTGATATGTACACGATTCACTCCCAAACCTAAAATATCATTAGGTTGCCCCTCAAATAAGCCAATATATTTCAAGCCTAATTGTTGTGAATTATCAACTTGTGTCGTTGTTTTATCGTGAAAAGTAAAGTTACCAAAACTATGTAAGCCACGGCGTCCTTCACCTGCTGAAGTCAGTTGCTGATCGAAGCTCAACCATGCACCATAACTACGATCTTGCCCTCTTGAGCCTGCCGAATATGCAACATCATATTGATTTTTTGCATCATCCGCTGTGTTATATAATAAACCTGCTCGATAACTTCCTGCTAAATCATGAATTGCGTGTTTAGGTGACCAGACAACCTCCGTAAGGATATTGACGCCATCTGCATTTTTTGTATCCAGATTCCAACCTTGACGCTCCAAAGCATTTTCAGGGTTATATTCATACACCCCAACTTGAGCAAACAGGTCAGGTTGAACCTGATATTTCACTCGTCCACCCCATTGTGATACAGGTGTGTTATACCAAAGCTTACCTTGCCATTTACCCATTTGTGCTGCACAAAACGCATTGCCTTGAAAGTCACACGCCATAACATTGAAGTCTGAACCTAAGCCCATACGTCCAACTTTGACATTAATGCCTTGTTCAGGAAAATTCTTTTCAATGGATAATTCACTTAAACGGCTACCTGAATTTCCTCTCCCCCAATTGGCTTGTGAGTTTGCCCATTGCGGCGCACTCGGATCTTGAATACCTTCGACTGTTGTACCTTGACCTTGGCGTGCAGTTACAACTGCTCGCACTGTAGTGTTTGACCAACCTGCCAATTTATCCAAATCTAAAGTTGTACCTAGCCAATACTGACTCGCAAATGTAGGAGATTGATGTGCATCATAGCCACCATCAGCCAAGTAGGAACTATCTAATGCAATATTGGCATCAAATTTAATACCTTGTTCTGCCCATTCAGTTCGTTGACCACCCCAATCCCCTGTTAAGGTTTTCCCATGAAGATCAAATGCAGTATCAGCATGAGCGGCTGAGAACCATGTTGTTATGGAAATTGTCAAAAGTGGAAATACAAAATTTTTCATAGCAGAGCCTAAATGTTAAAGGTGCTCTATACAAATAAGATCATTAACTCAATTTAAATATGTGAAATTTCACATTTAAATTTAACTTAATCTTTATGCAACAAAAGAGCTCAACATATTTATTTACAATTTAATTACGTGAAAATTACATATTTTTTTAAAACTTTACTAGATGATAATTTTTATTAGTCAACTAACTTTTTTTTATCAATAAACATTTTATCTTTGCCACAGCATTTACAAAGTGCTTGAAAAATCGAATTTCACTACCATATTCATCAGGATGCTTACGCTACATTTGAGAGAAAAATGCCTGAATTACCTGAAGTCGAGACCACTAAAAGCAGTCTTTTTCCATTACTAGATCAAAAAGTAATGTCAGTACAGGTTCGCGAATCTCGCCTACGTTGGGCTATACCAAATGATATGGACAAATTAGTTGGACAAAAACTTGTTCAACTGACACGCAGATCTAAATATATTTTTGCTGAGTTTGAACACGACACCATGCTATGGCATTTAGGAATGTCAGGTAGTTTTCGCTTATGTGAATCACATGAAGAATTACGTAAACATGACCATTTAATTATCCAATTTGAAGATATTCAATTGCGTTATCATGACCCACGTCGTTTTGGTTGTATTCTTTGGTTAGATGAACATTCTCAAAATAAATTAATTGATCCTTTAGGACCTGAACCATTAAGTAACGAATTTAATGCAGATTATTTGATAAAAAAATTAACAAACAAACAAACAGCAATCAAAGTCGCAATCATGGATAATCATGTTGTTGTTGGTGTCGGTAATATTTATGCAACTGAAAGTTTATTTAACTTAGGCATTCATCCAGCACAAGCAGCCAAAGATCTTTCAGCAGTACAAATTGAAAATTTAGTCATTGAAATTAAACGTATTTTAAAGCAAGCGATTGAGTTAGGTGGTTCGACCTTACGTGATTATAGTAATGCGATGGGAGAAAATGGCTATTTTCAACAAACCCTATTAGCATATGGTCGTGCAGGCGAAATGTGCGTAAACTGTGAAACAACTTTAGAAAATTTAAAACTTGGACAACGTGCCAGTGTATTCTGTCCACAATGCCAGCCATTAAAGAAAACTTCAGTGACCAAGCCATCCTTAAAAGGTAAATCTCAATGAAAACTGCAATTACTCGACATATTTTGGTCAAAGATAAAGATTTAGCCCAACAATTAAAACAAAAAATTCAAGATGGTGCTGACTTTGCAAAAATTGCTAAACAGCATTCAACCTGCCCATCAGCCAAAAAAGGCGGTGAATTAGGTGAAGTTAAAAAAGGTGATTTAGTTGCACCTATCGACAAAGCTGTTTTTAGTTTGGCTGAACGTGAACTTCATGGTCCAATCAAAAGCCAATTTGGTTTTCATTTATTAGAAATCAAATTTCGAATGGATTTTTAAAATCCATTCCTCATACAACGATGCACTCTTTTATTTTTGCTGCTCAATAAAGTCTGCATAACGATGAATATAGGTTCTAAACATTTCAGCACGTGTCGTAAAATAAAAAATTTCATTTTGATGTCTAACAATTTTTTCAGGTGCCTTGCCATTACAAAAACCATTTGAACTCACGGCTGATGCTAAGGTTGCAAAATGCTGAATTGCCTGTTGCTCATGATCAAAATCAAAGACTAATAAAGTAAAATCAGGGAAGATATTGTTCTTATCTCCTATTCCAATCTTACTTTTAGCGGTATATGTTCGTAATCCTTGACCTTTTACTTGAATAATTTTATTCAGATGACAATCATTTTCTGACCATGCGTTGCCACTTTCCTTTTCAAATAATTCAAATTGGTCTTTTAATAATTGTGTTTGCAACATATTCATTAAAACTTCATTTTCATCAATATTATTTGCTTCTATCGTTTCATATACCGTTTTCTCATTGGGAATATCATCAAAAGTGAGTCCTTGACTCATCGTTTTAGTATTTTCAATTTGCTCAGGTAGTTGAATTTTCTCAAGTTCAGGATCAACTGTATTTTTTTCAGGTTTGCTACATGCAAATAAACTTAAGATCATTACACTTAAAATCAGTTTTCTTTGCATCTTTTTTCCCTAAAAATAACTGCAAATTTTATGGTACACAGAATTTAAGTAATATTGGGACTTTTCATGGCAATTATTGTAATCCACAACTCAATAAAACTATTGAGAAAAGATAAAAATAGTCAATTTATTCTTTGGTTTTAATACCTTAGTTAACAATACATCTTTGATATAAATTTTGCTATGATCAAAAAATTTATAGAATGTCTCACTCTATGTTCATCAGTTCAGGCAAAGAAGAAAAAATTTATTTTTCAGGTTATGAATTTAAGTATATTTTAAAACCACGATCTTATGATACAAATCACTTGATCATTGTATTAAGTGGTTTTGGATCTACCACTGATTTTAACTATGATTTCCAAAATGCTTTAAAAAAATCTTGTCGAGCCGCAATTTTATGGATTAAAGATGATTTTTTTCATAACAACTGTGCTACTTACTACCTAAACCCTTTAGGAAATAATAGTTTAGAAAATGCAGTCAACCTATTTATCCAAGAAGTTCAAGCTTTTTTAGGTATAGATAAAAACCATTGTACTTTTCTGGGATGCTCTAAAGGTGGAGCCAGTGCTTTATATTATGGAATAAAAAATAATATTAAAAATATTGTGATGTCAGCGCCCACACTTTTAGCAGGCTCTTTTGTGGGGGGACTTGCTCCCCAAGATCTTGTTAAACCATGTGCTAAGTTTATGTGTAATGGTGTCATCAATGATGCCAATTTAAAGACATTTGATCATAAAATTTTAAATGAATTATTAAGTGACCAAAATTATGATAAAAATATTTTTCTGATTTCATCAGAATCAGATTATTTACATGCAGATCAGATTAAACCATTCATTGGCATTTTTAATAAATATAGTAATTTCAATTATATTGAAGCTAAATCACCCTTAGTTCGTACCCACCCAGATGTGACTTTTTTTAATGCCCCTCTTATTTTAAGTATTATTAATTGTTTAGCATTTAATATGACACCCGCTTTTCTCAATAGTATAACGCTTGGGGATGATTTAAATAAGAAAGCTAAAATCACCAAAGAACCTATTTTTGAGATTAAAAAACTTGAATTTGATCATGCATCAAAATTTCATATTGAAGGAATATTCTTTTTAAGAGGAATTGCATGTGCGCATTATTCTGACTTAGATTATATTTTATATTTAGAATCCACACATCAAAACATCAAAATACACTTAGCGAAAGGTAATTGCCCATCTATAACAAAAGATTATTATGCTGATGCCTTTGTAAATTATGATAAGTCTTACTTTTGTACAAAAGGTTATGCGGGGCTTTCCTTAGCAAATATTCCATTGGGTCAATATAAAATCTCTATAGAAATTATAATGCACTCAGGTGAACATTCTAAAATGAGATGTAAGAAAAATATCCATCAACCCATCATCAGCCCAGATGGTCATTATGAAATATTCTCACAAGAAAATAATATATTTTTAGAAATAAAATAATGTTTTAGATATTCAACATATGTGTCATAAAATTGTATAACAGGAAACGGCTTTTTAATAAAGTCGTTTCCCACTCAATTTCTCTTATTGACGTCTTTTCAATTCATCACGAATTTCACGTAATAATTCAATATCTTCTGGTGTTGCAGCAGGCGCTTCTTCAACAGGTTTACGAATACGATTTAAAAATTTAACCAATAAAAAAACAACCCAAGCCAAGATCAGGAAGTTTAAAAATATTGTAATAAAATTACCATAAGTTAAAACGTTAATACCCGCTTTAGTTAACTCATCTAAAGATTGTAAATTATTTGGATTATCACCTAACACAAAAAACTTCTGTGTAAAATCAACTCCACCACCAGTGATTACAGTAATTAAAGGCATAATAATATCTTTAACTAATGAATCAATAATTTTACCAAATGCACCACCGATGATCACACCGATCGCCATATCCATCATATTGCCTTTAACAGCAAACTCTTTAAATTCTTGGACAATACTCATATTACAACTCCTGCTCAGGAATACCCTATTTTTGTGACAAAGTATACATTATTTTTCTATGTACATTTCCGATTAATTTACTTGGTTTTCTTAAAAAACCAAATTATTTTTTGTATAAAAAACCGCGATGTTGTAAACAACATCGCGGTCTCTGAACTTACATAATTCGATTACAAATTATTTTGCACGATTACGTTTACGATCATTTTCAGTTAACCATTTCTTACGAATACGAACTGATTTAGGTGTAACTTCAACTAATTCGTCATCTTCAATAAATTCTAAAGCTTGTTCAAGCGTGAATTTGATTGCTGGTGTTAACGTTAATGCTTCATCTGTACCAGAAGCACGCATATTCGTTAACTGTTTTGCTTTAGTTGGGTTTACAGTCATGTCGTCTGAACGTGAGTTCATACCCACGATCATGCCCTCATACACTTCTAACTGTGGCTCAGCAAATAGACGACCACGGTCTTGTAATGTGAATAAAGCAAATGCCAAACAAGTACCGTTAACCATAGAGATCAACACACCGTTTTGACGTTTCGCAACTTGACCAGCTTTAGCAGGACCATAATGCGAGAAGCTTGAAGTCATGATACCAGTACCAGAAGTAATGGTTAAGAATTCAGAACGGAAACCAATCAAACCACGTGATGGAACAGTTGCTTCAATACGGATACGACCTTTGCCGTCTACTTCCATATTGGTCAACTCACCTTTACGGTTACCCATTTGTTCCATAACTGAACCCTGATGTTGTTCATCAACATCAAAAGTTACGTTCTCATATGGTTCTTGAGTTTCGCCATCAATTTCTTTCATGATCACTTGCGGACGAGAAACACCCATCTCGAAGCCTTCACGGCGCATGTTTTCAATCAATACTGAAAGATGTAATTCACCACGACCAGAAACTTTGAATTTATCTGGACTGTCAGTATCTTCAACACGTAATGCAACGTTGTGAATTAACTCACGGTCTAAACGTTCACGAATGTTACGTGAAGTAACAAATTTACCTTCTTTACCAGCAAACGGAGAGTTGTTCACTTGGAAAGTCATCGAAACTGTAGGTTCATCTACAGATAACGGTGGTAAAGCTTCAACATTTTTTGGATCACAAATCGTGTCAGAAATGTTTAAAGCATCTAAACCAGTAATACATACAATATCACCCGCTTGTGCTGAATCAACATCAACACGATCTAAACCGTGGTAACCCATGATTTTTAAGATACGACCGTTACGTGTTTTGCCGTCTTTATCGACTACAGTTACAGGGGTATTGGTTTTCACTGAACCACGTTGAATACGACCTACACCAATTACACCCATGAAGCTGTTGTAATCAAGTGATGAAATTTGCATTTGGAATGGACCATCAACATCAACTGCTGGTGGTTCAACGATATCAACGATGGTTTGGAACAATGGTGTCATATCTTCAGCAAGTTCTTCTGGAGATGGACCAGCCACACCACGAAGACCTGATGCATAAACAACTGGGAAATCTAATTGTTCATCAGTACCACCAAGATTATCAAACAAGTCGAATACTTGATCGATTACCCAATCTGGACGTGCACTTGGCTTATCTACTTTGTTAATAATGACAATTGGTTTTAAACCACTTGCGAACGCTTTTTGCGTTACGAAACGAGTTTGTGGCATTGGACCTTCTTGTGAGTCAACAAGAAGTAATACACAGTCAACCATCGACATTACACGTTCAACTTCACCACCGAAGTCCGCGTGTCCCGGTGTGTCGACGATGTTAATACGATATTCAGTATCTGTACGTTTATCTAACCATTTGATTGCAGTGTTTTTTGCAAGAATAGTAATACCACGTTCACTTTCGATAGCGCCTGAATCCATGACACGCTCAATCTCGCCCGCTCGGTCACCGAGGGCACCTGATTGTTGTAAAAGTTTATCTACTAGAGTTGTTTTACCATGGTCAACGTGCGCAATGATCGCAATGTTGCGGAGAGTTTTAATATCTGACATGTAAATTCGATACGCCTAAAGTTTGAGGGCAAATTATACAGAAAAAATATAAATTTTAGTAGTGACAGTTCATTGACAGTTACAAGTTTTTTTTACAACAATCGCTTTTTATTTTGTAATAGTGTGTAAACCGATTAGAATAGCGCCATCTTGCTGTCTCTCCTGCTGTGACCATGTCTGATTTAAATACTCCCAACGAACAACAACAAGGGCAAATTGACCTTGTTTATGGACTCAATGATCGTCCAAAACCACTCATTGCATTTTTTGCAGCTCTGCAACATTTACTTGCGATTATTGTTCCTATCGTAACGCCAGGTCTACTAATTTGCTTAGCTTTAGGTGTTTCTGCACATGACACCAATATGATTTTATCTATGTCTTTGGTAATTTCAGGAATTGCAACCTTCTTACAATGCAAAAAAGTAGGTCCTTTTGGCGCAGGTTTACTGATCGTTCAAGGAACTAGCTTTAACTTTATCGGTCCTATTATTGGGATTGGTTCTGCTATGGTTGCTGCTGGCACACCTGTGGAAGCAGTGATGGCATCTATTTTCGGTGTAGTCATTGCTGGCTCATTTATTGAAATGGGTGTTTCACGTATTTTACCTTGGGTCAAAAAACTCATTACGCCTTTGGTCACAGGTATTGTTGTACTACTGATTGGTCTGACTTTAATCAAAGAAGGCTTAATTAGTATGGGTGGTGGTTATCAAGCGATGGAAAGTAAAACCTTTGCTAGTACAGATAATCTCATCATGTCATGTACCGTTTTAGCGATTATTATTTTATTAAATCGCTTTAAAATTGTTTGGATCAAAAGTTCAGCCATCTTAATTGCTTTAGTCATTGGTTATGCTTTAGCAGGTTATATGGGTTATTTAAACTTTTCAGGTTTAAAAGATGCGCCTTTAATTCAAGTGCCAACCCCAATGCATTTTGGTATTAGCTTCTCTTGGAGTTTATTTATTCCAATGGCATTTATTTATCTGGTCACTTCATTAGAAGCAATTGGTGATGTGACTGCGACATCTAAAATATCAAATCAACCTGTTGATGGTCCTGTTTGGATGCAACGCATTAAAGGTGGTGTATTGGTAAATGGAGCAAATTCATTCCTTGCTGGTATTTTCAATACATTCCCAAGTTCTGTTTTTGCACAAAATAATGGTGTTATCCAATTAACTGGTGTTGCAAGTCGTTATGTCGGGATTTGGATTGCCATCATGTTGGTCATTCTAGGGCTATTCCCTGCTGTTGCTGGTGTAATCCAAGCTGTACCACAAGCGGTTCTTGGTGGTGCTGTCATGGTGATGTTTGGTGCAGTTGCAGCTTCAGGTATCAATATTTTGTCAGGTGTAATCCTTGATCGTCGTGCATTACTGATCATTGCAATTTCTTTAGCACTTGGTTTAGGAGTAGCACAAGTTCCTCAAATTTTGGAACATCTTCCTGAATTACCACGTAATATTTTTAGTTCAGGCGTTGCAACAGGTGGTATTGCAGCATTAATTTTAAATATTGTTCTTCCTGAAACTAAAAAGTAATGCCGTAATTCATTATAATGCCCAGTTTTGTCTGGGCATTATTGTTCTAATTTTTAAAATGGGTGGTGAATATGGAGCCTAGAAGTGAAGTTGTTATTCGACAACATGACTATCTCTCTGGACGTGTATTGTTCATCAATGCACCAACGGATGACTTACATTCGCATTTAGCTGCTGATATCCAAGCAACGTTTTGGACATGGAACTTTAATGAGTTTCAATATTTTCTAAAGCAAAATACAGAAGTACATTTTGGTACAGATCTGCCCGAATCTGGTTTTGATCAGGCAGTGATTTTTGTTCCAAAATCTAAAGAATTACTGAATTACGTTTTACACTACGTTGTCAGCCGCCTTCCAATTACTTCATCAATTTTTTTAGTTGGTGAAAAAAAAGGAGGCGTTGAACGTGCAGCCAAACAGTTACAGCCTTATGGTCAAGCGATTAAATTAGACAGTGCTCGGCATTGTCAAATGTGGCAACTCACTACAGATAAAACTGTTGTTGCAAAAACACTTGAAGCATGGGCGCAAACCTATCAAGTTGCCACACCTGCTGGAGAGCTCACCATTTGTGCACTTCCAGGTGTTTTCAGCCAAAATCGCTTAGATGTTGGGACTGCTGTTTTATTGCCGCATTTGTCAAAAGTGACTTCTGGGAAAATTGCAGACTTCGGTTGTGGTTCTGGCGTAATCAGTGCATATCTGTCTAAAATCAACCCTAAAAATCGTATTTTTGCACTAGATGCTGATGCTTTTGCTTTAGCCTCTACGCAAATGACTTTTGAAAAAAACCAATTACCTTTAGAACAGCTTGAAATTAAAGCAGTGACTGGCATTGATGATGCTCCACTCTTTTTACATGCTATCGTGAGTAATCCACCATTTCACCAAGGTATTCAGACTGATTACAATGCCAGCGAAAACCTGTGCAAAAGTTCAAAACGACATTTAAAATCAGGTGGTGAATTATGGATTGTGGCAAATCGCTTTCTAAATTACCCATTACTTATTGAACAAAGTTTTGGTCAATGTACAACCAAAGCAGATCAACAAGGTTTTAAAGTGTTATTTGCCAACACTAAAAAAAATCTTAAGGAAGAATAATGAGCGGAAAAGATCATCCTCAACTTCAGCGTAAGCTCGGCGCTCGACACTTAAATATGATCGCTATTGGCGGTTCTATTGGTACAGGTTTATTTCTTGCATCAGGTCAAACGATTGCAACTGCTGGTCCCGGAGGAGCATTACTTGCCTACGCGTTGATCGGAGTGATGATCTATTTCCTCATGACCAGCTTAGGCGAGCTTGCAACCCATAATCCAACATCAGGTGCTTTTTTTACTTATGGCAGTAAATATGTCGAAGAAGGTTTCGGCTTTGCACTAGGCTGGAACTATTGGTACAACTGGGCGATTACGGTTGCATTTGAATTGGTTGCTGTCCAATTCATTATGAAATTTTGGTTTCCTGAAATCCCCGGGTTTTGGTGGAGTGCTCTCTTTCTTGCCATTATCTTTTTTATCAATGCCTTAACAGTAAAAGGTTTTGGTGAAAGCGAGTTTTTATTCTCTCTAGTTAAAGTCATTGCGATTGTATTTTTCATTGTGATTGGTTTATTTATGATTGGTAAAATCATGTTAGACCCAACACAGTCTATTACTAAAAACTGGACAATAGGTGAAGCACCATTTGTTGGAGGATTCCAAGCACTGGTTGGTGTTGCCATGATTGCAGGGTTTTCATTCCAAGGGACTGAAATGGTCGGTGTTGCGGCTGGAGAGTCCAAAGATCCGAAAAAAACAATTCCTGTTGCCATTAAACAAATCTTTTGGCGTATCTTATTGTTCTATATTTTATGTATTTTCATTATTGGAACATTAGTTGCTTATACGGATCCAAACTTAGCACTTGCTGCTGAAGGTGATGGTAATATTACCCTTTCACCATTCACACTTTTATATGAAAAAGCAGGTTTAGCGTTTGCCGCAGGTTTGATGAACGCTGTGATTTTAACAGCAATTATGTCCGCCGGTAATTCAGGGATGTATTCATCAACACGAATGTTATTTGATATGGCTCGCCAAGGTCGTGCACCAAAATGGTTTGCTCAATTAGATATGCGTGGCGTACCAATGAATGCTCTTTATGCGACGACTTTCATTGCAGCTTTTTGTTTTTTAACTACATTTATTGGTGAAAATCAAGTTTTTACTTGGCTACTTAACATGTCTGGAATGTGTGGTTTCATTGTCTGGTTAGGTATCGCAATTTCGCATTATCGCTTTCGTAAAGGTTATTTAGCACAAGGCTATCAATTAAAAGAGTTAGCCTATACAGCAAAATTTTTCCCATTTGCACCGTGGTTTGCCTTCATTCTTTGTACTATTGTGGTTTTAGGACAAAACTATCAAGCCTTTTTAGCAGGAGAATGGGGATCAGTTTTATCGACTTATATCAGTATTCCATTATTTTTGGTTATTTGGTTAGGTTATAAATGGAAACACAAAACTAAGTTGATTTCTTATCAAGAAATGGACGTAAAACCATTTGATTTAGATAAAGAATAATTTAAATTAAACATAAGAACCTCATTTTTTAATGAGGTTTTTTTGTCATTATATTTATTTACAATATAAAATGTTGTATTCATTATTATTTTTAAATCAAATAAAAACATTAAGTTATCATCAACAAAAAAATATTAAATAAAATATTCTTGACAGATTTAATTTAAGTTCTAAAATGGCGCAAAATTCGATTCATCTTTTTCCAAAAGATTTTATAGGAGGACATCATCATGCTGACATTGGAAAATACAACAAACTAATACAGCAAGATGTCGCTCACGGACACTTGTTGCCAAAAAGTGTCCGAATGCCAAGATTCTAAACCTAGCATTCGCTAGGTTTTTTTATGCTTGAAAAATCAAGTACTTAGAATATTCGGACAAATGATAAAATTGCTTAGAGAAATTAAAATGGGCATACAAAAAATTTTGAACGCTAGAGCAGATTATGGCGTTCCTGTAAAAATTTATACCACAGATATTGATGAAGAAAGCATGACTCAATTGCGCAAAATGGCACAATTGCAATTTATTCACTCTCACATTGCTGTCATGCCAGATGTTCATGTAGGCAAAGGTGCAACTGTTGGCAGTGTTATTCCAACTAAAAATGCAATTATCCCTGCAGCAGTAGGTGTCGATATAGGCTGTGGTATGAATGCGATGCGCTTAAGCTTAAAAGCAGTTCAATTGCCTGATAATTTAAGTGCGTTACGCAATGCAATTGAACGTAAAGTTCCTGTTGGTTTTGAAATGCATAAGCAAATCAAAGCCAAAGCATCCACATTAACACCTTTAGAAAAACGCTTAAAACTGATTACAGACAAGCATCCTGCTTTAAAACGTATGTTGCGTCATTTTGATTCAACATGGCAAAAACAGATTGGTACTTTAGGTGGTGGTAATCATTTTATTGAACTCTGTTTAGACGAAAATGATGATGTTTGGGTGATGTTACATTCAGGTAGTCGAGGACTGGGTAATGTCATTGGTACATACTTTATTGAACGTGCTAAGAAAGAAGCACAAAATCGTTTTGGGCATGTACCTGATAAAGACTTATCTTATTTTGCTGAAGGTTCAAATAGTTTTGATGACTATTTTGAAGCTGTAGAATGGGCACAAGAATATGCTTATGAAAACCGACGTGAAATGATGCGACTCATTTTAGAAGCAATTCGCCCTCTTTTACCAAGCTTTCAAATGACTAAAGAAGCGATTAACTGCCATCATAATTATGTACAGAAAGAAGTGCATTTTGGTGAAGAGGTTTTTGTAACACGTAAAGGTGCAATTCGTGCAGGTATAGATGAATATGGCATTATTCCTGGCTCAATGGGAGCAAAATCTTTTATTGTTAAAGGTAAAGGTAATCCTGATTCTTTCTGCTCTTGCTCGCATGGTGCGGGACGAAAAATGAGCCGAAGCAAAGCCAAGAATTTGTTTAATCAACAAGATTTAATTGCACAAACTGAAGGAATCGAATGCCGTAAAGATAAAGGCGTGGTTGATGAAATTCCAAGTGCTTATAAAGATATTGATGAAGTAATGGCAAACCAAACAGATTTAATTGAAGTTGTACATACCTTAAAACAAGTGATGTGTATCAAAGGCTAAGTTAAAACAGGTATTTTTAGCTCTAAAAAAACCCCAATAAATGCTGATTTATTGGGGTTTTAAATTTTACTTTAATCTACACAATAAAAAAAACGACTCCGAAGAGTCGTTTTTATCACTCAGTTACTCAATATTATTGAGCTGGTTGAGCAAGAACAGTACGGCTACCAGTGATCGCAGCGAATACGCGACGGTTCATAGCACGACCTTCTTTAGTTTTGTTGTCAGCAATCGGTTGATCCCAAGCGAAACCTTGAGTAGACAAACGAGATGCATCAATGTTGAATTCGCTTACAAGAGCAGATTTAACAGAGTTAGCACGAGCTAAAGATAAACGTTCGTTCAACTTACGTGGACCAGTGTTATCTGTGTGACCTTCGATACGTGCAGTCGCATTCGGGAATTCATTTAAAGCAGTTGCTACTTTAGCGATTTCACCTTTGTATTGCGGCTTGATGTTAGATTTGTTTGTATCAAAGAATACACGAAGCTCTAGGTTAAGCGGCTCAGTGATTTCTTGTGGAGCAGGTGGAACTGGAGTTGGAGCAACTGGCTCAACAGGAGCAATTTCTACTACAGGAGCAGCAGGTTTCAAGTGACCACCAAGAACAACGTTAAGACCAGCTAGAGCTGTATAGTTCCAGAAATCTTCATCGATGTTATAAGTAGCACGAGCTTCTGTACGAAGAGACAAAGCATCGTTTAAGCGCCAGAATACACCCGCACCAGCATTACCTAAAGTACCTTCTTCACCATCACGATATTTCAATGCAGGCGCATCAAAATCGTATTTATAGTGACCAGCACCTACTAATACGTAAGGTTTGATTTTGCTGTCATAGTCTTTAGTGATTAAATCAGAAGTAACTAATAAGTTACCATTGATTTGTTGTTGTTTGTATTCACCAGCGTTTGGCTCTACATCACCTTTAACTTGGTTATATTCAACTTCAGCACTTAACCATGGAGTCAATTCAACACCAAGAGCAGCACCAACAAATAAGTCATCTTGTAATTCATGGCTATTTGTTAAGTTACGGTTGTTGTGCTCTGTGTCTTGGAATGTATAACCGACTAATAAAGGAGTTACAGTTACACCAGCGTTAGCAGCAGCTAATGGCGCAGCAACAAGCATAGCAAGTGCGATACGACTCAATTTCATGGATATCCTCCAGAGATAACAATTGTTGTTCAAACTCAGCCTAAAATTTTTTGGCTTCCTGAGATAAGCTTCTATATACCCCAGTATTATTTTTAAGCTACTCACGTTGAATCATACAAACACTTGAGAGTTTTTCCAAGTGCTTGATAACTTTAATCAAGCTTATTATTGACAAAATTACTTACAATTTCCGTTGTAATTCGGTAATTTTTTACTCGATTATATTTGTGAATACCTTACTCTTTTCACTTTCTATATTTTAACAGCAAAACAATACGATAGTAATACATATTTTACAAAGTTGCTCTTAACTGTGTAAAAAAATAGAAAAATATTTAAATTCATAAACATAAATAATTAAAAAGTAGATTTAATCATGTATTTATATTGTAAACAACAAGGTTTGACTTTGTTCGAACTGATTATTTGCATCTGTATCTTAGCAATAATCACCTCTTTAGCCGCTCCACACTTCCTTCAAAATCGTCGTGACCAAGAAAGACGTAATATATTTCCTTTACTTGAGCAACATATTAAATTTGCAAGAAATAATGCAATTTTACATCATAGTCATGTTGCGATTTGCTCATCTAAAGACTTACAATTTTGTCAAGATGATCAATGGAATAATGCTATTTTAGTTTTTATTGATCGAAATAATAATAAAATACGTGACACAAATGAGCTTTTACTTCAACAGACCACCACAAATCTAAAATTTGGTCGCTTAAAATGGAATGGCAACATTACCCATCAAAAAATTATTTCTTTTCAGGGTGATACTGGCTTAAATCGAGGTGCTTTGGGAAGTTTTTATTATTGTAGTTTAGATAATCCCAATCAACATTTACGTTTTAAACTAGGAAAAATGGCAATTTTAAATCAGATTCCAACCATAACATGCTAAAAACTAGTCTCTAGCGTCTAGAGTTCTATAGACATTCTTCTTTATTCTATATCTTTTTTTTATATACTGCTTAGGCTTTGGAAATAATCAACAACAAGTGAATTGGAGAATACAACAATGACTGACATCGTAATTGTCAATGGTGCACGTACCGCAATGGGCGGATTTCAAGGAAGTCTAGCAAGTGTTACAGCGCCAGATTTAGGTGCTGTAACCATTAAAGAAGCTATTGCTCGTGCAGGCTTAGAAGCAAGCGATGTACAAGAAGTCATTATGGGCTGTGTACTTCCAGCAGGTTTAAAACAAGGTCCTGCACGTCAAGCGATGCGTAAAGCAGGTCTTCCTGATTCAACTGGCGCTGTAACCATTAATAAACTTTGTGGTTCTGGCATGAAAGCCGTCATGCAAGCTGCTGATGCGATCAAAGCTGGCTCTGCTGATGTTATCGTTGCGGGCGGTATGGAATCTATGACCAATGCACCGTACTTACTACCAAAAGCACGTGGTGGTTTTCGTATGGGTCATGGTGAAGTCAAAGATCATATGTTCTTTGATGGTCTAGAAGATGCTGAAACAGGTCGCCTAATGGGTTCTTTTGCACAAGACATGGCAAATACACGTGGTTATACCCGTGAGCAAATGGATGAGTTTGCAATCCGTTCTTTACAACGCGCGCAAAAAGCCATTACTGAAGGTTATTTTGCAGATGAAATCGTTCCTGTCACTGTTTCTGGTCGTAAAGGCGATGTGGTGATTGATAAAGATGAACAACCTTTCAATGCCAATATTGAAAAAATTCCAAGTCTGCGCCCTGCTTTTGCCAAAGATGGTACGATCACTGCTGCAAATGCCAGCTCCATTTCAGATGGTGCTTCGGCTTTAGTTTTAGCTTCTGCTGAACTTGCAGCAGAAAAAGGCTTACAGCCTCTTGCTAAAATTGTTGCTTATGCTTCAAATTCACAGCATCCATCTGAATTTACCATTGCGCCTGTAGGTGCGATTCAAAAAGTTTTAGACAAAGCAGGCTGGACTGCTCAAGATGTTGATTTATGGGAAATCAATGAAGCATTTGCTATGGTCACTATGTGTCCAATTGATGACTTCAAATTAGATGCTGAAAAAGTCAATATCAATGGTGGTGCTTGTGCGCTAGGACATCCCGTCGGCTCTACAGGTTCACGTATTATTTTGACATTGATTCATGCATTAAAACGCACTGGCGGTAAAAAAGGTATTGCTGCGCTATGTATCGGTGGTGGTGAAGCAACTGCTGTTGCGATCGAGATTTTATAATTTCTGAATAAATCAGTCTGCTTTTAATAAAAAATCCCTGTTTATCAGGGATTTTTTATCTTGCTTTCTTTTCGTGAAATCTTATCTGAATATTTTTAATTTTCATTGCATAGATAAGGTTTTGAAATTTTTTTCACTTCAGGTTTAGCAAAAATTTGAGGATAAGACTGCACAAAAGTTGGCAAAAGCAATGCCATTTCCTGTTTTTGTGAAGCTGTCCATTGCGCACCATAAATTGCATAATGAAGATCATGTAAATGGCACTCAACAAACTGATCAAAAAACGCCTGATCCTGTGAATTTTTTATATGTTGTTTTTGTAATACAAGCCAATACAATTGATCCCAAATATCATGATGTTCAATAAGACTTAATCTTTGTGTAAACAAAATTTCAGGCTCGATTAAACATATAAATTGCTGAATTTCATCAATATTCATTTGCTGTTGTGTGATTTTTTTAAGTTTTATCAAGTACCAAAACTCAATTTTTTGTTGTGTGTTTTGATAATATTTTAAACACTGTTCAATATTCAAATATTGTTGTTTCAGCGCTTTAAAAATATAAGCGTTTATAATATCTTTTGAATCTATTTTCTTCAAAATTTCAAAGAAAGTCTGATCATCTCCTTTGAGTAATATCCATTGTTTTGCCTGAATAATTGCATCAGAACGAGTTAAGCTTTTAATAGGATTTTCAATAAAATATTGATCAAAATTAAAAGCTTTTTGTCGAAGTGCAAAATACGCATAATCCATCATGCTAGGAAATTTACTCTTCCAAAATAGGATTAAATCCTCTAAAGCTAAAGCATTATTTTGATATAAATGATCAAACAATTGATATTGCACATCCTTCAATTTACTCTGTTTTAGTTCTTGTAAAAGCTCCGCCTCTGTTTGATTCTGAATAATCTCATCAAGCCAGTATTTACGTACCTGTTGATCTTTTGCCAAACGACATAACTCAAATAGCTTTTCCTTATCAACCCATTGATATTGTAAAATAAATTTTAATAAAGTTCGTGGCAACACGCCTTGTTGTTTACTAAATATCTCTGAAAAAAAATGTGTTTGCTTAGAAACTTCTGATAATAAAAGCTTAAATGCTTCTGGCTCTGTACGATCCCGATTTTGCAAAGTCGCAATGAGGAGAAAATGATGTACACATAATTGAGAAAACTCTACATGCTCACTCCATTTCAACACATGTTGAGCCGCTAATTGTCGATTAATTTCAACATAATCACTTAAACGCTCAAGTAAGTGTGGAAAAAGTTCCGCATCAAAACAATGCTTTAGATGTTCAAGCATTCTTTGTCTGGTAAAACCATCATAAGATCTTAACTTATATAGCTTAATTTCAAAATCTGAAAGTTTATTCTGAGCAAAACCATATAAATAATGATCTTCATTATTCTCTGGCATTGCTTCCTGAAGCTCATGTTTTATCTCAGATTTGGCATCATTTTTTACGCTAGTCTGAGGTATCACAATAGGATCTGCTTTATTTATCTGTAAAAGGTTTTTAAAAAATTTCAACATATTCTAATTTTATATTGGCTTTTCCTATTCTTAGCATAGTTATAAATGAAAAGCGATATTACACATTAATATTTGAAAACTGAGCAATGATCGTTAAACCAATCGTAATAAAAGCAATGCCCAGCCAACCTGCCAAATCAATATTTTGTCCTAAAAAAGCTTTTGCCAAAAGTGCTGTCGCAATCACACCAATCCCTGACCACAACACATATAGAATGCCTGCTTGCATAAATTTCAATGCATAAGCAGCACATGCAAAAGAAATAATATACAAAACCAAAGCAATGCCTTGATCAAGCTTATTGACTAAACCATTGCCCTTTGCCGAATAAAAAGTCGATAAAACGTCTGTTGCAATGGCAATTAAAAGCCAAAATACTCCAGAGTTAATTTTTGAAAATAAAGTCATCATGAGGTGAAATCCTTTTTTATTTTAAATGTATCAATGAAAAATATGCAGCGCATAAATACAAAAAAGCTGAACCGAAGTCCAGCTTTAAATATTAAGTTATTTTATTAAGCACCAGTTTGATAATGTGCTTTTGGTACAGCAGTTGACGCTTGGTACGGATTTTTAAAGTCATTTAAACCCGCAGCCGCTTCAGCAATATCTTTGCCTTCTTTAATCACGAAAGTATCAAAACCTGAACGCTTCATGTAGTTTAAAACATCTTTAAACACATCACCTGTGGCACGAAGCTCACCTTGGTAACCTTGACGGCGTAACAGTGCAGCAAATGAATAACCACGACCATCATTAAAGCCTGCAAAATCAATAAAAATTGCATCAAGTTGCTCAAGTGGAAATTGATTCACTTCAGGCGATGCATCCACCGTAATGAACAAGGCTTTTTTACCAGTTACATTGGCAATCTGATCTAACTGTTCTACAGTTAAAAGTACGTCACCCTGTGGTAATACACCCTCTTCACCAATCACTTGGTAAGTGTTGTCCGCAATCGTGCCATCTTTAGAGAGGACTTGAAGTGCTGTATTAAGCATATGCACGCTCCTTAAATGGTTGGATGCCAACACGGCGATAAGTTTCAATAAACTCTTCACCTTCGTTACGCAGGTCAAGATAAGTATTTAAAATTTCATCAACAATATCAGGTACAACTTCAGCTGCGAATGATGGACCTAAGATGTCACCAATTGAAGCATCATGGTCTGCATTGCCACCTAAAGTGATTTGGTAAAATTCAGCACCTTTTTTGTCTACACCCAAAATCCCGATATTACCGACATGGTGATGACCACAGGCATTCATACAACCTGAAATATTTAAGTCAATATGACCCAAATTGTATACTGTATCCAAGTCATCAAAACGACGTGAAATCGCTTCTGAAATTGGAATCGATTTGGCATTTGCCAATGAACAGAAATCACCACCCGGACAGCAGATAATATCGGTAATGAAGCCAATATGCGCACGAGCAAGGTTATTGTTTTCAAGCACTTGCCACAATTCAAACAAATCTTTCTGTGGTACATCCACCAATGAAATGTTTTGTTCGTGTGTGGTACGTAACTCACCGAAGGTATATTTGTCTGCAAGATCAGCAATCAAATTCATTTCTTCAGTGGTCATATCACCCGGTGCAACGCCAGCACGTTTCAGGGAAATCGTCACGATACGATAACCTGTCACTTTATGGGCATTGGTATTGATATTGAACCATTGTTTAAATTTTGGATGTTCTGCAAATTGTGCTGTGAAATCTTCATCTGCATAGTTTTGATAGTTAAATGGTGTGAATTCTTCATCCATTTTCTTCAAAGTTTCAGCATCAATTTTCAAGGTTTTAATGGTTTCAGCAAACTCTGCTTCGACTTTTTCAGCAAATACCGCAGGCGTTAATGCTTTAACCAAAATCTTAATACGTGCTTTATATTTATTGTCACGGCGACCATGTAAGTTATATACACGAAGTACCGCTTCAAGATAAGCGATTAAATCTTCACGTGGTAACCATTCACGGATCATTGAACCGATGATTGGCGTACGTCCTAAACCACCGCCTACTTTAATTTTGTAGCCTAATTCGCCAACTTCGTTGCGCGTTAAGTACACGCCAATATCATGAAAAGATACTGCTGCACGGTCAATCTCAGCCAAAGCCGATACCGCAATTTTGAACTTACGTGGCAAGAATGCAAACTCAGGATGGAATGTTGACCATTGACGGATCAATTCACACGTTGGACGTGGGTCTGCAACTTCACCTGCAACCACACCTGCATATTGGTCAGTGGTGGTGTTACGGATACAGTTCCCTGAAGTCTGAATCGCATGCATTTGAACTGTCGCAAGTTCAGCAAGCATATCAGGTACATTTTCCAATGCAGGCCAGTTAAACTGAATATTCTGACGAGTTGAAACGTGTGCATAACCACGGTCAAATTCCTGAGCCAATTCAGCAACTTTGCGTAATTGGTTGGAGTTCATCAAACCGTATGGCACAGCGATACGTAACATCGGCGCATAGCGTTGTACGTATAAACCATTTTGTAGACGTAATGGACGATACTCATCTTCAGTGAGTTTACCCGCTAAATAACGTTCCGTTTGATCACGGAATTGTGCAACACGTTCATTGATCAATTGTTGATCGAAATCAGTATATAAATACATGGCGTACAGCTAGTAGTTTCATTATAACGATGCACAATATAGCGAGATTTGATCTATCAGCGAAATGCTTTTTTTACATATTTCATAGCGGTTTTATTGATAAGCATATTGCAAAGACATAAGCAGCAATGCTTTGAAAACATTTCACTAATTTATTTACAGTATTGATATTTTTCTTCATTGCTTATCTATATTTGTGATAAGAATAATTTCACTGTTATTACGGCTGTTATATGACAATTCAAAGTGTTAAATAGGTATTTTCCCACTGTCCTTGTGCGAAATCGCCTTCACGCAATTGCACATAACGTCCATGGACATGGTCAATCGCAATACAATCATCGACATCCAAAACACGGTCTGTATGTTGTTTTTGCCAATGGCTTGCAAAATATGCCTTTCCCTTTTCTTTTGCAGTTGCAGAATCTTGAGCAACAACTAAAACATAACGATGTAACTCACCAAATTCACGGGCATCATAACCACCCAAATTAATCAGCCACAGCTTTTGCTCAGATGTATTGGGCTGCGCATTACTCCACTGAATTTGATATTTTTTATTTTCAAACTCAAGACCTGAAACTTTCATCCAAGCGTCGATATGTAAGCCTTTTTGCTCACCAAACCATGCACTTTTCAGTTGCGGATATACTTCTTCCAACGTATGACCTACCGCAAGTACTACATCATGCACTTCGGTATTGGCACGTGCATGGCGACCACCAAGCATGACGATAAATAAATTTGACATTTTCAATCTCTATGAAAGCTTCTGCAAAAAAAGTCCCCCTTTGAAAAAGGTGAGGAGCATGCTCCGCAAGGGAGGATTAAAATGAGAAACTTTAAAACTCCCCCTCTCCCAACCCTCTCTCCAAAGAGAGGGCTTAGAAGGAGTTTTACATCTCAACCATTTCCACGCCATCAATACGAGCAACAGTCATCAAATCTTTATCGCCACGACCAGAAACAGTCGCAATGATGATTTGATTTTTATCCATAGTCGGTGCAAGTTTGGTCACATATGCCATCGCATGTGAGCTTTCAAGCGCAGGAATGATGCCTTCGATATGGGTTAAATCACGAAAACCTTGTAATGCTTCGGTATCATTGATTGGCACATATTCAACACGGTGCATATCTTTGAGGAAACTATGCTCAGGACCTACACCCGGATAATCCAGACCCGCAGAGATTGAATGTGTTTCAATGATTTGACCTTGCTCATCTGACATGAGGTAAGTACGGTTACCATGTAACACACCGACATGACCTGCATTTAATGGTGCAGAATGCTTGCCTGTTTCAATGCCGTAACCTGCGGCTTCAACACCGTACATTTTCACATCTTGGTCATTTAAGAATGGATAGAACAAGCCCATCGCATTTGAACCACCACCCACACAAGCCACAAGCGCATCAGGTAAGCGACCTGCTTGCTCTTGAATTTGTTTACGTGCTTCACGACCAATGATCGATTGGAAATCACGTACCAATTGCGGATATGGATGTGGACCTGCCACTGTACCAATCACATAATAGGTTGAATCAACATTGGTAACCCAGTCACGCATCGCCTCGTTCATGGCATCTTTTAATGTTTTTGAACCACTTTCTACAGGAACAACGGTTGCTCCAAGTAAACGCATACGATAGACATTCATCGCTTGACGTTTAACATCTTCTGCGCCCATAAACACGACACATTCAAGTCCCAAACGTGCTGCGATGGTTGCAGTTGCAACACCATGCTGACCTGCGCCTGTTTCGGCAATAATACGTTTTTTGCCTGAAAGTTTAGCAAGCAGTGCCTGACCAATGGTGTTATTTACTTTATGAGAACCTGTATGATTTAAGTCTTCACGTTTTAAATAAATTTGTGCACCACCCAACTCTTTTGACCATCGTTCAGCATAATATAAAGGGCTTGGGCGACCGACATAATAAGCCAAGTCACGATCAAACTCTGCCAAAAACTGGGCATCATCTTTCATCCGAAAATAAAGTTTTTCTAAATCTTCTAATGCTGCCATCAGCGTTTCTGACACAAAACGTCCGCCATGAATACCGAAATGCCCACGTTCATCAGGGAACTGGGTATAGTCGATCACTTGGCTATTTTGCTTATCATTTTGCTGATCCACGTTGGACTCCTTGCATAAATTTTTCAATGAGTTGCTGGTCTTTAATACCTTTTGCGGCTTCGACGCCGCCACTGACATCTACAGCATACGCCTGTGTCGTGTGTATTGCATCTTCAACATTGTCAGGGTTTAAGCCACCTGCCAAAATCAAAGGAATATCGAGTTTAGGGAACTGTGACCAGTCAAAACTGTGTCCGGTTCCCCCTTTTAATTCTGGATGCCATGCATCGAGGAGCATAGCACTTGCGCCTGCCTGTTGATATTGCCAAATTGTCGCAATAATCTCAGAATTTTCCATGTCAGGTTTGATTTGAATCGCTTTATACCAACGGCGTTGATTGAATTGGGCAATCTGCTGGCATTGTTCAGGCGTTTCATCGCCATGAAATTGAATAATATCGAGTGGTACTTGTTCCAGTACTTGTGCAATTTCTTCTGCGCTTGCATTGACAAAAAGTCCGACAATATTGACATAAGGTGGGATCGCCTGTGCCAATGGCTGCGCTTGCAGAGCAGATACATAACGAGGACTGGGTTCAAAAAACACAAAACCAATCGCATCTGCGCCTGCCTGTACAGCAGACTGAATATCCTGAATGCGGGTAATTCCGCAGATTTTGGCACGGGTACGCATAGATTTTGACTCTAATTCGATTTTATAAAATAGATGTTATCTCTATTTTAGCGCAATCATTGTAATGCAATTTTCAACTGTTTGCTGAAAACTATGACCATACAAAAAACAATCTATGTTTAACATTGATACTAGCGCCTTTGTACAACTGAGTTTGGACCAGAAACTTTGCTTTTAACTCGCGCACTGTTATTCAATTCACGTCCATAATACACTGTTGAATTCGGTGCGACCACATCAATAAAATCAACAGCATTCACCGAAACAACGGTATCAGGTCCATAGACTTTGAGCACCTGTACACGATCTGCTTGAATTTTTGAATTTGGACCACTGATCACTAAGTATGGGCAATATCCTGTAAATTGAAGTTGAGCATCTGGTGCAAATAATCGCACCGCTTGCCCCTGACAATCATAAGTCCTCATATTATTTTCAAGATGTAAAATCTCAACTTTCTGTTCAGGCTCTGGAGGAAATTCTGGCTCTATGGTAGGCAAATGATTTACCGCAGTCACCGTAGCTTGCGGATGTTCATTTGTATTAACATCAGAGGATAAAGTTTCTGTAGAATGTGGATGTTTCGGAAGCTCAATATGTGGCTTTGATGGTTCTGTATGAGTTTTTGGCGCTGCGCTGTGTAGAGAAGGAGTTTGAGGGCGTTCAGACACAACTGTTCTTTGTGAATGTGCCACAGCATAAATCAGCACCAACCAAACAAGATGCACGATTGCTGCTTTCATCGTTTTCCTGCCATCACGTGAATACTGACAATCTCACTCAGTCTGAATATATTCATAATTTTCAAATGTAATGCTGTAGTGTATTTATGTTGATCTTGTAAGTTATTTTCACCACAACTATACTGCGCGCAAATGCAACAAGTCTATAGCTTAGGCTCAGGGAAGTTGGTGCAAATCCAACACTGCCCCCGCAACGGTAAAATGAAATATTATTCTTTATAAATCCTTAGGTTTACGCCACTGCAATGATTCATTGTGGGAAGGTGGAATAATACGGGTCTATCACCCTATATTTAAGTCCGGATACCTGCTTGTTGTGCCCTTTAACTCAATCATTCACGGGGAGTGAATGTATGGAGCATATCATGTCTGTTGTTGCTAAACTTACAACTTTTAAACCTACGACGCTTGTAGGTGCTGTCGCTGTTGCGATGGGGATTTCTTCTACCGTTTTCGCAACCGATTCTCTTTCATCTGAGTCAACTCCAGTTTCAACTTTAGATACAATTGTTTTTACAGCAACACGTTCAGCAGAAAATATTAAAGATGTTCCTGCACGTATTACTGTGATTGATGAAAAAACCATTCAGAAAAACCCTATTCTGAATGTTTCAGATGTTATTCAACGTGACCCTGCTGTTTACATCAAGCAAAGTGGTGGCATGGGGCAAATTTCTGAAATTGGTTTACGTGGAATGAAATCCGTCCATACTTTAGTTTTAAAAGATGGTGCGCGTCTCAATAGTCAAAATGAGTTAGGTCCTTTATATCCTGCATTTTTAGATACTTCTGACGTACAACAAATTGAAATATTAAAAGGTCCTGCTTCTGTACAATATGGCAGTGATGCCATTGGTGGTGTCGTTCAATTAATTTCTAAGAAACCAACACAATCAGGTGCGGAACTTACAGGAATTTATGGCGAAAACCAGACTTACAAAACCATTGCAAAAGCAAGCTTGGTCAGCGATCAAGGTTTCTATGCGCAAGTCGGTGGACAACGTCTTGAAAGTGATGGTACTCGTATTTTTGAAAGCCAACCTAAAGGCGAAAAAGCCAGTTATGACCAAAAAGGTTATAATGCAAAATTTGGTTATAGCCAAGATAATGTTGTAGATGCTTCAGCTTCGATCAGTGAAAATAAAGGCACAAATATTTTTAGTAATGACTATATTGTCAACACAGCAGCGCGTGAGTTTGAGAACCGCGTGATTAATGCCAAAGTTGCTTATAACATTCTGCCCAATTTGATCTTAAATGCACATTATGCCAATGTTCAAGACAAGCAAAATGTCCCTGCGTATGCCTCACATTATAATACTGAAAATAATGAAGGTGATTTAAACCTTAAGTGGAAATTTACGCCAAACCAAAATATCTTGGTTGGTGCGACTTATAATGATGCGAACTACCAAAGCAATACGATTGTCAACAATGACCAAAGTGTTGAAAGCACAGGTTATTATGTACAGCATCAGTTTAAAAATGATCGTTTTGATACTCAAATTGGTGCGCGTGTAGAAGATAATGAACGCTTTGGTACTCATACTGTAGGTCAAGGTGCTATTCGCTATCACTTCTTACCTAATGCTAGTGTATATGCCAACATTGGTAGTGCTTTCCGTGCGCCAACATTGAATGAAATGTATTCACAATGGGGTGGCAATGATCAATTAAAACCTGAAGAAAGTATTTCTTATGAACTTGGTTTTGATTATGACATCAATGCAAATATCAGCACGAGTCTTTCTGCTTATCACACTGAAGTTAAAAACTTAGTTAATTATGGCAAAACTGGTAATGAAAATATTAACAAAGCTAAATTTACTGGCGGTGAAGTAGAAGTTAAATGGCATCAAGATGATTTATTTTTATCAACTGCCTATGCTTTTGTAGACTCTGAAAATAAAGAGAACGGTAAAGAGATTGTCTATCGTCCTCGCCAAACGCTAACCCTAAGTACAGGTTTGGAAAATGCAACATATGGGATCAGTGCATCTCTCATCGCGCGTGCGAAAGCTTATGCAGACACTCAAAATACTTTACGTGTTCCAGGCTATGCCACTGTAGACCTAAATGCTTACTGGAATGCGACAAAAAATGTGAAACTTTTCACTAACATCCAAAATATTGGTGATGTTGAATATCGCGAAGTATTAAACACATACCCTGCAAATGATTGGTATATCAATACAGGGCGTCAAGCTTCAGTCGGTGTTACATTTAAATACTAAAAGCATTTAAAGCAACAAAACTTTGAGGATAATGTCATGACTATGGCATTATCCTTTTTTAATTTCAGCCTTAAATTTTAAACTTTCAAGGAACTCACATGGGACATCGTTTAAGTAAAATTTATACTCGTACAGGTGATTCAGGCACTACAGGCCTGGGTGATGGCTCTCGTGTCGCTAAAGATGACTTACGTATTGCTGCACTGGGTGATGTCGACGAACTGAACTCCATTGTTGGTGTATTACGCTCGCAAATCGCACTCAGTACGATTGAAAATAAAGCACATTGGGACAAATCATTAAGCCTGATTCAACACTGGTTGTTTGATTTAGGTGGTGAAGTCTGTATTCCAAACTACACCATGCTTCAACCGATTTGCGTTGAGTTTTTAGAAAAAGAAATCGACCGTATGAATGAAGATTTGCCAATGCTCAAAGATTTCATTCTGCCATCAGGCACAATCGTATGTAGTTATACACACCAAGCGCGATCTGTTTGTCGTCGTGCAGAACGTAGTTTAATGACAGTACATACAAGCGACCAAAATATTCAGGCAACAGCTTTACAACTGCTCAACCGTTTGTCTGACTGGTTCTTTGTGGCATCACGTACCCTGCAACGTGCTGAAGGTGGCAGTGAGGTGCTGTGGCAAAAAAATATTAACGAGACGATTTGATCGAAAATTGATATAAATTAGGTGGGATGCTTTATAGTCATCCTCTCCCTAGCCCTCTCCGTTTAAAAGGAGAGGGAACTTCCATTATAAATTAAATATTAATGACAACTCGACATACAAGAAATTTAATCATCTCTATTGAATATTCTCGGCAGAACAACAATTATCTTTCTCGTTAGATTAACCAAACAGAGCTCATTATGAAAATCATCGGACATCGTGGCGCACGTGGCGAAGCACCTGAAAATACATTAGCAGGTTTCCAGTACATTCATGACTTAGGGATTCGTGCTGTTGAGTTTGATGTTCGACAACTCAAAGACCATGAATTGATTGTTATGCATGATGACAATTTTCTGCGTACTACAGGCACAGATCAACATTTATATGCATTAAACAGTACAGAGCTTGAAAGCTATAACCAAGCGCATATTTGGATGGATTGGGAAAAACAAATTACGCCTACACTCAAACAAAGCTTAAAGATTATGCACGACTTTGAACACTTAGAAGTCGAAGTTAAAGCTGTCGCTACCCAACAACACGCTGAAATGCTGGTCATTGAACTGGAAAAACAATTACAGGGTTTTGAGCAAACAGCCATTATTACCAGTTTTGATCTAAAAATTCATCAAGCACTGCTGCTGCAAAAAAGTCGTTTTAGACATGGCTTGCTGATAGAAGACGATATTGGTGAACAGGCGATTGAACAGGCAATCTCATTAAAGTGTTGTCAAATGGGTTGGATGAATCAGCTCGCAACCGATCAGATCATCAAAAAAACCCAAGAAGCAAATTTAAATATCAGTATTTGGACGGTGAATGAAATTGAGCGAGCACAACACTTACGTGAACTTGGCGTTCATGGTTTAATTACCGATTTTCCAAAACTCATGCAAACCGCATTACAACAAATCAAATAAAAGCTTCAAAATTTGTTGAAGATTTGTTTATTTCTTCAACTTTTTAAAAAATATAAATGCGATATTATTGTTTAAGTCAATGATAAAGGTCGTATTTACTCACCTTTTACCGACATAAAATTACTTAATTTTTCAAAAGATTCTTAATTCATTTTTTTCGATCAAACCCACCAAAAATACGATTTATTCTGTTACTGTTTTGTACAATACAGTTGTACAATAATGCTGGTGAATAACTATTTTAGCATGTTACTATTCACACACTACAGCCTCAAAAAAAATAGTCGGCTGTATTTATTTTCTACCTACTATTTTAAGGTTTTTAGGAGTGCTGTTGGAGATGAATGCTCCCCTACCCAAAGCCCCAATTAACTGGATCGGTGTTTTTGCGTTAGTTTTTTTGCCTATCGTTGCACTGATCGCGATTCCTTTCTATGCTTGGCACCATGATTTTAGTATAGCGGCTTGGATCAGTTTATTTGTTTTACTCGGTTTAAGCAGTTTAGGCATTACTGCAGGTTATCATCGTTTGTGGGCACATCGTGCTTATGAAGCGACTCTCCCACTTAAAATCATTTTAATGATTATGGGAACATTTGCCATTCAAAATAGTATTTTGTTCTGGGCTTCAGGACATCGTACCCATCACCGTCATGTCGATGACGTTGATCAAGACCCATATTCTATTAACAATGGTTTTTGGTATGCACATATTGGCTGGATGCTTCGTAATTATCCAGCAGCAGAACCCAACTATAAAAATGCACCCGATTTACTCAATGACAAATTAGTAATGTTCCAACATAAATACTATATTCCTCTTGTCATTGCAGTTCATGCTGCAATCTTATTGCCTATTGGTTGGGCTGTTGGTGATATGTGGGGTGTCTTACTGCTTGGTGGCTTACTGCGTCTGATTTTCAGTCATCATGTGACATTCTTCATCAACTCATTGTGTCATATGTGGGGTAAACGCCCTTATACAGATGAAAATACAGCACGTGATAACTTCATTCTTGCAATTGCAACATGGGGTGAGGGTTATCATAACTATCATCACATTTTCCAGTACGATTATCGTAATGGTGTGAAATGGTGGCAATATGATCCAACAAAATGGCTCATCTGGTCTTGCTCTAAAGTCGGCTTAGCAAAAAATTTACGTCGTATCCCAAGCTTTAATATTAAAAAAGCTGAATTGGCAATGCGTTTTAAATATGCACAGCAAGATTTAGCTGTTTACGGGCATGATGTAAATGCTGATATTTTAGCGATGAAACAAAAAGTTGCACAGGAATATGAAGCATTTACCCATACTTTAAATGACTGGGCGGCTTTAAAAGAGCAAGAGCTTCAAGCGAAAAAAGCGTCAATGGCTGAAAAGCTTCATCAAATGGATGGAAAATTAAAAGTTGATTTCCAACTGGTTGAACAAAAATTAAGTTTTCACCGTTCACGCTTAGAAACCTTAATGCGTAATATTAAAAAAACCACTGTATCTTAATGGTTTTTAAATGATTGAAAAGCTCCGAAATGGGGCTTTTCTTTATTATATTTAGCAAAAGTTGGCAATTGCTCTACTTCTACTTGTTCAATCATGTTGTCATTCTTTTCTATTTTGCACAGCTTATCCTATAACTTTGTTATAGTCAGATAAAACCATTTTGATGACTGACTATGCAATTCAACTCTCGCTATCCATCCCTCAACCCAAAACTCTATCATGAGCAGATGCCCTCTCCCCTCAAAGGTGCAAAAGCAGGACATTTTAATGCAGCTTTGGCAGATGAGTTACAGTGGTCAGAAGATGAAAAAGCTGAGTGGGTTGAAATCTGTAGCGGACAAAAAACCTTTCCTGAGTTTCATCCTCTGGCAATGGTCTATGCAGGACATCAATTTGGACAATGGGCAGGACAACTCGGTGATGGACGAGGCTTACTGATTGCTCAGATTCTAAATAAAAACAATCAAACAATTGATCTGCATTTAAAAGGTGCAGGCTCAACGCCCTACTCTCGTATGGGTGATGGACGTGCAGTACTGCGCTCTGTGATCCGTGAATATCTGGCAGGTCATGCACTGAATGCGCTTGGTGTACCTTCGAGTAATTCCGTCGGATTCACGACATCTGAACAAGGCGTACAGCGTGAAAAACTGGAACTTGGCGCAATGATGCTCCGCACGTCTGACTGTCATATTCGTTTGGGTCATTTTGAATGGATCAATCAATACCAACCTGAACTACTCAAAGAATTTACCGAAAAATGCATCGAATGGCATTATCCTGAATGCTTAAAAGCTGAAAATCCTATTTTGGCATTTGCCACTAAAGTTATTCAAAACACAGCCATCATGATTGCAAAATGGCAATTGGTGGGGTTTGCTCACGGTGTGATGAATACCGATAACTTAAACATTACAGGTTCAACTTTAGACTTTGGACCTTATGGTTTTATGGAGCGTTTCCGCCCGAATTGGATCAACAATCATAGCGATTATAATGGTCGTTATACCTATCAAAATCAGCCAAGTATTGCCCATTGGAATTTATGGAATTGGCTCAATAATTTAATTCCTTTGGCGACACCTGAAAATAAAGAACAATTTAAACAAGACCTTGCTGATTGCTTAGAACATTTTGAGCCAACATTTTTAGAATATTACACGCATGGTTTATGTCAAAAACTCGGACTGCCAAGTTTTCATAAAGATAGTTTTGATTGTGGTATGGCATTTTTAAGAATTTTACAAACAGAGCAACTCGATTACACCAACAGTTTTCTTCGTATGCAACGCAAAGAATATGAAGCCATTAAAGATGATTGTCTGGATCGTCGTCAGTTTGAAGACTTTTTGGCACAATATGAAAGTATTCGAACAAACCAAGAGACTAACGAACTTGATGCAGAAATGTTTAAAGCCAATCCTGTGTATATTTTACGCAACCATATGGCACAAACAGCAATCGAACTTGCGGAACGTGGTGATTTTTCAGAAGTCGATCGTCTGTTTAAATTACTCAGTCAACCGTTCAGCAAACAAGTCGATTTGGAAAAAGCTGAAGATTTAGCACCATTACCAAGTGATGTGCCTGAAGTGATGGTCAGTTGTTCATCATAAATAAATGTTCACTTGCCACTGGGTAGCTTGTTCTACCCTTTGTCATTCAAAAGAAAATTTAAACAATATCACCACAACATAAGCTTTTATTTTTTGTAAAATATTGATTAGATCGATAAGTTATTTTAACAATGAATAAAAAAATTATATTTTTCATTTTCTTTTTGTTTTTCATTATCATCGGAATATTGGTTTATCAAAAATATGCCCGCTATCTACCTACTGAAACATCTGCGATTCATGTACAAAATTTAACGCCAACTGAAATCAATAAAATTCGCCAAGAAACGCCCATCACTGAAGTTAAAGCCTATAAATCAGCACGTCACATTCAATTATTACATCACAAGCAAGTCATCCGTGACTATCCTATGCGCTTAGGTTTTGAACCGATTGGGCATAAAGTCCAAGAAGGTGATGGAAAAACCCCTGAGGGACAATACGTTTTAGATTGGCGTAATCCGAAAAGTGCTTTTTATAAATCTCTACATGTTTCTTATCCCAATGCGCAGGATCAAGCTAAAGCCAAACAACTGGGCGTTTCCGCAGGCGGTGATATTATGATTCATGGTTCAGCGACAACAGCTCAAGTAGAAAAATTACCCAAATTAATGGATTATTTACCTCGTAATGACTGGACATGGGGCTGTATGGCGGTACGCAATGTAGATATGGATGAAATCTGGAAATTGGTGGATGATGGAACCATCATCACGATTTATCCATAAATGATATGTACTCAATATAGGAACTTCGCATGAATGAATCTGAAATTCAACAATATGCAATGCAAATTGCCACTCAGCAAGTACTTGCTGAATTAAGTTATCCCTTTGGTGAAGATATCCATGTTTTTAAAGTCATGAATAAAATTTTCTTACTCACATCTACCGCACAGGGACAAATTTTTGTCAATTTAAAAGTACAACCTGAACAATCTGAAATTTTACGTGAACTCTATCCTTCTATCAAAATGGGCTATCACATGAATAAACGTCATTGGATTTCAATCTATGCAGGTGAAAAAATTGATGCACAGTTGATCGAAGATTTAGTCAAAACATCGTATCAGTTGGTGACAGAGCAACTGACTAAAAAGCAAAAACAAGCTCTCGCGATACATTCAACCATTCAATAATTTTTTTAATTTACAATGTGTCGAACGAAAGAAATCACTATACGAATTAAAAAAACAAAAATATGAAAAAAGCCTTCAATAAACCACTGATCAAGTAGAACTTCTTGTGCTACATCAGATTTCCAACTTCGTCTTCCTTGTGAATATGGCGCAATAAAATAGGTTAAAACAAACAGGATGACCATAATAACAAGCAAAATATAATACTGCGAACCTGTACTAAAAAATGCAATCAAACAGCCAAATGCTGACAGAAAACACAGTACTGCAAGAAATCGACGAAGATGATAATAATCTGATGAATTTGACATTCAATACTCTTATTTATAATGTAAAAATGGTTAAATTAATTTTTATAATCGCAAAATAAACAAAGTTTTTAGCTGATATTTTTATCTTCTCTCCCGTTTTAAATGATCATTTTTTAAGAAGAGTTATACACTTTTATACCCAAAAACTGTGGATAAACCTGTGTCTATCCACAATATATGTTTCAGTTTGTAAATTTTTTAATCTTCTGGATATTCAAAACGGTAGCCTACACCATAAACTGCTTGCACCCATTCATGACGGTTTCCTGTTTCCGCAGCATCCGATATTTTACGACGTAAGTTTTTGATATGGCTATCAATAACACGGTCAGCAACATCAAAACTATCAGGATTAATATGGTCTAAAAGTTGTGCACGAGAATAAACCTGTCCGACATGTTCTAAGAATAACTCTAATAAACGAAATTCAGTTGGTGTTAAATTCAACGATTTTTGTTGATACCAAATGCGTTGTTGTGCTTTATCCATACGGAATAAGTTATTTTCCTCAGGCTCAGCTTTACGCTCTAAACGACGTAAAACAGCTTGTACACGTGCCACCAATTCTTTAGGGCTAAATGGCTTGCATACATAATCATCTGCACCCATATTTAGACCCAACACACGGTCAATTTCTTCAGTACGAGCAGTGACCATAATAATGGGCAAGTCAGATTGTTCACGTACTTTACGGCAAATCGTTAAGCCGTCCATACGCGGCACCATCAAGTCCAAAATCATCAAACTTGGCTTACGTTGCAAAAAGCTATCATATGCTTCTTGCCCATCATGAAACATACTGACTTCTAAGCCTGCTGCTTCAAGATAATCTCGCACTAACTGTGCAAGTTCCACTTCATCTTCTACAAGCATAATATGTTTCATGCTGTCTTTTTCCTTCTTAATGCTTTGTTTGTTTCGGGAAAGTCAATTTACAACGTAAACCGCCTAAAGGAGAGTGGTCAAATGTAAGCTCACCACCTAAAGCTTGTGCAATTTTACCGGACAATGCTAAACCTAAACCTGTGCCACCTGTACTACGTGTACGTGAATCATCCACTCGATAGAAACGCTCACCTAATTTTTCTAGCTGCTCATCTGTTAAACCAAATGGACTATCATCAACATAAATTGTCCAAAATTGTGCATCTTGTACAGTATGTATGTGGACTTTACCACCTGCTTCAGTATAACGAATACTATTCCCTAATAAGTTGACCATAATTTGTTTAAAGCGGTCTATGTCTAATTGTAATTTCGCACCATCACCTTGAACTTCAACGGATAGATCTGCCTGTTCAAATTTAGGTTTAAAATTTTCTACTTCCTGCACGACCATTGACCAAGGATCAACTTCAGCAAAATAACATTTCAATTGCTGTGCTTCGGCTTGTGCCAAATCTGCCAAGTCTTGCGTCAGTTTTTTCAAACTTGTGACTTGACGTAGCATAGATGCAAAATGTTCAGGTGTTGGTTTACGAATCCCATCCTGCATTGCCTCAATTTGAGCTTGTAACACAGCCAATGGCGTTTTGAGCTCATGTGAAGTATCTGCGACCCATTGGCGACGTGAGGTTTCATGCTGATCAAGAATAATCGCTAATTGATTAATTTCATTAGACAAATCTCCCAATTCATCATTGCGATTTACAATCACTTGATGCTGATAATTACCTTTTGTTAACTCACGAGTTGCATTTAGCAAGCGTTGAATTGGCTTTTTAAAATACGTTGCCAATAATAATGCTGCAACCAAACTACTGATCAAAGTCAAAATATAAATCAGTACCAAATAACGTTTTTGATTACTAAAAAAATTAATACTTAATGCATCATCTTGATCTAAAACAGGTTTTAAACCCAAATAACCCACCACCTTGTTCTTTACAATCACTGGGCGATATGACACTGGATCTTCTGAAGGCTCACCTAAAATAAATTGATGTTTTGCATCATACAAAGATAAACGTGAACTTAAACCCAAACGATCTGGCATAGAAATAAAACGTTTTTTGCCATCTTGCTTCAATGTAGACACTGAAGTCTGGCTTTTATTATTTTTTTCAGGCGGTTTAAAAAAGTTTTGATTTGCACTTAATGGAAATTTTAAACCCTCAAAAGGTTGAAACTGCGAAGGTAAATTTTCTTGTAAGATTTGCAATTCAACAGGATCAATCTTATTTTGGTTGGTTGCTGTATCGTGTGCAATCTGATTGACTAGCGTATGCTCTTTAAAATAACGTTGTTGCAACGCAATATCATATTGACGTCTTAACCACCAACGTGACAATTTATCATAATCATCAGGCGCGGCATCGCCCTCAATTTGCAAAATTTGAGCCTGAACTGCATTGCCCCAATCATGATATAAACCATAGACATCAGCTAAGTTATCGATTAAATAATCGAGTTTTTGCATTTCGACATCGGCAACATATTTAGCAAAGTTTTTTTGCATCGTCCAATGAAGTACACCTAAACTGACCGTCGTAATCAATAAAGTCGTGAGCAAAACGGTCAAAAATAGACGTAACGCAATAGGAACTCGGCGTATATTCAAAATGAGGCTCACACATTTTCTTCTCTGTTTTGTATTGTAACCAACAGGGACTCAAAATACTCTCCATTGTTTCTACATCATTATTATTTAATCTTTAAGCATTGATAATATTTGAAACTTGTTTATTTTTATTGGAGCAGCCTCAATGAAAGCAACCTCTAAAATTGTACTTGTAACCGCAAGTATTTTGAGTATGACAGCATTGACTGCTTGTCAATCTACAAATACTCCTAAACATGATCATGATGCTCGTATGATGGGACATCATCAGCATGGTCGCCAAATGACACCTGAACAACGCGCACAAATGAAACAAATGCGCGAAGAGCGCAAAGCTATGCATGCACAAATTCAAAAAGCATGTGATGGTAAAGCTTTAGGACAAGCAGTACAGATTAAAGCTGGTGAAAAAACACTGGATGGCTCATGCAATATGGTTTTTAAAATTGATCGTAAAGCCATGAACGAAATGCGTGATGCTCGACATGATCAAGGTCGTATGATGCATGGGCATCATCGAGGTGAACGCCATATGCAACAAATGACTGAAGAGCAACGTGCTCAGCTTCAACAGCAACGTGAACAAAAACGTGCTGAACGACAAGCGCAATGGGAAACCATGCAAAAAGCATGTGTAGGTCAAAACAATGGTCAAGCCATTCAAGTGAAATTAGGCGATAAGACCGTAAATGGCACATGTGTTGTTAAATTCCAAGCACAAAAACAAACTCAACCGATGCAACCTTTGGTTCCTACCAATGATCTAAAAGTTTCATAATTTTTTTAAGTATTTTCTGCTACATCAAAATCGCTTTTCGGAGCGATTTTTTTACATCTACATTTTCAGCCATTGCTGTCTTATATTTTAAAATTCAACAAGTTTAGTCCTCATTTGAGGAATAGTATTCATCAATATTTTCCTTAATATTCAAAGTGAATAATGAAATCATTCACCTCAAGTCAATTTAGAGCATCATCTATTTTACTTGATCGGTTTCATTTCTAATTCATTAAAAATAAAGATGATTTTTAATTTTTCATCATATTAAAAATATGGATATCAATTTAGGGGAAAAGATATGAAATTTAAACTCAGTACTGTCACCTGCTCTATTTTATGTGCAACAACTTTGGTTGCCTGTGGAGGTACAGACGATATTATTGACGCCATTATTGATAAAGTTTTACCTCCAATGCCAGAGGAAACCATCGTCACAGCAGATTTAAATCAAGGACGTGTTGCTATCCCATTAGAATTTAGAGATGCGAAAACAGGTCAAATCGTTCAAGAAAAAATCTCACTTCATGCAGAAGATGATATCGCCCAAAGCAATGTCTATGAAGATCCTACACAGCAGAACATTCAAAATGGTTATGCTTATATCTACCTCACAGCCGATGCGGCAAAAAGTGCATCAAGCAATAAACCTGTCAAACTTAGAGTGATCATTTCTGCGGATGGCTACTTCACAACAAGCACAGATATCATTTATACAGGTCATCCAATCAGCCTACAAAAAATCAGTTTAGTCAGCAAGGCTGCCCCACCTGCGGGTATTGCTGTTGCATTACAAAAAGATGTTAAAACAGATACTTCAGGTAAATTACTCAAAGATATTCAACTTACTGCAAAAACAACTGATGTCGCTTCAAAAGGTGCGGCTGCGAGTTTTAGCTTAGCTGCTAACACCATTTTAAAAGATGAAAAAGGACAAGCACTGATAGGTGATTTAAAAGTCAGTATTGGTTACTTTAGTCCAAAAACTGAGAATATTGGAGCCGTCTTCCCTGGTGGTCTAAATCCAGATCAGGTCAAAGTATTTGAAAATAATCAATGGCGATTACAACAAGGGTATTTTGTCACAGCAGGTTTAATGGCAGTCGATATTACAGACGCGCAAGGACGTAAAGCTCATTTACTCAGTAATGGTCAAGGTACCATGACGATTCAAACACCTGCAGGGCTACTCAACCCTGAAACCAACTTACCTGTCAAAGATGGTGATACGATTCCTGTGTGGAGTCATAGTGAAACAACAGGTCTATGGCAACAAGAACTTGTGGGCAAGTTTAAACAAAATGCGCAAGGTAATTTTGATGTGAGCTACCAAGTTTCACATTTATCGTATTGGAATTTAGATTGGTACTATAACAAAATGTGTGCTGAGCTTCCCCTCCAATATAGCCAAGATTTTCACGTTGATCCTTATTTGACTATGGATATAGATGTTGAGGGGTTTGGAAAATATCAAACTCTATATATACAAAATTCAGGTGAATTCACATATCTATTAAATATGCCACAAGATAGAGCGATCAATTTTCAAGTTAAATATCAGAATAGATTGGTTGGGCGTGGTTATAAAATCCCAAATACTTGCGGTAAAGTTCATATTGAAATGTTGGAAAAACTTCCAGCCACTCGAAACGTACCTACACAAGTCTATATTGCTGCGCCAAAAAGCTTTACCAAAGCCGAACTTTCTATACTTTTAGATAACATTAGCTCACTCTCAAGTGCTGAAAAAACTGCGATTTTAAAACTCACTCATCCTTCAAATGCCGATGCTAAATTTACAATTAATCAAAATACCTTAAAAAAATTCATGGATTTAGGTGTTGGAGTTAAAGAAATTGGTTTGATCCAAACAGTATTAAGTCTAAAAGTCAAAGTGAATGGAGATTTCAGAGGCTTGGATCAATTTGGAAAAATTTATTTCCAAACATTAAACTCACAAGGGCAAATGACTTTATCTAATCTGCCACAACAAGATATTGTGTTCGATGCACCAAAAACGATAATGAAAGAAAAATATAATTGGTACACACAGCAAACAACCACTTATCCATTTACACAAATTTATGCATCTTTAGGAAATTATGTAAAAAATAATCAAGGTGGTTCAACTTATACGGTGATCCCATTAAAAACAGCAACCACAATTAAAAAGACAGACACTCAAGCCACCATTATTTTTGAAGATATTTCCGCGCTTCAACAAATTATGAAAAATATTAAAAAATAATTTTGCTTGATTGAAAGATTGTGAGCGAGTTGGTTTTATTTCACTAAAACAGGCTCGCTTTTTTCTATTTTAAAAATTTCTTTGCGCAAATAGCGTTACTTTTATATTGTGTGATTTGTCATCCTGACAAAATCATGACTAGAAATATCTTTTTACGATTTTGACTATTTGTTACCTTATTTTCACTATAAAACTGTTTACACTCAAAGCACTTACAATATTGACACTATTTTTCTTTGACTTTACAGTCACAGAGAAATCACACAGAAATACTTGTACGTTATTATAAGTTGTTGCACGATGTACATAACAACTATGTGTCGATGAAGACACGCATCGTATTTATTAGGATTATAAATCTGGTTTAACCAGTATTGAGGAAACCGATATGCCACAATACAAAGCGCCCTTACGTGATATGCAATTCGTTTTACATGAATTATTAAATGTCGAAGAACACTACGCTAAACTCCCTGCATTTTCTGAAACCGTAAGCCGTGAGTTGGTTGATCAATATTTAGAGGCTGCGGCTGACTTTTGTGAAAATGAACTTTCTCCACTCAATCAAGTGGGTGACCGTGAAGGTTGTACATGGAATGATGGCGTTGTAACAACACCAACAGGTTTCAAAGAAGCGTATCAAAAATATATTGAACTCGGTTTCCCATCGCTTTCTGTACCAGAAGAACATGGTGGTCAAGGTTTACCTGGCTCATTAGGTACGGTTATCTCTGAAATGGTGGGTTCTGCAAACTGGGCATGGGGTATGTATCCTGGTCTTTCTCATGGTGCAGTGCGTACCATCGAGCATCACGGTTCTGCTGAGCAAAAAGAAATTTATTTACCAAAACTTGTTTCAGGTGAATGGACAGGTACCATGTGTTTAACAGAATCTCATGCAGGTTCTGACTTAGGTATTATCCGCTCTAAAGCTGAACCACAAGCCGATGGCAGCTTCGCAATCTCGGGTGAGAAGATCTTTATCTCAGCGGGTGAGCATGACATGGCTGAGAACATTATTCATATTGTTCTTGCACGTCTGCCAGGCGCGCCAAAAGGTACCAAAGGTATTTCGTTGTTTATCGTGCCTAAATTCAATGTGAATGCAGATGGCTCTATTGCAGATCGTAATGGTGTACGTTGTGGTTCAATTGAACACAAAATGGGGATTCATGGTAACTCAACGTGTGTGATCAACTTTGATAATGCTAAAGGCTTCCTAATTGGACCTGAAAACAAAGGCTTACATTGCATGTTCACATTCATGAACACTGCACGTATTGGTACTGCTGTTCAAGGTTTGACTGCATCTGAATCTTCTTTCCAAGGTGCGCTTGCTTATGCAAAAGATCGTTTAGCAATGCGTTCACTTTCTGGTCCTAAAGCACCTGAAAAAGAAGCAGATCCAATCATTGTGCATCCCGCTGTACGTAATATGCTCATGACGCAAAAAGCATTTGCTGAAGGTGGTCGTGCTTTAGTTTATTTCTTATCTCAATACGCTGATGTTGTTGAGCAAGGTGTAACTGAAGAAGAACGTAAATTTGCTGACAATATCTTGTCTTTATTAACACCTATTGCAAAAGCATTCTTAACTGAAACAGGTTCAGAATCTGCAAAACATGGTGTACAAGTATTTGGTGGTCACGGCTTTATTTCTGAACACGGTATGGAGCAAATTGTACGTGATACACGTATCTCTTGCTTATATGAAGGTACAACTGAAATTCAAGCACTTGATTTACTTGGTCGTAAAGTTTTAGGTACTCAAGGTGCAATGTTGAAAGACTTCACTAAGATCATCCATAAATTTATCGAAGCAAATAAAGACAATGCTGAGTTAAAAGAGTTCTTAGAACCACTTGCTGCTCTGAACAAAGAGTGGGGTGATTTAACCATGCAAATTGGTATGAAAGCGATGCAAAACCCAGATGAAGTGGGCGCTGCTGCTGTTGATTACCTCTATTTCTCAGGTTATATCACACTGGCATTCTTATGGGCGCGTATGGCACTAGTTGCACAAGAAACTTTGGCAGCAGGTACAAATGATGCTGATTTCTATAAAGCAAAAATTACCACTGCACAGTTCTACTTTAAGAAAATTTTACCACGTGTACGCTCACATGTTGACGTTATCGCAGGTGGCTTAGATCCATTAATGGCTTTAGATGCTGAACACTTCGCATTCTGATGCTAAATATCTAACAGATATTAAAAAACTGTACTCTTGAGTGCAGAAATACAGAAAGGACGGTCATAGCTTTAACCGTCCTTTTTCTTTATAAATAGACCGTAATTTAACTTACTTAAGTCGTCTAACAACATTGAAAATCGTTGCTTATACTGATTTAGGTCAACAGATTCAAACAAAAAACAGGTGAACGAACATGCCAATTTATAATGCGCCACTTGCGGATATGAAATTCATTTTAAATGACGTATTTAATGCAGAGCAATTCTGGCAAGCCAATGAAAAACTTGCTCATGTTGATGCTGCAACAGCTGAAGCAATTTTAGAAGAAATGGCGAAGTTTGCACAAAATGTCACCCTTCCCTTAAACCGTACAGGTGATGAAGAAGGTGCAAGCTATAGTAATGGCACTGTGTCTACACCTGCTGGTTTTAAAGAAGCATTCCAACAATATGCTGAAGGCGGTTGGATTGGTTTAGGTGCTGACGAAGAATGGGGCGGTCAGGCGATGCCTAAAATGCTGACTGTACTTTCTGATGAGATGCTCTTTGCAACAAACCCATCATTCATGCTCTACCCGCTTCTGTCTATTGGTGCAGGTATGGCATTAAACAGCTATGCATCACAAGAGCAAAAAGAAACCTATTTACCGAAAATGTACTCAGGTGAATGGTCAGGTACTATGTGTTTGACTGAACCGCATGCAGGTACAGACTTAGGGATTATCAAAACCAAAGCTGAACCAAATACAGATGGTACATACAACATTACAGGTACAAAAATCTTCATTACAGGTGGTGATCACGACCTGTCTGAAAATATTATTCACCTTGTTTTGGCAAAAACACCAAATGCGCCTGCAGGCTCACGTGGTATTTCGCTATTCATCGTACCGAAATTTATTGTCAATGCAGATGGCTCACTTGGCGAACGCAATGCTGTAGGTGCAGGCTCAATTGAACACAAAATGGGGATCAAAGCATCTGCTACTTGCGTAATGAACTTTGATGGTGCTAAAGGCTATCTCGTAGGTAAAGAAAACGAAGGTTTAGCGGCAATGTTCGTGATGATGAACTACGAGCGTTTATCAATGGGGATCCAAGGTCTAGGTGCTTCTGAATACGCTTACCAAAATGCTGCGCAATATGCGACTGACCGTTTACAAGGTCGTAGCGCACAAGGTGTTCAGTCTCCAAATAAACCTGCGGACAGCATCCTTGTTCATGGTGATGTACGTCGTATGTTGCTCAATGCGCGTGCGAACAACGAAGCATCTCGTGCATTTGCAGTATATGTAGGTCAGCAATTAGACATCACGAAATTCTCTACAGATGCAGAAGCTGTAGCAGCTGCAAATAACCGTGTTGCATTACTAACTCCAATTGCTAAAGCCTATTTAACTGATACTGCTTTTGATGCTGCCATTGATGCACAAATGGTCTTTGGTGGTCATGGCTTTATCCGTGAATGGGGTATGGAACAATGTGTTCGTGACTTGCGTATTGCACAAATTTACGAAGGAACCAACGGCGTTCAATCTCAGGATTTAATTGGTCGTAAAACCATTAAATGCAATGGTGCATTTATTACAGAATACATTGCTGAAATTCGTGATTTTGCCAATGACTTGGATTCGGACTTAAACTTCATTAAAGATGCAACTTTAGATGTTGCAACCGAAATTGAAGTAGTGACTCAGCGTATTCTTGAACGTGCCAAGGAACATGCTGATTTTTCCAATGCTGTAGCAGTTGATTATTTACATGCAGTTGGTTTGCTCAGCTTTACTTATATGTTTGCACGTATTGCCAAAGCGGCATCAGCGAAAGAAGGTCAATTCTACCAAGACAAATTGGCATTGACACATTACTTCATTCAACGCGTGCTGCCTGACCTAAGCTCACGTATTGCTAAAATCAAATCGGGTGCAGAAGTGATTATGGGCTTTAGCGAAGATTACTTTACCAATCAGGCTTAAGTTCAAGACCTTTTAAAAGGTTTAAGACTTTGAAAATACCCTCAACTTGTAAAAGTTGGGGGTGTTTTTATTTAAAGTACGTTGGTAAATACATTTTTGATTAATACTCTTTAGAGCCATCTGGACTGGTTTTAAATATCTCAGGTAATTCGGCATTTTCAGTAAAAGCCTCACCTTTAAAAATATTTACAACTTCAATTTTACCCATGATTTGCTGATTAAACTCATCCAAACGTTCCGCAGGTATCCACATTTCCTGACAAAAATCATCACCTACAGTATGTACTTCAAATTGAGCTAAATACTCATCTGCCAACTCAAAACGTGTGACATAACCAATATAACCACTCGCTTGATCTTTGGTATTCCAATCTAATGCAATCTTTTCAGCATACTTTTGATTGAGTACAGGATAAAAAATGGGTTGCCAATACAAACGTGGTGGAAATGCTCGAAAATTTGTACTTTCAATTAAACGATATTCAAATAATCCAACTGGGCGATATAAATACATATTTGTCCTTATTTTTATCAAAATTGATCTTTGTATTGATCTTAAATGACAGATTAATATTTTCAAAATTTTATTTGCTTCTCAACTGGCTTTCATGTGCATGAAATTTGCATGGTTTTTAATAGTCTTCTTATATAAGTCGATTTGTCATCAAAACTTAATTCACAAAGAAATTCCCCTCTCCTTTTAAAGGATGAGCGTAGCGCAAGAGGGAGAGGATTTATATGAAAATGCCCCTCATCCTCTTGCGCTACGCTCATCCCTGAGGGAGAAGGAACTTTCAATATCATGTTCTATCAATTAGAGATCACTTTTTTAACTTTTGAAAATGATCTAGAGAAACAATACTTTAAATTGAAAATTGGAGGACGACATGAACAAAGACCCGCGTATAGAGAAAATTGAAAAAATCCTCGACAAATTTGGCAATCTTGCTGTTGAAGCCTTTCATTATTTAGCACTTTTTATTATTGGCTGTATGATTGCATGGTCTGCGGTACATACCATTGCAGAAATTTTAACTGTCAAACAATATGCCAGTATTGATGATATTTTATTATTATTCATTTATCTAGAACTCGGTGCAATGGTTGGAATTTACTTTAAAACCAATCATATGCCTGTACGCTTTCTGATTTATATTGCCATTACAGCACTGACTCGGCTACTGATCTCAGACATTCAACATGATCATAAAGCGGATATAGATCAAATTATTATCACAGGTTCTATTTTAATTTTAGCGATTTCCATTTTAATTGTGCGTTTTGCTTCATGGAAATTTCCTTCGGTGATTCGGGAAAAACAGCACGATCATCCTGTACCGCATGGCAAAACGCCACGCCCAGAGGATGATGAATTGGCTTAAAAAACCGCTTTAGAAATCCATCATGTTACCTAAAACCACCTCACCCTCTCCTTAAATCAAGGAGAGGAAATTATATTGATGATCGCTATCCATTCATCTAGCGATCATTTGGGATTTGAATATAACGCCCATTTTCATAGATCCAATGCATACCAACCTGAGGATCAGGCAAACCATAACGTCGCCAATCACTGATCAGCATATATTGTGAACTTTCTATTCGCCCACCCTCACCATTGACATAACCATAACTACTGCCTGAATACTGCGTCTGGGTTGGAAATTGCTGTTGATAAATAATCGTTACACCATTTTGTTGTGGGTAAACAGGATAAGGCTGATTTGGATAGCTTTGATGTGGGTAATGCGGATAATTTGGATAAGAATTTCCCCATTGCCCATAATTTTGTGGTGGTCGAATGGGAATCTGTTTGCTTTGAGTTAAACCATTTTGGTCAGTGTATTGATACGTTTGCGTTGGAATCTGATGTTGATGACGCTCTTTCATACGATAGTTTGACCAATCTTGTGCTCCTGCCCACGTCACTGTTGATAATGTGGTCACCATCAGAGAGAGTACTAAACCTAATCTATTCATCATGACCTCATGGATACGTTCAAAAGTTTTTTATATTTTAAAGCCAAATTAAAGATAAATAATGGATATTTTATAATCAATTTTAAACGCTATTGATGGCTTTTCAATACATCATAAGGTCTATTGATCACACAATCTGCTAAGATATTATTTTTAAATCTGATGGATGCTATGTTGTGGCTGAACTGAGTTTTGACCGTTTACATCAATTTTTTTGTAAAGTACCAAGTGTACAAGAAGCATTTATAGACAGTTATGGTACAGATGGAAAATCTGCATGGTGGTTTAAGTTTCAGATTAATATTGATCACCCACTTGCTTGGCAAACTGTACAAGAACTTGGGCACGTTTTAAATTATATTTCTAAAAATGAGCGTCTCCCAACTCAGTTTTTACCTGTCTCTCCTCCACCTTATATGAATGGTGAAGCAAAACAATTTCTAGCTTGGGTGATTCAGTGTAATCATGCTGACTTTCCACCTGATGTCATCTGTGACTGGTTAGAAGCGCGTTTGCCACAACCTATCGAAGATGAAAGTCAGTGGAAAATCAAAACAGATATTAAAGAATTAGACAAAATGACGGATAAAGATTTGGATAAAATCGTACCGCCAAATCCGCAACCTTAATGATCTAAACTGCAACCTTCTCCCAAAAGGAGAAGGTTAAGGTGACGATTGTTTTCACTGCTTATAGAAAATCAAAATCCTGAGCAAATCTTTTGAATTTGCAAAGAAAAAATGATTAAAACGTCGATAAACCACTCCATTCCATAAAACGATATACGCCATATTTCAGTTTAGATTCATCAGCATATTTAGAATAATCCACACTCATATTGCGACCATTCAAGTTCGACCAAGCTGTATTAAAATACTGTGTTGCATCAAGAAAAACTTGCTGTTGCGGATGACCAACAACACGTAGATCGGTTTCCAGATTATAGTTTTTCAGATTCCGTGCAGTAAAATTGGCAGAACCTAATATCAATTCAGCAGATTGCGCATTACGTTTGATGATCATTTTGCTATGACACTGCTCGCCTTGCGTATTACACCAACGTACTTCTACGCCAGCATCATTGAGCTCAGAAGCCACTTGACGATTTGGAATACCATTTTTCTGACGACCAAACGCGTCTTTGTTCGGATCAAGTAAAATGCGTAACTTTACGCCACGATCTTTTGCTGCAATAAGTTCTGTAATAATTTGACGTTCAGATAAGTAAAACATCGCCAAATCAATCTGGTCATTGGCTTTTGCTGTTTCTAGCATCTTTAAAACTGCATCATAAATTGCTTTTTCAGTCAGCACTTGTACTTGTGGATTGACTGGGCTTTCAGGCAGTTTACCTACAATCACAAAAGGAGCATCACCACCTGATAAATGTGCAACAACTTGTTCAGTTTTTAAAATATCGGTTGCTGTCGCACCATCAACCATAAGTGCAACATTTGAATGACGCGAGCTACCATCATGCGGATTTGCTGAAGTGACAATGGTTTTCCAGCCCTCATCAGTATCAACTACGATGGTTTTACGATGATTTGCTTTAAAGTTAAATAAGTTTAGATAGCTACGAAGCGTAATTTTTTCTTGACCAAATGGATTATTGAGCCAACCTTTTTCTGGGTTATTGCCTATATCTTGACAGCATAAATACCAAAAACCAGACCATGTCGGATTTGAAGCCCGTAGTGGCGTAAGATTCGTTTCAATCACCTCAATTCCGCCCTGACGTAATTTTCGATACTGCTCAGGTACTATACCGCCGTAAACAGAATTAATCGGATCTGTGATAAATTTAATCTCTAAGGTTGGATTAACGACTTTCTGGTTAATTAATGCTTGAGTTAATTGTTCAGTTAATTGACGATGTTGAGCTTTTGAATCACCTAATTCTTGATTAAACAAAAACATATCAACCACAATGGTCGTTTTTGCTTGCTTAATCAAAGCCAAAACTTGATCAAAAATATGTTGATCAAGCTGTTGTTTACCCTGTGCATCAATATAGGTTTCATCTGCAATAAATTTCACATTGGCATGACGCAGTGTTCCAGTAAAATCTAAACCTTTTATGACAGGTTTATAGGTATGATAAATCGCTGAAGATAAATATCCTAAAGCCAATACACCTAAAATAATGCTGAAATAACGACGCTTTGACCAATTCAGCTTACTGTGAATTTTATTGAAAATACGCATAAGAAAAAACCTAGACTAATGTATTCAGCCTAGGTCTAATCTCTTTATTTTTCAATAAGGGTTTGGTGAATAAAAGCAATTCAACTAAAACTTATAATCTACACCAATCACAAAATTACGCCCAATTTGTGGAATATTCGCCAAGAATGAACTATGTTCATAAATTTCTTCATCTAGCAAATTATTGGCATTGAAGTACACTTTGGCAACTTGTTTATTGGCAAATGGATGCTGATAAGCAATACCAACATTAACCATATTGTATCCACTGCTTTCTTGCTCATAAGCGGCAAACTTATCTTGATTAAACACATGTGAATATTCAGCAGAGCCTGACCAGTTTTCGTCAAAAGTTGCATTTACACGTGTTCCTAAACGACCTGCAGGCACACGAGGCGCATTTTCATTGTCAATTTTGCCACGTACATAATCGCCAAAAATCGTTGTTTTATAGACATCATTCCACTGATAAGCCACTTCTGCTTCAGTGCCATAAAACTTCGCTTCATCTTGGCTATATTGAATAAGACGGAAATTTTCATAACGATCAAGTGTACGTGCATAAATGTAATTATCGAACCAGTTATGATACAGATGAACATGATAACTCAGCTGATCACCCTCATAATGCAGCCCAAGTTCGACATTATTTGACTTTTCTTTATCTAAATTTTCATTGCCCAATTCATACGTATTGGTCGCAAAATGCCCACCATTTGAATATAACTCTTGCGCAGAAGGCAAACGCTGTTGATGTGATGCCGATAAAGATAATGTGTAATCTGGCTTAAATTCCCAATTTGCTGCACCTGAAACAGAAAAAGCATTGCCATCAAAGTCTTTTTGAGTTGAATCAATCTCTATTTTTTGATGATCCAAACGTGTACCCAACTCTAAATGCACATCACCAAACTGACGATGTTCTAAACCAAATAGACTATATTTTTGAGTTTTATTGGGTGCAAAAATCGCTTCTTCACCTGAAATATCCAGTTTTTGCTGACTGGCTTGTACTCCCCATACACCTTCCCACTGTGCAATTGGGTTATGGACTAACTCAACACGCCCTTCGTAACCTTTACTTTTGAAAGTGGTCATTGCTTCATCACCTTCAATTTCATCATGTTGATAATCTGTATAACTCGCTTGAGCACGTAATTTTTTAAAGCCTGCAAATGGGTCTTTTAACTCTGAACGAAAATCATAACGTTCTGTTTTTAAATCAATCCATGGACCCGCACCTGAGTGATCATGATCATGTCCTTCATGTTCATGTGCAGATTCATCTTCATGGTCATGATCATCATGTCCACCACAATGTAAATGATCACCATGTGGATGGCATGATTCATACTCGTGACTATGACCTGGTAAACCATATTGATCTTGGCGATTGCTATAAGACACGCCTGCAAAACCTCGCTCACCAATCCAAGATAAACCTACATTGATATTCTCTGATTCAGAGAATGTATTGCCAACACGACGCTCTTTCGTGCTGTGTGTATGATCATCATGATCTTCGGTGACGATATAATTGGGTGTAATATAATCATTGGCTTCACGCTTTAAACCTTCAACACGTAAAGCGACATTTGAGCCTAAGCCAACTGTCACCCCTGCATGTGCTAATTTTTCATCATTACCTGAGTTATAACGTACTCCAACATCCCCTGCATAACCCTCTTTGGGCATTTTTGTCGCAATTTTAGAGTCAACAACATTGACTAAACCACCGACAGAGCCTGCACCATAAAGTAAAGTTGATGGTCCACGAATCACTTCTATTTTTTCAGCCAGTTGTGGGTCTACAGTGACTGTATGGTCTGGTGATAAACTGGATACATCCATGTTTTCAGTTGCATTTTGTGTGACTTTTACTCGTGCGCCCTCTTGTCCACGAATCACAGGTCGACTCGAACCTGCACCAAAACTACTAGAATATACACCTAACTCAGATTTGAGTGCTTCTCCTAAAGTTGTTCCTCCCTGCTGTAATTTTTCACGTGAAATCGTTTGATCGGCAACACCAAAATCTTGTGTACTTTGTTCTAAAGGATGTGCTGTCCAAGTTACGGCATCTAATAGTTGAACTCCGTCTTCATTGATCTTATCCGTTGGCTTTGAATCTACCTGTTGATCTTCAGCCCAACTCATAGATGAAAATGTAGTTAAAATAGAAAGTGCTAAAATATGTTTAGAAAAAGACATGTGATTGCTCGCAAAGCATTATACTTTCAAAATAATTGTTATATTATAACATTTCATTTAATTTGCAATAAAAAACATTACTTTTATAAAAAATCGTTAGACTCACAGGATTGTATATTTCATTGTTTTGATATGCCTTTTACACTTTCTCATGCAGTTTTAGCACCTCCACTGGCAAAATTATCGGGCAATCGTTTACCCATTGCTGCTCTCGCAATCGGAACGATGACGCCTGACCTGTATCGTGTTTTAGTCAAAACTGAAATTCATCTTAATCATCAATTTAAAGGCTTAATCTATCCAGATTTGTTTGTTGGTTTATTATTTTGTTTCTTATGGTATTGCCTTTATCGCTCAATGATTTTTCAATATTTAGCGATTGATAAACCGCTTAACATTCATTCATTTTCATCATTTACAAAATTTTTCATTTGGATGGTCATCGCGATTTTAATCGGTACTTCAACCCATATTATTTGGGATGGACTGACACATTTAGATTTTAGAACCTTTGCTTTTCAAAATTTTCTTGCTCAACCCATTCATATTTTCCATCAGACTTATCCAATGCATCGCGTCTTACAAATCGGCTGTTCAATTGTCGCTTTACCATTTTTATTGTGGATGGGTCTGCATTACTTTTCAAAATACCGTATAAATAAAGAACCAAATGCTAAGCTCCAAACATTTTGCTTTCTTTTGGCTTTTATTTCGTTCTTTAGTGGCTGTGCCTATTACATTTATTTTGCAAAAAAGATGGGTTTTGTACCACAACAAACAGATCTTTATATATTTATTGGCTTTTTTATGAAAGCATTTACTCAAGGTGCAATGGTTTGTTTTACCTTAGGTTGTATTTTATTTCACTATTTTAAATATCGAAAATCTTTTGATTCAGTGCATGAATAATCTATTTAGTCATTAAAAATTCACTTGTATCCGCTTAAATTGATCAGGCAATGTGGTAGTTTTTACTGTAAGTCCTTGTGACTCAATGCCCAAAGAGGCATAATCCTACATTCGAATAAAAGCGGTGCGCTGTTTACGTATTCGCTGAACTTAACCCATATAGTTGGATTTCTAACGCTATGATGCGAACTCATTACTGCGGTTCTTTAACCGAAGCTCAAATTGACCAAACCGTTACACTATGCGGTTGGGTACATCGTCGTCGTGACCACGGTGGTGTCATTTTCCTAGATATGCGTGACCGTGACGGTCTTGTTCAGGTTGTAATCGATCCAGATACACCTGAAGCATTTGCAACAGCAGACAAAGCACGCTCTGAATTCGTATTAAAGATTGTAGGTCGTGTACGTCGTCGCTATGAAGGCACAGAAAATGCCAATATGGTCAGCGGTCAAATCGAAGTTTTAGGTAAAGAAATTGAAGTTCTTGCTGCATCTGAAACACCGCCATTCCCATTAAATGATGAAAACTCAAATATTTCTGAAGAAATTCGTTTGAAATATCGTTTCCTTGACATTCGTCGTCCAGAAATGATTGATCGTTTACGTTTCCGTTCGAAACTGACCAACCTGATTCGTAACTATTTCGAAGAAAATGGTTTCTTAGACGTTGAAACTCCTGTTTTAACACGTGCAACCCCTGAAGGTGCACGTGACTATTTAGTGCCAAGTCGTGTTTCTAACGGTAGCTTCTATGCGCTTCCACAATCACCACAATTATTCAAACAATTGTTGATGGTGGGTGGTATTGACCGTTATTACCAAATTGCTAAATGTTTCCGTGACGAAGATTTACGTGCAGACCGTCAGCCAGAATTCACCCAGATCGACGTTGAAACATCGTTCATGAGTGACGATGACATCATGGATTTGATGGAAAAATTAACTGTTAAAATGTTCAAAGAACTTTTAAATGTTGAATTCGACAAATTCCCACGTATGACTTATGCAGACGCAATGCGTGACTATGCATCTGACAAACCAGATATGCGTATTCCTTTGAAACTGGTTGACGTTGCAGACATGATGCAAGACGTTGAATTCAAAGTATTCGCTGGTCCTGCAAAAGATCCTAAAGGTCGTATTGTTGCACTTCGTGTACCAGGTGCTGGTGCATTACCACGTAGCCAAATCGACGAATATACTAAATTCGTGGGTATTTACGGTGCGAAAGGCTTGGCTTATATCAAAGTCAACGAACTTGAGAAAGGTATCGAAGGTCTTCAATCTCCAATCGTTAAATTCATTGAGCCAATTGTGCTTGATTTGTTGAAACGTGTTGGTGCTGAAAATGGCGACATCGTGTTCTTTGGTGCAGATAAAGCGAAAATTGTAAATGATGCAATGGGTGCTTTACGTATCAAAGTCGGTCACGATATGAAACTTGCAACTTGTGAGTGGGCACCACTTTGGGTTGTTGATTTCCCAATGTTTGAAGAAACTGATGATGGTAAATGGACATCTGTACATCACCCATTCACACTACCAAAATCAAGTGTTGAAGAAGTGAAGAACAACCCTGGTGCTGCTCTTTCAGTAGCATATGACATGGTTCTAAACGGTACTGAAGTTGGCGGTGGTTCTCTGCGTATCTTCAACCTTGAAATGCAAAAAGCAATCTTTGAAGCGCTTGGCATTGGTGAAGAAGAAGCAGAAGAAAAATTCAGCTTCTTGTTAAATGCATTGAAATTCGGTGCACCTCCGCATGGTGGTTTGGCATTTGGTCTTGACCGTTTGGTGATGTTGATGACTGGTTCATCTTCGATCCGTGACGTGATTGCATTCCCGAAAACCAAAACTGCTGAATGTCCATTGACTCAAGCACCTGCACCAGTTGAACCAAATCAATTGCGTGATTTAGGTATTCGCTTACGTGAAAAACCAAAAGCTGAAAATAAAGAAGCTTAATTCTTTATTTGCGTAATAAAACCCTGCCTTGGTGCAGGGTTTTTTTTTAATGATAAATGACCTGATCTCAACTGTCTGATATAAATCTTAAATTTAATAAATAACTAACTCTCTTTAATTTTTATTTTCGATTTGAAACTTTTAAACAGTCACTTTATATACTTTTTCAGATATGATGCAAAATATTGAACAAAGTTTCATTTATGACTCTTTTTTCCCTTTTTCCTGCATAAACTTTTAGCAGGCTTGATGAGTCACTTATGTATTTTATTTTAAAAATTATCGCCCTACTTCCGTTGTCTTTCCTACAACTTCTTGCAAGCTGGGTGGCTTGGTGGCTCAACCTCATCAATAGTTCCATGAAACGAATCACTGCAATCAATCTAAAAATTGCATATCCAGATTTAACACAAAAACAGCACAATGACTTAGTCAAAAGAAGTTTAAAAAGTCAGTGTATGACTTACTTAGAATTTATTAAATGTTGGGGGTCTACACCAACCTATAGCCTAAATTTATTAAGTGAAATTTATGGTGAACAGCATTATCTCGATGCATTGAACAATAAAAAAGGGATCATTATTGTTGTTCCACATTTTGGTTGTTGGGAATTACTCAATGCTTGGCTCAATTTATACACAGCCCCAGTGATTATGTATAAGCCTAATAAAAACAAAGGTATTAATCGTTATTTGATCGAAGCCCGTCAAAAAGCCAACGCCACTTTAGCTCCTACTGATGAAAGTGGAATTCGTGCCATTTTTAAACACCTCAAACAAGGTGGATTAACCGTTATATTACCTGATCATGTACCAAAACCATCTGGAGGAATTTTCTCAGATTTTTATGGGCAACATGCACTCAGTAGCACCTTAGTATCTAAATTAGCAAGTAAAACTCAGTGTAATGTTTTAGGCTTAAGCTGCATTCGTAACGAGCAGCAACCACAAAAATATTCTGTTCATTGTCAACCAATTGCAAATGAAATTCTATCAAAAGATCTTCAACTTTCTGTAGATACACTTAATACAGAAATGGAAAGGATGATTAACCAAGCACCTGAACAATATATTTGGTCATATAAACGTTTCCGTCGCTTATCTAACCAATGCAATATTTATCAAAAATCACATTAAGTTTGCATTTTAGAACATAAACATTAAAAAAATGATTGAAGATGCTTTACCTGATATTCAATTGAGATAAGTTCTCAAAAATGGCATACTACAACTGTTCATTTTACAGGTAATTCTCCAATGGCTATGCGTCCCGATGTTCGTCGTCATACGATTGTTCTTATTGCATTTGCACTAATTCAGTGGGGCTTTGTCTTATATATTTTAAATCATCAATTATTTGATTTAGATAAATATGAACGTATTTTATTATTCTGCTTAAGCTGTTTTGGCGGTGGTTTCCTTATTATGGGATCGCTGATTTATTTAGTGATCAAAGGTAATGCAGATCAAAAATAAAATTTTTAAACGTATGAATAAATAGTTTTATTTACTCATACGTTACTTTAATGATTGAGTCATTTTAAATATTTCTTTTTCAATTGCTCAAAATAACTAGAGTCATTTAATCCATTCATATAGTTTATTTTATGAATGTTAGTTTTTAATAAAATACGCTCAAAATTATTTTCATTATATTCTTCTTTAAGTTGAATTTGTAATAAATGAGGAAAAGTGTCATCAATCAGTAAAAATGATTGTTCAAACGAAGGACGCTTTAATAATTCATTAAACATAATTTGAAAGATAAAATAATGTGGAATATCTTGTTGAGTTTTCCAAAAATTCATCATTATCTCAAAACAAATATGTACTCCTTTATTCTCTTTTTTAGCAACAATAAAACTATTTAGAACATTTACAACATGTTCTTCACCCCAACCAAAATAATCAGTGTTAAAAGCTGTCCAAAAATCTTGATTTTCTGCAGAACTAACACGCTGAAACATAAAAAAATCTTGTTTTAAAATCACAGGATCAATTGGTGCTGTTAATAAAATTGTTGCATCAATCCAAATTCCTCCGTAAAGATCTAATAATGCCAGACGAATTAAATCTGCAAAAAAGGCAGGTTTAAATTGGGCATTTTTTTTCTTTTCCCAAATAAAGTCAGGTAAATCTAAATATTCCTGAACACTTTTTTCATCCAGTCGAATGACATGATAATCACCTTTGAAACGATCAACAGAAGCAAAACATAGTTTTACCGTATCATTTTGCTGTGCGGCAGCCAAGCCTTGCCCCCAGTATTGCCAAATGATTTTTTGATCAGTAAATTGCTTTTTAGCTTTTAATTGGAAATGATCTAACTTTCCATCGAAATATTGGTCTAAAAAAATATTCCAAAGTTTTGCTACATGTTGCTTCTGTAAAATATTTGCTTGTTTTTGTTGCAATTTTCGCTTTTTTTTAGGTACAAATATTGAATAAAATGTTCGCCAAGGCTGTTTTTTGAGACGTTTTAAACGCACAGTCTGAACTTCATCTTGAGAAAATAAATTAATCATATTTAGATCAAGGCTTTGATTGGCTAGATTATTTATTTTATTCTGTGACATTAAAAACCCATCCATTTTTTTATACGATCTATTATATCTAGTTGCTGATCTGCAAAAAGTTTAAATACATCAAACCATTGATCCTCACCTAAATAATGTATTTCAAAAAGTTCTGGCTCTTTTAATAGTGTTGTTAAATAAACGCCTTGATCATCATCAACAATATGTTGATTTAGCATATCGATTTGACATTGATATACTAAATTTGAAAATGCTAGCCACTTTTCAGGAGCTGCAACAATTACACCACCAATAATAAATGCTTGGTTATTAAAAATTGCATAATTTACATTTTCTTGATTAATATCAAAAACTTTTTTAATCGAAAAAAAGTGAACTTTTTCTAAGGAAAAAGAAAAATTCCATGCTTTAATTTTATTTAAAGTTTTTAAATTTCGACAATACCCAAAATCCACCCATGCAGCTAAAGATGAATTCACAAACCCTTCCTTAATGGCTTTTTTGACAAAATATGATTTTAAATTCGTCACTAAAACATATTCAGCCGACCAATATTCAGGATTTTTTAATTGTTCAGCACCAATATTTTTTTTAAAATCTTCACTTTTTTGAATATCTTCAATAGCTTGTTTACATGCATAAAACTTTTTATCTAAACAGATATCAATAATCGTTGTAGGCTTGTCTTTTCGAATCGCTTTGATTTTAGCAACATAATCTGTACTGGTAAAAATAACCATATGGTTTTCAAGATGAGCTAAATTAGAAAAATACTTAAAATATTTTTCTGTAGAACGCTCTAAATAACAAGGATGCCCATTTTCTACGCTCCAGCTTCCTCGTCCAATATCAAAAAAAGCAGTGATAATTGTAATTGACATTGAGTTGACCTATTTTGGGTACTTACTTAACATTATTTTAAAAATTCTTTTTAAAATCGAAACCTTCCATTTATAAAGTATCGTTTTTTGTACTTTTTCCTCTTTATTTAATAATTTTCTTTCTTGCTCAATATAGCTTTGCCCTGTTGAAATTTCATCTAGCTCTGGATGATCAAATAAAAAAGTCGCATAAAATTGACATGTTGGATCATAATCACGGATTTGTGACCAATGATCACATCCTTTTGGAACTTCGTGATAACGTATTAATAACTCTGCCATTTTTCGATCAATAATATAAGCATAAGTGTAAAATAAACGTCCGAAATAAATAGGATGTAACTTTAATACAGGCGTATGATTTACTTTTTCTATTAAAAAATTTCCACGAACTTTAGCACTACTTTTTAATTGTATTCCCCCCATACTTAAAAAAAAGCATGGATTTAAATTCAAACTTTTAACCTGAGTTTCTAAATCATTTAAATCTAAATCATGTAAACAAATCGCATCATCTTCAAAAATACATGCATATTGTTCATCAGATGCTAAGAAATCTTTAAATGCATTCACGTGCGACAAAGTACAACCCAGTTCAGCAGGACTAAGTGCTTTTTTACGTCCCGCCACTGCAAGTTTAAAATATTCAGCAGTCGGCAATTGCGCACCAATCACACCTATTTTTTTAAATTCATTTTGGTATTTTCCAAACGTTGGTTGTGCGAAGAAGCTTGCCAATCTTGCGCTGCCTTCCTTTTCAATACTAATTAAATATTTTTTCACTGCACGAACCTGAAACATTGATTTGGAAAAGAGCCATTATATTTCATTCGCCATTTAAATAGTATTTCCCATGTCATCGATCAATAGATTTTTTACAACAACACGATTATGATGGTCGTTTTTATTGATATGATCGCTTGATATGACTGCACTTGGTTTTTCTTCTGAGTATTACCATATAAAGATTGAAGAACTGCTTCAACTCAGTGATTCAAAGCTTGATCTGCAACTAAAAAATCAATTTCCACATTTCCAAGCAGATGCTGTGATCTTATTTATCGGTCAAGAATCTAAAAATATTGCCGACAGTCTATTTCAAGGGCGTGAAACCTTAATAAAAGCCCAACAACAAGGTTTAACCCATTTCCCTACATGGATCATGTTTGAACAACGAGCACCACATTTAGGCGTGCTAGGGCTACTTAAACCCATTCGTAAAAAATATCTAGACTTTTCAACACAAAGCTATGAAATTGCACTTAGCGATATTATTGATAATCACCTTGAACGTAATTTAAAAACTGAAGAAACCGCTTATAATTATAGCGATCGAAATAAATGGGGTGTGCCAAAAGATCAACGCCAAAGCCGCTTCCACGATATTGATATTTCATTTAAAGAACATGGTTATGATAAAAATCATCCCATGGCAATTATGTTATGCCGTGGTTTAGGTGTAAAAGATAAATTACATCAGGGACATCATCGGATGTTTTTTTGCCGAAAATACAATATTCCTTATGTACAAGTACAATTTTTAGCAACCAATAGTTTTTCAGGGCATTTAAAAACCTTCTTTTTATGGTTAAATAAAACCCTTAAATACAAGCAAGTGAACTAGATATGGCAACAGTTTCTATCTCGGTTGTTTTAACCCATTTTAATAAAGGTCCACTCTTACAACGAACAATAGAGTCCTTGCAACCAGACTTGCCTGAACTTTTAGAAATTATTGTGGCAGATGATGCTTCGACTGATCCAAATTGGAGAAATTTTTCCCAACAATTAGAACAACAATACCCTAAAGTTAAAATTATTCACAATATTGATAATAAAGGTCCTGCCAACCGTCTCAATCAAGGAGCCAATGCAGCACAAGGTGATTATCTGTTTTTTATGGATGCAGATGATGTACTCGCACCTAACCGCCTGAAACAAATTGTCGAATTGATGCAAGCTCAAAACTGCGATTTATTTTATGGTAATAAAGTTAAAATTCGTGATTTAGCAGAAATTCAACAGTATCCAACTATGGATACTTCTAGCATTGAACAACCACTGACCTACATGATTCAGCACAACATCATGGAAATGTGTGTTATGTGTTCAAAAGAGGTCTGGCAAAAATCTCAAGGTTGTAACTCAGGCTTATTTATTCAAGATGAATCTCTGGCTTTAGAATTAGGTGTAGTTGCGCAGAAATTATTATTTACCGAAACTGCCACCGTTTTTGTAATTTTAGATGCTGAAGAAACCAAAACCAAACGAGGTGATAACCGTTTATCTCAAAATTTAAATCAACAACATTATGATATGTTTTTTACTATTTATGATTTTTTAAATACGCATGATTTAAATCAAACACAGCAAAACTTACTGAAGAAAAAAGCGCTTTCCACCTATTGGAAAAGCCTAAAATCTCGTGATCAAAAAAGTTTAAAAGAGTTTTTTTATTATGCTTTAGCCAAAAGAAATCCACAAAAATGGTGGAGTTCTCGTGCTGAGCAGCTTAAATCTTACTTCTCTCAATTGGATCATGTTCGCAAACCACGTGCATAACTGATTAATACATTTTTCTGCTTTTATTTGAAGAGCTGTTCGAGAATATATTCCATGTCCATTCCTAAAGTGATTCACCAGATTTATTTACAAGGTGAAGATAATATTCCTGATAATATCAAAAAATCAGTGATTGAATTGCGTGAACGTAATCCTGATTGGGAATATCGCCTTTATGATGAAACACAAATTTTAGACTATATTCAAAAATATTATGATCAAAAAACATTAGATACTTATTTATTGATCCAAGAGAATTATGCTGCTGCTCGTTCTGATTTTTTTCGTTATTTACTCATGTATCAAGAAGGCGGGGTTTATCTCGATTTAAAAAGCTCATGTGCTGTGCCTTTTAATGACATTTTACGTGCAGACGATGAGTTTATTATTTGCGGTTGGGAAAATGAAGAAGGACAACAATATCAAGGTTATGGAATTAACAAACATCTAAAATTTTTAAAATATGGCGAATACCAACAGTGGAATATTATTACAAAGCCACATTCACCATTTTTAAAAGCAGTCATAGATGAAGTCAGTTTTCGGATCCATGACTATACCCCAATGAAATATCATGTGGGGCGTAAAGGTGTACTGAACACTACAGGACCTGTGCCCTACTCCATTGCCATTGAAAAAATAATTCAAACACAACAATATAAATATCGTTATGAGCGTTTTGCTGGTCAGTTTGGGCTGATTTATATCAATGCAGATACAACCGTGGTGAATAAAAATCACTACCGCCTACAAATTAACCCTGTGGTTAAGCTCAACGCATTTAACCAAATACTTTATAAATTATGGCTTTACTTACTGCACCCAAGAAAAGCCTTTAAACAGCATAAATAATTGCTTTGTAAGATTAAGCTCGTTTACCCAACTTCAAACGTAGTTTTACTGCAAACATTGAATCCTTACCGCTGATTTTAATCCGTTGTAGCTGCATAAAGTCAGGGCTTAGACCATCAATGCCTTCTTTGGTGGTAACTGCATTGTGATAACCTGCCTGTTTTGCCAAATCGACATCACGTTGTGAATAGATTCCAAAGGGATAAGCAAAACTTGTCACCGCTTGCTGAGTCAGTTGCTCCAGTTGTATTTTAGAGTCCTGTAACTCATGTAAACACTGCTCATCCGTCAGTTTATCCAGATTGGCATGAGTCAGGGTATGTGAACCAATTTCAACCACAGCACCTTGTGCCAAAAAACGGACTTGTTCATCATTAAGTTTAAGCTCACGTGCCAATTCACCACTATTATGATGGGCTTTTTTATAAGTAGACCAATCACGATCATGACGATCAACCACCACATAAATCGTGGCTTTGGCTTGATATTTTTCTAAAATAGGATAAGCATTTTCCAGATTGTCCAGATAGCCATCATCAAAAGTAATGGCAACCGTTTTTTCAGGGTGTTTGCCCCAATTCTGCTGTAATTCCTGCATGGTCACAAAGTGAAAACCTTGTGCTTTCATCCATGCGATTTGCTTTTCAAACTCAGCAGGTTTGACTCGTAATTTATTGAACTTCGCACCCTCTATATGCTCGCGCACCATGTGATACATCAGAACACGCGGACGTTTCCAATCTACAGCAGGTTTCCACCATGCATATTTCATGCTAAATGCAATCATTAAAACCAACAGTAAAATGAGAATATAAATCACGGTCATGACCAGTTATTTTGCTAAAAGATATGTTGCCACACGATCTGCTTCTTTAAAAGTCTGTGCTTGTGGTAAATCAGCAATGTTTTCAGCAGTGGAAATCAAATGTGCTGTCAAAATCTGATCGATAGATTGCGTGATTCGATCTTGCTTGCTGCGATCAATTAAAATCGTCCCAACTTTACATCCTGCCGTCAATGCCTCAAAAATCATTGAAACACTGTCCTCTGTCACCCAAACTGCTTCTGCTAATTGCATTTGTTCAAAAATCCAGCCTTGTGGTGTTTGCTCTACAGGAAAAATTTGTAATTTTTCTGCATATTTTTTTTGCTTTAATTGACTCAAAAAATCTGCGGGTGTACGTCTTGATGTGGTTAAAATGATATCGCCATGCGGATTTTGCTGAACAATATTTTCAATTGCAGTTAAAACTTTTTGATCATTCCATGTATGACGTTTTGATGAACCACCCAGTGCAATCAAAATGCGACCTGAAATATGCCGTTGCTCATCGACAATGGGATTCAGCGCACCTTTACTCACAATCACATTGCCCTGTTCTGCCACACCATCATGTTCAGGAATCACAGCATAATCAAACCATGAGCATGGAAAATTTGGCTTCATCAAAATGACAGTTTTTGCCTGTTTATAGATTTTCCCCAACAACAAAACCCTGAATTGAGTATGGCTTCCCACCCCAAAGATATAATCAGGTGTTTGTTGAAGCTGAGGAATTTTATGTTGCATCATTCCCATCATTAAAGGAAAAATCGAAAGCTCCGCAATTGAGATTTCTTCAAAAGTGACAGCTTGCTGAGATTGTCTTTGCATCGCTTTAAACAAGCCCATTGCCTGTGAACGATGTCCTGCTTTTCCATCACTGACGTAGACAATATGCATGAAAACCCTTATTTAACCGCTCTAAAAATCATAAAAAAAGGCGAAACCAAGTTCCGCCTTTTTATCTTAACCGATCAACTTATTTTACGTAAGTCAACCAATGTGCATATTTAGGATCTTTACCCTGAACTGCATCAAAGAATGCTTTTTGAATTTTCTCAGTGATCGGACCACGCGCACCAGAGCCAATTTCACGATCATCATATTCACGGATTGGCGTTACTTCAGCAGCAGTACCTGTGAAGAATGCTTCATCACCAATGTAGAATTCATCACGCGTAATACGACGTTCAAATACTTCAATACCAAGGTCTTTCGCAATGGTAATGATGGTTTGACGAGTAATACCATCCAATGCACCGCCTGCGATATCAGGTGTATGCAATGCGCCATCTTTAACTAAGAATACGTTTTCGCCTGAACCTTGACATACATAACCTTGCGGGTCCATCAACATTGCTTCGTCATAACCTGCTTGAGCAACTTCTTGGTGCGCAAGAATAGAAAGCGTGTAGTTACCCGCAGCTTTTGCCTTACACATCGTCACGTTCGGGTGATGATGCGTAAATGATGAAGTTTTAACACGAATGCCTTTCGCCATTGCGTCATCACCAAGGTAAGCACCCCAGCTCCACGCTGCTACAGTTGCATGAATCGTATTGTCTGTTGCAGCAATCCCGAGTTTTTCCGAACCAATGAAAATGATTGGACGTAAATAGCAAGAAGCTAATTTATTTTCACGTACAACATCAATTTGAGCTTGTTCTAAAGTTGCTTGATCAAATGGAACTTTCATTTGATAAATTTTTGCAGAATTTAACAAACGTTTTGTATGGTCTTGGAGACGGAAAATCGCGGTACCATTTGGTGTTTCATAAGCTCGGACGCCTTCAAACACACCCATACTATAATGTAAAGTATGGGTTAAAACGTGAACTTTCGCTTCACGCCAATCAACCATTTGTCCATCTTGCCAAATAAAACCATCACGATCAGCCAAATTCATGGCACACACTCCAAATTTTTACACTATTATTCACTTTCCAAAGCGAAAGTCGCTGTTGGATCAATTAATCTTTGCCATAACTTACAAACGACCTCTCGGGTATCGTGCCAATCAGCTGCGCTAACTTGCATATTATGATTTGCAAGTGCTAAGCGATGGCTCTCGGCGCGTTCACTAAGATAAGCTTGAATCAGTGCGGATACATCGTCGCTGGATAAGCAACCTGCCTTTGCGGCATCCTCAAGAATTCTAACATTGTCGGAATAATGGGCGAGATCAGGATTCGTCCCACTCCAGGCTAATACAACATACTGTGCCATAAATTCAATGTCAACGATACCACCTGCATCCTGTTTTAAATGAAAAATTCCATCTTTTTTCTGTTCTTTAGATGAACCCAGATGATCTTTCATTTTTTGCCGCATGTTCAAGACTTCTCTGCGGACAGTTTCCTCTTCTCGGGGCAAAGTCAAAATCCGACAACGTAGTTGTTCAAACTTGGTTCTTAAGATGACTTCACCTGCGATAGAACGCGCTCGTACAATCGCCTGATGCTCCCATAACCATGCATTTTTTAATTGATATTGTTCAAATGCTTTTAGACTGGTCACCAAAAGCCCTGCTTCACCTGATGGACGTAAACGCGTATCCACCTCATACACTCGACCATCAAGGGTTTGCGTGGTCATTAAAGACATAAATTTCTGCGCAACGCGCATAGCAAATTCAAAACCACTAATGACTTTCATGCCATCGGTATCGGCTTGTTCATCCATATAATGAATAAAGACCAAATCCAAGTCCGAACCATAGCCCAACTCAATTCCACCCAATTTACCGTAGCCTGCAACAACAAAAGCCATGTGATCAAGTGAACAACGCTGCCCTTCTGCGTCTAATGGATAACCATGCCGTTTCGCCACAGTTTGATAAGCAAGATTCAAGGTCGCGATCACCGATACTTCGGCAATATCAGTCAAGGCATCCGATACTTTCATCAAAGGGCTTTCAGCTAAAACATCACTTGCTGCAACGGTAAGAACATTAGATTTTTTAAATAAACGCAAGACACGCATTTGATCTTCAACTTGATCAATTTCAATGCGGAGTAACTGTTGACGTAATGAATCTTCCAGATCTTTGCGTTTTGGTAATTCAAAATCCATAGACAAAAATTCATCTAACAGCACTGGATAATGCGTCAATTCCTCACAGATCCAAGGGCTTACTGTTGCCATTTTCACAAGACGTTGCAATGCACCTTTACTTTCAATCAACATCACCAAATACACGGTACGGCGCATAACCGATTCGACCAAGGGCATGAGACGCATCAAAGCCACTTGTGGTTTATTTGACTGTAAAATCGCTTCAATCAAATGTGGCCAAAACTCTTTTAAACGTTGTACTGCTTTTGCTGGTAATTTTTTAATCGCATGCCCAAACCAAAACTCATGTACCAGATTTTTAGCATCAGCATCTAATACTTCATCCAATTTTTTTTCGAGCTGACTAAAACTTTCAGCAGGTGAGTCATAACCTTTTTCTTTAATCAAATGCTCAAATTGATAAATTACTTTATTACGTTTTTGATTGAGAAAATCTAAAAATGCTTCCCATGTTGCAAAACCTAAAGTCTGATAAATTCGTTTGCGTAGTTCAGGTTCTGTAGGTAAAGATTGGGTTTGTTGATCATTTAAAGCTTGGATCGCATGTTCAACACGACGAAGGAAAAGATAAGCATCCTCAAGGTCTAAAACAGACTGCTCATCTAATAAACCAACTTCACCCAAATGTTTTAGGCTGACTAAACATTGACGATCTTGCAACTCTAATTTTGAACCACCATAAATGAGTTGAAATACTTGGACAATAAATTCAACTTCACGGATTCCACCTGCACCTAGCTTAATATCATCTGCAATATTACGACGCGCAACTTCACGCTCGATCATGGCTTTCATTTCACGCATGGCTTCAAAAGCGGTGTAATCTACATATTTGCGAAAAACAAAAGGTCGTGTCATTTCTAACAGCTCATCGCCTTCTTTTCCGCCAGACACGATACGCGCCTTAATCCATGCATAACGCTCCCATTCACGCCCATGCTGACTGAGATATTTCTCTAATGCGACGTGACTAATCGCCAGTGCTGAACCATCACCCCAAGGGCGTAAACGCATATCGACACGAAATACAAAACCATCTGCGGTAATATGCTCCAACAAATAAATCAGCTTTTGTCCCCAATGAATACAAAACTGCTGAACTTCAACGCATTTGCGACCGTTGGTTTCTCCCTGTTCATCAAAAGCAAAAATCAGGTCAATATCACTGGATAAATTCAGCTCTTGCGCACCCAGTTTACCCATCGCAATCACAATCAGATCTTGCTCTTTGCCATTGTAACCAATCGGCTCTCCATACTTGGCAATTAATGGAATTCTTGCAAAATCTTTGGCTGCATTAATACTTGCATCAGCAAAATCGGAAAGTTCACGTGTCAATGTAACCACATCTGTGAGTTGATTAGCATCTTGCCAAATCCAACGAAACATCAAGCGAGCACGTAAAATACGAATGGCTTTCATCCACTCGGCTTCTTCTTGTAAATTTTTTAACGTGTCTTGAACGAGATGCTGTAATTGCGCCGTTGATAACGATTGTTTAAATTCATCAAAGGCATAATCTTGTTGTAAAATTGCTTGATGTAAACTTAAAACCTGTTCTGCATACTGACTTGCACCTAAAGTTTTTTGCAATTGCTCAGCGTTCATCGAAAAAGCCTATATTTCTTAATCTATTTTTATCTTTATATCAGTTACAGCCTTCTTGTGGTCAATATTTTTCGCTTGAAATCAAAGTAAAATTGAGCTTTAAACTTTCACTCGTTCTTTAGGACTATCGTGTTCATTCATCAATGATTGATGTGAGTTTTTAGCGATAGGTAATACAACTTTAAATGTTGTGCCTTTACCTTGTTGGGAGGTCGCAGAAATTTCGCCATGGTTTAAGTCTACAAATCTTTTACATAAGACCAACCCCAAACCTGTCCCTTTTTCTCCTGCTGTCCCTTTAAAACTTGCATTAATTTCTGGCTCAAAAATCTTTTTTATTTGCGCATCTGTCATACCTAATCCTGTATCTTGGATCAGAATTTCGATACCGTTTGAAATTTCTCTTGCAGACATACGCACCTTTCCTGAACCATCTACATGAGTAAACTTAAGCGCATTAGAAACCAAGTTTTGTAATAATGACGTAATCATATTAATATCGCCACATACTTTTAATTCTTCAGGAATATCATCAATTAACAAAATATTTTTATTTACAGCCAAACTATTTAAAACATCAAAAACAATTTTAGAACTTTGTTTTAATTTAAAATTAATAGGATGATAAACAAAACGTCCACCTTCTGCCATTGCCCAATTTAATAAGTTTTCTAATAAATTATATGTAGACTGAGCTGTGTCATATAAATATTCTGAAATATTATGTACACTTTCTTCATCTAAACTTGCGCGCTCTTGTGCTAATACTTCTGAAAAACCCAACAAACCGTGAAATGGTGCTCTTAAATCATGAGCAATAATCTGAAAAAATTTAGTTTTACTAAAATTTAATGCAAGTTGTTGTTCATATAAGTCTTTTAATTCTTCGTGCTCTCTGTTCATTTCAATGACTTTAATCAGCCCTTGAATAAAATCCTGCACAAATACATCATTTTCTTGATCAAAATTTTCCGTTTTATCATCAAAAAAAGTCACTTTACCCAGTGATTCTTGCTCATTTTTTTGAATATCAAAACAAATAACACGACGATGATCTACACCAATATCAATAAGATGCTGTGAAAATGATGCATAATTTGGATGTGTAGGGTCTATTTTCTGATGACCCGCAAAATAAAAATGCAAATTGGCATCTGGACTTGCTAAAAAAGCTTTAAATTCAGATTGATTTGAATACCAAACATAAGGTTCATTGGCAAATGAGATAATGGCATTTTCTACATTTAGTAATTTTCTTGCTATTTTTAAAAACCGCTCAACAGAGTTTTCTTGACTTAATACGCCGAGTAGTAATGATAATTTACATGCGCTCAGCTTGTCAGCCTGACCCATCTCTAAGAGCTTTAATCTCATGGCTGCCTCGTTTTTAGATGACAAAAAGATAACGACCTACAATGTTTTACATGATTTTACGCTTTTATAATATAACAACAATATTTAGCGAATTATATAGTCACTGGTCAATAATATTTACTTATATGACCTTAGGTATTTTGTAAGTTTTAAATAAAAAATAATAGAATAAAATTCCTATAAATACTAATTAAAACAACAATTTTGAATCACCTAAATAAAACCAAAAGATAAAATAAAAATAACTCAATGAAGATAAAATATATTTTATTACATTTTAATTTTTCATTTATTCAAATTTATTTTCCTCTGAACTTTTTTTAAAGTTAAACAGCGGTATATTTTAAAAACTTCCATTCATATTATCTATTCATATTCTATATTTATCTTATTATTTCGATCATGATTTATTTTCAATTTACTAAACGCATATCTTTTTTAAAAAGCAATAATTCTTATTTAAGCTCATAACCACCGCTCACCAGTAGATTAAAAACACATTTTTCATTAAAATACCCCGTGCATCGTTTTGTTTAAATAAAATGAGAACGCTACCCACATCACCACGACCTTAACAAACAACTTAACAATTTGTTGTTTAACAGGTTTTGATTTGAGTTCTAGGTTTGAAACAACCAATGCTTGTAATGTTATAACGCATGTGCAAGTCTGCGAAATTCTCTTTTAAGTTTTTAAAAGCCCATACAGTAACTTTAGTAGATCATCGCATGCTTCGAAACAGTACAGTGATTGTTCATTTGAACCCTCTAGAACACTGAAATAAAACGTGATGACAGTCACTGAAAGAAATGAATATGTGAAACCCAAGATAGAAATTATCTTTAATAAAAGGTTCATCACATCGCTTTAGCATCATTTCCTAGCGAAATGTCGTTATCACTCGATCGTACATTGACTGCAATGCAATGAACCTTGATACTTTCAGTGTTTTTATTTAAGCAAATCGGTTCGTAGGGACTGAACCAAAAGTTTGGTCCTCAAAAACATAATCTAAAGCAAGGGGCTATATATGGCTGGTGGAAAGTCAACAATCATTTACACATTGACCGACGAGGCGCCACTGTTAGCGACCTATTCGCTGCTACCGATCATTGAGACCTTTACTAAGCCCGCTGGCGTAGAGATTGTAAAAACAGATATCTCTGTCGCTGCTCGTGTGCTTGCAGAATTTACAGATTACCTAACAGATGAGCAAAAGTTACCGAACAACCTTGCAGAATTAGGTCGTCTTACTCAAGATCCTGATACAAATATCATCAAACTTCCAAATATTAGTGCATCTGTTGCCCAATTAACAGCATGTATCAAAGAGCTTCAATCTAAAGGTTTTGCGATTCCTGATTATCCAGAAAATCCAACCACTGATGAAGAGAAAGAAATCAAAGCACGTTATGGCAAATGCTTAGGCTCTGCTGTAAACCCAGTTTTACGTGAAGGTAACTCTGACCGCCGTGCGCCAACTGCTGTAAAAAATTACGCGAAAAAACATCCACATTCTATGAGTGAATGGAAACAATGGTCACAAACCCACGTTTCACACATGGATGAAGGTGACTTCTATCACGGCGAAAAGTCCATGACTTTGGATCGTGCGCGTAATGTCAAAATGGAATTGATCACTAAGTCGGGTGAAACTATCGTTCTTAAGCCAAAAGTTGCGCTTCAAGACGGCGAAATCATCGACTCAATGTTCATGAGCAAAAAAGCACTTTGCGACTTCTATGAAAAAGAATTAGATGATTGTAAAGAAGCAGGCATTTTGTTCTCTTTACACGTTAAAGCAACCATGATGAAAGTTTCACACCCGATCGTATTCGGTCACTGTGTGAAAATTTATTATAAAGAAGCGTTTGAAAAACACGCTAAATTATTCGCTGAATTAGGCATTAACGTAAACAACGGTATGGCGGGTCTTTATGAAAAGATCGCAACTTTACCAACATCTTTACGTGAAGAAATCATCGAAGATTTACATGCTTGTCAAGAACACCGCCCTGCTTTGGCAATGGTAGATTCTGCAAAAGGCATCACAAACTTCCATTCACCAAATGACGTGATTGTTGATGCTTCTATGCCTGCAATGATCCGTGGTGGTGGTAAAATGTGGGGTGCTGATGGCAAACCTTACGACTGTAAAGCAGTCATGCCTGAGTCTACATTTGCACGTATTTACCAAGAAATGATCAACTTCTGTAAATGGAATGGTAACTTCGATCCACGCACCATGGGTACTGTACCTAACGTTGGTTTGATGGCACAAAAAGCTGAAGAATACGGTTCACACGACAAAACTTTCGAAGTTTCTGCTGCTGGTGTTGCAAACATCACTGACATCGAAACTGGTGAAGTATTGATGTCTCAAAACGTTGAGGAAGGCGATATCTGGCGTATGTGTCAGGTGAAAGATGCACCGATCCGTGACTGGGTAAAACTTGCTGTAACGCGTGCGCGTAACTCTGGCATGCCTGCAATCTTCTGGTTAGACCCGTACCGTCCACACGAAAATGAATTGATCAAGAAAGTTCAAACTTACTTGAAAGATCACGACACTGCTGGTTTAGACATTCAAATCATGTCTCAAGTACGTGCAATGCGTTATACACTTGAACGTGTCGCGCGTGGTCTAGATACAATCTCTGTAACGGGTAACATTTTACGTGACTACTTAACAGATTTGTTCCCAATCATGGAGTTGGGTACTTCTGCGAAAATGTTGTCTATCGTTCCGTTAATGGCGGGCGGTGGTATGTACGAAACTGGTGCTGGTGGTTCTGCGCCTAAACACGTACAACAATTGGTAGAAGAAAACCACTTACGTTGGGATTCTTTAGGTGAGTTCTTAGCACTTGCTGTTTCTCTTGAAGAAATGGGCATTAAAGAAGACAACGCGAAAGCGAAACTTCTTGCTAAAACATTAGACCAAGCAACAGGTAAACTTCTCGACAACGATAAATCTCCATCACGTCGTACGGGTGAACTTGATAACCGTGGTAGCCATTTCTATCTTGCTAAATTCTGGGCTGAAGCTTTGGCTGCACAAGATGAAGATGCTGAGCTTAAAGCGAAGTTTGCACCACTTGCTAAAACACTTACTGACAACGAAGATAAAATCGTTGCTGAACTTGCTGCAGTGCAAGGTAAAGCTGCTGATATCGGTGGTTACTACGCAGTAGATACAGCAAAAGTTGATGCGGTAATGCGCCCAAGCGCAACGCTTAATGCAGCACTTGCTTCTGCTTAAGTAAAAAACTTATCTCAATATACAGAGATATAAAAACCGATGCTAAGGCATCGGTTTTTTATTTACGCTATACGCTTTTTCAATCTTCTTGCACCTTATAACCAAATTTTTGAATAAATATCTGAATGATCAAATTTTGCTGATGTTTTAAGCCTGTGCGGGACGAATCACAGCAAATATCAACGCTAGCGTCCATACACCCAATATTGTGATATTTTTCATTCTATTTTCCTTATGATTAAAATCTTTTTTAGCCTTAAAATAATGTCTATCTTCATCAATATGGAACTTTATTTAGCCATAAAAGATACGTTTCATCTGAGGATGATGTAACTAAAGTAGTTCAAGCATATGGATTAAAAATTATATAATTTAATTTTTTAGACAATAAAAAACCCCAAGACTTAATATGCTTGGGGTTTTTTGAATTTTGGTCCCGAGGGTCGGACTCGAACCGACACATCATCTCTGATAGTGGATTTTGAATCCACCGCGTCTACCAATTTCACCACCTCGGGAAAGGTTGTGTGGCTATAATAGCGTTTTTCTGAATGTTGTCAATCGACAAGCTTTTTATTTGTATATTTTTAATTCATTTTTATTTTTTTAGATTAAAAAAAACTCAATCCGAACGATTTATTTTAAAAAAGACTATACTACATCCAGTTTTACTGCCTATATTTTATTGTACTTATGCAACTCTCTGACTTTAAATTTGATCTCCCTGATGAACTTATTGCACGCTATCCATTAGAAACTCGTAGCGCATCTCGCTTACTTCATTTAAATGCTGATGGCACATATCAAGATCACCATTTCACAGACATTCTTGATCTCTTTGAAGAAGGTGACTTAATGGTGTTAAATGACACCAAAGTGATGAAAGCACGATTAAAAGGTAAACGTGCAACTGGAGGTGCTGTTGAAATTTTGGTTGAACGTATCTTTGATCAAACGACAGCGCATTGTCATATCAAAGCCAGTAATTCACCAAAAGCAGGTGCAGAACTATTTATTGGAAAAGATGAAGTCAAAGTGACTGTCACAGGTCGACATGAAAACTTATTTGTTGTTGAATTTTCTCAACCAATTTTACAAGTTTTAGATTTATATGGTCAGTTACCTATTCCACCTTATTTTAATCGTGAGGCTGAAGCAATTGATACTGAGCGTTATCAAACTGTATTTAATGATCCAACAAAACTGGCAAGTGTCGCTGCGCCAACAGCAAGTTTGCATTTTGATCAAAATTTATTACAAAAGTTAGCACAAAAAGGCATTCAAAAAACCTTTGTGACTTTACATGTCGGCGCAGGAACGTTTTTACCTGTGCGTACCACAGATATTGAAAATCACATTATGCACAGTGAATGGTGTGAAGTATCAGAACATGCCGCTCAAATGATTCAAGAAACACGAGCGCGTGGCAATAAAGTGATTGCGATTGGTACAACTGCAACACGGGCAATTGAAAGTGCTGCACAAGCGTGTGGCGGAAAAATTGGCGCTTGGACAGGTGATACACAAATTTTCATTTATCCAGGTTATCAGTTTTGTGCAGTTGATCGTTTAATTACAAATTTCCATTTACCAGAATCGACTTTGCTGATGTTAGTTTCTGCACTTTCAAATAAAGAAAATATTCTCAATGCTTATCAGCATGCTGTTGCAAGTAGATATCGTTTCTTTAGTTATGGTGATGCGATGTTGATTGAAAAAGCTGCCGTTTAATTGGTTAAATTTTGCAGCTCATGCTTGTGTACTTTTAAATTTTAACTTTAGAATGGGTGTGATTTTTTCAATCACACCTATTTATAACAATGATGCCTTATCAAACACAAATTCAACGTATAAAAACAAAATTAATCGCTGCTCAACATGCCGACCCAGATTTAGAAGTCTTTGGTGCTGATGCACATCACTATCAATTGAATGCACCCATTCCCATGCAAAAAATTGTTGATTTTGAACAACAACATGGCATTCAACTTCCACTTGAATATAAACTTTTTTTAACTGAAATTGGTCATGCAGGTGAATCTTTTTCAAATTCTGCGGCAGGTCCTTTTTATGGGATCTACCCTTTTGGGGAACAATATCAATTATTTTCTAATGATTTTGACCAAGCGTTACTGACCAATCCAACCTTGCTCACACCCGATACCCCCCATGAAATATGGCAAGCTCAAATCCAAGAATTATATGCAGAAAATTTAAGTGATCATGAGTATGAGCAGCAAGAAGCCAAAATTTTTGGTGGTTTATTTGTGATTGGTTCTCAAGGCTGTGGTTATTCTCATGCGCTTATTCTCAATGGGATATATACAGGCAAAGTGGTCAATATAAGCATTGATCATGACAAACCAAAATTTAGCTATGAAGCTCATTTTTTAGACTGGTATGAGCGTTGGTTAGATGAAGTCATTGATGGCAATTTACAAAATACGCATGCGTGGTTTGGCTATCAAATGGGAGGAACAGAATCCGATTTAATGCAAAGATATAAAAATACACAAGACCATCAGTTGAAGTATCAAATTTTAGAAGGTTTAAATTTCAAAAAAAGTTTAACTCAAGATACATTGCAACAGCTTTTAGCGTATTGTCCTGATGAAAATAATGAAAATCAAATCATGATTTTGTCTTTAGTTTCAAAGCATGATGCTCAACGTGCTGTGCCTTATTTGGAAGAGTTATTCAAAACCCAACTCAATACTGCGGTTAAACTGATTCATTGGTATATCGAAGAAGACTTACCACATTGGATTTCACGCATTTATGAATATCTGCCTCATATTCAGGATGAGGAAACTTTTCGCTTTGCATGCTACATTTTACAAAAAGATGAACAACAGCAATTTCAGCAACTAAAACCATTTGTACAGCATCCTGATCTTAAAATAAGAAAAAGTACTTTTTACACCTTTTCTTTTTTAAATGATAAAAAACCCTATGAGACTGAGTTTTTACATGGTTTAAACAGTAATGAACCGCCTCTACTCATTCAAGTTTTACAAGCCATGCAAGGTTTAAAAACACGTGCTATTTTGAAAAAATTACAAGCTTTAGTTGTAAAATTTCCCTATCAAGACATTGAACCTGATGAAAATGGTCTTCGTTATTATTCGGCTGACACCGATGATTTGGTCTATATCAGCAGCAATATCAGCAATGTACTCAAAGAATACAACTTAAATCATGATTCTATTCAGCATATAAACCCAGAGACATTTGAATTTAATCCATAATTTTTTAAACTCATCAACTTGCTAAGCTCATCCTCTAAAATACAGCAAGTGCGCTTGCTGTCATTCAGCTTTGATCAAGGCAGTTGCTTGCCTTCATTTTCAATTCATATTTAGTCTTTATGATGACTAGCAATTCACCATAAAAACATGGGAAAATAGTCACCTTTTGCAACAATCAATCAGCGAACTGTTTTTTCGCCAGATTTAGGTCATTTATGAAATTTGAAAGATTAGGTCAGTCGGGACGTGCTCGTCGTGGTCGTTTAACTTTAGAACACGGTGTGGTTGAAACGCCTGTATTTATGCCTGTAGGTACATACGGTACAGTGAAAGGCATGTTACCGCGTGATATTGAAGATATTCAAGCTCAGATTATTTTGGGCAATACTTTTCATCTTTACTTACGTCCGGGCTTAGATGTCATTCGTGAGCATGGTGGCTTGCATGAGTTTATGAAATGGGGAAAACCTATTCTCACTGACTCAGGCGGTTTCCAAGTCTTTAGTTTAGGCGCAATGCGTAAAATTAAAGAAGAAGGTGTTACTTTCCGCTCGCCTATTGATGGTTCAAAAGTCTTTTTATCACCTGAAATTTCAATGGATATTCAACATACATTGAACTCAGATATCGTGATGATTTTTGACGAATGTACACCCTACCCTGCAACACATGAAGAAGCACAAAAATCATTACAGCTTTCATTACGTTGGGCGAAACGTTGTAAAACTCAGCACCATGACGTATTAAAAAATAAAAATGCATTATTTGGCATTATTCAAGGCGGAATGTACGAAGACCTGCGTGAAGAATCACTCAATGGTTTGAAAGAAATTGATTTTGATGGTTTTGCCATTGGCGGTTTATCTGTTGGTGAACCAAAAGAAGAAATGATTAAAGTCTTGGATTATTTACCTGCAAAAATGCCAGAAGACAAACCACGTTACTTGATGGGCGTTGGTAAACCTGAAGATATCGTTGAAGCCATTCGTCGTGGTGTTGATATGTTTGACTGCGTTATGCCAACCCGTAATGCACGTAATGGGCATTATTTTGTGACTGATGGTTTGGTGCGTATTCGTAATGCAAAATATCGCCATGACCAAAGTCCACTCGACCCACATTGTGATTGTTACACATGTAGCAATTTTACTCGTGCTTATTTATTCCATTTAGAAAAATGTGGTGAAATGCTCGGTTCAATGTTAGGTACGATTCACAATTTACGTTATTACCAACGTTTTACTCAAGATATTCGTAATGCTTTAGACAATGGCACTTTTGATGAATTCGTAACAGATTTCTATCAACGCCGTGGTTTAGACGTTCCACCTTGTCCAGAAGATTAATCACTAAAATAGGAATGTTTTTTCATTCAACAGGATTTGCGCTGAACCACAAGACAAGGTAAATTGCAGAACAAGTCAATTTAAATGTCATGTTTTTGACACCAGTTATTTAACTTTAGGAAACTAAAATGAGTTTATTTATTTCTGCTGCTCATGCAGCTGAGGCACCTGCACAAGGTCCAAGCATGATGGCTAACTTATTGATGATTGCTGTTTTTGTTGCAATCTTCTATTTTCTCATCTGGCGTCCTCAAGCTAAACGTGCCAAAGAACACCGTACACTGATTGACAGTTTAGGCGTTGGTAGTGAAGTTGTTTTTGCTGGCGGTCTAATGGGACGTGTCATCAAACTTGAAGGTGACTTTGCTGTTATTGAGCTAAATCGCGGTAATGAAGTAAAAATACAACGTGCTAGTGTCATTTCAGTACTTCCTGAAGGCACATTAAATAACCTTTAATCATAAAGCAGTCGTGCTCCTCGCACGACTTTTTCATTTTAAGAAGAAAGCGAATGCGTTACCCTGCATGGAAATATCTACTGATCCTCGTTGTTCTCGTGGTCAGTACATTATACGCACTGCCAAGTTTGTATCCTGATGAGCCTGCTGTTCAAATTTCTGGTGCCAAGGCTGGTACTCAGATTGATCAGTCTGTCATACAAAAAGCAGAGCAAATATTAAAAAGTGACAATATTGCCACTCATGATAATACTTTTACCAACAATGCTGCATTGTTGCGTGTAAGTTCATCTGATGCCCAACTTAAAGCACAAGAAGCTTTACGCAAAGGTTTAGGTGATAATTATGTTGTTGCATTAAACCTTGCGCCAACCACACCAGAATGGTTACAAAAAATTGGTGCTAAGCCAATGAAACTTGGTCTGGACTTACGTGGTGGTGTTCATTTTCTACTTGAAGTAGATATGGACAAAGCAATTGCACAACGTATGGAAACATCAGCAACAGATTTACGTCGTGATTTACGTGAGCAAAAAATTAAATTCAATAGCTTAACGCTAAACAACAACACGATTACTTTGTTATTTGCAAATAATGATGATCGTGCTGCTGCTATGGATTTTCTACGTCGTGATGGCAATAAATATACTCAGCAAGCACTTGCAACCGATACAGGTTCTACTTTAAAACTCACCTATAATGATACAACAAAGCAAGAGATTCAGTCTTATGCTTTAAATCAAAACTTAACTACTTTACGCAACCGTATCAATGAGTTAGGTGTAGCTGAAGCTTTAGTACAAAGCCAAGGTAGTAATCGTATTGTTGTGGAATTGCCTGGTGTACAAGATACAGCCGAAGCAAAACGTGTTTTGGGGCGTACTGCTAACTTAGAATTCCGCTTAGTTTCTGATTTGAATGATCAATATGTAACACCTTATGGTCAGTCTAATGGTCAACCTGTTCCACCAGGAACAGAGCTATTTGCTTATGAAACTTTAGACAGTGGCAAACAGTTATTATTAAACCGTAACCGTATTTTAACAGGTGAACGTGTTCAAAATGCATCGAGTGGTTTTAGCCAAGATACTGGCGGAGCTGAAGTAAATATTACTTTAGACAACGCTGGTGGTAAGCTCATGGCAGATGCGACACGTAATGCTGTTGGTAAACGTATGGCGGTATTGTTTATTGAAAATAAACAAAAAATTGAATATATAACCGACCCAACTACAGGTGTTCAAACAGAAGTTCGTACGCCATTTACCGAATCTGTCGTCATCAACGCAGCAACGATTCAAGCTGTGCTAGGTGCTCAGTTCCGTATTACAGGTCTAGATTCACCACAAGAAGCGGCTGAACTTGCATTGATGTTACGTGCAGGTGCTTTAGCTGCTCCAATGTACTTTGTTGAAGAACGTGTTGTGGGTCCAAGCCTTGGTCAAGAAAACATTGATAAAGGTGTACTTTCAACTCAAGTTGGTTTCATTCTTGTCGCAATTTGGATGGTTGTATTCTTCCGTGTCTTTGGTGTTATTGCAGATTTAGCACTGGTGATTAACCTTGCAATGCTCTTAACAGTGATGTCTTGGATTGGTGCTTCGCTCACTTTACCTGGTATTGCGGGTATCGTCATCACCATCGGGATGGCAGTCGATGCGAACGTTCTGATTTGTGAACGAATACGAGAAGAAATGCGATGGGGCGCCTCCCCTAAACAGGCGATTGTGGCAGGTTATGATCGTGCTTATAACACGATCTTTGACTCCAACTTAACCACCTTTTTGGTTGCATTTATCTTATTTGCGATTGGTACAGGTCCGATTAAAGGCTTCGCTGTGACATTGATGATTGGTATTGTTTGCTCAATGTTTACTGCGATTACAGTGACTCGCGCTATCGTACAGATCATTTATGGTAAAAAACGCAACTTGAAAAAGTTGAGCATATAGGAGATCTATGATGACTGATGTGACTCAACCTCAAGAGCAAAAAGCCAAAAAGTATGGTCGCCCTGATGATGAAAAAATCATCAACTTTATGAAGATTGCAAAACCTGCAGCAATCCTTTCGATCATTCTCACCATTGCCAGTATTTTCTTTATTGCCACCAAAGGTCTAAATTTAGGTTTGGACTTTACGGGTGGGGTTTCTGCTGAACTTAACTATCAACATGAGGCAAAAACTACTGATGTAATCAACACATTAGATAAAGCAGGCTTTAAAGATGCAGTTGTGCAAACTTTAGGTTCTAACAAAGATTTAATTGTACGTATGCCAGTACAAGACATTAATGTTGAAGATCTTAATAATGCATTAACTAAAGCAGTACAGTTACCAGATAACCCAGCTAAAGTACATAAAGTTGACTCTGTTGGTGGTCAAGTCGGTAATGAGCTTTATATCCGCTCTGCGGGTGCTGTTGCGCTCGCAATGCTGCTCATGCTCGTTTATGTCACTATTCGTTTTGAGTTTAAACTCGCACTGGGTGCAGTTTTATCTTTACTCCATGACGTTATTGTGACTGTGGGTATTTTTGCCATGATGCAGTGGCCGTTTGACTTAACAGTTCTCGCGGCAATTCTTGCGTTAATTGGTTTCTCACTCAACGATAACATTGTTGTTTCAGACCGTATTCGTGAAAACTTCCGTAAGATTCGTGGTGCAACACCACTTGAAGTTGTGAACTCTGCATTAACTGAAACACTACGTCGTACCATCCATACCTCTATGACACTTTTGCTTGTTGTTATGGCAATGATGTTCTTAGGCGGTGATGGTTTACATTGGTTCTCTGTTGCAATGTTCATTGGTGTATTTGTAGGTACATATTCTTCTATCTATATTGGTACAGCCTTCGCTTTATGGCGCGGTCTGAGCCGTCAGGACTTTGTTGTTCAAGTTAAACCTGAATTTGAAGATGAAGAACAAATTCCCCACTAATACAAAGTTTTGAAAATGGCTCATCTTCGGATGGGCTTTTTTATTGCTCAATTGAAAAAAAAGAAAAAAATTAATGCTGAATAATATCAATCATTGGAAATGCAAAACCTTTACAAGAGTATTCTGAACGCCAAGCGATACTTAACATACTCTGTGCTAACTGAAAGTTTTGATAGGCAAAAACACCAATCAATGGATGTGAACACATTCCACCATTTTCTAAAGGATGAGCATGAGTATTTAACTCATTTAAACTTAAACGAATGCCTAAACCTGATGCTTTTAATACCGCCTCTTTGGTTGTCCATACCTTAAACCAATATTCGATATCACCGTCTAAATCTTGCCATTTCTGATATTCATCTTGATGAAAAGCATGCTTTGCCAATGCATCAAAACGTACTTTCCGCTTTAAATCTTCAATATCTACACCAATATCTTGTATTTGCTGAGAAATTGCTAGAGCATAATGATTTTGACTATGGGAATGATTAAAAGCGACATGCTTAAAGTGCACTAAATGGGGTTTACCAAATTCTGTTTTTACAATATCTGTATCTTGAATCGGCTGTTTTATAAAATCGGAAAGATATTGATTACGTTGTTGATAAATCTTATTTTTTTTATAGTAATTAAACTCTGGCAAAGAAGTAAAGTCTGTTTGAGTACCTTCAATAAATTGAGCCAATGGCTGAACGTGGATTTGAATTGTTCTGTTTTTCACTGGCTCAATCATACTCATATCAAATAAAAATTAGAATTTAGTGATGTCACCTTTCAGCGCAACACCTGCTACTGCAGTTCCTTTCGCACAATCATACGTTGTTGTGCTACGTGTTTCATTCGATTTATAGAAACTTGTAATATTTGTCACCGCATTTGCACCACGAGATTTTGCAGTTTTTTCAAATTGAATCAATGCTGAACGCAAAACATGATCGCAGGCATTTTCTGCTGTTTTACCAAATCCATTGGTCTTTTTATTGGTCACTAAACCTTTTTGTAAGACCTGCCCTCCTGCTTGAGTGCCTGCCAAATAAAATTTTACAGTGCCATCTAAGACACCATCAGCAACTGCACGATCAACAGCCTCTTTAAAATTAAATTGATGTATTGCATCAGCTGCTTGTACAGAAGCAATGCCACTCACACCTAATGCTAAAGCGATACAGATATTTTTAATAGACATGTGGTTACCCTTATTTGTGATCTATTTTTTTGAAAATAATGGAAGTATTAATACCTCCAAAAGCGAAATTATTACTCATCAATATTTCGGCATTTATTGTTCGAGCTTTCCCCACAATATAATCTAAATCTCCACAAAGTGGATCAATATTTTCTAAATTTAATGTTGGAATAAATTGCTTTCTTTGCATCATTTCTAAGCTTAGCCATGCTTCAATTGCACCACAAGCCCCTAATGTATGCCCAAAATAACTTTTCAGCGAACTGATTGGTTTACGCCCCAACACACGTGCAGTTGCCTGTGTTTCAGCAATATCCCCCTGATCTGTTGAAGTTCCATGCGCGTTAACATAATCAATCTGATCAGCATCAATATTGGCATCCTTCAATGCCAATTGCATACAACGCCCCATCATCTCTGAGTCAGGACGGGTCACATGCTGACCATCGGTATTGCTGCCATAACCGATAATTTCCGCATATATGGTGGCGCCACGTGCTTTGGCATGTTCATATTCTTCTAAAATTAAACAGCTCGCACCCTCACCCACGACTAAACCATCTCGGTTTTGGTCAAAGGGACGTGGTGATTTTTCAGCTTGATCATTCATACCACTGGTGGCAAGCAATACATCAAAAACTGCACAGCCTGCTGCACTCAACTCTTCTGCTCCGCCTGCCAGCATGACCTTTTGCTTGCCATATTTAATGGCTTCATAGGCTTGCCCTATGGCCATAGAGCCTGAAGTACAAGCACTTGATGTTGGCAATGTCAGCCCTTTTAAACCGAAATACACAGTCATATTGACTGCGCTGGTATGTGACATCATGCGTATATAGGTGGTTGCATTCATTTTGTTCATGTTATTTTCCAATAACATAGAACCAAACTCAGCGACCGCATCTACACTGCCCGCAGATGAGCCAAATGCCACACCTGTATCACCGCTTTGTAAAATCGGATCGTGTAGCAAATTGGCATCCATTAAGGCTTTTTCTGCACAGATCACGGACATTAGAGCGACACGCCCCATGCCACGTGTCACTTTGCGGTTAAAGTGTTTGGGAGTTTCAAAAGACTCCACAGGTCCTGCAATCTTGCAGCGTAAATCGGTAAATATTTCCCATTCAGGCATGTAGCGAATGCCACTTTTTGCTGCCGCAAATTGTTCAAAAATAGAGTCTGCTGTCTCACCTAATGAGGTAATACCTGCCATTCCTGTCACTACGACACGTTTCATCAGATCAAGCCTCCATTGACTGAAATGACTTGTCGGGTGATATAACTGGCATCATCACTGCACAGAAACTTCACCACTTTTGCCACCTCATCGACTTGACCCATGCGCTGCATAGGAATCATTTTCAGTGCATGTTCCTGCACCTCTTCGCTGACCATTTCTGTTTCAATCAAGCCGGGTGCAACACAGTTGACGGTAATTTTACGTTTTGCCAATTCCAATGCCAATGCTTTGGTTGCACCAATGAGTCCCGCTTTGGCAGCACTGTAGTTTACCTGCCCACGGTTGCCCATCACGCCAGAAACAGAAGACATTGTCACAATGCGCCCGCCTTTTTTCAGGCGAATCATAGGCATAATTAACGGTTTTAAAACATTATAAAAACCATCAAGTGAGGTGGAGATCACTTCATCCCAATCATTGTCCGTCAAGGCTGGAAATGCAGCGTCATGGGTTAAACCTGCATTGAGGACTACACCATAAAATGCACCATGTTCAGCAACATCCTGTTCGAGTTGTTGTTGTACATTTTCACGTTCGGTCACATCAAAGAGCAATATATGACTGCGTTGACCCAATGCCTGAATTTGTGCTGCCACCTGTTCTGCTTCTGCCCGCTTGGAACGTGCATGTACAGTCACATCAAAACCCGCTGCCGCCAATTGTAAAGCAATAGCTTTTCCAATGCCTCGACTTGACCCCGTTACCAAAATTCTTTTTGTCACATTTACATCCTAATTTTTAAATTTGCTGTTGTTATTCAGGCTCATAGACACTCAGCATAGCTGAAATTGTATGCTGCTGATAAAGAATTTCACAGGCAAATTGTCCCAATCCTTCATGTAGATACTGTCGTTCTGCACGAATTGTGACGATTTGACCCATTTCAAAATAAGCAATCGGCAACTGTAATTTGCGTGTTCCCAATAAAAAGCCAATTTTAGGCGCAAGTCCTAAGTGCTTGCCTTGCATACCTGCATAAGCACTGATGGTTTGTGCCATCAACTCAATACTGGTCCATGTGGGTAGCCCTTGAGCTTCGCAAAACATCAGTTCAGGCGATATTTTAAGTTCTGCAACAACAAATTGCTCACCGATCGTTACGACATGATCAATAAAAACCATAGGTTTTTCATGTGGAATGACATGAATGGCAGGTATTGCTTGCATAACGGTCATGTTGATGATGTTCCAAAAATCAGACTGATATTACTGCCGCCAAAGGCAAATGAATTGGACATTACATAGCGAATTTTATGAGATAATTCAGCATGCTCTACATAGTTTTGTGTGTCTAATTCTGCATCTAAAAGACTCGCTTGATGTAAAGGCAACCATGTTTGTGCTTTTAATATTTGCTGACAAATAAATGCTTCAATGGCACCTGCTGCACCTAAACAATGTCCTGTTTTATGTTTGGTGCTACTCAAAGGCACAAGATAGTTTTGAAATACCTGCTGTACAGCTTTAATTTCCATAGCATCATTCTGTGGGGTTGCTGTTCCATGTAAATTTAAATAACCAATCTCTGTTGCATTTAACTGCGCCAGATCTAAAGCGGTTTGCATGGCTTTGGCTGCACCTTGCCCTTCAGGATGTGGTGCTGAAATATGCCATGCATCCATAGACTCTCCAGCTGATATTAACAAGGTTGGCGCTGTTTGTTTTGATAATAAAAATAAAGCGGCTGCCTCACCAATATTGATACCATCTCGTTGTTGCCCACAAGGCTGACAAATACCTTGAGATAAACTTTCAAGGCTATTAAAACCATTTAATGTAAGCTTACATAATGTATCGACACCACCAACTAAAACCACATCTGCTAATCCAGCATTGAGTAAACGTTGTCCTGCCGCTAAAGCTTTTGCACTGGATGAACAAGCTGTAGAAATCGTATAAGCAATACCTTCCCAACCTAAATAAATTTGCAATGCTTTGGCTAAACAGTCCATTTCTTGTTTTTTCTGTATCACTTGAGCAGTTGTATGCCCTTGCATATAGCCCTGAAGCTGGTCTTCATTATCTGCAATTCCTGAAGTTGATGTACCGATAATTATTGCTAAACGTTTTACGGGGATCTGTGCAACATAAGCTTTAAGTTCAGCTTCAATCTGTTGCAGAGCAGTTAAAGCAAAACGTAAATTTCGAGTTTCAACTGTTTTTAAAATTTCAGGTACATGCGCCAGTAAAGGTACTGAACAAGCCCCAACCCACACTTTTTTTTCAGCAATAAAATCTGAACTTAAACTGAGCGTATTTTCTGTGTGAGTCAATGCATGCTGTAGTTGTTCTGCATTTTCACCTAAAGCAGATAAAGCCGCACTGAACTGAATACCAACCGCAGGATTTTTTAAATCAATCATTTCAGGCATTTTGATTTTTACTCATTATTTTCCAGCGTATTGGGTACAGTGCTAAATACCATTTGGTAAGGAACTTGCAAATTATTCAGTTCAATACAAGCAGTACTTCGCTGTATGGTTAATACTTTTTGTTGATTAATTTCAACGTCTTGTGTCTGAATTTCATCTTGTTGTACTGACTTGATACTTACTTTTTCAGGAGGATGCTGAATAAAATCAGGATAAGTCGCAAATAAAATATCTCGCATTAAAAAATCAAAAGGCAATAATTTCATTTGCTCAATACGTTGCTCTACAATCACTTTTTGCCCATCAAAATGCAACTTAAATAATTGCTGTCCTGTAAGGCTTAATGCTAGCACATCTAAGTTTTGGTCTTGCTGTTGTTGATATAACAAGAAGCTAAAGCTATGCTCTTTCCATTGCACTTCAACCTGATCTTGACGTTGATACTGCTGTGCAGACCATTGTGAACTGACTAAGCCCTGTGCTTTAGGTAACATCTGCTGACATGCACTTAAATTCAACATTAACAAGAGCATAAAAGCATATTTTGTCCATTGATTTAGCATTATTCAATTCCAACTACAACCGTTTGTGACTGACCTTCACGACAGTATTCGGCTAAAGTGCTTAAACGTTGCTTCGCATTTTTATGAATCGGATTCTGATCATCCCATGCATAGCCTGCTAAAAGCGATGCGATCATACGACGAATTTTATCATTTTGGTTTTTAGAAAATACCACATCCTGAAATTCACCTTCATACCAAGACTCAACATAAGCACGAAAGACTTTAATCCCTTTACGTAAAGGCTGTTCATACTCTTTCATCCAATCTACTGATGCTCCTTGAATGACACGCTCAACCAAAGGTACAGCCAAACTCGATGATTTTAAAGCAATCGTCACTCCTGAAGAAAATACAGGATCTAAAAACTCACCAGCATTGCCCAATAACGCATAATTTTGACCCGCCAAATGCTTTACGTTAGCAGAATAGCCAACCAAAGTTCGTACAGGTGTATCAAACTTTTTATTTCTTAATACATGTGACAAAGCAGGATCATCCGCTAAAATACGTGCAAAAGTTGCTTGTAAAGTTTCAGGGCTTGTATCATCAATTTGATAATGATCAAAGAAATCCTGTTCCGCTACAACACCAAAGGAACTGCGACCATCAGCAAATGGTATCAACCAATACCAAGCACGTGGGTCTTTTTCATGTACGGTGATTAAAATCTTTTCACGATCAAAATCTGGATCATCCAAAATACCATCTTCAATATGAGTGAACACGGCACGGCGTACTGGAAAATTTGATGGACTTTCAAGATCTAAAAATTTAGGTAAAATACGACCAAAACCACTGGCATCGAGTAAAAATTTGGCTTGAATCTGATACTGTTCAGCGTGTTCATTTTTAACTGTTAAAATCGGATGTTTTGACTCGACATCAACTGCAATCACCTCATGCCCAAAACGGACTTCTGCACCATATTGCTCAGCTTGTTTCGCCAACAAGTGGTCAAAATGCGCACGTCTTACTTGCCAAGTTGTGCCCGGTCCATCACTAAATTTTTCAGTAAAATCATAAAAACTACGCTGTTGACCTTTTAAAAAAGCTGCGCCATTTTTAAATTGAAATGCATATTCATCTACATGATTTTTAATACAATCGAGTAATCCTGCTTCCTCTAAAAAAACCATAGATTGGGGGAGTAAAGATTCTCCTATCGTAAAACGAGGAAAATATTGTTTTTCAATAATCGTAACAGCATAGCCTTTTTGACGTAATAATGCAGCGGCTGAGCTTCCTGATGGTCCAGCACCAATAATTAATATATCTGTATATTGCATTGAATTTCCCCTAATTTTTCAGCTATCTTGCTGATTTTTTAAAATAATATTATATTGATGATCTGCTTTAGTTAAAAGCGTTGCATAAATGAATGAAAAAATAACACCCAATAAAACCGTGAGACCAAAACAGTGAATGGCATAGGTTTGACTAAAGGACAATAATCCAAACCCCAATAAAGTCGACATCATACATAGAAATAATGCCATACCTACTACATGCGGATGATCATGCCCATGTCGATAAAAAATCGCATAATCCACCCCGATCCCAATAATCAAGAATGTGCCCATAATACTGAACAAATTGATTTCTACACCAAGCCATGCTTGTACTGCAAAGGTACTGAGCAATGCCAGACTGACAGGTAAAACCAAGGCAAAAACTGACTTCAGACCATAAACCAAGGCTAAACCAATACTCAGCGCAATCAAGGCATACAGCAATAAATACTGCGCCTGAATCCGATGTTGCTGAAACAGTTGTGATAAACGCTGAACAGGCTGCACAAACTGAATCTGACTATTTTCCAATAATTTCAGTTGTTGCGCTGGAATTGTGCCTTGAACCATTATCAAACGTTCATGGGCATTTGGCTGTAAAAATGCCAATGGGTGTTGCTGAAAATCGGCTAGTGTTAATGGTTTTTGCATGGCAAGTTGTTGTTGCCATTTCAATACATCCTGAAGATTTAACTGCATGGCTGCTGCATAATCTGTAAGCGCACTGACAGGAATCTGCTGTAGCAACTGAATATTTTCCTGCTGTGTCTGCATGGAAGGAATCGACTGTCCAATGGCTTGAATACTTTGCAATTTTCCCTGTACTTGTAATGTCTGTAGCTGGGCAAGGAGTTGCTGTTCCTGTTGCTCCAATTGCTGCTGATTTTGTCCATGCACCACAAAATAATCACTGCTTTGCTGCTGTCCAAAGCGTTGCCGTACATATTGATCTTCTTGTTTCAGCCGTTGATCCATACTTTGCAGATTACGAATATCATCATTACTTTTTAGAAAATAAAGACTACTCACCGATACAAGCGCAATCACCGCAACCATGCCAAAACGCAAGGTATTGTGACTAAGCATAAAGTCTCGTGCACGCCCAATAAAGCGCAAGGTATCAATTGCAGGCTGTGCATTGAGTGCCTTTAAACGGGGCAATAGCAAAATACTGGTGATCCATGCAGCACTTAACCCCACAATGGAGAAAACCGCAATCTGCTTAAAGCCCGGAAAGGGTGTAAAGGTCAAAAAAACATAAGCCACCAAGGTGGTCATTAAACCCATAAATAAGCTTGGTAGCACAGGTTTTAGAACCTTAAAACCATCCACCTGTCGATGCTGTGATTGCAATGCCATAAAATAAAACGAAAAATCGACACATACACCAACCAGACTGGCACCAAATACCAAGGTCATCAGATGGATTTCACCAAATAACCAATGTGTGACTGCAAATGCCACCAAACTCCCACTGCTGACCGCAATAAATTCAGTCAGCATAGGACGCAATGAGCGAAAACCAAACCACACCAATAACAAAACGCCTAGACTTGAGCCAAGCCCAATGGTTGAGATTTCCTTTTCCGCAGACTGAGTTCCAAAAGCGGTGAATAATAAGGTACCTGTCCAATGGCTTTGCACACCTATTTTTTTCAGGTCAGCATCCAGCTGTTGCATCCATTCGGCTGTACGCTGTTGATAGTCAATATTATAAGGACTTTCTGTCAAATTCAGGCTAAAAAATCGTGAACTGCCTTTTTCATCATGAATGGTGGCAAAGCCCTGTTCCATTTCAATATTTTGATGATTATTTTGACTGGATAAACCGACAGCAAAACGTGGAAATAACAATAAGGGATCTTTTTGGAATAATTCAGCATTTAAGGGCATGCCTGGACTCATCACCTGTAACAGTGACTGCTCTGTCAATCCCATATAATCCTGATTTTTCAGTAATTGAATATCATCCTGACTTAATAGCCCAGCATGATGCTGATAGAGCACCTGAGCAAATTTTTCTGTATCCAACTGCGGTTTTAACGGTTGCCACAAGGTCGATGCAGCCATGTGCTGCCGAAGCAATTGAGTGGCTTGTGTCAAACGCTGATTGCTGTCTGCATCCACCACCAAAAAGACTTGATTGTTCAGTTGCTGACTGACATAGTCCTGTGTCTTTTCCAGTCGTGGATCCTGATGTTCTTTGGGTAGCAGCGCAAAAATATTGGTCTGAACATGAATATCCTGTTTCAGCCATGCCGTGACAAGACTTGCTGCAACCATCAGTAAAACGGTTAACCACAGTGCGGTCAGTTTATTTTGCCAGTTTGAAAAGTGCATCTTCAGTTGCCGTTAATTGGACGGGTTGAGTGGTGTGTTGGCTGAACTGAATAGTCGTCGTGTTATTGCCCTTTTCGGTAATCACAATCCGATCGACATAGCGTTGACCCTGTGCATCGACACGATCAAACAGCTTTTTAAATAAGCCACTTTTTGGTGTCAGGCTGATATTCCACTGCGTTGCCGAATAGTTTGCAGACACAATATTAAAGTTTTTACTGAGTGCTGTTTCATTGCCTGACATCAACTGCAAAAACATGGTGGCTACAGAACCATAGGGTGATTTATCAATTTCAATCTGACTATAGGTTCGCTGAGTTTTTTGTACCAGTTTTTTGGGGGTCACAATCAAGTTGGCTTGTACAGGACGTTGAATTTGCCACAACACACCATTTTGTTTGGAAAATAGCACCTCACCATTGGACACAAAGGTTTTATTCAAAGATGCCAATTTCTTTTGCTGTTGAAAATTCGCACGTACTGTTGGTGTGGCTGACAATTGTTTAAAAATCTGTGTGACCTGAGTATTTTGCGCAAAACTTGTCGTGGAAAATGTCATACTCAACACCACCGCACACAAGCACATCCACGACAACTTCAATAGCATCGCAGATGTAAATTTATTCTGCTGTAGCGCCAATGCTTGCGATATGACTTTCATATTTTGCATGACAATTTCCTCTAAATTCACACTAAGCAGGCTGAAAAGCCGACCATGCATTTAAACGTTCAAACAGGACAGGTGGCGATTGAAAACACATTTCACGCGTTTCAATATGAACGGCAACCTGCGAGGTAAAGCCTTTGGTCAAACGTTTGCCTGAGTCTGCATCAAAAATCTGATATTCAATTTTCAAACGGTTTTCCCATTCTTTTAAAATGGCACGCACACGTATTTTTTGTTGAAATTCGATGCCTTGCACATAACGGACATAGCTTTCAATGACCGGCCATGCATAACCCGATTGTTTCATTTGCACATAGTTATATTCAAATGCATCGAGTAATTTACAACGTGCAATTTCAAAATATTTAATGTAATGCCCATGCCACACAATGTTCATGGTGTCGACATCATGAAATGGAATTTCAATGATTACATCAGCATGCATAACTTAGCTCCATTTCAACTGTTGATCATGATCATTGAGCAAATCAAACTGCTCAAAACGGTCAACCAAACGCTGTAAATCCTGTTGTAAAGGGCGATCTTCCTCTACAAAGGTGAAGCTTTCAAGCACCCACTGTTGGAACTGCGTTAACACCTGCCCCAATTGTGTATTCAGCCCTTTAAGTTGAATCGCTTGCACTGCGGCACAACTGAGTGCTGCCATCACTTGCTCGGTCAATAGAATCACTCGGCTTGCATCACGTGCAGCAATAGTGCCCATACTGACTTTGTCTTGATTGTGACATTCGGTCGAACGTGAAAAAATTGAAGCGGCAACGGTTTGCTTTAAGGCTTCTGCCGTCCATGCAGATACCCCAATTTGCACAGCTTTAAAGCCATGATTGAGTGGCAAACGCTCAAGACTTGAACCTGTTAAATTACGTGGTAAACCATGATTCATTTTGTGATCGACCAATTGTGCAAGCTGTCGATCCATTAAATCGGCAATATTGGCGATCATGATTTTTAAACTGTCCATGGCTTGGGCAATGTGTCCACCATAAAAATGCCCACCATGTAATACCCGTAAATTGACAGGATCAATCAAAGGATTGTCATTGCTTGAATTTAATTCATTTTCAATAAACTGACGCAGCCATACTTTAGAGTCTTCAAACACCCCAATCACATGCGGTGCACAACGTAGTGAATAACGGTCTTGTAAACGTGGGCTTTGGTGCGCTGTCTGTACTTCGCTATTTAACCAATGACGTAATTGCGCCGCAATCTGTTGTTGCCCCTGATGCGGTTTTTGTGCAAATAAAACTTCATCAAAATGGCTTGGATTGCCCTCTAAAGCCAAGACATTCATGGCTGTAACCAAGGTGCTGCTGAGTGAAATCTGTTCCGCTTTTTTATAGTTCAGGCATGCGATGGCAGTCATGACCGCAGTGCCATTCATCAATGCCAAACCTTCTTTTGGACGCAGTACCAAAGCCTCAATTTTCTGTTCAGCATAGACTTCTGCAATGGGAACGATTTTTTGCTGTGACTGCAAATACACATCACGCTCACCAACCAAAGCACCTGCAATATAAGACAATGGCGTCAAATCACCACTTGCCCCGACAGAACCTTCAGATGGAATCACAGGAATAATATTTTCATTTAACATCCAAACCAGACGTTCCAACAATGCCAAAGACACACCTGAATAACCGCGTGCCAAAGAACATAAACGTGTCACCACCACAGCACGTGCAGTGATTAAATCAAGATTTTGCCCCAAACCACAGCCATGAAAGCGTGACAAATGCAGGGGGAGTTCGTGTACCTGATACTTTGGAATTTCTACCAGACACGAGTCGCCATAACCTGTGGTCACGCCATAAATCACGCCTTCATCTTCAAGCAACTGATCCAGAAAATCAGCACCACGTTGAATCAACTGCCGCCATTCTGCCGTTGCAGGCAATGCCACATGGCAACGATACTGCGCCACAGCCACAATCTGTTCGATTGTTAATGCCTGCTCCCCAATCACTAAAACTTGCATCTTATTATTTTCCAATTATTTGTTCCAAAATTGATAAAAATTAAACCATTGATAAGGGGCACGCAGACAATGTTGCTCCAAAATGGCGACATATTTTCGGGTCACGACCTGCATGGCTGCCAAACGATCGGCACGTGGCAGATGTAACTTTTCTGCCAGCAAATGGATGTGCACATCAAAATGATCGTGTTGTCGGTAACAAAACACTGCCAATAAAGGGACTTTCAGTAAACTTGCCAAAATCCATGCACCTTGTGGCCATGGCGCATCTTCTCCCAAAAAGCAAACTTGCTGTATTCGTTCTGACTGCACAGGCACTCGGTCTGCGGCTAAAATCACCCACTCACCTTGATCAAGTTTGTCTTGTAATAACATCGCTGTTTCAATGCCCAGTTCATCGACAGAAATCAAATGAACATCTGCCTTGTCGTTCATTTTTTTTAAAAAATCATTAAATTTGGTGGCATGCTTCTGATAGACCAAGACATTAATTTTTTGGGCATGTTCCGACTTAATGGCACGTAACAATTCAATATTACCAAAGTGCGATACCATGATAATTGCACCTTTTTGATAATGTGCCCGAAAGTGTTCATGTCCATGCAAGTTCAACTTTTGTTCAGGAATATGCCCAAGCCATCCTTCAATTTTATCGAGCAGACATTCCCCAAATTGCATGAGATGGCTATAACTATTTGCAAGCGTGGGTGCATGGGTAAAAGGTGACTGTTCGCCTGCAAACTGATGCAATTTCCTGAGATATTGCAAAGAAGCCTGTTTGGCTGTTTTGGAAAATAACCAATACCACATAATCACAAAGTACAAGACGATACGGCATAAAAAACGCCCACCCAAACGGTAGAACCAAAGCATCAGCATCAGGGGGAACATTCCCCCTTTTTCTCTGAGTTCACTCCATTGTGGACGGGTTGACTCAGACATCCGTTGAACCTGTATATTTCTGTTTTAACAGCTTAGGCAATCGCAGCAACATTCCTGCAAACAGTCTCGAATGGGCTGTACTCATACCGACATTGTCACGCCAGACATTAAAATGTGAAATGCCCTGCTCAGGATAAATCACATGGGTTGGAACATTGATAAAAGGTACATTTTCCCATTTTAAACGGACTAAAATTTCACTGTCAAAACCCATACGCGGTTGAAATTTTGCAGTATTTAATATTTGAATGGTCGCTGCCAATGGATAAACCCGAAAGCCACACATACTGTCTTTAATTTCAAAAGACAGACTATTGATCCACACCCAGATATGCGTCGCATAACGCCCATACAGACGACCTTTGGGTACAGATTCATCAAAAATGGGCTGACCGATCACCATCGCTTTTGGGTGCTGCTGTGAGATCTGTAAAAACTTAGCGATATCCTGCCAGTCATGCTGACCATCTGAATCAATTTGTAAAGCATGACTTAAACCCAGCTCAAATGCATGATTCAGCCCTGTGATCACTGCCTGTCCCTTGCCTTGATTTACTTCATGTTCAAGCAAAATCATCTGTGCAAACTGATGTTTTAAATCTTGAAGCAACTGCGTACACTTTTCATCACTGCCATCATTGACCACAATGATGGGCAAAGCAAAAACCTTCAGATGCTCAAGCAATGCCTGAATATAATGCGGATGATTATATACAGGAATGACAAATCCATACTGCGCCATATCCATCCCCTAGACCGTATCTGTTTGCTGTTGAAGCATAAATAATAATCGCCCTGAAGCCAGCGTTTTATCCTGTGCATAGAGTTCAAAATGTACTTTATGCAACTGACGTTGCAATTTTAATTGCACAACAGCATAGGGCTTGATTAAGTCCTGAAACTTCAATTGTTCATAGCCATTACACCAATCCAGCGCTGTCCAAAGTTGTTTGGCAAAATGCTGAATAAAGCCAATTTGCCCCACGCCTGCATAAATTGGCAAGTTTGGAAAATGCCCTTTAAAACACGCCAACTCAGGTGGAAATTCCAATACATATTGTGCAGATTCTGCGGTGTAAGTCTGACTCAGTACAACGGGGGTCAATAAAGGCTGAAACAAAGATTGCATCATCTGTTTATTCAGTTTGGATTGGCTGTTACGTGGCAACTGTGATAAAAAACGCCACTGCCTTGGAATGGCAATCGTTTCCAGTTGTTCAGTCAATTGTTGTTTAAGCTTTGCCACAAATTGGGCTTTATTTTGCTGCATAAGAACGTGCTGAGCAGATGCCGTCAACACAGCCACACAAGCTAAAATTTGCCGATGATCCTTTTGGGTGACAAGGACATGACATTCTGCGATCTCATCCAAAGTCAAAATTTTATGTTCAATCGCATCCAGACTTAGGCGTTTTTCTTCCAGTTTAATTAAACGATCCAAACGCCCTGACAATTGAAATGGGGTTTTTAAACACGTCGCATCACGCACACTGACACGGTCGCCCGTTAAAATCCAGTCTTCGGTAAATGCGTGATTTGTTTGCACTGCCAGTTCTTCATGTTCAGCCATACGAATGTTGACATTGGCAAAGGGTGTCCACAAGGCATCATCCTGCTGACGATTGGCAATGCCACCTGTTTCAGAGCTGCCTAAAACCTCAACAACAGGACGATTCAGATGGGGACGGATGCCTGATTCCAATTTCCCCCCTGAAGAATAAATGTATTGGCAATCTTGCAACAGCACATCTATAGTCCAACGTTTAAGCAATGCAGGGCTTGAAATGACATAGTTTTTGCGCTGCAATGCGTTTAATTTTTGTTGTACTGCCACAACATCTTCGGGAAATGCCAACTGTGGAATATAAAAACTGCGTCCACTTGCCAAAGGCAATAATAATTTAAACAATAAGCCATAAATATGTTGATGGCTGACCGTTGCAATGGCAATGCTATCTTGCAACAAATCAAAACTTTGGTCCAGACCTTGTACTTCATTCAGCAGTTGACGCAATGTTCTCGGAATTTTTTTAGGTTGTCCTGTAGAGCCTGAGGTATAAAAATAAACCTGTGCCTGTTGTAGAAACTGCTCACTCAGATCAAGATGTTGTAACTCAAATGTTCCATTTTCCAATAACGACTCAGACTGACGACTCAAGAAATGAATGCCCTGCTGTGCCAGTTCCTCTTCCAACGCTTTCACTCGATGCGGTGCAATCAGCACTTGCTTATTTGCCAGTAGTGCTGCGAAAAATAAAACCAGAAATTCATGGCTATCATTTTCCCACAAGGCGTACTGTTCAGCCTGTAACTGTGCAATGGCAAGGCTTTGCTGTCCGACATCCTGCCAAAACTCACGAAAAGCAATGCCACTCAGGTCATCTCGAATGGACAAAACATGTGAAGAAAAAATATGTGTCTGAAAATGACAGGACATGATGGAGATCACTCTTACTAATCGTCAGGTAAATGGGGCTGTATTCATGACTGATTTAAACGTTGATGACGTTTACGCAACACAAATTCACCTAAAAATAAAATGCCCATCAACACATAGGAAATAAAACCATTATAAATCACCCATATTTTCATGGGTGCAAACACAACGGTATACAGCGCAATGGCGGCATTTACCACAAAAAAACCACACCACACCATGGTCACCTTACGCGTCCAAAGGATGCCTGACTCAGGTAAATCAGGTTCCACCAAACGGGCAAAACGTTCAATCATGGAGGGTGGTCGAATCAGGGTCGAGGCAAAAATGATCCCCGCACCCACACTCATAAACACAGGGTACATTTTCAGCCATGCGTGATCTTTTAACAACACACTCAATGTACCGCAAAGTATCGCAAACCATGTCAGTGGCAACAGCAATGCATTGCCCTGACTGAATAATCTGACCACCCCCAAAGTGATCAGCAAAACACTCACCCAGAGAAAATGTCCCTGTGACAGTCCCCATCCAACCAGAAAGGGGTACAAAATCATGCAAAGGAGAATAATCCCTTTAATGACTTGTTTCATTCAGCCAACATGTTATGAATGACAGTGACCACGTCCTGTACGGTTTTTACATTTTTAAAATCTTCAGGCTGTACTTGTTTGCCTGTCAATTCCTTAATTTTAACCACCAGATCAATGGCATCAATGCTGTCTACATCCAGATCAGAATATAAATTTGAATCAAGCTGAATATCGCCTGCTTCAATTTCAAATAATTCTTCCATCCACTCACGGAGTTTTTCTAAAATTTGTTGTTGCGTTAACATTTGAACCTCTTATGCTTTTTGTTGGTTTTCAACCAAAGCCACCAGACTTTGAATCGATTTAAAGTGCTGTTTGGTTTCAGCAGATTCGGCATTGAGATGAATGTTATAGCGCTTTTTCAAAGCCAAACCCAATTCCAATGCATCAATGGAATCCAGTCCTAAGCCATCACCGAATAAAGGGGCTTCGGTGTCGATATCTTCTATGCTGATGTCCTCTAGGGCAAGTACATCAATGATCATTTTTTTTAGCTCATCAGCAAGATTACTCATGATTCGATAACTCTTGATTAAAAAATTGTTGAAGTTTTTGATTTAATTGACGAACATGCTTAGGTGAAACTTGGGTTTCTGCTAAGATTTCATCAATATAAATCGCATCGAGGACTTTAATTTCAATATGAAATGGTTCGGATGGAATGTGATACCATTTTTCATTTTTGGTCAGCGTTGATGGTGTGCAGCGAATGATGATTGGGCGAATCGGCACATTTGCACGTAAAGCAATATTAGCAGCGCCCCGTTGAAAGTCATTTAAAGTCTGCCCTTTGGCAGTCCGTGTGCCTTCAGGGAAAATCAACAATGAAGCTGCCTGATCTTCTTGTAAGCGTTCTACACAATCATGGATAAACTGTTCAGACCCAGCATTTAAAATATAACCTGCTGAGCGTACAGGTCCTTGAGTGAAGGGATTTGACCATAAAGCCTCTTTCACCACGCAGTTGGCTTTTTCCATTAAACCAATTAAGACCACAACATCAACCAATGTCGGATGATTGGCAATCACCAATTCCTGACGGCTTTGTTGTAATTTTTCTAGCCCCTCAATTTCATAGGTCATGATGCCCAATTTGACCATCATTTCAACAAAACCCTTAAAGCTGTGTCGAATCACTTGCTGCGCACGATCTTGCCTGATTTTGGCATCTGAACTGGATAAATTTACCAAAGGTGCAATGATGCTACCGATTGCCACACCACCTAAACCAAAACTTGCAAAGCTAAAACCTGTCGCGCCAACACGCCAAGCATAATTTAATTTTTTACGAAATGTTTTCATCTTTTAGATCTTTGACCATATACCGCAACTTTGTTGCGTAGATTGTCCACAAAAATTATAAAAACTCAGTGCATCTAAATATTTAGGTTCCACTTGTAGCAATTGAGTTTCATCTAATGCCATATTGGGTGAAGTTAAATCCACTAAAGTAGCCAATGCAAAGCCATTAAAATTTTGATGTTCTACATAAACTTGCGGCAATGGTTCATCATAATAAATCACTAAAGCACGCCCAGTAGGTGCCATTGTTTTTAAATATACATAAGCCTCAATCAATGCTTCAGACCAATCTGCACATAAGCTTGTTGAAGGTGTCGCGTCCTGACATAAAATTGAATATAAGCCTGCAACTGCATTATGAACAGAGGTTGAAAATTGTGTTGGTGATGGCGTTATATCTTGTAAAACATCTTCTAAAATTTTATAGGTTTTATGTTCATCACCATATTGAGATGCCCACACAATATAATCAACTTGCTGCTCTGCTAAGCACTCAATTGCACTATTCAGTGCCAACTTGGCAATCGCTGATAAGCGTCGACGTTGCATAGCAGGGATATGCTCAAGTGCAGGATATGTCTCTCCTGCACAACTGAGTTTAAGTTGTGAGACATTAAATTGAATCATGTGAAAATCATATACCCTGTCTATCAATCAATATTATATTTTTTTTGAAAAATCTAAAATTACTTTGCAGATTATATCACTGCTATAAAAAAAAACGCATAGAAAATCGAGGACGATTATTTGTATTTTCTATCATTCTAATGATCAAAACCCAAAGTATACTTTGGGTTTTATGGTTCAATGATCAATTAAAATATTAACGTTTAAATTTCTTTTCCGCTTTCTTAAACTTCTGAATATAACGACGCTTACGTGCAGCAGTACGTTCATCTATTTGTGATTTACGTCCTTCAAATGGGTTTTCTGAAGTTTTAAAATCAATACGCACAGGCGTACCTTCTAATTTGTAAACTTTACGGAAAACATTTTCTAAATAACGACGATAATCCGCAGGGGTTTTATCCACTTTATTACCATGAATCACAATCGTTGGTGGGTTTTGTCCGCCCATATGTGCATAACGCATTTTAATACGTTTGCCACTAAACATAGGAGGTTGATGTGCCTCAGTTGCATCATTTAAAATTTGGGTTAATTTTGCAGGTGAAACTTTTAAATGTGATGAGTCATAAGCACGATGAATTGAAGGATATAAATCACCTACACCTGTACCATGCAATGCAGAAATTAAATGAATTTTCGCCCAAGGAATAAAGTCAAAACGACGGTCAACATCGAGCTTACACTGTTTTCGGTCATACTCAGACATGTTATCCCATTTATTAATGGCGATCACCATGGCACGACCCGCTTCAAGCGCATAACCGATCAAATGCAAATCTTGCTCAACAATACCTTCACGTGCATCGACCACAATCACAACAACATGTGCATCTTTCATCGCTTGTAAAGTTTTTACAATTGAGAATTTCTCAATCATGTCATCGACTTTACCTTTACGACGTACACCCGCGGTGTCGATCAAGGTATATTGACGACCATCTCGTTCATAGGGAATATAAATCGAATCACGTGTTGTACCCGGTTGGTCAAAAGCAACAACTCGTTCTTCACCCAATAAACGGTTAACTAATGTAGATTTACCCACATTTGGACGACCAATGACTGCTAAACGTAGACCAGTCGCTTTATCATGCTCTTCTTCGCTTTCATCTTCAGGAACATCAGCAAGAACATCTTCAAGCATTTGCTGAACACCACGACCATGGCTTGCTGCCACTTGCAATGGTTCACCCATACCTAATTTGAAGAATTCAACCAAAGCTGCTTCTGCATGAACACCATCAACTTTGTTCGCAACTAAGTAAACTTTTTTACCGAGTGTACGTAACTCACGTGCGATTTGCTCATCGGAAGCCAATAAGCCTGCACGCGCATCAACCACAAATACAATAATATCTGCTTCATTGATGGCTGTTTTAGACTGCTCAGCCATGTAAGAGTCTATGCCGCCTTCATTTTCACCAATACCCCCAGTATCGACAACAATGAAAGATTTATTTTGATAGACAGCATCGCCATATTTACGGTCACGTGTTAGACCTGCAAAGTCTGCAACAAGCGCATCACGGCTTTTAGTAATTTGATTGAATAACGTTGATTTTCCGACGTTCGGACGTCCAATGAGCGCAATTACGGGTTTCATAGATTAACCTTAATTCAAGATCAGCCAGTTGGACTGGTCTGAACATCAGATAGTGAGGAAGAAGGTAAGAGCAAATGCTCCAAGATCTTTCGATCAGCTAAAATAAAACAAAGAACTCGGGGCGTTGAATCTTCAATCACCCCGAGTCTTTATAAATACGAATATGTATTAGTTTAACATAAGCGCAAAGAAAATTAACGATTCTGCCAAACAGTTAATTTACCTGTGCGTGTTGCAACAAAAAGTTGATTATCAATCACACGTAAAGTACGAACTTCACCGCTTGTTTTTGCACGTCCAACAATATTGCCCGTATTCGGGTCAATCATATGTAAGACACCATCTAAATCTCCTACAACGAGGTATTGTCCTAACATCACAGGATTAGATAGTTGACGATTTAATAATTGGTCATTTGACCAAAGTACACGCCCTGATGTCAAATCAAATGCTGCAACTTTACCATTCGTTTGTGCAACAAACACTTTGTTATCATAAACTTCTGGACGAGTCGAACTTCCTGCATCTACACTTGAAATAACACGTTGTGAAGCTAAATCGAGTACAGTGACCTGTCCTTGATAACTATTCGTCACAATAAACTGACCAACCACAACAGGATCACCATCAACGTCAATTAAACGCTGAATATCTGAACGCCCTTCTGTCACTGCAACTCGGCGTTGCATACGTGGCATACCAGACAAACTATCAATGGCATAAACATAGCCTGTTGAAGTCGCAACAGCGATTGTTCTTGGATCAAGTTCTACAGGCGATGCTTGCCCACGTAAACTGAAAGATGCATTTGAAAGTTTATATGTCCATGCTTGTTGACCTGTTTCTTGATCAAAAGCGTAAACAGTACCATCATTGGCAACCACAATGACACGACCTGTTTGGATATGCGCAGGACTAATAATTGCACCTGATAATTGTGCAACCCATTTTTGTTGACCTGTTGCCTGATCCAAAGCAAATAACTGACCTTTGGTATTACCAACAACAACTAAGCCTTGTGCAGCTTCTACACCAGAACTGAGACCATTCTTAGTGACTTTGGTTGACCACAAGCGTTGTTTGCCTTTATAAGCTTCAACTTTACCATTTGGATCAAGTAAAAAAATCGTACCATTATCAGCATCAAGTCTTAAACGTAATGGATCTTCTTTATTGGTTGAAGAAACACTTTGTGAAAATACTTGTGTAAGACCTGTTGCTTGCACAATCTTAGGAAGTGGATTGGGCTTAACTTTTTCCTCTTTGACCTTATTACTTGAACAGCCCATAAGTGCTGCTGATAAAATTGCTAAAGCAAAAGGTATTTTATATTTTCTATCCATTAAGACTCATCCACTTGTGTTTCTAAAATTGGGCGTTCGAATTCAGGATCATCTACTAATACACCAACACTTTCGAGTTTAATTTGTAAAATTTGACGTTCTTGTTTACGTTCTAACAACGCAGCCCATGCAGCTTGATATGATTTTTTAGCATTTTCAAGATCATTTTTAGCAACATAGATGTCACCTCTCATTTCATCTGCTGTTGCTTTAAACGTTGGTTCTGTCACAGTAGATAAAGTTTTTAATGCTTCATCATATTTATTTTGTGCAAACTGAGCATCTGATAAACGTATTTTAACAGCTTGTAAAATACCTTGATCGTCTATTTTTGAGTTTTCAACTTTTTTCAGTTCACGCTCAGCTTTTGCATAATCTGCTTGTTCATATGCCAATTTTGCCATCGCAAATTGAGCTTGAATGGCTTGAATCGAATCTGGATCTTCTTTAACTAACTTATCCGCAGCAGTCACTAAAGCAGCACTGGCTTTTGCATCACCACTTGCAACTTTAGCTTGGTCAAGCAGTTGTTGAACTTTAGCAGTTTGGTTTTGAGCCTTTGCTAAGTCATTTTTCTGCCAATACTGCCATCCAAAAAAGGCAATCAACGCAATGAGGACACCGCTCACCATAGCTGAGCCATATTTTTTTAAAAATGACTTTAAACTATCTAGTTGTTCTTCGTCAGCCGTTGCGTTCATCTGATTGCCCTTTTCCTAATGTTTTTAACTTATTTTGCAGAAAATTTTTCTATAAAGAACGGTACAACATCATTTACCGCCACTTCGTGCTGTTCCGCGGTTGCAAGCTCTTTAATCAAGACTTGTTGTGCTTCTGATTCACGTTCACCATAAATCAAAGCATAAACAGCACCTGACTGATCCGCCTTTTTCATCTGGCTTTTCATTGAACCTTGTGAACCTACTTTTAAGCGTATTGTACTATTTTTAGCTTCAAGCTGATCACGGATTTGCTCAGCAAGTACCAAAGCTTGACCTTGAGTCGCAGCATCTGAAACCAAGAACATTTCACACTCACGTGTAGATGTATTGTCTTCAACTTGTTCAAGGAGTAACAATAAACGTTCCATTCCCATTGCAAAACCAACCGCAGGAACAGATTGTTCTGGTTTACCTTTTAACTGCCCAACCAAACCATCATAACGCCCACCAGCACATACCGTACCTTGTGAACCTAAATGTGTTGTTGTCCACTCAAACACTGTTTTATTGTAATAATCTAAACCACGTACGAGTTTTTGATTAATTACAAATTCAATACCTGCATTACTCAAATATTGCTTTAATTGAGCAAAATGCTGCATGGTTTCTTCACCCATAAAATCATGTAATTTTGGTGCATTTTCCAAAATTTTTTGGGTACGAGCATCTTTAGAGTCAAGAATACGCAACGGGTTTGTCGTTAAACGACGTTGTGAATCTTCATCTAACTCTGCCTGATGTGCTTTTAGAAATTCAACCAAAGCCGCACGATATTCTGCACGTTCTTCTGACTCACCTAAAGTATTTAATTCTAAACGAACTTTATCTGCAACACCCATGCGTTTCCACAAACGTGCTGTCATGAGAATGAGTTCAGCATCTTGATCAGGTGTTGCCACGCCAAAAGTTTCCACACCAAATTGATGGAATTGACGATAACGACCTTTTTGTGGTTTTTCATAACGGAACATTGGACCCACATACCAAACACGTGGGTTTGCACCACGTAACAAATTATGTTCCAACATTGCACGAACACAACCTGCGGTACCTTCAGGACGCAAAGTTAAAGACTCAGGTGGATTACCTTTGTCTAAAAATGTATACATTTCCTTTTCAACAATATCTGTTGCATCACCAATTGAACGCTTAAATAAATGCGTTTGTTCAACAATGGGCAAACGGATTTGTTGATAGCCATAAGCATCCATTAATGATGCTAAATGTTGCTCTAGACGTCGCCATGCAGCTGTTTGTGATGGAAGAACGTCATTAAAACCTTTAATTGCGACTATTGAACTCATGACTTACTCAGAAAAACTTGTACGAATTATCTCTTTAGATTTAGCTTCTTCAAGCTCTACAATACGTTGACGAACCATAGCTTCGATTTCATCAACCAACTGGTTTGTATCAATTAAATGGCTTTTTTCACCATTAAGATAAACCAGTGAACGTGGTGCTGCACCAACAACACCGATATCTGCTTCTTTGGCTTCACCTGGTCCATTCACTTTACAGCCAATCACAGATACATCCATTGGAACGCGAACATCTTCTAAACGCTCCTCCAATGTTTGCATCACTTTGATGACATTAAATTCTTGGCGTGAACAGCTTGGGCAAGCAATAAAATTAATCCCATTTGAGCGCAAGCTTAATGATTTTAAAATATCAAAACCAATTTTTACTTCTTCCTCAGGCTCAGCTGCCAAAGAAATACGCATAGTATCGCCAATACCTTCCATCAATAAACCACCCAGTGCAATGGCTGATTTAACCGAACCAGTACGATATACACCTGCTTCAGTTACACCTAAATGTAATGGATTATCAATCTGTTGAGATAATAAGCGATATGCATCCATAGTTAAAAATACATTTGATGCTTTGACTGATACTTTAAACTCATGAAAGTTTAAACGGTCTAAAATATCAATATGGCGCATTGCAGACTCTAATAAAGCAGCACCAGTAGGTTCGCCATATTTTTTTTGAATGTCTTTTTCTAATGAACCTGCATTTACACCAATACGCATTGAAATATCATGATGTTTTGCTGCTGCAACCACTTCACGAATTTTAGCTTCAGAACCAATATTACCCGGGTTAATACGCAAACAATCTGCACCAAAGTCTGCTACAGCCAAAGCAATTTTATAATCAAAGTGAATATCGGCAACCAATGGTACTTGTACACGTTTGCGAATTTCACCAAAAGCTTTTGCAGCTTCCATGGTTGGCACAGAAACACGCATGATGTCAGCACCTACATCAACACAACGCTGAATTTGTGCAACTGTCGCATCAACATCACATGTTTCTGTATTGGTCATACTTTGGATGCTAATAGGCGCATCGCCACCGACATAGACTGAACCAACACGAATTTTTCGTGTTGGGCGACGTTTTATAGGATTTTCAATCATTGTACCGCTCGACTCAATTTGATTAACGAGATAAACGGAATTCTGCCTTTCCGTTCACAGTATATGGAGACAATGAAATCTGCTCATTATTAAGGCTTAATGACACTGCTGATGCATCATCAAGTCGAATCTGGAATGGAGATTCACCTGTCAATGTTAAAGCCTCAGATTGACGACCTGTAGCCAATACTTTACCTGTACTGTCCACAATTTTAATCGATGTTGGACGACTAAAATTTAGCACCATTTGATCACCAGATGTTGCTGTCGCACCATTATTATTCATTGATAAAACTTCAACATTCGATTCCTGCGGTTTTGCATCAGCATCATCATTTTTATTTGATGACCATTTCTGAACACCCGCAATAACAGCCCAAATCACCAGCATTGCAATCGCTGCAATTGCTGCTCGTTTTAGCCATTTTTTATTGCGATCGCTATTTGAACCTGGAAGCTTACCCATGATTTTGATCGGAGAATTATTTAAAGCATGATTTGGCAATAATCCAGTATCATTTTGATAAATATCATCAAAACGTTGAATAATTGCAGTTGCATCTACTTTTAAATATTTTGCATACGAGCGATAATAACCTTTGATAAAAGTAGCTTCAGGCAAAGATTTATAATCATCTTTTTCCAAAGCTTGTAACGCTTTTAAAGGCATATTTAAGTCCGCTGCAACAGCATTAATATCACGATTTTGTGAAACACGAACTTGACGTAAGTACTCGCCCGGACGTTGAACATTTCCTAAACCATTAGGTGCTACGTTTGAACCAGTAGGTTGCTGTGAATTAGGATTTACTTCCATACGGCCTCAGTACTGTACTGTAATTGCAAATAACGTTGATATTCTTGGCTTTCAGGGAATAGTGCGCGTAATTGGTTAACCAATACTTGCGATCCCATTTGATCACCATTGGCTCTAGCGATACGAATACCGATCCAAAGCGCCCTTGGATCTTGATTTTTCTGACCCACTAAACGCACAAACTGCTCATAAAGTTGACTTGCCTGAGCGGTTTGTTGTTTTAAATATAATAGTTCTGACAACTCGATTAAAGATATAACAGAGTCTCGATTCACTTGCAGGGTTTGCTTGAACGTTTTTTCAGCATTTTCTTTATCGCCGATCACCATATAAACTTTGCCAAGATTTTCCAAAGCTTTATAGCGCTGATCATAACCTAAACTCGCACCTGCAATTTGAAGCTGTGCAATCGCGTCATTATAACGCTTCATCAAATATAAGTAAGTACCATAATTATTGCGTGCTTGAGCATTTTCAGGATCGCGAGAGATAGCACGTTTAAAATAACTATCTGCCCTTTCCATACTGTGCTTACTTCCTTCTTGTTGAAGTAAAACACCCATCATCATATTTGCTGTTGCATCACCTGAATCAATTTCTAAAGCTTGATCAAGTGAACGCTTTGCTGCATCTAAATCATGTGTTCGAATATATTCTGCAGCCAATTGAGTACGTACTTTGACTGCTTTTTCGGGATCTTTTTTTAAAACCGACCCTGTTTGTGTGGTTTGACAAGCAGTCAAGAACACAGCGCAACTGATAGCAGCGGCTGTGATCATTTTTGTGTACATATTATTTCTCAAAGCTTGTTCCCCATATTTAATTTTAAAAATGGTCAACCTTGTGAACGCAAAATCTCGTTCTGCTGCGCAACTTTCTTCTTCCATTGTTCTGCACGGCGAGTACGGTCAGCCACCTGACCGACCAATTGACCACACGCAGCATCAATGTCATCACCACGCGTCTGACGAATCGTACACACAAATCCTGCATCAGACAAAGTTTTTTGAAAAGAAATAATTCGATTACGACTTGAACGACCATAAGGTGCATGTGGAAAAGGATTAAATGGAATCAAATTAATTTTACTTGGTAAATTTTTCAATAACTTAATCATTTGTTGTGCATGTTCAGGATGATCATTTACACCATCTAACATGACATATTCAATGGTGACATGTTTACGTGAGCTTTCATTACCATCTTTAGCAATATAACGCTGACATGCTGTAATGAGTTGTTCTAATGGATATTTTTTATTAATCGGCACAAGCTCATTACGTAGTTCATCATTTGGCGCATGTAAAGAAATAGCTAAAGCAACATCAATATCTTGTGCTAATTGATCAATTTTTGGCACCACGCCCGATGTAGACAAGGTCACTCGACGTTTTGACATACCATAAGCAAAATCGTCCAACATGATATTCATTGAGCTTAAAACAGCATCATAGTTGAGTAATGGCTCACCCATACCCATCATCACGACATTGGTCACTGAGCGTTCACGCTCTGCAACAGGCACTTCTTCCATATAAGAATAGTTAGCCATCCATAACTGACCAATGATCTCACTTGGTGTTAAATCACGTTGAAAGCCTTGTTTACCTGTCGAACAAAATGAACAGTCAAGTGCACAACCAACTTGTGAAGAAATACACAAAGTTTTTCGAGAACCTGTTTTGTCTTCAGCAGGAATTAAAACAGTTTCAACCAGTGAACCGTCACCTTCACCAACACGGAATACCCATTTACGAGTACCATCTTTTGAATAGTTACGATGAACAACTTCTGGCGCTTCGATGACACAAATTTTTTCTAATTTTTCACGCAACTTTCCTGAAATATTGGTCATTTCAGAAAAATCTGTTACAAAAAATTGATGTATCCACTTCATCACTTGCCCTGCACGGAATTTTTTCTCTCCCAAATCTTCGAAGAATTTTTCCAATTGCGGACGTGACATGCCAAGTAAATTCACTTTCTGTACATGTGTTTGCTGTGCAGATTTTGATGATGCAGGCTTCTGTTCATCTTGAGTTAATGATGAAGCGACAACTTCAGAATTCATGTGTATTACCTAAAAAACATGTCAATGGATGAGGATTGTTCAATTTTCGAACATTAAAAATAAAAAAACCAGACAAGTAGTATAACACTTATCTGGTTCAGGGTCTGTTAACAATTTACAAAACGTAAAACGCTTCTGTGAATTTTAAGACGACCCTATTGACTCAGAATTAACGAGTACGTGGGCAAACTTCAGTTTGAGCGAAGAAGTAGTTAACTTCACGATCAGCAGAAGCTACAGAGTCAGAACCGTGAGCAGCATTTTCATCGATGCTTACAGCGAAATCTGCACGGATTGTACCAGGAGCAGCTTCTTTAGGGTTTGTAGCGCCTAAGATGTCACGGTGAGCAAGAACTGCGTTTTCGCCTTCAAGAACTGAAACAACAACTGGACCAGAAGTCATGAATGCAACTAAATCAGCAAAGAAACCACGTTCTTTATGTTCAGCATAGAAACCTTCAGCTTCTGCTTGAGAAAGGTGTTTCATTTTAGTCGCAACGATTTTAAGACCAGCTTTTTCGAAACGAGCAAAGATATCACCAATGTGGTTTTTAGCAACTGCATCTGGTTTTACGATAGATAAAGTACGTTCAATAGCCATGATTGGCTCCTTAAGTCAAATTGACATGAAAATTTTGGCGCATTATACCGAATAATGCGCGATTTTCCGCTTTTTAAACTGTAAAAAAATGATTTTTTAGACAGATTAAGACATTTTTTTAGCTGGCTTCATCAATCCAAGCCATTTGAATTGCTTCTAATAAGCCTTCTGTGGACTTTGTTGGATCATCGCTAAAATCGGGTAATGCACAAATCCATGCGTGTAAGTCTGTAAAACGCACCCATTGTGGGTCAACATCTGGGTGAGCTTCATATAGCTCAATCGCGATATCAATTGTATCTGTCCAACGTAAACCCATTGAGGTCATCCTATCCTTTTCCATCTTGGCAATTACTTTAGCAAAATCTAGCCATTTACCAAAATAGAATTCATTTTAAAATACAATTTATAAGCTAATATGCAAAAATGGTGCAGCGACTAAAATCATGCTTGCCACTGTCGCTCCAATTAAAGCCCCCACAATCACATCACTTGGATAATGCAAACCTAAAATCATGCGTGATAATGCAACTAAAATTGTAAAAGGCATCATTAAAAATAAAAGCGCAGGTTGGATATAACCCAATACCACGGTAGTCATCACCGCATGTAAAGTATGACCAGATGGAAAACTAAAGTGATCCAAAGGTCGTTCGCCTAAGATAATCACTTGATGTACTTGATAAGGACGCGGACGAACTGTTTTATGCTTTAATACTTTATAAATACCTGTACCAATCAAAGCACTTAATACGACATAAATTAACTTTAATCCATACGCAAAGCCTTTATTCAGCCACACAATCAGCAACATCAAGTACCAAAATGCGCCATCGCCTAAACGACTAATGATTTTAAAAAACAAAGCCACATATTGCATATGAGACAAATTATTGAGATATAAACAGCCTCTCAAATCTAAATCGAGTATTTTTATTTTAGTTTCTTTAAAATTCATTTTAGCTCTCCTCTCTTGACGAGATGATTTACGTTACTAAAACCTGATCTTGTGTAACCTGATAAAGTGCCTGTTCGAATTGTTGTACCGCATGTCGCCAGCCAATGTTTTGAACATCGTGCATAGCTTGCTGCCCCATTGCACGCAAACTTGCATGGTCAGGAAGCTGTAAAATAGATTGAATGAATTGATCAGTCGCACCCAATAGGCTCAACCAACCCGTTTGTTGATTTTTCAAGTATAGTTGCGCACTTGCATAATCATAAGCAACAACAGGCAAACCACTTGCCATGGCTTCTAAAACAACGTTACCAAACGTTTCCACCTGACTTGCAAAAACAAAAACATCCGCACTTGCATAAGTTTGCGCTAAGCTTGTACCACTTAAGCTACCTGTAAAAATAATATCTTCTGCACCAAGCATTTTTTCTAAACGCTTACGATCTGGACCATCGCCCACAATGACAAACTGCACTTTTTCCTGTGAACACTTTTTAAGTGCAACATAAGCCTCAATCAAAACATTGATCTCTTTTTCAGGAGATAAACGTCCAACATAAAGCAATACTGTCGTGTCATGATCAACGCCCCAACTGCGGCGTAACTGCTCTGAGCGATGACTGGATGAAAATTTTTCTACATCAACACCACGCCCAACAATAACTAGCGGACAAGTTACCCCAAACTGCTTTAAAGCTTTTTCTGTATCGCGACTCGGTACACAAGTTAAGTCTGTATGATTATGAAACCACTTCAAATATCGCTGTACAGGTTTCACCAAAAATGCCAAATCAAAAAAGCGACTAAATTCTTGAAATGGTGAATGAAAACCACTAGAAACAGGGATTTTTTTAGATTTTGCTGCATGCAGTGCCGTAAAACCTAAAGGTCCTTCTGTCACAATATGAACAACATGCGGTGCAAAATCAGAAATTGCTTGGGATACTTTTAAATATTGTGGCCAACCAAAACGCATATCAGGGTATTTAGGTACTGCTTGAGCCGTCACTAAGCACTCTTTATTTGGCGAAAATTCATCACATACATGTTTTTGTTTTGGGCGAATCAGTAAAATTTTATGCCCTTGTTTCTGTAAACCTTTACACAATTGCATCAATGACATTGCTACGCCATTAATTTCAGGAGGCCATGTTTCTGTCACAATTGCAATTTTCAGCCTTGGACGTACAAGCTCTTGAAGAATATTTAAATTTTCAGAAATATGTTGCTGCTTATTATTTTTCTTTAAATAAAATTTAAAATAATCAGGAAAATCTCGTTGTCTGTATAATAAGGCTTCTGCGTACGTCTTTGTCATACGATTACCTCTATCTTCTCTTCATTTTTTATAAGTGTAGGTGATCTTTTTTACACTTTGATGATTTTAAGATGACGGTTTTTTGAAACTATATTTTCATTAAATTGTTTAACTATTTCCCAATACAAAAATAAAGATAAACAGCACCAACCTGTCGAACCAATATTCCGTTTATAATTCAATAAAAAATAAGAGCATAAAAAAATCATGACTCAATATCAAACATGACTCAAACAGATCCAAACATCATGCAACTTTGATCATATATTTTCAGCTTTATAATACCGCTTTAAACAATTGATCACACGATACGCCATTCCAAATGCAATTAAATACCCGATCCAACGTAATGGGTTTAAATAATGCATCCACCAAGGAGTGGCATACCATTCTTGCATCTTTCTTTGTAGCCACGTATTTTCAAACTCCCAATCAGGCAATGCAGCAATTAAAAATAGAGAGCCAACAATGGGAATCCAAACAAATAACATACAAAAACTAGGCAAAGCAAAATATCCAAGCACATCACGATAAATAACTGTGCGAAGATCTGACCAATGTAGATAATTTTGTTTTATTTCAGAAAAATGAGTTAAGTCTTGAGCATCAAAACCACTTTCAGCCCACGCACTAGAAAATATTTTCCAGACCAAAAAGTGCCGATTCATCAGGACTCTATACTTATGATTTGAATTAAAAACAAACTAAATTCGATTTAACAAACCATTTTCAACCTGATAAATCTTGCCCCCTCCAAAATCAATTTGCTGTTTTTCACCATGCAGATTTGGGAAACCAATAATTTTCTCAAGCTGTGGCGAACGCTGAAATTGCCCTGTTTTTGGGTTATACATCCAATAAATATAACGCTTATCTTCTACAGAATAAGACTGTGAAATGTCAGATAAAATAATGTCATAATAACCATCAAAATTAATATCCATATAACCTATACTTTTTGGATATGCTGCAAATCCTGTCAAAGACTGAATCGTCTGATTATTATTTTTATTGACTACATCTACACGTTGTAAAGGTGCGCCATACGTTGTAGTTTGATCACCGCTATAAAATTTAAAGAAAAATGAAGGCTTATTGTTGACTTTAACTGCTGGTTCAAACTGAATATTTTTACCAAAAGTGTCCGTGCCTTCTGAGAGTAAAGTTTTAAAATAACCTGTATTTGCATTTAAAGTACCTGTAAGTTGGTACATGCTATTTTCTGTTGCATCAGTTTCAGAGTTTACTGATTTTAGCGTGAGTTGATCTGCTTTTTGCAAACCTTTAAATGAAATATTTTTATTTTCAACTAAATCCGTCATCACAGCATGTGGATTCCAAATACCCGCATAAAGACTTAAAAAATAACGCCCTTCAGTAGAACGCAACATACGCTGCATAGATACCCGAACTTCATTAAGGGGCTTGAAGTCTTTTGAATTTACTACAGTTTCGGCATGATTTAAATTTGAAAATGTTATAGCAACCATACCCAAGAAAATTTTAAATTTCATAATTTCACCACATTCAAAAACAGCAAAATAATGAGTAATTTATCATAAAAAAAGCCTACTCAATAGAATAGGCTTTTTATAAAGTCAAAAAACTAAAAATTAGTTCTTTTCTTTATCTACGATTTTGTTCGCTTGAATCCAAGGCATCATTGAACGTAACTTGTTACCCGTTACTTCGATACCGTGTGCAGCATTTTGACGACGACGAGCAGTCATTGAAGGATAGTTCAATGCACCTTCGTTAATGAACATTTTCGCGTATTCGCCAGATTGAATACGTTTAAGCGCATTACGCATCGCTTCACGAGACTGTTCGTTGATTACTTCAGTACCTGTTACATATTCGCCATATTCAGCATTGTTAGATACTGAATAGTTCATGTCAGCGATACCGCCTTCGAACATCAAGTCAACGATCAATTTAAGCTCGTGTAAGCACTCGAAGTAAGCCATTTCTGGTGCATAACCAGCTTCAACCAAAGTTTCGAAGCCCATTTTAACCAATTCAACAGCACCACCACAAAGAACTGCTTGCTCACCAAATAAGTCAGTTTCAGTTTCTTCACGGAAAGAAGTTTCGATGATACCAGTACGACCACCACCTACGCCTGAAGCATAAGAAAGTGCAACGTTACGTGCATTACCAGAAGCATCTTGGTGAATTGCGATTAAATCAGGAACACCTGAACCACGTTGATATTCTGAACGTACAGTGTGACCAGGTGCTTTAGGTGCAACCATGATTACGTCTAAGTCAGCACGTGGAACAACTTGGTTATAAAGAACAGAGAAACCATGAGCAAATGCTAAAGTTGCACCTTGCTTGATATTTGGTTCAATCACATCACGATAAAGTTGTGATTGGAACTCATCTGGAGTCAAGATCATAACAACGTCAGCTTGAGCAACAGCAGCAGGAACTTCAGATACTTTAAGACCTGAATTCTCAGCTTTTTTCCAAGAAGTAGAACCTGCACGTAAACCTACAGTTACATCAACGCCAGAATCTTTAAGGTTAAGCGCATGCGCATGACCTTGTGAACCATAACCAATGATTGCTACTTTTTTACCTTGGATGATAGATAAGTCACAGTCTTTATCATAAAAAATTTGCATTGCTGTCTCCGCTTAAATGCTTTTGTTTCCTTTACTTAGTTGGTACGGCTTTATTGTGTACTGATCAACTAAGCCCTCTCCTTTTTTTCTAGGAGAGGATTATAGGTGAATAAATTAAAATTAAATAGTTAAAACTTTTTCGCCACGTGCGATGCCTGACACACCTGAACGTACAACTTCAAGAATGGTATTTTCAGCAAGCGCATCAATAAAACCATCAATTTTTTCAGTTGTACCAGCGATTTGAATGGTATAAGTCGTTGGTGTTACATCAACAATTTGCGCACGGAAAATATCAGCTGTACGCTTAATCTCAGCACGTGCTGAACCTAAAGCTTTGACCTTAATGAGCATTAATTCACGCTCAATATGTGCACCTTCTGACAAATCAACCACTTTTACCACTTCAACCAATTTGTTCAGTTGTTTAGTAATTTGCTCAATTTTGTGCTCATCACCATAAGTCGTTAATGTCAAACGTGACAACGTTGGATCTTCTGTTGGCGCAACATTGAGCGTTTCAATGTTATAGCCACGTTGACTAAATAAACCCACCAAACGAGAAAGCGCACCTGCTTCGTTTTCCATGAGTACAGAAATTATATGTCTCATTGAGTACGCTCCCCTTTAGATAACCACATATCTTGCATTGATTGACCTGCGATCAGCATCGGATAAACATGCTCTGAACGATCAACCATGACATTGATAAATACGCATTTATCATTAATTGCCATTGCTTCTGCAAGTTTAGATTCAAGCTCATCTGCATGGTCAATTTGAATACCAACATGACCATATGCCTCCATCAATTTAGGAAAGTCTGGTAATGACTCAACATAAGAACTTGAATGACGTCCTTCATAGTTCATGTCTTGCCATTGTTTAACCATACCTAAAGCACGGTTATTCAAACAAAGAATTTTTACATTTAAGCCATATTGCTTACATGTCGAAAGCTCTTGGATACACATCTGAATCGATGCTTCACCTGTAATACAGACAACTTGTTGATCTGGAAATGCAAGTTTAGCAGCCATTGCGTATGGTAAGCCCACACCCATTGTGCCCAAACCACCAGAGTTCAACCATTGACGTGGACGTTTGTACTTATAGTACATTGCACCAAACATTTGATGCTGACCAACGTCAGAAGTAATAATGGCATCACCATTGGTTATTTTGTCTAAAGCTTCAACAACTTGCTGAGGCTTCATTGAACCGTCAGTTGCTTTTTCATAGCGTAAGCCATGAACTTTACGCCATTCATTGATTTGATCCCACCAAGCTGCAATTGCTTCTGGATTTGGTTTTGAAACATTCATTTGTTTCAATTGAACCAACATCTCTTGAAGAACTGGCTCTACAGCACCAACAATTGGAATATGCGCAATAATCGTTTTTGAAATTGTTGCAGGGTCAATATCAATATGAATGACTTTTGCATTTGGACAGAATTTCGCTGGATTGTTTGTTACACGGTCATCAAAACGCGCGCCAATCGCTAAAATAACATCCGCATTATGCATTGTCATATTGGCTTCGTATGTACCATGCATACCCAACATGCCAATGAACTGTGGATCATTGCCTGGGAATGCACCTAAGCCCATCAAAGTATTGGTCACTGGGTAACCCAAAAGATGTGCAAGTTCAGTCAACTGTGCAGAAGCATTGCCTTGAACCACACCACCACCTGTATAAATGACAGGACGTTTTGCATTAATCAATTCATCTATTGCTTTACGAATTTGACCAGAATGACCACGATGTGGTGGTTGATACGAACGCATTTTTACCTTTTCAGGGTATTCGTATGCAAATTTCTCAGCAGGATTTGTTGCATCTTTTGGAATATCAACAACAACTGGACCTGGACGACCACTTGCAGCAATATAAAATGCTTTTTTAATAATTGCAGGAATTTCGCTTGCATGACGCACTTGGAAACTGTGCTTCACGATTGGACGAGAAATACCGACCATATCCGTTTCTTGGAACGCATCCTCACCGATTAAATGGCTTGCAACCTGACCAGACAAAATCACCATTGGGATTGAGTCCATATAAGCTGTTGCAATTGGCGTTACGGTATTGGTCGCACCAGGACCAGATGTGACAAGCACCACACCTGTCTTACCTGTCGCACGTGAGTAAGCATCAGCCATATGACCTGCTGCTTGTTCATGACGCACGAGGTAATGATTGATTTTCTCTTGTTGAAATAGCGCATCATAAATATGTAAAACTGCGCCGCCTGGGTACCCAAAAACATGCTCAACGCCTTCGTCCGCCAATGCACGAACGAGCATTTCACCACCAGATAAAAGTTCCAACGTATTCACCCTAATCTTTTTTCCACAACTTATGGGAGACACAAGTTGTGCTTCATTCATTGATTTGTGCGCTCTGTTATAGCACACATATTTACTAGTTTTTGCAGCAATATAAAAATTTTATAGTCACATCACTGTTTAAATGATGTTCATAACAAAAATATGTTGGGATAAACATATTTAATGTAAGGGGGTCACTTTCTCGGTTTAGAGAAAAATGATATTGCTTACGATGCCATTATCCGAAGGGTGATCGAATAAAAACATACAAAACTGAATCAGCATTTTTGTTGTTTTAGCAAGCAAAGTCAAGGTTTCTATTCGCTTTTTTATTGTTTATTTCCCATACGCATTTTTTTTAAACTATTACTTTTTTTTATTCGATTTATAATAAAAAATTCAGTAAGTTATAACTTAATAAATTTTCAATAAAAATCTATCATTTTTTCTAAATACGATTAAAATAAACACAAAATAAAATCACAATAAGTATTCTTTATTTTATGTGTATAATTACCGCATAATATTTAGAAGAATGGAAAAATCCTCATTTCAAAGGTTCTGTCATGCAAAAACCAAAACATTTATATACCAAGATTATTTCCACCACATTTTTAGTTTTAAGCCTTAGTGCAACGTCGCAAAGCTTTGCAAAACAATACTACAAATGGGTCGATCATCAGGGGGCAACTCACTATACCGAAACACCTCCACCTAAAAATGCCAAGAGCAGAACCACAGTGACAACTTATGGTCATAATGCTTCACCATCGACATCATCTGTAACACCTGTCGCACCTGCCACATCAGTAACTTCTCAACCTGTGCAAAATCATAATGAAAGAGCAGATGTTCCCAAAGTCGATCAACAAGGTGAAGCCAATGCAGCTTTACAACGTGGTCAAGAGCGTCCTCAATAAATTCAAATTAAAAAATATCAGCAATAAAAAAACCTTTCATACGAATATGAAAGGTTTTTTAGTAACTGATGTTACTCACTTGATTCAAATTACATCGCTAAAAATAGAAAAAGCTAAATTATGCGACGGAGTCCTAGATCCATAGTTTAAATTTAAGGGTCAGCCTTCGGCTCGACATACTTTTCTTTCGGGAAAATGAAAAGCGAAGCTTTGCAAGAAAACCATTGTCATCCGCAAAACTCGTTCACTAGCATCAAAAAATTTAATGTTTCGCAGAAACTTTATTTATAAGAAGGCGCCATGCCTCAAACAATTGCGGATGACGTTTCCGCGTATCAACATTCTTCTATATCCAATTTATAATTTTAGAACTACTGCGTAACATCAGTTAGCAATAAGAAGCTTATTTATAATCATCTTTAAAAATATCAATATTCTTCGTTTCTTGAATAAATAACGCACAAATAATCACACAAATAACAGCAACAATAATTGGGAACCATAAACCATTATAAATATTGCCTGTTTGCGCAACGATGGCAAAAGAAATTGTTGGTAATAAGCCACCAAACCAACCATTTCCAATATGATAAGGTAAGCTTACTGAAGTATAACGAATTTTTGTTGCAAACATTTCAACCAATGCTGCTGCAATTGGCGCATACATCATACCAACATAGATCACCAATAAAGACAGCAACAAGACAATGAGTGGCTTATTCATTTCTTTAGGGTCTGCTTGTGTTGGATATTGTGCTTCAATCAATGCCGCACTGACCTGATTTTTAAAGTCAACCTCCATCACTTTAATTGCGGTTGCTTTTGCATCTTTGGCAAAATCATCCAAAGTTTTCGCTGTTAAAGCTTGTTCTCTCTGAGCAAGTAAAATTGCTTTTCGATCACCATTTTGTTCTGCAAACTCAAGTTGCTGCATGGCTTTAAACTGATTTTGCTGTGCAATTCCTTGTGCAGCAAAAATACTTTCTTCTGTGATATGCAAAGGTGAAAAACCTTGAATTAAAGTATGACCCACTAAAATTTTTGCATTTTCACCGTGAGGTAAATGCTCAATGGAGTAATTTACTGCATTTGTTGCTAAAAGCTTCTTGGCAATATCACAACTACTTTCCAATGTTTTACGCCCAATTGGGTCAAATTGTAATGAACACTCAGAAGGATCAACACTTAACACGATTGGAGATTGTTTTAAGACTGTTGCAAGCTGAGGATTTGCTGCATACGTCAATGCATGATAAATCGGTATATATGTGACTGCGGCTAATATTCCACCCAAAATAATAATAGGTTTACGCCCAACTCGATCAGATAAATAACCAAATAAAATAAAGAAAGGTAGACCAATCAGTAAAGCACATGCCACCAAAATACTAGCTGTCGCACTTTCTACTTTTAATGCTTGGGTTAAAAAGAATAGGCTATAAAATTGACCTGTATACCAAATGACAGCTTGTCCCATGGTTAAACCAAACAATGCCAATAAAATCAGTTTTAAATTTTTCCACTGCCCTAATGATTCAAAAATAGGTGCTTTAGACAGTTTTCCTGCTTCTTTTAGCTTTTTAAATGCAGGAGGTTCACTCATTGATAAACGCACCCAAACACTTACAAACAGTAAAACAAAAGAAAATAAGAAAGGAATTCGCCATCCCCATGCACTAAATGCTTCTTCTCCAAGCAATGTTCGTACACTTAAAATAACCAATAACGATAACAATAATCCTGTCGTCGCTGTAATCTGGATCCATGCAGTATATGCTCCTCGTTTATGTTGAGGTGCATATTCAGCAACATATGTTACTGCCCCACCATACTCGCCTCCTAATGCTAAACCTTGTATTAAACGTAATATGATTAGCATTATGGGGGCTGCAATTCCGATTGCATTATAATTAGGCAATAATCCAACCAAAAAAGTTGATATTCCCATAATTAAAATAGTGATTAAAAATGTATATTTTCGCCCAACCCTATCTCCTAATCGACCAAAAACTAATGCCCCAAAAGGTCGCACAATAAAACCTGCGGAAAATGCAAGTAAGGCAAAAATAAACCCTGTTGTACTATCAAGATCGGTAAAAAACTGCTGAGCCAAAATAAGTGCTAATGCACCATATAAATAAAAGTCATACCATTCAAATATTGTTCCTAAACTTGAAGCGAAAATGATTTTTTTCTCTTCCTTTGTCATTTTCTGATCTGGCACTCCCCTAGTGCTTATATGCATTTATTTATTCCTTTCATTTTTATTAAAATAAAACTGCATAATAAAAATGTTTTAATAACTATTTTTATTAAATCTTATGAAAACATTTTATTAATCCCCTGAATTCATCACACTTAAAAACTTTTACTTATTAGATATTGCAATTATTTTAAATAGTGTCTTACAGATGAAATCTACCGCAAAGATAACATAAACATTTTTCACTTGTTAGATAAATTTAAGAATAAAAACTACAAATTTAAGAGTATATAGATTTACCCTGTCAAAAATAATATATTTTTCAAATAAAATTTCAATAAATCAAATACTTTAAATGCAAAACAATAATGTGATGCATATCACAAAATTAAAATAAAAATGCACTTTCAAAACTCAAAAAATCTTAAAAACATTTAAATAAGTGATTAAATTTCATGAACTTAAAAAATATTTTAGTTATTTTTTAAAAAATATTTGCTATACAAAAAATTACTATTTAAAATATCTTAATAATAATTTTAAATGATCAAAACTTAGAATTATTTTATTCACTTTAAAAAATAAAATACAAGTTCTCAAACTTACTTAATATTATTTTTTACGAGCAAATGCTTGAATATAAATGCTAGAAAAAATACGTCTCAAGGATAGAAATACGATGTCTCAACAACAATTAAACAGGAATACAATCGTTAAAAAATCAAACCAAGGACGTATGATTATTTCAAGTCATGCGATTCAACTCACACGTGCTGAACGTAATTTTTTAATTATTGCCAATGGTCAGCTTACTATACAAGAAATCATCACCATGCTAGGTGTTCCCTTTGATACAGTAAATTCTCTTTTAGAAAATAAATTATTAGAAATTTCAGATTGGGGAGAGTCACCAACTCTTGTATCACAAAACATACCCCAACAAGATATAACAGCTGATCCTATACAACAAAAATTAAATATAGCTTTACCACCTTTAGAAAATAGTAGTCCGTTTCATCGTTTATATGCATTTTTATCCATCCAAATTCCAGAGTTTTTTGGCATATTATCTTTTACCCAAATTCTTAAACTTGAACGTGCCAGCGATATAAATGAGCTAGCGATTTTAAAAGATAACTTACTTGAAAAAGTTAAAAAGAAGTATGGTGAAATCGCTTATAATGCATACCAAGAAAAGATTAACCTACTCACACAAGAATTAAAAAATGATTTATAAATAATCTCAAAGTTTACATTTATACTTTTTATTAAAATTATTATTTTATGAGTATTATTTAATTTGAGCCTTCTTGTTTAATTTTAATACAAAATTAATCTCTGGATTACTTCATTTTAATTATTTTATTTATAAATTTAAATCGAATGCTTTATCTGGTTTACTTTCTAAAATAATGACTATTTACACAAAATCCGCTCTGAATAACTGACATTTACACGATTTTTAAGCTATGCTGTGCAACACAGTTTTTTAACCTTTTTTCTTAAATACGTTTATGACTACTCATATTGACCCTGAATACCAAGCGAGTGCGATTGAGCCTCAAGTCCAGCAAGACTGGGCAGATCGCAAATCATTTAAAGTTGCCGACACTGTAGAAGGTCCACGTCGTTATATTCTCTCGATGTTCCCTTACCCAAGTGGCAAACTGCATATGGGTCATGTGCGTAACTATACCATTGGCGATGTGATCAGCCGTTTTCACCGTCTCAAAGGTGAAACTGTTCTACAACCGATGGGTTGGGATGCTTTTGGTCTACCTGCTGAAAATGCGGCAATTGCCCATCAAGTTGCGCCTGCAAAATGGACATTTGAAAACATTGCCTACATGCGTGACCAATTGAAAAAACTCGGTCTTTCAGTCGACTGGGATCGTGAATTTGCGACATGTACTCCAGAATACTATCACTGGGAACAATGGTTATTTGTTCAACTGTATAAAAAAGGTCTAATTTACCGCAAACTTTCAACTGTAAACTGGGATCCTGTGGATCAAACCGTTTTAGCCAATGAGCAAGTTGAAAATGGTCGTGGCTGGCGTTCAGGTGCATTGGTAGAAAAACGTGATATTCCAATGTATTATTTCCGCATCACAGATTATGCACAAGAATTATTAGACGATTTAGATACTTTAAAAGACGGTTGGCCACAACAAGTCTTGACCATGCAGCGCAACTGGATTGGTCGTTCACAAGGTATGGAAATTACTTTCCCTTCAGCGAATACAGAAGTTTATGCCGATGGTTTAACGGTTTATACCACACGTGCCGATACCTTAATGGGTGTGACTTATGTTGCGGTTGCAGCAGAACACCCTATGGCATTAAAAGCTGCGGAAAATAATGCTGAACTCAAAGCATTCATCGAAGAATGTCGTATGGGTTCAGTCGCTGAAGCTGATCTTGCCACTGCTGAAAAGAAAGGTATGGCAACAGGTTTGTCAGTGAAACATCCAGTAACTGGCGAAAAAGTTCCAGTTTGGATCGCCAACTATGTATTGATGTCATACGGTTCAGGTGCGGTCATGGCTGTTCCTGCGCATGACGAACGTGATTTTGAATTTGCCAATAAATACAACTTGCCAATCAAACAAGTAATTGATGCCAAAGGCGCTGATGATGCAGACTACTCTGCAACTGAATGGCAAGAATGGTACGGTTCTAAAGAAGGTAAATTGGTCAATTCAGGTGAATTTGATGGTTTAGACTTCCAAGCTGCATTTGATGCATTCCTTGCAAAATTAGAACCACAAACTTTGGCAAATTCTAAAGTTCAATTCCGTTTACGTGACTGGGGTGTTTCTCGTCAACGTTATTGGGGTTGTCCAATTCCAATGATCAATTGTGACACCTGTGGTCAGGTCACCGTTCCTGAAGAACAACTTCCTGTTGTACTTCCGACTGATGTTGTTCCAGATGGTTCAGGTAATCCTTTAAATAAAATGCCTGAATTCTACGAAACCAAATGTCCTTGCTGTGGTGGCGACGCACGTCGTGAAACCGATACTTTGGATACTTTCGTAGAGTCATCTTGGTACTATGCACGTTATGCTTCTCCTGACTTTACAGGTGGTTTGGTTAAGCCTGAAGCTGCTCAAACATGGTTACCAGTGAACCAATACATTGGTGGTGTTGAACATGCAATTCTTCATTTACTTTATGCACGTTTCTTCCATAAATTGATGCGTGATGAAGGTGTTGTTCAAGGTAATGAACCATTCACCAACCTGTTAACTCAAGGTATGGTATTGGCTGATACCTACTACCGTGAAGCAGATTCAGGTAAAAAAACCTGGTTCAACCCTGCTGATATTGATCTCGAACGTGATGAAAAAGGTCGTATCATTTCGGCAAAATACCAAGGTGATGGTCAGGATGTGACTGTTGGCGGTCAGGAAAAAATGTCGAAATCGAAAAATAACGGTATCGACCCACAAGCCATTATTGACCAATACGGCGCAGATACGGCTCGTGTCTTCATGATGTTTGCTGCGCCACCAGATCAATCTTTAGAATGGTCGGATGCAGGGGTTGAAGGTGCAAACCGTTTCTTAAAACGTGTTTGGCGTTTAACCACAGGTTTCCTTGAAAAAGGCAACACTGCATCTGCAATTAATACTGCACAGCTTTCAACGGGTGCTCAGGATTTACGTCGTAAAACCCATGAAACCATCCAAAAAGTAGGTGATGACATTGAACGTCGTCATGCTTTTAACACAGCAATTGCTGCGTTAATGGAACTTTTAAATGCCAACAACAAGTTTGAAGCAAAAGATGACAACGATATTGCGGTTGCTCGTGAATCGATCATCACCTTATTAACCTTGCTTGCTCCATTTGCACCGCATTTAAGTCAGACTTTATTGGCACAGTTCAACATTGATTTAACTTCAGTGTTATTCCCTGCTGTCGATGAGTCTGCACTCACGCGTAATACGCAAACGATTGTGGTTCAAGTCAATGGTAAACTTCGTGGTAAGTTGGAAGTTTCTGTGGATGCATCTAAAGATGACATCTTGGCACAAGCCAAAGCTTTACCTGAAGTACAACAATTCTTGACAGGTCCAACCAAGAAAGAAATTGTGGTACCAAACAAATTAGTGAATTTGGTGGTTTAAAAGCCTTACAACCCCTTCTCCCTCTGGGATGAGGAATATATTCCGCAAGGGGATGAGGGTTCTTAAATAAATTACCTCTCCCTAACCCTCTCCTAAAAGGAGAGGGAATTTAAGGATAAAAACAAAACCCAAACAAAGCCCGTTGTCAATCAACGGGCTTTGACTTTACAATCTAACTCAAGATTTAAAATTATTTTCCATTCAGGAAGTTTTAGAGGACTCCACATGCATTTGGTTCAACGTGTTGCAGCGATTGTCTTAACTTTAGGGCTGAGTGCAGGCTTAGTCGGCTGTGGTTTTCACTTAAAAGGAACAAATCCGCAAGTAACTCCTTTAGTTTATACCAAATTAAATTTACAGCTTCCTAAAAATACAGAAGACTTAGAAAGTAAACTGAGTGTTTATTTAACTGCGTCAGGTGTTCAATTAGGTCAAGCAAGTGATGCTTATGTCTTACGTATTTTAGACTACAAACCAATTCGCCATGAGCTAAATGGTCAATTGATTGAAACATTATTACGTTTAAGTGTGACATTTCAAATCGAAGATCAGCAAGGTAATCCTGTTACTGAAGCACGTACTTTAACAGCAGCGCGTAGTTATCAGTATGATGTTGCAACTGTGAATACAGATGATCAACAAGAGAAATATTTAAAACAAGTCATTATTGACGATATTGCACAGCAAATTAGCCGTCAAATTTCAGCAAATCGCTTACCTAAAGCCAAATACTTACCAAGTACTGCAACACCAAAAACAGCACAGTAAATTGATTAGATTATGAAACTCGACTATCTCCAAGCCCTTAAACGTACACAGGAAGCACGTGGTGCTTGGATTATGCATGGTCAAGAGCCACTGCTTGAGCAAAATTTATTAGATGCTTTTCGTAAGGAATGGAATGCTCAAGAAGTTGAGCGGCAACGTTACGACTTAAATAATACCAGTGATTGGAAGCAAGTTTTTAATGCCTTAGACAGTTTATCTTTATTTTCTCAGCACTTGGCTGTGGAAGTGCATGGCAATATCAAACCTGATGCAAATGGTCTAAAACTGCTTAAGCAATATATTCAATACAATGAGCACAATCTTCTTTTGATTGTAATGCCAAAACAAGATGCGAATAGCTTAAAATCCAGTTTTTTCCAAACCGTTGAAGCCAATGGCGTTGTGGTACAACTCGCTGCTCATTATCCTAAAGATCGTCAACGTATTTTATCAATAGAAGCCGATCGGCTTGGTATTCAACTCGATCAAGACGCTTGGCTTTGGCTTGAACAGCATCATGAACATAATTTACTTGCAGCTAAAAACAGCTTGATGCGTGTTGCAGATACGTTTCCAGAACAAAATCACATTCAAATTGAACATCTCTATGAATGCTTACAAGACCAGTCTCGTTATAGTAGTTTTGATTTAAGTGATGCTGTTCTCGCTGGTCATTATGCACAGTCTGCTAAAATTTTAAATTACTTAATCGAGGCTGGTGAGCCTGCAAGTTTAATTTTATGGACATTAAGTAAAGAAATGCGTTTGCTGATGCAACTCTATGAACAACCGCAAAATGCTTTACAGCTTGGTATTTGGAAGAATAAAGTTGCAAATTACCAACAAGCGCTCAGACGCTTAAAGCCACAGTCTTTTTTAGTTTGGCCTACGGTTTTATTGCGTATTGATGCAGCGATAAAAGGCTTAAGTCAAGAAAAACCTGAACATTTAATTCAACAAGCGGTTGCCCTATTATGTGGGTACAGTTTGTTTGAATCAGCTTAAAGAAAATAATTATCATTTATATTTGTTAAAAAAATTCACTTTTTATCCTTATTTACCCCTTATAATTTAAGCAATTATCTCATTTGCTCAAAACCAATATGCCTAAAATAAAATCATCCAAAGTCATTTTAATTGTGGTTGGTATTGCCATTATTGCAGCAATTTCTTGGTTTATGTTAAAACCTAAAAACGAACAACCACAATTTATTAGCACAGAAGTTGTCCGTGGTGATATTGAAGACTCGGTCTTAGCAACGGGTGATTTAGAAGCCACTAAAATGGTCAGTGTTGGTGCGCAGGTATCAGGTCAGGTCAAAAAAATGTATGTCAAGTTAGGTGACCAAGTGAAGCAAGGTCAACTGATTGCACAAATTGACTCAGTACGCCAAACCAATGATTTGAAAACGGCTGAAGCGAGTATTAAAAATCAACAAGCTCAATTAGCCACGAAACAAGCCAATTTAGCGAAAGTTGAAGCTGAATATAATCGTCAAAAAAGTATGTTTTCCCAAGATGCAACATCTAAAGCTGAATATGAAAGTGCATTAGCAGCATTTAAAACAGCACAAGCTGAAATTACTGCTATGAATGCACAGATTGAGCAATCTAAACTCACTCTTGCAACTGCCAAAGAAGATTTAGGCTATACCCAAATTGTTGCGCCAATGACAGGTACTGTTGTGGCTATTGTGACTGAAGAAGGTCAAACGGTAAATGCAAACCAAAGCGCACCTACAATTGTAAAATTAGCACAACTTGACACGATGACAATTAAATCGCAAATTTCTGAAGCAGATGTAATGAAAGTTGAAGAAGGTCAAAAAGTTTATTTTACAACCTTAGGAGATAGTGAGAAAAAACGTTACGCAACTTTACGTCAAGTTGAACCTGCACCAGAGTCAATTAATACAGAAAATTCAAATACCTCATCTTCTTCTTCGAGTACAGCGATTTACTATAATGCTTTATTTGATGTTCCTAATGATGATGGAAAATTGCGTATTGATATGACAGCGCAGGTATATATTATTTTGGCTGAAGCAAAAGATGTACTGACTGTCCCTGCTTCTGCATTACAAAGCCGCCCACAACGTGCCAAACGTAATACTGATAAAAAATCTGATACAGATAAAACAGATACAAAAAATCAAGCCGATGCAGATCGTCCACAGCGTCTAGAACTTACTGCGGATGAAAAAGCTTTAGTTGATCAAGGCAAAGCATCTATTGCCACTGTTCGTGTTGTACAAGCAGATGGTACAGCCAAACGTCAACAAGTCCTTATTGGTTTAAATAACCGTGTAACTGCTGAAGTCATTCGTGGTCTAAAACAAGGAGATCAAGTGGTGATCGCTGATGGTTCAGACACAAGCAATGACTCAGCAAAACGTAGTAATCGTGGCGGAATGAGATTTTAAACATGGATCAAAATCAGCAACCTCTTCTGGAGGTGAATAATCTGATCCGTGAATTTCCTGCGGGTGATTCTACAGTTCAGATTTTAAAAGGCATCGACTTAAAGATTTATGCAGGTGAATTGGTCGCCATTGTCGGTCAATCTGGGTCGGGTAAATCAACCCTAATGAACATCTTAGGTTGTTTGGACAAACCAACTTCTGGTAGTTACAAGGTCAAAGGACGTGAAACCAGACAATTAGAACCTGATGAATTAGCCCAGTTACGCCGTGAATATTTTGGATTTATTTTCCAGCGTTATCATTTATTAGGTGATATTAATGCAGCAGGTAACGTCGAAGTTCCTGCAATTTATGCAGGTGTTAATCCAACAGCACGCCAAGAACGCGCTAAAGAACTACTCACAGAACTGGGTTTAGCTGAAAAAACTCAAAACCGCCCAAACCAATTGTCAGGTGGTCAGCAACAACGTGTATCTATTGCCCGTGCCTTAATGAATGGTGGCGATGTTATTCTTGCTGATGAACCAACAGGTGCATTGGATAAAAATAGCGGTATTGAAGTGATGCGAATTTTGCGTGAACTTAATGCCAAAGGTCATACCATTATTCTTGTCACCCATGATATGAATGTGGCAAAAAATGCGACTCGTATTATTGAAATCAGTGATGGTAATATCATTGCAGATACACCAAATACACCTGAAACAGAAGTTATTCGAGATCCTGAAGCTACACTTGATGGCATTGAAAAGCAAAAAAAATCTTCTGTTTGGCGAGCTGCATTAGATCGTTTTAGTGAAGCATTTCGCATGGCTTTATTAGCAATGAATGCGCATCGCATGCGAACTTTTTTGACAATGCTTGGGATTATTATCGGGATTGCTTCGGTGGTTTCGGTGGTTGCCTTAGGTAATGGTTCTCAAAAGCAAATTTTGGAGAATATTAGCAGTTTAGGCACCAATACCATTACCATTTTCCAAGGGCGCGGCTTTGGTGATAATTCTAAAACTGCACAAGTCAAAACTTTAATTCCCGCAGATGCTGATGCTTTAGCAGAGCAGCCCTATGTCGAAGGTGTAAGTCCATCTGTGAATTCTAGTTTAACAGGACGCTATAAAGATACTGAAGCAGCCATTACAGTCAATGGTGTTAGCGAAGACTTCTTTGATGTTAGAGGAATGTCATTTACCGCAGGACAAGCATTTGATAAACATAGTGTGACTCAACGCGCTCAAGATGTTGTTATTGATACCAATACAAAAAATACTTTTTTTGCTGATGGCACAGATCCTGTAGGTCAAGTCATTTTACTGGGTACCGTACCCAGTCGAATTATAGGGATTGTTGATGCTCAACAAGGCATGATGGGAAATTCTGACAGTTTAAATGTATATTTGCCCTATTCAACAGTAATGAGTCGAATGTTAGGACAATCTAACGTGCGAAGTATCATTGTCCGTATTAAGGATGAATATCCTACGGCTGTGGCAGAAAATGCCATTCTCAGCTTGCTAGAACAGCGTCATGGCGCACAGGATGTCTTTACACAAAACTCTGACAGTATTCGTGAAACCATTGAGCAAACTACTGCAACCATGACCTTGTTGGTTTCTGCGATTGCTGTGATTTCATTGGTTGTTGGTGGAATTGGGGTAATGAATATTATGCTGGTTTCCGTCACTGAGCGAACACAAGAAATTGGGGTACGTATGGCTGTTGGCGCACGTCAAAGTGATATTTTACAACAGTTTTTAATTGAAGCGATTTTGGTGTGTATTTTAGGTGGAATTTTAGGGGTGCTGTTATCGCTTGGTATTGGGCAGATTATCAGTCATGTTGCTAAAGGTTCCTTTGAAATGGCGTATTCAACAACCTCCATCGTTGCAGCTTTTGTATGTTCAACCTTAATTGGTGTCGTGTTCGGATTTATTCCCGCACGTAATGCAGCACAGCTTGACCCTGTTGATGCCCTGTCTAGAGAATAAGGAAATAACCATGCAAATGAATGTCACCAAACTTTTAAGTGCATTGATCTTAGGCAGTTCACTCGTTGGCTGCGCTGCCGTGGTCAAAACCCCATATCAAGCCCCTACTGTTGATATTCCAAATAGCTTTGCTTATAACAAAGTCAATCAACAGGATATTCAAGCCAGTCTTTATGCAGACCAATGGTGGACTTTATTTGATGATGCTCAGCTTAATCAACTTGTTGAACAAGTTGTTGCTAAAAATGCGGACTTAGCGGTAGCAGGGATTAATTTAAAAACTGCACGTTTAAGAGTAGGTTTAGCACGTGACCAACAAGGTCCACGTGTAAGTTCAGGCGTTTCTACAGGACATAGCTTTGACTTAAATTCAGGTGATGACAGTGCAAAAGGTTTATCCTTAAGTGCTGGTGTCAGCTATGAAGTCGATTTATTTGGAAAATTAGCGCGTCAAACTGAAGCGGCAAAATGGGAATCCTTAGCCACTGAACAAGATCTACAAGCGACAGGGCAAACGCTGATTGGCACGACAGCAAATTTGTATTGGCAATTAGGTTATTTAAATGAGCGCTATACCGTCGCACAGCAAAGTTTAGCCACCACACAAAAACTGTATGAACTGGTACGTACTCAATATCGTGCAGGTGCAGTTTCAGGCTTAGACCTGACTCAAGCAGAACAATCTGTGCAAAGTCAAAAAGCCAGTTTAAGTCAAATTGAACAGCAGTTAGTAGAAACACGCACTGCTTTGGCGGTGCTCTTACAAATTCCTGTACAACAACTCAATATTCAAGAACCCAAAAAATTACCACGTATTCGCTTACCGAATATTACAGCGGGTTTGCCTGCCGATATTTTGTCACGTCGTCCTGACTTACGTGCCGCAGAATTACGTTTACGTGAAGCTCTGGCTTCTAAAGATGCAACTAAAGCCAGTTATTATCCGTCTATAAGTTTGACGGGGAACTTAGGCTCAAGCAGTACGTCACTGACCAATTTACTGAAAAATCCTGCCCTAACTTTAGGTGCAAGTTTAAGCCTGCCCTTCTTGCAATATAATGATATGAAAAAGGATTTAAAAATCAGTGAATTGGATTATGAAAAAGCCATTATTCAATATCGACAAACCTTATATCAAGCTTTTGCTGATACTGAAAATGCACTTTCTAATCGAATTGAATTAGATAAACAAGTTGCTTTGCAGCAGAAAAATTTAGAATTGGCTGAGAAAACTGAACGTTTAACGGATGTACGTTATCGCAATGGTGCAATTGCTTTAAAAAATCTGTTAGATGCGCAAGAAACCACGCGTAATGCACGACTGTCTTTAGTACAAGTCAAGCAAAATCAATACAATGCTTATGTAACCTTAATGCAAGCACTCGGTGGTAGCCCGATTCAGCAGTTACCAAATACCACCATCACTGAAGTCACACCATAAATGTCATATAAAAAAGGCACTGAATTCAGTGCCTTTTTACTATCAAGTCATGAATAACTTATTCGCTATCCATCATTGATGCACTCATACCCACAGTATTGAAACCTGCATCTACATACAAAATCTCACCTGTAATACCATTTGCCCAAGGTGAACAAAGGAAAAGTGCGGCATTTCCGACATCTTCAATCGTAACATTACGTTTTAACGGTGCAATTTTTTCATTCGCATCTAACATTTTACGGAAAGATTTAATACCTGAAGCTGCTAAAGTACGGATTGGACCTGCCGAAATTGCATTTACACGAATCCCTTCAGCACCTAAACTCGATGCCAAATAACGTACACCTGCTTCTAAAGATGCTTTTGCCATGCCCATTACATTGTAGTTTGGCATAACTGACTCAGAACCTTGGTAAGTCAATGTTAATAAGCAACCTTGACGCGCAAGTAATAATGGTTTTGCTGCTCGCGCCATTGCAATAAAGCTATATGCACTAATATCATGCGCAACTTTAAAACCTTCACGATCAGTTACGTCCGTAAAGTCACCATCCAAAGTATGTGCTGGTGCAAAGCCAATTGAATGCACAACACCATCTAAACCATCCCAATGCTTAGCAAGTTCAGCAAATGCATGATCAATTTCAGCATCAACAGCAACATCACAAGGGAAAACAAGTGTTGAACCAAATTGTTCAGCAAAATCATCTACACGTTTTTTCAGTTTTTCATTTGGATAAGTAAATGCAAGCTCTGCTCCTTCACGATGAAGTGCTTGAGCAATACCAAATGCAATCGATAATTTACTTGCGATACCTGCGATCAGGAAGCGTTTACCTGCCAAAAGTCCTTGTGCCATGAAATTCTCACTCGAATAAGTTTGTATGCATAATGCCAAGACTCAAGACAGAACAAAATTGCATAATGCATCTTTTTTTATATCTTTCACTAAATCATAAAAAAATCGCTCATAAAGAGCGATTTTTCAAATGTTCATCATCAAGGATTAATCATCGCCTTGTAATAAGCTAAATAAACGCATGAATGAATAATACATCCAAACTAAGGTTGCTAATAATGCGATACCACATAACCATTCAAATGCTTTCGGTGCGCGTTGCGCAGCAGCATTTTCAATCAAATCAAAATCTAAGATCAAGTTTAATGATGCGATTACAGCAACAAAAGCTGCAAATCCTATGCCTAACCAACTGCTTTCAAATAGACCAGGAATGCTTGAACCAAATGCCAAATTCATGATGAATTGCACAACAAAAACCAAAGCAATTGCGATTGTTGCAGACATCACAATCGATTTAAATTTTTCAGTTGCACGAATAATTTGAAAACGATACAAACCAAACATCACAAAAGTCGTTACAAAAGTTGCCAGTAATGCTTGTAAAGGAACACCCGGAAATTTCAACTGAAAAATCACAGATGCACCACCTAAAAATGCACCTTCAAATAAAGCATAAGGAATAGCAAGAACACGCGCTGTATTTGGCTTAAAAGTTGCCACTAAAGCAATAATGAAACCACCAATAGCACCGACCATTGCCGCTGCATAAGCAAGACCAAAATTCGCAGTGGCGAAACTATAAAGAAAAACACCTAAGCCAAGCACAGCCGCAATTACAGTCAATAATACTGACTTTTGGATTGCACCTTGAATGGTCATGGGTTGACTATAATCTGCATGTGTTTCCACACGGGTTAAAATAGGATTATTACTTTGCATATTTCAACTCATTGTAATATTTAAAATATAAAGGGATTGTAAAACGGATTATTTTAAAATTGATGTACAGCTTACTTCTTTTTGTAACAAAACCAAAAATATTGCCTAAAGCAGTATAACTTAATTTTTTAAAATACACAGCGCATAAAAAAGAGGCAATTTCTGCCCCTTCTTCGCTTACAAAATATCGAATTAATCTTGATTTGAGATAAAGAAATATTGACGATAGTATTTTAACTCTGCAATTGAGTCACGAATATCATCCATTGCCAAATGTGAGGCATTTTTCTTAAGACCACTCATAATCTCAGGGCGCCAGCGTTTTGCTAACTCTTTCACAGACGATACATCTAAATTACGATAGTGGAAATATTGTTCCATTTCAGGCATTAAACGATGTAAAAAACGACGATCTTGGCAAATTGAGTTACCACACATTGGCGATGATTTTGGATTTACCCATTTCTTTAAAAACTCTAAAGTTTGTAACTCTGCATCACGTGCAGTCAATTTACTACGACGTACACGCTCAATCAGACCTGACTGACCATGTTGTTTGGTATTCCATTCATCCATCGCATTTAAAATAATATCTGACTGATGTACTGCTAGCACTGGACCTTCCGCAAGAATATTTAAATGATCATCCGTTACAATGGTCGCAACTTCAATAATTTGATCATTGTCTGTATCAAGACCTGTCATTTCAAGATCAATCCAAATCAAGCGTGTATCTGGGGTGCTGCTGCTCATAAAGTGCAATCTTATTAGGCTATAAAACATGAATAGTAGCAAATTTCTGACATCTGCGCTGTAATTCATTCGTTCAGCATGTTATTTTTGCCTTCTTATTTTTATGGTTTTTTAGGACATGAATGGCTTTAATTCGTAAACGTCGTTTAACTGAACAGCAACAACGTCGCATTCAGAAACAACATAAAACACGTCAAGAAGAAATCGACACTTCAAATGACCTCGAAGGTTTAGTTGTCCAACATTATGGACGCCAACTTGAAGTACAAGCCCTTTCTGTTCCTGATCAACATCCTGAAAAACCGCAGGTTAAAGCAGGTGATCCTGAACCATTTTGGAAAGCCATTGAGCTCGGCAGTGTTTGGCGTTGTCATACACGTACAAACTTAGAACTTTTGGTCACAGGTGATAAAGTCAGATGGCAAGCTGATCCCAATACAGGTTTGGGTATTATCACAGCCATTCATCCACGAACATCATTACTCACCCGCCCTGACCGTTATCATAAGGTTAAACCTGTAGCAGCAAATATTAGTTTAATTGTGATTGTGTTTGCTGCTTTACCTGAGCCTGCGCCCACACTGATTGATCGTTATCTCGTTGCTTGCGCTGATGCAGATATTCCAGTGTTATTGGTACTCAATAAGTCTGACTTACTCAAAGAAAATGATCCTATTTTAGATATGCTCAAAGAATATCAAGATTTAGGTTATGAAGTCCTCATTACACAATCTGAAGGCGACTTAAGCCCACTTGCACAACGTCTTGATAATGAAACGGTTGCTTTTGTCGGTCAATCTGGTGTGGGTAAAAGCTCTCTGATCAATGTCATTGTTCCTAATGCAGCACAAAAAACCAATATCATTTCTGAAAATTCAGCTTTAGGGCAACACACCACGACCTCTACACGTTTAATTCGCTTTGGTGAAAATGGTGCGCTGATTGACTCACCGGGTATTCGTGAATTTGGGCTTTGGCATTTAGATTTAGAGAAAATTGATGCAGGATTCCCTGATATTGCGGATTTTCTAGGGCATTGCCAGTATCGTAATTGTACCCATACCCATGAAAAACAATGCGCTTTAAAAAATGCTGTAGCTGAAGGTAAAATTTTATCGCGACGCTTAGACAGTTATTTACGCTTAGTTGAAGAAATTACTGAGGCGCAACAAAAAAATTAATTTTCTTTAAATGTAGCCTTGAAGCAGTGATTTTGATCACCATATATATAGGCTATACTCGTCGACACAAATTTTGATTGTAATTAGGTGCATTGTGGAACGTTGGTTTGAATTTATGGGGAATCACCCCTTTTTATTCGGTATTTTAGCTGTATTGGTTGTTTTGTTCTTCGTTTTCGAAGGTCAACGCAACGGTCGCAAAATCTCTCCACAATCATTGGGTATTTTAGTTAAAGCTAAAAATGCAATGTTGATTGATTTACGTGATGCCAAAGATTTTCGCGAAGGTCATATCAGTGGTAGCCGAAATATTCCATACAGCAAAATTACTAGTCACCTCGAAGAGTTAAAAACTGCTGATCGTCCACTTGTATTCATTTGTAATATGGGGCAAGTTGCAGGCAGTGCTTTACAACAAGTCGGTCATACCGACAGCTATCGTTTAGATGGCGGTATTAGCAATTGGAAAGCCCAAGGTTTACCTTTGGTCAAAGCGAAATAACTTAAGGAGTTATAAAATGACAACTGAAGTAATCGTATATTCAACCACTTTCTGTCCATATTGCGTTCGTGCAAAAAGTCTTCTTGAGCGTAAAGGTGTTGCTTTTACCGAAATCAATCTCGATCAAGAGGCACCTGAAGTGAAAGTTGAGCTTATGCAAAAAACTCGTCACCGTACTGTGCCACAAATTTTTATTAAAGATCAATTTATTGGTGGGTTTGACCAGCTTTACGCTTTAGAAAAAGAAGGCAAACTTGACGATTTATTGGCATAAACAACTGTACATTAGCTATTCATCTTAAGGAATATAAAGAATGACTGAAGAACAACAAGCTCAACCACAACTTGCTTTAGAACGTATCTATGCAAAAGACTTATCTTTTGAAGTACCAGGAGCACAAGTTTTTACTAAAGAATGGCAACCTGAGTTAAACATCAATTTGTCTTCTTCTGCAGAAAAAGTAGATCCTACTCACTTTGAAGTGTCTTTAAAAGTTGTCGTCCAAGCCAACAATGCAGGTGAAACTGCATTTATCGTTGATGTCACTCAAGCGGGTATTTTCCTTATTGATGGAATCGAAGAAGACCGTCTTCCTTACATCTTAGGCGCATATTGTCCAAATATTTTATTCCCTTTCCTTCGTGAAGCGGTAAATGATTTAGTGACTAAAGGTAGCTTCCCACAATTACTTCTTACTCCAATCAATTTTGATGCAGAGTTTGAAGCAAATATGGAACGTGCTCAAGCCGCTGCTGTTGAAGGTCAAGCTTAATTTTTAAGCCATGACTTTACTAAAAAGACCGCTTTATGCGGTCTTTTTTTGTTTTGATGCGCTTTCGATTTCACCTAAACTTCACACTTCTCACAACAACACCATTTTATAATTTTGAAAATAAACAAAAAAATAAAGGCTTCAACATGCCATTTACCCCATTACATTTAGGCTTAGGTGCAAGCTGCAAAGCGATTGCTCATCAACAATTTAGTTTTATGATTTTTGCAGGTACACAAGTGTTAATGGATTTAGAACCCTTATTTGGCATGATTTTAGGTTGGAATACTTTACACCTCTACACTCATCATTTACTTGGTGCATTGCTCATAGGCTGCATTGCCATCGTGATCGGGAAGCCGATCAGCGAATTTACCTTGAGGGTCATTTTCAAAGAAAGCAACTGGCAAATATCATGGAAAACTGCGATGTTGAGTGCATTCATTGGTAGTTTTAGTCATCTATTTTTAGATGCGCTCATGCATACAGATATGTATCCATTTTTCCCACTCAATCAAACGCAAATACTAGCAACTTTAGTGCCTTATTCATTTATTTTTTATGGCTGTTTAGTTGGATTGGCAATTGGTGGGATAGGCTTTTTAGTTCGCCGTGACGAATCATAGAACATACAAAATTACTCAACAATCGTTCTAAATGTTAGGTTAATCCTTGCTGTCTTTATTTTCTTGGTCGGTGGTAGGCGATGAAGCCAAAACGTCTGTGTAGTGTCTTTCATCACCAATAAACTGCCATTTTCTAAAATGACATCTATCTTTTCTTTACTTTGTTTATGTTTAAACACAAATTTTCGTATAGCACCAAAACTTAATGATGCTATGGCACCATTCTTTTTTAAGTCTTTTTCAGCATCACTATGCCATGCCATTCCTTCGTCACCTGTATGGTATAAGTTCAATAAACAAGCGTTAAAGGTTTCATTTGTCTTGGCTTCGACCAAAGCTTTTAATGTCAATAATTCAGGTGTCCACCGCAAAGCATATTTGTGAATGTTGGAATATGTATATTCAAATGCTTGATCGCCATACCATGCCACTTTTCTTTTTGTCGTTAGGGTTTTACCAAAAATAATGGCTTGATCATGTTGCCATGCAATGGACATCAGTAACTTTTCAAAATAATCATTTGCTTCAGTTTCAGTCAATATTTGACCTAAATAATAGACACAACCGTCATAGGGTAATAAATTTTGTTGTGGGTCAATATGATTCATTGCGAGATGTTGCATCACACTGCACTCCTTCCCAGCCAATCATTGCGCTCTTGCGTGTCTTTCCCCAATGATAATCTCCTAAAGCACCCGTAGCTTGAATGACACGATGACAAGGAATTAAAAATGCCACAGGATTATGACCGATTGCAGTTCCAACAGCACGTGAGGCTTTTGGATTTCCAATATACTCAGCGATTTCACCATAACTCGACAATTGTCCTTGAGGAATTTTTAATAGACATTCCCATACTTTGAGTTGAAAGTCTGTACCTTTTAGATGCAATTTTATTTGTGCTAAACGCTGTTTTTGATCTTTTTCTTGACCTCGCTTGATTGCATGAAAAAAATCTAAAGCATTATTTTGTCTTTCATTCTTGTTTTCCAAAAACTGTGCATTTGAAAATTTTTCTTTTAAATTTTGCAAACCTTGATCTTTATTTTCCACAAAACTCATCGCACAAATTCCTTTAGATGTAGAAGCGATAAAGACTTTTCCAAAAAGCGTTTCTGCCAGATCATATTCAATACATAAATTTAAACCACCATTTTTATATTCAGCAGGACTCATCCCTTCAATTTGAATAAATAAATCATGCAAACGACTTGAACTTGATAAACCTGTCGCAAAACTCGCATCTAAAATAGAAGATGATTTTGGTGTATTTAGAAGTGTCTTAGCATGTTGTAAGCTGATGTATTGTAAAAATTTTTTAGGGCTAGTCCCTGCCCATTCTGTAAATAAACGTTGAAAATGTGCAGGACTTAAATGAAGCTGTGCCGCAACATGATCTAAATTAGGCTGCTCTTTAAAATGCTGTTGAATATATTCGATGGCTTTGGCAATACGCTCAAACTGTATATGTTGCTGCATCATGCTCTCCTTTTTCGTCTTGCTTTTAAACCACCTTATCAACCGCAAAGATAAAAATAAATCCAGATCATGCGCACTTTTCTAATATTTCATACCATAAAAAACCGCATCTCAATGCGGCTTTAAAAGGGACAGATTTAACTTTCAAATTTGATGATCAATTTAACGATAAATTTTATGCCCTTGATCACGAATCTCAGCAATTTTCTTTGCTTCTATTTTGGCATGATCTAAGTGACCACCTTTGACCAATGATTGAGTTTTATCAATTTCTGCAATGATCTGATCATATAATTGTGTTGAGCTTGGGGCTTGTGTATCACCACGACCTTTGAGTTTAACTTTTTTAGCATCATTTGCTGCAACACGCATATTATCTAAAGCTTTATTGGCATCAGCAGCGTTATTACTCTGATTAAATGCTTTATAGTTTTTTGCAAGGGTTTTCATATTATCTTCTAGACTTGCAGCAAAGCTCATTGAACTCATGACAAATGTTGAAGCAAGTATCATCGTGGCTAAAGTTTTTTTGATCATCTCGATCATCCTTTAAAACTGTGGCTGTAAATAAAAATTAAATAGCGCAATAGTGTTATATTTATTGTCCATTTATATGCTTAAACATAATTTAAAATCATTGAAAATTGCAAATAAAAAATGCAACGAATTCGTTGCATTTTCTTTGGTTATGATCAGCTTATTTCACCTAAGCAATACATCTTAAAATATTCAATAATTAAATTAAATCGTATTAAACGGGCTCTATTTCATGATGTAAGGCATCGTGAATTGCCTCAACAAGTTGCTGAGCAATTTCTTGTTTAGATGCTTTCTCTAAATCACGTTTTTCCATTTGATATTGTTCAGCAAAGAACACAATCATGGCATTTTGATCTGAAGCAAAGCCAATATCCGCACGAGAGACATCATTACAAGCAATCATATCTAGTTTTTTTGCTACAAGCTTACCTGCTGCATATTCTTCAACATTACGTGTTTCAGCAGCAAAACCTACCATAAATGGGCGCTTCTCTTGCTGAGCAATCGTTGCGACAATATCAGGGTTTTTAATCAGTGAAACATTGAGTTCATCGCCCGATTTTTTAATTTTATGTTCAGCAACTTCAGCCACTCTATAGTCTGCTACGGCTGCGGTTGCGATAAAAATATCACAGCCTTCTTCAAGCTGGTTCATACTTTCATCGAGCATTTTTAAGGCAGATGAAACATTAATACGTTTCACACCATTTGGTGTATCTAAGCTCACAGGACCTGCTAATAAAGTGACTTTTGCCCCTGCGCTATAACATGCAGCAGCTATCGCAAAGCCCATTTTCCCAGTACTATGATTAGAAATATAGCGCACAGGATCTATGGCTTCACGTGTAGGACCTGCTGTAATTGTCACTCTTTTCCCTGCCAACAAACCAAATTTTTCTGCAATTGCTCTTTGGGCTTGGTGGAAATAATCTTTGACTTGTTCAGCTAATACTTCAGGCTCAGGCATACGCCCTAAACCCACATCACCACATGCTTGTGAACCTGCTTCAGGCATGATGACATGTACACCATCTTCAACCAACGTATTGAGATTACGTTGAGTTGCTTTTGCTGCCCACATTTGTTGATTCATTGCAGGTGCAACCCAAACAGGTGCTTTCGTGGCTAAATATAATGTACTGAGTAAGTCATCTGCTAAACCTGCTGCAAACTTAGCAATCGTGTCACAGCTTGCAGGTGCAACCAAAACTAAATCTGCCCAACGTGCCAGTTCAATGTGCCCCATGCCCGCTTCTGCTTCGGGGTCTAATAATTCAGTATGAACTGGATTACCTGATAATGCCTGAAAGGTTAATGGCGTAATAAATGCTTGAGCACCTTTAGTCATGACCACACGAACATTAAAACCATAATCCTTTAAACGACGGACAAGAATCGCACTTTTATATGCCGCAATTCCGCCAGTGACAGCAAGAATAATATTTTTATTAGAAAATACACTGAGATCGAAACTCACGATCAGGCTACCTTTCTGTTGCAGTGGCGCTCACAATATCATTAAATAATGTATCTCCCAAGTCACTCAAAGGAGAAAAGTGAAAATTAAAATAAATCAATACAGTGAATAAGAATGAATCATTCCACAAAATCCTCTATCAAAGAATGGCCAGAACAAGAACGCCCACGAGAACGTTTACTTCAGCAAGGTGCAGAAAGTCTTTCTGATACCGAATTATTGGCAATATTTTTACGCTCAGGATCAAAACAGCACTCTGCTGTTGAACTCGCACGCTTACTCATTCAACATTTTGGCAGTTTAAATCGTGTATTTGATGCCGCACTTGAAGATTTAAAGCAATTTCATGGTATTGCTGAAATGAAGTACTCACAACTGATGGCAGTTAAAGAGTTAGGACGGCGCTATCTAAGACATCATTTATACCAAGGAATGGACTTAAGTCGTTCTGATTTAATTCAAGAATACCTACGTTATGAACTGGTTGGTGAAACACAAGAAGTTTTTGCTGTATTGTGCTTAGACAGCCAATTACGCAAACTTAGTTTTAAAAAATTATTTTATGGTTCACTTAATTATTGTTCTATTTCTATCAATCAAATTTTACGTTATGCCATCCAAAAGCAAGCGACTTTTTTAGTCATTGCACACAACCATCCTTATGGTCAAGCATTGCCTTCGGAAACAGATCTACAATTAACAGAAGAAATTTTTCAGGCATGTCAGTTAGTCGAAATTCAACTCATTGATCATATTATCATTACAATAGATAAAAATTATTCATTTGCAGAGCATCAACAAATCAAAGCCGTACATTTAACTACGAAATCGTATTGACAAGGTGTGAGGAAGTGAGGAAGATCGTAGAAAAATAAATGATTCGATTCACATGATTGTTCGGGAACAAAACGATACTTTTAAACTACTTTTTTCATGGCGTGGCACAATTTTACCCAAGGTACTACCACCATTAGGTTTTGTTATGCTGATTTCTGCCATTGTGGGTGGAATTGAATATACGGGTCTATATCGTTTCCCAGAATTACCTTTAGTCGGATTTACTTTAATCGGTGTTGTACTGTCAATTTTTCTAGGCTTTAAAAATACGGCTTGTTATGACCGTTGGTGGGAAGCACGTAAACTCTGGGGCATGCTCATTGCCAATGCACGCCATTTTGACCGTGACTGTCGTATGTTCCCTCAAGGTCGTCGTGAGCGAATTATTCAACATGTTATCGTTTTTGCAAATGTATTACGCGATCGCTTACGTCACCAAACAGCAAGTCCCGATGTATTAGTTGAAACGAGTGGGATGAGTCAACAAGCTTTAAAACAGCTATATCAACAGTCCAATGCTCCCCAATACACACTCAGCCTGATCCAATGGGAGCTGATGCAAGCTCTGAAAGAAGGTGAAATTTCCGATATTATTTACACTCAACTCAATGAGCATGTTAATGAATTAAGCCTTGTACAAACAGGTTGTGACCGTATCGCCACGACACCGCTCCCTTTTGCTTATTCTGTTTTACTCAATCGTACTGTGTATTTTTTCTGTTTTATGTTGCCCTTTAGTTTAGGCTCATTATTGGGTTTAGCAACACCACTTTTAGTTGGAATTTTAGCTTATACATTTTTAGGCTTAGATGCTTTAAGCTCTGAAATTGAAGAACCTTTTGGTACACAAAGTAATGATTTACCATTAGATGCGATGGTACGCACGATTGAGATTGAGTTATTAGGTACTTTAGGTCGACCAACACCTCCACCGATTCAAGCACAGGATCATAATTTGCTTTAACTCGAATTTTCTTTTCTCTGATCCTAACCTAACATTCCTCCACAAGAAGAAGCTTTATCTATTCTAAATTTCAGTAATAAGAAGTTTTGCTTCTTTTTAGGAATAAGGTTAGAGAGAAATTAAATTATGCATTTATGCATTAATGAAAACTCTCCCAAATCCCCACTTGCCCTTCTTTTACACGTGGAATATTGCCCAGTTTAATCCAAGGCATATGACTGCCATGAAAATCACTACCAACCGATACTTTTAAATTAAACTGCTCAATCATCCGATCGACCATTTGTCGGGTAGATATGGACTCAATCGCTGGTGGAAGTTCAACAGCATCACCACCAAATTGAGCAAAAATTTCAATCAGATAACGAATATTGGTTGCTGATAAATCATAACGTGTTGGGTGTGCCAATACGGCAAAGCCCTGACTCTGATGAATCACATCAATGGTTTCTTTTAGACCTAAACCATCAAATTTCACATAGGCTTTTTTACCTTCTTTAATATATTTATCAAAGGCTTGTTGTGGACGTTGTACAATACCTTTTTCAACCAAAGTTTTAGCAATATGCGTTCGTGTCACACGATCCGCTTCACCGTCTACTTTTGCAATGACATCGGCATAAATATCTTGACCAATTAAAGGAATCAGCAAGTCACAAATTTGCTTGGAACGTACAGCACGAATTTTTTTTTGTTCTGCTAAAAGTTGTTGTAATGGCTCAGGATTTTGCATATTTAATGCAACAATATGTACCCCATAACTTTTTTTTGTAGCAGGTCGTGACCATTGACTTGAGATTTCCACCCCTGAAATCAGTTGCATTCCCAGACGTTCAGCACAATTTTGCGCGCGTACCACACCATCCATCGTGTCATGGTCTGTTAATGCAAAGGTCTTTATACCCAGTGCATGTGCAGCTTCTATTAATTCTTCAGGACTGAAAGTTCCATCTGAAATTGTACTATGCGTATGTAAATCGACACCAATCATTGTTTGTATTATGCTAAGCCACCAAAATTGGAATATTGTACTGTAGCATGAAAGCGCTATTTGATTACCTACCTATTATTATCTTCTTTTATTTTTATAAAACGACAGATCCCAAAGACAATCAACATCCTCTCCTTGAGCTCATTGGCAGTACAGGCAATGCCGATCAGAACCATATTTTGGTTGCCACTTGTGCGTTGATGATTTCCACTCTTGTGGTCTATGGCTGCTTATTCTTTGCTCAAAAATTCAAACTCGAAAAGATGCAATGGTTCATTGTCATTATGTCTTTGATTTTTGGTGGAGTTACGCTTGCTTTTAGCGATGTTACTTTTATTAAAATGAAAGCAGTCATTTTAAATCTTGGTATAGGTATAGGCTTTTTAGTTACACCTTTGTTTAACAAAGAACGCTTACCGATTATTCAAAAGATGTTAGGCTCTATGCTAGATTTAACACGTCAAGGTTGGATGCGTCTAAACTGGGCATGGTGTGGTCAATTCTTTCTATTAGCAGCATTACATTACTTTTTTGGTTTCTTGTATATGGATGGCAAATACTGGGGCGAATTTACTGCATTTGGCGATATTATCGTATCCTTGAGCTACCTAGCTGTTATACTGTTTTGCTTAAGAAAACATTTTAAAACCTCAGATTAATTAGGTCAGATTTCATGCCTTTATTTGTCATTACCTGTACCGACCAAGATGGTACAGTTGAAAAACGTCTTGCAGTTCGCCCTCAACATATTGCTCGTTTAGAAAAATTAGATGCTGAAGGACGTGTAATCGTTGCTGGTGCAATGCCAAAAGATCGTGAAAACCCTCAAGCAGGTTTTTACGGCAGCACGATGATTTTAGACTTTGAAAGTCGTGAAGCACTAGATGAATGGTTAAAAGATGAACCTTTCCTAAAAGAAGGGGTTTATAGTCATGTGGATGTCAAACCATTTAATAAAGCGTTTCCTAAAGGATAAAATGATGCGCGCTGTCATCCCAAGCTTAGTTGTTTTATCTCTATTTGGTTCATCCCTCTCATGGGCTGAACCAGCTCCAAGCGCTACCACAACGACTGAGAGTCAACTTACTCAACCTCATAAACCCAGTATTATTCCTGCTGTTGCTGGTGCAAATGCAATTGTACAAAATCAAGCACAGCTTAAAGAGAATAAACCGTTAACAGCCGAACAAATTGTCAAAGAAAAAGCCTCTCAAGATGCAAAAGTCAAAGCTTTGGTCAAAGACCAAGCAACTCGTCTACAACAACTTGAAAAAGCCAATTTAGAAGCCCTTACACAAAACCAAGAATTACAGTTAAAAAATGATAATTTAGGTGTACAAGTTCAAGTCTTACAAAGTGAACAAAGTGCTCAAATGTTTTTGTATGGTGCTGCCACAATTGCAGTTGGCGTACTCCTCGGTTTTTTAATTGCAAGTTATATTTATACCAAACGTCGTCGTCAGTGGTAAGCCACTGACTTTGCCTCGTCTAACCACTTTCTCACTTATTTAATCGCTTAAAAGGTTATCTACGTTGTCAAATGCCATTCAAACCGCCGACTTAGATTGGCAATGTGTTGATGGAATCGAAGTTCCTATTTCTAAACAATTTGGTGATGTCTATTTTTCAAAAGATAATGGATTACTCGAAACACGCCATGTATTTTTAAATGGGAATGACCTACCCGATCGTTTAGCAAATTTAAATAATTTTGAATATTTTAGTGTGGGTGAAACAGGTTTTGGCACAGGTCTAAATATTTTAGCGTTATGGCAGTTATGGCAACAAGTACGTCCAAATAATCACAGTCATTTACATGCGATTAGCGTTGAAAAATTTCCATTGTCTAAACAAGATTTGATTCGCGCACTGAGCGTTTGGACTGAACTTAAGCCATTGGCAGAACAACTCATTCAACAATATCCATTGCCAATCGCAGGGTGTCATCGTTTAAGCTTTCCTGATGAACGTTTTTCTATTGACCTGTGGCTTGGTGATGCACATGATGTATTTCCTTTAATGGCAAAAACACATCAGGTCAATGCTTGGTTTCTAGACGGTTTTGCACCATCATGCAATCCCGATTTATGGGAAGAAAATATTCTTCATCATATTATTCGACTTTCTGACGTTGGAACAAGCTTTGCTTCATTTAGTGTTGCAGGTGTACTAAAACGCGGTTTAAAACAACATGGTATCTCAATTTCACGACCAAAAGGTTTTGGGCATAAACGTGAAATGCTCAAAGCGATGTGGAATGCACCAGAAATACAGGAAAATATTAATTCAAACAATGAAGCCTCTGAAAATATTCATTTAACTCAAAAAAAAAGCGTATTAAATGCATCCCCTAACTTTACTCAGCGCCAGATTGCGATTATTGGCGCTGGAATCGCAGGTTTAAGTGCTGCATGGGCATTTGCCGAGCGTGGTCATCAAGTCAGCATTTACGACCAATCAGCGCCATTGGCAGGTGCTTCAGGTAACCCCCTTGCCTTACTGAATCCAAAACTTAGCCCAATTGCACAAACATCAGATCATTTGATGACATTAGCATGGCAATATGCCAAGCACTACTATCCTCAGTTTCATGCTTTTCGCCCGCTTAGCATTCATCAAATGCTGCAAAAAAACCCAGAAGAGGCATTGGCTTTAGTTGAACAATATAGTTCTGAGGTTTTTGAATATGGTGTCGCAAGCAACTTTGAGCTGAAAACCCAATATGACAACTTAAAATTAAAACAAGCAGGTGCTGTATTACCACATCAACTTCGTGATCAGATCCTTGAACATCCTTTGATTCATTTCCAGCATGCACATATTTCGAGTTGTGCAAAAAATACAGAACACGACACGCAACTTCAACTTTTAAATGAAAATCAAAGTAGCTTAGGGAAATTTGATCACGTTATTATTTGTTGTGCGCGTGAAAGCCAAGCATTTTTTTCACATTATCCACGCCTTAGAGCAATTCGAGGACAAGTTAGTTGGCTTAAAAATAGTCATAAAACTTTAAATCCCCAATTTGCCTATAGCTTTGGTGGTTATTGTATGCAATTCGATGCTGAACATTTGATTACAGGTGCTTCTTTTTACCCTGAACGTGATGATACAGAAGTACTGCCTGAAGACCATGCTCATAATTATAGTCTGATCGAAGATGCCTTTCCTGAATACGCCAAAATTTTACCAAGTATAGAAACTTGGCAAGGTCGTGCTTCTGTACGTGCACAAACTTTAGATTATTTTCCAGTCGTTGGGCAAGGTGTTGAAGAAATTGAGCTGTATACACTCGCAGGTTTGGGGTCAAAAGGTTTTTTATTTGCGCCGTTGTGTAGTGAAGTCTTAGCCGCTTTGGTTTTAAAAGAAGCTTGCCCTATTTCACAAACTTTATTAGAAAAACTCAGCCCCAAACGAGGTCAAAAGAAAGTACGTGTACGTAAACCTTATTATCAAGCACCAAATGGCTAAGTTATTTTTAAAAAGTATTTTTTATTTTCAATATTAAAAAAGCGCCTTACGGCGCTTTTTTTTATGCTTCTTGCTCCAAAGGCAAGCCCGCATCACGTGCTGCACGTGTACCACCCATAAGCACGACATAATCTCGAGAGTCATCTAAACTTTCTAATTTTTCAGCCGCACGTGGTGCTTTACTGCCACCACCGCATAAAATATATATAGGCTGATCCGAATCCACTTGAGTTAAACTTTCCGCAGTTAAGCTGTCTATGGGCTGATTAACAGCGCCTTTAACATGCCCCTCAGCAAAAGCTTTCGCATCACGAACATCCCAGATAATTGCATTTTCTGGGAACTCAAATGTTGTAATTTCTTGTTTACGGATCATTGTACACTCCTTTGATGTAAACAACACTTGGCAAATGAAGAAAACATCCCTAGCATCTCAGATATTCTTTCACTTTGTAAAGGTCTAAACCATGCCTTCTTTCGATATTGTTTCAGAATTAGAAGTTTTTGAAGTAAATCATGCAGTTCAAAACACTCAAAAAGAGATCTTAACTCGTTTTGACTTCCGCGGACAGGATGTTTCTATTGAATTAAATGAAAAAGCCAAAGAAATTAAAATTTCCACAGAAAGTGATTTCCAATGTGAGCAAGTCTATAGCATGCTTGAAAATCATTTCTTTAAACGCAAAGTCGATATCCAAGCACTTGATCCACAAAAAATGACGGCTTCTGGTAAAAACGTGATCCAAGTCATTAAACTTAAAGATGGTCTTGACTCTGATACTGCAAAAAAAATTAATAAAGCCATTAAAGAAAGTGGCATCAAAGTGCAATCATCTATTCAAGGTGACAAAATTCGTGTGACCGATAAAAAGCGCGATACTTTACAGCAAGTCATGGCGTTTTTAAAAGAACAGCAGTTTGGTGTTCCTTTACAATTTAATAACTTCAAAGACTAAGTCTTTCCTGTTTGCTATAGGTTAAATTATGACTCAGACCAATCGTCTATCTAAGCTGGTAAATGCCACTTCAAAACTTCCAAAAGGAATTCAAAGTACAATTCTCAGTAAAGCTTTTGGTCGAGTCGTACCTATGGTTGGTACAGCAAAATTACGTTATATAGAAATCACCCCTTCACGCGTTGAAGTGAAAATCGAAAATAATAAAAATATGCAAAATCATATTGGTCAAGCACATGCTTGCGCCATGGCTTTAGTCGCTGAAACTGCAACGGGTTTTGTGACAGGAATGAATATTCCTGACTCATGCATTGTGCTCATCAAACACATGAATATTCAATTTAAACGTCCATCTAAAGGTGGTTTAACCGCCGTTGCAACGCTCACAGATGAACAACGTAAAATGATGCAAGAAAGTGAAAAAGGTGAAACCCTTGTTCATGTCATCGTAAAAGATGAGTCAGGACAAGAACCTATTCAATGTGAAATGCTTTGGGCTTGGGTTTCAAAATCACATCTGAAAAGCAAGTAACTAAAAATCAAATAAATGTAAATAAAACTTACTTTTAGGTAAGTTAAAATTTTACCAAATTACTTAAAATAAGTGACGATTATTCACTTTATTGATCATCCATAAAACATCAAGATGATATTTCAAAAATCATCTTGAGAAAAAAATGTCAGTATTTACAGTTAAAAAAACTTTAGCACTTGGCTCTATTCTTACGGCTTTGTTACTTGTTGCATGTCAGCAAAACCCTCACCAAGTCGCTGCCTCTGTTACCGATAAAACCCTTAATGCAATTTCATCTACACAACAAGCTGAACAAAACAAAAAAATTGTGGTCGATTTTTATGAAGGCGTATTTTTAAAACACCAAGTCAAAGCCTATTCTGACCTTTATATTGGTGATCAATATATTCAACATAATCCACATGTTCCTGATGGTAAAGCACCTTTTGTAAATTACTTCACTCAACATTTTCAAGAACATCCAGAAGCAAAAAGCGTAATAAAACGTGCAGTAGCTGAAGGTAATTTAGTCTTTTTACATGTTCATTCAACACAAAATGCACAAGATCGTGGTGTAGCAATTGTTGATATTTTCAGAGTTGAAAATGGTAAAATTGTTGAACATTGGGATGTACAACAAGACGTTCCTGCTCAAAGCGCTAACACCAATACGATGTTTTAAAAACCACTGATCTTTGCAATTTAAGAGAATAAAACTTTAGGCTTATTCTCTTAAAGCAATATTGAGTTTAGAAATAATTCCTTCGTAACCTTCAAATAAAATTGAGTTACTTAAAGCTGTTTCTTGTGAAGCCTCAATTTGTTCTTTGCCATAAAAAGGTAATAAATATTCAACAAAATCTTCACGAATACAAATCACCGAATAAAGCAAAAGATCTCTATTATATTGATCCTTATTAAACAAAATATCTACGTCTTCACCAATATATGCTTTCAGCTCCTCAAGTGTACCACTTTTCATTATCCTTTCAATTTCAGACTTATAAGACAATGTATAAAGATTTTCTAGAAACTCAGTGAAAGTTGAAGCAACACGAAAAATTGGATTTTCTAGCCCATGAACTTCAACAAAATAAACATGATGATCTTTATGATCTGCAATATTCAAAGCAAGTAAATTTCCACCTTGATCTCGTCCAATCGCTAAAAATTCACTTGTCTTCGCATATTCAGGATATTCTTGTAATTCTAAAAATGTATTTAAATTCTCTTGTAAACTCTCATATTTTGTTTCTTTCAATCCAAAAAAATAATGTAATAACGAAGCCCCTTCTTCTTTAGATATTAAAAAAACCTCGTGAATAGGTTGAACACCATCATAAAATTTCAAATATTCTTTGTAATCTAAAGGTAACTCAGTTTTTAATTGTTGCTCAAAAACCGCAATTTCGAGATCTGAAACTGGAGATTTACTTTGTTCCTTAAAAACACTTCCAAAATTTTTCATTTTATTCCTTATTATTTTCAATCCAACTTCAATTAAAAATCCCAAACAATGTTGGGATTTTTAATTGAAAAGTTAAGCACTTTGCGCAGCAAAAAACTTCTCTTTGACTTCATCAGGAATTTGGCGTTTATTTCCAGTGACATCAACTGCAACAAAGGTAAATACACCTTCGGTTACCCGTTTTGCAGAACGTGAACTGTCATGGCTGTCCCATACTTCGATCTGCATTTGAATTGAAGTATTGCCTACTTTTAAAATTTTGGTATAGCAACTGATGACATCACCAACTTTGACTGGAACTAAAAAAGTCATTTGATTAATTGAAATCGTTGCACAGCGTCCCTTACTAAAACGCTCAGCATGAATTGCACCAGCCAAATCCATTTGTGAAACAATCCAACCACCAAAGACATCACCACTCCAGTTGGTATCTGCTGGCATTGCGATCGTTTGAAGGGAAAGCGTACCTTCAGGTTTTACATGAGAATCTGACACATTAACTCCAAGCTGAGAATTGATTAAGAAGCTTGCACTTGCTGATCCAACCATTCTTGCAACTGACTAGAACGTAAAGCGCCGCTTATTCTAGCAATTTCTGTCGTTTTATTCATTAAAACTAATGTTGGAATACTACGAATACTAAAAGCACCACTTAAACGAGGATTTGCCTCTGTATCAATTTTAGCAAAAATCACGTGCGGATTATTTTTTGCAACCTCAGCAAAATGTGGTGCCATCATTTTACAAGGTCCACACCATTCAGCCCATAAGTCAATTAAAATAGGTAAATCACTATTGCTCACAAAATGGCTAAAATTTTGCTCATTTAATTCAATTGGAGCAAGTGGAACTAAGTTCTGATGACATTGACCACAGCTTGGTTGTGCAGTTAATTTATCTTCAGGGACACGATTTTTCGCGCCACATGCTGGACATACAATGATCATGAGCTCACTCCAATATGTTGATGTAAGAACTCTAATTGGGTCAAAATTGCTTTTTCCAACCATTGACCATGATAAATATCATAATGGGAGATATTCCACTCATAATATTGCACAAAAGGGGCAATATTCGTTGCAGCTTCACGACTTGATGCAATCGGTACAACTTGATCTTTTTTAGCAGCAATAAACAATACAGGAATGTTAATTGTTCTCACAGTTTGAATTGGACGATAACGAATTAAATTAAAAAATACCCGTGCAGGAACTTCACCACTCCAATAATAGTCAGGATTTACAATCGACATATAACCATTGTAACTCTCTCTCGTTGGAATAAAACATAAGTTAAAAGGATGCACAACGGGTAAGGTCTTGGGCTGCATTCCAATAATCTTAGTACTCATATAATCTTGACTAGATAATTTCAAGGCTTTAGGTAAGTAATGAATAGGATAAAGTTTCGCAGTTTCTGCACCATCTACAAAGGGAATTTGAACCATCACTGCCTGAATATTTTTAATTTCAGAAGCCAGTGTTAATACATATCCTCCGCTTAATGATGTTCCCCACAGTATAATTTTTCGTTGATTAATACATTTTTTGGTACTGACATAAGCGACAACCGTTTTCCAATCATTCAGTTGATCTGTTAATGAGATTTGTTCACGAGGAGAGCCCGTACTCCCACCCCAATATCGATAGTCAAATAACACAACTGCATAACCCGCCTGTGCAAATCGCTTCGCATATTCAATCAGGCGAAATTGTCTTAAAGCTGCAAATCCATGTGCCATTACAATTACTGCTGGTTTTTTTATATTTTTAGGTCTATAAAAATCAGCAGCTATGACCTCCTGACCGCTTGGTACATACAGTGGCTCAACTGTATACGCGTACATAAGCACTCCATTACGTTATATTTTGTTAGTTTTATCTTATAAATTGCTTCATCACTGAATAGTAAGACAAAGCTTAATGCTATGATACTAGCATAGTTTTTTTAAATATTGTGGAGCGTCATCATGAGTGACAATGTTGGATTTGCAGGTCAAATTGGTTCTGAACATATTTCTCAAGTCGTTGAGAAAGGCTTTAAATCGATTATTAATAACCGCCCAGATTTAGAAGGTGGTTCTGAACAACCTACAAGTGCTCAAATTGAGGAAGCAGCACGTAATGCTGGTTTAGATTATGTTTATCAGCCTGTAGTTGCAGGTCAAATTACTGAAGTAGATGTACGTGCTTTTGCGAATCATTTCAATGAACTACCTAAACCTGTTTTAATGTTTTGTCGTACAGGTAATCGCTCAAATAACTTGTACCAACTTGCAAAACAGATGGATTTATTAGACGACTAATTTATTCGCTTTGATCTATAACATTAATGATGATTTTAAATACAAAATTAAAGTTATAGATCAATTCCACTATCTCCCCATTTTTTTGATTTTTAGCTTGCTCAATTATTTTTAAAACTTACAACTTAAGTAACTATTTACAACAGATTTCTTTTTATTCTCTCCTTACTATACTGCAATTATTTTTCTTTTAAATTGAAAATAAACGCTCAAAAGTATGAGGATTTTAATGTATGAACAAGTTTTTCTTGGTTATTTTATGCTGTTTAAGCCTAGCAGCATGTAGCTCAATGAATGTTAAACCAACTGTTGGTGTGAGTATGGGAAGTTCTATTTAATCTCTATACTATAAAAAAACAGCGCCGAGGCGCTGTTTTTCTAATGAATCTTATTTAACAATACCAATTGGTAGTGTTTTCGTTGTACCACGTGGAGAAGTTGTCGTTATACGCACCTCATCTCCAACTGCACATTTACGTAATGCAACTGTATATTTTACTTCATCATTTGAGACTAATGGATGAGTGTTTGGTAGTAGAAGTTGTACAATATTTGGCACTGTTAAATTACCACCAACAATTTCAGCTTCACAACTTTGGTCATTTTCAGTAAGGTCTTTTGCTGCAACTGAAACTGTTGTACCTGATGGCATTGGTACTGTACGCAATCCATTACCAAAAACTTGGAAATTGAAAGAACCTTTTGCAGCACTTGCCGCATTTAATACAACAAATGTAGGTGTTTGATCTGCAAATGCAAAACGTAATTGCTGGCGTAACACTGCATCTAACTTAGTATCACATGTATTTTGGATATTTGGCTGTGATAAACTTGATGCAACACATTGTGTTGTACCATTACTACGTTTATAGATAAATTCTCCAGCATCATATTGATTATTTTCATTATCATCACGGAAGAAATTACCAATATTATTTAATAATACATCCTTACCTTCTGTATACATATTATCGCCATCAACATCACGATAAGCTTTATCACCTTCTACATATGCAACAACAGTTACACGATCTAGAGCTGGACGAGGATTTTGTGTCGTTAAAGTGACTGAACATTCACCATTTGTTGTAGCGCAACTCGGTGTGATACTACCACCTTCTGAAACAAAACTAATTGTTGTACCATCTGGAACAGGGTTTCCTACGCGATCCACCATACGTGCTACAACTTGTGCTGTATCCCCATCCATATCACCCATTAAAGAATTTTTTGATGTAGATAAACTTAAACCTTGTTGTGATACACGCCCTGTTGCAACAGCAACATTTTTAGAATAAACAAAAACTTTATTATTAGCAGCTAAAGTTGCTTTAATCTCTACAGGTCCAGGTAGGCTACCAGGATATAAACTAACAACAACTTTTCCTAAAGCATCACTTTTGATCGTTTTTGTCGTGCGATTTCCAACACTAATAAAACTTAAATCAGCAGGTCCACGAACCAAATCAATATTTACATCTTGATTTGATGCAGGGACACCATTAGCATATACAGTGAATTCAATCTGACCTGAAGAAGCTGAACCACTATTTCGAGTAACAAGTTTAACCTCGCCAGAAGTTGAATATACTAAGGAGTTTGCTGTAATAGCTGCAATATTAATATCAACTGCTTGTGTTAAAGAGGTATTTGCACCTGTTGCGATAATTTTTTGCACACCCTCACACAACTTACCATTTTCATCAATTGCTTTATAAGTTGTTACTACATCACCTTGGTTTGAAGATGCAACTGTTTTATTATCAAAACTACCACAAGTTGTGCTGAAATTTACATTCACATTATTTTGATTTACCTTCGTAGTTGTATCTTGTGTTTTCAAAGTAATTAATGTTGAACCACCTGATTCAAGTGAAGTCGTCGCAGCTTTCATCCCAATAAAACCAATATTAGCGGGTTGTACTGAAAAATTATAAGCTTTTGTAGTTGCACTCTTACCATCTACAGTAACTGTAGCTGTCATTTGATAACTACCCGTGTCTTCATTACTAAGCGGTTTTACAGCAATCGTAGCAATACCATCAACATTCGTTAATACTGCTCCATTTGATGTACCAAAACTTATACCATCTCCAGAAAAAGTTACTAAAGCACTACTTAAAGCTTTACCACTACCATCTGTTACTTTTACCTTAGCAGTTGCACCAGTACTTGTGATAGATCTTGTCAATTTACCTTGTGAATCCAATACTTCCAAGTCACTAATTTTTATTGTTTGTGTCTCAACTGAACCTGAACCATCTGGTGTAGTCGTACTGCCCCCTTCATAGTAGCCATCACTTCCACCACCACAACTTGCTAATAAAATAGAAATCGCAATAGCAGATAACTTCAAATGCATTTTATTATTTGTCATTGATTACCCCAAACCCTATGGTTATTTTCTTAGTAAATTTGTAATTAAAATCTCTGCTATGTAACCACAATTCACGTTTTGTGTAAATAATGATATATAGATAATAGACACTAAATATCCCTTTTATAGCTAAGGATTTGAAATATGTTAGATCTTATTATTATTGGTGCAGGTACAGCAGGTATTGCTGCATATAAAGAAGCTGTAAAATATACCCAAAATCTGCTTATTATTAATGATGGTCCTTGGGATACAACATGTGCACGTGTTGGCTGTATGCCAAGTAAAGTTCTTATTTCAAGTGCAAATCGTCTATATGATATACAACATGCCAATGAAGTTGGATTAACGATTAAAACAGAAATTGATACAACACAAATCATGACTCATGTGCGCCAACTTCGTGACCGATTTACAAAAGCGACATTAAAAGATGTAGAAAGTTGGGATAATTCACATAAAATTTCAGGTAAAGCAAAATTCATTAATCACAACACTATTGAAGTGAATCAACAACAATTTCAAGCTAAAAATTTTATCATTGCTGTCGGTTCAACGCCAAACTTTGATTCAGAATGGAAAAAAGAATTACAAGAACGCCTGATTACATCCGACCAAATCTTTGAATTAGAGAAACTTCCCAAATCTTTAGCTGTTATAGGTAGTGGTGTAATTGCTATTGAATTAGCCCAAGCAATGCAACGGCTTGGTGTAGAAACAACCGTTTTTGCACGTAGTCAAAAAGTTGGTGCTCTTTCAAGCCCTCAATTACAAGAGTTAGCACAACTAACTCTTTCCCAAGAACTAAATATTTTATTTAAAACACTACCACAAAAAGTTGAAAAAACAACACAAGGAGTAAAAATTCATTATTCTCAAAATAATGAAAATAAAAAGCTTGAGGTCGATTATTTATTGGTTGCTACAGGTAGACAATCTTTGCTAAACACCCTAAGTTTGGAAAATATTCATCCAGAATATCAAGATCTAAAAAAACTACCTATCAATACTCAAACCAAACAATTAGCAAACTTACCTATTTTTATTGTTGGGGATGCTTTCACAAATACACCTATTCAACATGAAGCAGCTCATGAAGGCAGAATGGCTGCACATAACTGCCTTAATACTCCAATTAAAAATATTAAGACATTAACACCACTTGCTATTATGTTTAGCTCACCTGAAATGGCAACAGTAGGACAAAGTTATCAAGCTTTAAAAGAACAAGAAATTGATTTTATTACTGGTTTCGCATCCTATCAAAAACAAGGACGTGCACTCGTACTAGGTAAAAATAAAGGTGCTATTGAAGTTTATATCGATAAAAAGTCAAAAAAGCTCTTAGGTGCAGAGCTTTTTGTAGAATCCGCTGAACATATGGCACATCTACTCTCATGGATGATCGCTGAAGAAGTGACCCTTGATGATCTTCTTATAAAACCCTTTTATCATCCGACACTTGAGGAAGGGTTACGCACTGCTTTAAAACATGCAAGGAGACAATTAGATTAATAAAAATATAACAAGGAATAATTAAAACAGTTATTCCTATTTTTATCGAATTTAGATTTTCCAACGCCGATAAAAAAGCCCCCTCGCTTTGAGGGGGCTTTTTAGATTTAAAAGCTGGCGATGACTTACTCTCACATGGGTAACCCCACACTACCATCAGCGCAAAGAGGTTTCAC
>NZ_JACANU010000008.1:0-142272 GCF_030329325.1 Acinetobacter sp. 226-1
TGGGGTTACCCATGTGAGAGTAAGTCATCGCCAGCTTTTAAATCTAAAAAGCCCCCTCAAAGCGAGGGGGCTTTTTTTATGGTTAATTCATAAATTAGCTATTTACCTAGTAAATAGCATTTTTGATAAAAGAAAACTTAGCTCAAGTGCCATTTTAAATGCTGTTATAAAGAAAAATGAGTAATATATAATCCAAAAATAGATCTTTCTTAAAAATATGCAAATTAAAAAAGTTGTACCAATTATTTTAAGACAACATGATTTAGGATTACAGTTTTTAGTATTTCAACATCCTTTGGCTGGGATTCAGATTGTAAAAGGCACTGTGGAGTTAAATGAAAGTTTAGAAGAAGCTGCTTTACGCGAGCTCTTTGAAGAAGCAGGGATTCAAAGTACTCATATACAAAGTTTTTTAGGTATTCATTGTCCAAAAGAAAAAGGACCAGATTGGTATGTTTTTGTATGTGAAACGCAGGAAAATCTTTTAGATCAATGGGTACATTATTGCCATGATGATGGTGGTTTAGAATTTAAATTTTTTTGGCATTTTTTATATACAAAACCTACGAGTGACTGGCATTCACTATTTCAGGACTTATTGGTATTTATTCAAGATAATTATGAATCAAAATATAAATGATTATCATGTTTTCGTAAGACTGTCATAAAAATGATTTTAAATGATGTAACACCTTTATTTAAAAAGATTTATATGAAAAAGCTTACTTATTCTTTGTTGACTCTAGTCATTTTAGGATTAACTGCATGTAATGATGATGACAATGATGTGCATAATGAATCTACTATCACAGTGCCAACCTTAGTTTCATTTGCTCGATTAGATGTTGAAACTTATGCTTCGGGACCAAATTCAGGAAGTTTTGTCAAAGGTGCTAATGGTATTTTTCCACCATTTAAAGGGCAACCAGTGCAAGGTTTTTCTGGTGCTTTAAAAAACGGTGATGGTACTTATATGGTCATGGCTGATAATGGTTTTGGTACACAGGATAATTCTTCAGATTTCCTATTACGAATTTATCAAATTAAGCCTGATTTTCGAACTCAGACGACTGGCTCTGCAAAAGTTCAAGTCATGAGCTTTATTCAGTTACGTGATCCAAATAAGCTGATTCCATTTGATATTATCAATCAAAATACAACGGATCGTTTGTTGACAGGTGCAGATTTTGATCCAGAATCGATTCAAAGAACAGAAGATGGTAGTTACTGGATTGGAGATGAATTTGGTCCTTATTTGCTACATTTTGACAAAGATGGTGTACTGATTGATGCACCAATTTCATTGCCGAATCCCCTCAAAAAAGGGACAGAATTGCGTTCACCTCAGAATCAACTGAATAAAGCCAATATTAACTATGTTGAACCTTTAACACAGCAGAGTGGTGGTTTTGAGGGGATGGCATTGTCGAAAGATGGGCAATATTTATATCCATTACTAGAAAAACCATTAATAGGTGAAAGCAATAAGCAGTTACTGATTTCACAGTTTGATATTAAGAAAAAAGCGTATACTGGAAAATATTATTATTTTACTTTGAATGATAAAGCAACAAATATTGGTGACTTCCAACTCTTTGATGACAAGTCAGGTATTATTATTGAGCGTGATCCGAGTCAAAATAAGTTAGATGCTTATAAAAAACTCATTAAAATTGAACTAGGTGAGTCTGGTCAGGCTGTAAAGCGTTCTGATCTTGTCGATTTGATGAATATTGCTAATCCTCATCATTTATATGGCACAATTCGAGACGGAGATATTGGAACTGAAAAGAATTTTGCTTTTCCATTTGAAACAATTGAAGATGTAATTATTGAAAATAGCACAACGTTAACTGTGTTGAATGATAATAATTTTCCTGGTTCATCAGGGCGTAATGGAAAACGTGCTGATGATAATGAAATTATTCAAATTAAATTACCTCAAGCACTTTATTAAATTTTAAGCAGATAAGAACAAGCCCCTTCATAAAAGGGGTTTTGTTTTTATGTAGTTCTAAAACAGGCGTATACTGAACAGACATAAGGAGTGATTATGTCTGATTTAGCCGAAAATGCAGATTATATAGAATATGGTAGTAAGTCTTTTATGGCGATTTTACTATCTTTGTTTTTGGCAGGTTTTGCGGTTTTTTCATCGTTGTATTGTGTGCAACCGATGATGCCATTTTTGGCAAAGTTTTTTCAGATTTCTCCAACTCATAGTAGTTTTCCACTGTCATTTTCGACCATTGCTTTGGCTTTAGGGCTCCTTTTTGCTGGCTTAATTTCGGATCGTTTTGGTCGTAAGCCGATTATGGCAATCTCATTATTTTCTACAGCGAGCTTACTCTTACTAAGTGCATTTTTACCTTATTGGGAGGTATTTCTTGCAACCCGAATGATGGTTGGATTAGCAGTAAGTGGCGTTGCATCTGTTGCCATGACTTATATTGGCGAAGAAATTGCACAAAAAGATGTCGGCTTTGCTATGGGACTATATATTTCAGGAACAGCAATCGGTGGAATGGGTGGGCGCTTGATTGCAGGCGTATTGCTGGATTATATTTCATGGCAAACAGCAACGATGGTTATCGGTGTGCTTAATTTATTGATTGCTTTGGTTTTTTATATTGCTTTACCAGCTTCTAAACACTTTAAGTCTTATCCAATTCAATTTTCTCGTTTTATCCAATCATTTAAGAAAAATTTATCTGATCCTAAGTTACGGTTGTTGTTTGCACAAGGTTTTATTCTGATGGGATGCTTTGTCACTGTGTTTAATTACATGAGTTATCATCTTTTGGAAAAGCCTTTTGAACTGTCACAAACTTGGATCGGTTTAATTTCGATTGCTTATTTATCAGGAATTTACAGTTCACCACGTGCAGCCAGTTGGAGTAGAAAGTTTGGTCGAGACAAAGTTTTAATTGCAATGTTTACCACGATGATTCTTGGTTTATGGATCATGTTAATCCCTTCACTTTGGGTTATTTTAATTGGATTATTGATCTTCACCTTTTCATTTTTCGCAGCGCATTCAACCTCAAGTAGTTGGGTTTCGGTTCAATCTTTACAGTATCGTGCGGTTGGATCATCACTGTATTTATTTTGTTACTATTTAGGTTCAAGCTTTTTAGGAAGTGCTAACGGTTTAGTCTGGGAAAAGTATGGATGGTTGGGATTAATCCTGACCATCACAATGGTATTATTCATTGGTTTATTTATTGCCTTAAAACTACATCAAATGCAAAAAATGACGATACATCATTAATGTTTTAAATTACTTTGAATAAACTCAATACTACTTTTTTTCAATTGCTCCAATGCTTCCGCTTCTACAGGATAATGTCCGCCTTTAGGTAATAATACGACTTGATGCGGAACTGAGAGCCGATCTAAAACAGGTTGACTCAGTTTAAGTGGTGTCCAGTGATCTTCAGCAGGCTGCGTCAATAGAACTGGACATTGACTAAAACTGGATAAATCATATTTAGGTTTATAATTCATATAACTATTTAGAAATTGAATAGACATACTATTACCTGCTGAAGTGTTATCTTGCAGCATAATTTTTAATGCTTTTTTATTATTTGTTAAGGCATACATTTTAGAAACAAGGGACATGGGTAATGGAATACTTTTCACGACTGGGGTCATTGCTCCAATTTTCATACTTGGAAGAAGAGCAGGGCTTAAAGGGCTAAAACGCATGGTTGCTTTTTTTACACCTACTCTTTGTTGGTCTAGAAAAGTCATTCCAATGATGCCTTTAATATTTCTATTTTGCATTGCGACATGCATAGTTAGCATACCACCAGCAGATAAACCATAAAGAAAAATTGGACGATCATCTTTTTGAGCTTCAGTGTTGACAAAATCATTGACCAATTGCACCCAGTCATCATAACGAATTGCACTTTTTGAAGGATATTCAGTTAGCCCATAGCCTGGTAAATCGAGTGCTATAGTTTCATAACCTGCTTGTGCTAAAGGATGCCCTAAAATTAAACTGAGCTGTCTACCATTCGTTCCAACGCCATGTAATAAAATTATTTTCGCGGTAGATTGTGGTTGTGGATAGGTGTCAACATGAACACGGTAACTGTGCCATGACCAAAAATATTCTTGCGGTGCATTTTCATTGGTGAGTCGATATTGTTCTGGTAACTGATTTTGTAAATCTTTCCATGCTTTTTGTTCGGTATAAGTTTTGGCTTTGAGAGAAGAAGCCGATACAAATGTATATAAAAATACGATAAAGGATAAAAAAATCTTTTTTAGAACCATGATGCAGTTCTCGTTTTATTGTTTGAGTGAGATTAAGTGAATTTTTTGAAAAAAGATGTGCAAAAATGTTTGTTTATAAGTATTTTATGATCATTTTTGCCAATTTTATAAATTAGTCATTGAATTTAAATAAAATATAAAATCAACCATTTGTCGGATTTTTATTCGATTACAACTCAAATAGCAAATATCGCTTTTAAAAAGTGATGTATTTTCAAGTAATTTATAAAAAAGAAGTAAATTTTCAGTTATTTATTTTTGTGTGTTTTTTAATCAAGCAACATGAGGTAAATTCATGTTAAAATGATCAACTTTCATCTTAGATCTCTCCCGATCGCCAACTGCCAATCGAGAAATTCACCATGTCGACCGCTTATACTGCTCAAACTGCGCCTACTGCGTTGTTTGATTATGACAAATATTGGGCATCGTGCTTTGAACCCGCACCATTTTTGCCAATGTCACGTGAGGAAATGGATTTACTCGGCTGGGATAGTTGTGACTTTATTTTAGTCTGTGGCGATGCCTATATCGACCATCCTTCTTTCTGTTCAGGGATTATCGGACGTACTTTGGAAGCGCAAGGTTTCCGTGTCGGGATCATTGCACAGCCTGACTGGACTTCTGCCGAAGCATTTAAAGTTTTAGGTAAACCGAATATTGCGTGGGGCGTGACCGCAGGCAATATGGACTCCATGATCAACCGTTATACGGCTGACCGTAAAATTCGTTCGGATGATGCTTATTCACCTGATAATCAACCGAATAAACGTCCAGACCGTGCCGCGACAGTGTATTGCCAGCGTGTACGTGAGGCGTATCCCGATGTTCCTGTTTTGTTGGGCGGTATTGAAGCTTCTTTGCGTCGTATTGCGCATTATGACTATTGGTCAGACAAAGTTCGTCGTTCGGTGTTGATGGACTCGAAAGCTGATTTACTCATGTATGGTAATGGTGAGCGTTCGATTACTGAAGTCATGCACCGTCTGGCACGTGGTGAAAAGATCACAGACATTACCGATGTGCGTGGTACAGCATTTATTATCAATAAACATAATCGTGCGTCTAAAGCGAAATTTGTTGAAATTGCTTCAAATGATGTCGATGCGATTGGTCGTGTAGACCCGATCATCAATCCTTATGTGATGACGGAAGATTTGGACGGTTGTGAAATTGAAAAAGATAAGGGCAATTCTTTAACTCAATATCAAAATTTTCAGAAAGAACTGGTTGCAAATCCAATCGTCCGTGAAGGCGATAATTTGGATGAAAATACTCAAATTGTCCAATTACAGCCCGCATCTAAAGCCATTAAACACAAATTGCCACCACGTGAATTGGCAGTGATTCGTTTACCTGCATTTGAAGAGGTGGCGAAAGATCCTGTTTTGTATGCACACGCTAACCGTATTTTGCATTTGGAAACCAATCCGGGGAATGCACGAGCAATGGTTCAGAAGCATGGTGAACGTGATGTATGGTTAAACGCACCGCCGATTCCGTTGACCACAGAAGAAATGGATTATGTGTTTGACTTGCCTTATGCACGTCTGCCACATCCCGCATATAAAGATGCACGTTTTCCTGCATTTGACATGATTAAATTCTCTGTGAATATCATGCGTGGCTGTTTTGGTGGTTGTACTTTCTGTTCGATCACAGAACATGAAGGTCGTATTATCCAGAACCGTTCTGAAGAATCCATTTTGCGTGAAGTGGAAAAAATTCGTGATACAGCACCGGGCTTTACTGGGATTATTTCAGACTTGGGCGGACCAACGGCAAATATGTACCGTTTGGCGTGTAAAGACCCTGAGATTGAGAAAAACTGTCGTAAACCTTCATGTGTATTCCCAGGTGTATGCCAGAACCTACATACAGATCATGCGCCATTAACACAGTTGTATCGTAAAGCACGTGCTTTGCCGGGCATTAAAAAGATTTTGATTGGTTCAGGACTACGTTATGACTTAGCGGTATTAAACCCTGAATATGTCAAAGAGCTGGTACAGCATCATGTCGGTGGCTATTTAAAAATTGCGCCTGAGCATACCGAAAAAGGTCCACTCAACAAGATGATGAAACCGGGCATAGGCACTTATGACCGTTTCAAGCAAATGTTTGATCGCTTCAGTAAGGAAGCGGGTAAGGAACAGTATTTGATTCCGTACTTTATCGCTGCGCACCCAGGTACGACTGATTATGACATGATGAACCTTGCGATCTGGTTGAAAAAGAATGGCTTCCGTGCCGATCAGGTACAGACTTTCTATCCATCACCAATGGCAACTGCGACCACCATGTACTACACAGGTAAAAACCCACTGGCGAAAGTGGCACGTTATACTGAAGATGTAGACATCGTTAAAGGTGAGAAGCGTCGTCGTCTGCACAAAGCCTTCTTGCGTTATCATGATCCAAACAACTGGCCTTTACTACGTGACGCACTGAGAGAAATGGGTCGTCAGGATTTGATTGGAAATTCGAAACAACATTTGATTCCGACCTATCAACCTGCAAGTGTTGAGGGTGAGTACAAGTCTGCACGTAAGAAAAACTCAAGCGTGGCGGGTGACTCACAAAAACGTACTGGTGAACAAGGTAATCGAAGCAAAGCAGGACAAGCTCAGTCACGTCCATCGAATACTAAAAAACGTCCTGAACGTGGGCAGATCTTGACACAACATACAGGTTTACCACCACGTGAAACAGGTGATAAAAAACCGTTTGGTGGCAATGTGAAAGCGAAGTCTAAGCCAAAAAATAAAGCTTAAGTTTTGAAATAGAAGAGGATGTGTAAGCATCCTTTTTTATTGCTTTAAATTTAGGCAAAAGTTATATTGAGACTTTCTTTTAAGGGCTCCGATGTCCTTTATTTAAAATAATATGACAGAAAATATATCAACTTATACAGTAGAAGAACTCGCCAGAATAGAAGAATTTGAAGCTCCCTATCTACAAAAAATTGCAGAAAGAGGAATTACTCAAAACGATATTGACGCATTAAATACAATTAATCATCAAGCCCTAGTGACTAAAAAGCAAAACAAAGATGACATTATTTTATGGCTTCTTGAACATAGTAATTTTGCTACAGAAGACTATATTTATCCCTATATTTTTAGCCAATATTTAAGAAAAAATAATATTGAAATTGAGCGACCTTTATGGGTTGCACCAAATGAAAGAATGAATCATACACATATATCGGCTGATAATAAATATTATATATTTGATTTACGAATCGGTGGCAATGATGTCTTTATTTCAGGTAGTTTAAAGTTATATGAAACAAAAGATTATTATTTTCCTGAGTTCAAAATCTATAATGATGTTTATATAAAATTTTTTGATGGAACATACGAACTTTGGAATTATCCCGAAGAACAATTTCCACCTGTTTATGAACATACGACTTTATATGATGAGTATACAGATAAATTTTATATCATAGGTGGTTTAGGTTCGGGCGATCGGCAACGTAAAAATATCACCGAAATTTATGCATTAGATTTAGAAACCAAGGATATACAGAAGATAGAGGCTTTAGGTGAATCTCCTCCGTGTTTACATAGTCATAGCGTTAAAATATGGAATCGTGATTTAATCGAAATGAAAGGTGGATTTATTCTGCACAAGGGTATTGCGATTAAAAATTTGTATATTTGGTATTTTAATTTAAAAACAAAAATGTGGTTAACGCAAAATTCTGAAAAATATCAACATTGGATAATTCAAGCAGCTGAAAATGATGAGTTGTTTTTACAAACTTCTCAAGAAATTTTAAAAATGGAAGAAGAAAAATTTTATTCAGTTAAATTTATTGAAGAGCATAAAGAACATTTATTCAAAAACTATAAATATCAACCTAGGTATCAGCTATATCCGCAATTATATCATGCTCATGAAGCTATATATGTATCTAAAATAGAAGGTTTTCCATATCTGAATCCAATTTATCAATGTATTTTACAAGGTCAGGTATATCATTGTTTTGAAGGGTACAATCGAGTTGAAGTCGCATTTCAGGCATCTACTTCAAATGAGTTTCAACAGTTTATTATCAAAGATTTAACATCTAAACTTAAACAAATTTCAGGTCATGATATAGTCGCTGAAAAATTAAGTTAAGAAATAAAGCATGTGTAAACATCCTTTTTCATCTAAAAAATTAAATTGTCTAACAATATTTTGATTATTTCATCGGTTAAAGTTGAATTGCATGAGCATTATCGCTATAAATGGATATAAATGTCATTTCTTTGTCATAAGAAAAAGATATTTTTAATGTCGTTATTGATCAAATCAGCAATACATAAGTAAATGATCAAAAATCTAAAGTATAAGATGGGATCTTATATGTTAGATGGTAAATTGAAGTTATTGATGGAAAAGTGAAATAAAAGACGGTAATAAATCGTTTTAAATTATAAAAATAGATAAGGAAAGGAAATCATGGATTTAATGATTCTTGTGACCCTCGCTATACTCGCTATTGTGAGTTTGATTGCTTATAATGGTTTGAAAAATAAGCAAAAAGTGGATAGCGTGTTACGCCAACGTGCAGTTTTTAATTCGCATGAATTAATGACTTATAGCCGTATAAAAGAAATTTTACCTACAGCCAATATTTTGGCTCATGTTTCTTTTGATGCATTATTAACAACCAAGTATTTACATACACGTCGTAAATATCAAAAAATGTTTGCAGATTTTGTTATTTTAGATCAAGACTTTAAAGTTATTTCAATTATTACTTTAAATGATCCTAATGCTTTGAAAAGAATGAGTACTGATAATAATCAAGATACCTTGCTAGAAATGGCAGGTTATCGTGTGATTCGTTATTTTGGTGTACCAGAATATCAAAAATTACGTGAAGATTTTTTTGAAGATTATATTCAAACACATGATGTACATGCTTTAGATGCTTCATCAGCTCAATTAGAAATATACGCTGAGCGTATTGCCCGCTCTCGTGTTTATGGATAATGATAAAAAATGCATGGCTGAGCATGCATTTTTTAAATATAAAATTTAAAGAATTTGTAGAACAAACAACCGAATTTGAATCATAAATTTAATTCTGATTATTCATTGATTATTCAGGTTTTACTGCAACAACCGTCATTTCAACCAATACATCAGGATGATAAAGTTTAGCTTCTACACACGTTCTTGGTAGAGCTTCAATATCTGCAACCCATGCATCCCATAGTTCATTAAATGCAGCATAGTCATTTTCAATATCTTTTAGATAAATGGTGACGGACATGATATGACTTTTGTCCGTGCCTGCATCAGCAAGAAAACGATCAATGATATCTAAAGTCTGTTGAGTTTGACCTTGAATATCCAAGCTCAGGTCAGAAGCGAGCTGACCCGCCAGATGTACTAAATTGCCTGAAATGGCAATTTCAGAAAAGCGTTTTTCGACATGTAAGCGTTGTACAGCCATGCAAATATTCCCATTGTCTTGATACTGTTCAGTGTAGGGGATTATTAATGATCTGCAAATCAGCTTTATGCAGTTTTAGTATAGTTATCTATACATCTTAATTTTTTCATGTGGAAAATCAGTAGACAATGTGCATCTGGACAAATAATTAGATTGCCCAAATTTAAAAATGGAATCTGTTGAGTTCGCAATAGATTTAGGCAATCAGCAAGGCTGCATTGTAGTGGGCAGAGTTGTTGTATTTTTCTTACAGAATCAATGATTAAGTGATGCATGGTAAGCTCCGTGAAATGGATAAAATGATGGATGGCATTGCACCATCCATAGATGAAAATTAAGGTTGAGGAGGTGTATAAGATTTTAGTTCACGATTAGGTCGATGGCTGATCTGATACCAGTCGATATTACGGGTAATGAACATCACCACAGCGAGTAGGACAAAGGCAATGACAGAGCCGATAAGGAAAGTCTTGCCTGAAGACTGCAACAGCATATACATGATGGCGTAGAGTGAACTGAGAATAATGCCGAATAAGATTGCAGGTTTAAAACCTTTCATCACGAAGAATAAGTACCATGTCATTAAGCCGACACAAGCGATACTCGCCACGACATATGCCCATGCAAAGGCATAGTACTCGCTGATCGAAAGGAGTAGAACAAAGAAAATCCCTTGTGCGATTGCAACCAAAGAGTATTGAATTGGGTGAATACGTAAGCTTTTCAGCACTTCAAATAAGAAGAAACAACCAAAGGTGATGATAATAATGACAATACCGTATTTAATCGCACGGTCAGTTTGAGTGTAGACATTTACCGACTCTAAAAATTCAGTGCTTAAACCACTTTCAGTGATGGCTTGACCTTCTTCATAAGCTGCTTCTGCAGTCGCAGTATTGCTAAACTGACGTAGACATTCATTATTATCACATTCGGCAAGTCGATTCATATTTTGATTGCCTAGTGCAATATTTTTCCATTGAGCACTAAATTGTTGATGACTACTGGTTTTTTCAAAGGGTAAATTTTGCCCAGAATATTTGGCATCTGCCCAGTTCCCTTTAGCTTGGTAGCTGATATGACGACTGGTTGGAACAAGAGTAAATTTACCTAGACCGAGCAGATCTGTATTTAAGTCAAAGCTAAAACCATTTTGTATGGCTTGGATTAACTCAGGATATTTTTTGGCAGAAATACTCATAAAGTCAAAACTAGAACGACTATTGCTTTGGCTGCCCATTTCAAAGGCATATTTTTTATTGAGTATTTGCAAGGTCGGTTGTGTGTTTAAACCTCGTGGATCATGGATTGGAAATACGATTTCGGATTTATCCCATTGATAATGATGGGCTTCCAATGTTGGTTTTTGAAACATACCTTTGGCAGAAAGTTGCGCGTTATAACTGATGGCGCGATAAATCGTACGTTTATAAGTATCATTAGAAACATTAAAATTGGCTTGCCATTGTGTGCTATCTGCATTGATCAGCATGACATGTTCTTGAATACATGAGTATTGCTCATTGTTTTTATTGATACATGTGCTTGCTTCTTTATCTTTATAAGGCACACGGATAAAGGGCGAAATAATGGTTTGTGGGCTGATGTTATTACGTGAAATTTCATTGAGGAAGGCTTGTTGGTAGCCTTGTCGTTCATAGACAAGACTGGAGATAAACAATAAACCTGCCGAAAAGATCGCTACGAGAATGACAATCGCAATGATTTTAAGAGTGAGAAAACTCGAACGCATGATGGTGTCCTGAATCTTATTGTGTCAGGACATAGTCTGCAAAAGTGCTGTGCGTTTTATTTGTTTTACTGTTGAGCTTTGTGTGAAGTTTAGGTGAATTTTGATTGGATCAATGTTCTAAGGCAATTGAATTTTGACCATCACGCCACGCTGATGAGGTTGTAGTCGGGCAATATGATTCGTTTGAATATTTTCAATACTAATCTGCCCATGATGTTGTTCAATCACTTGTTTGACAATACTCAGACCAATCCCCGAACTGCGTTGCTGTGACACAGGACGGGGCAGAGAAAAATAGGTTTCAAAAACTTGGTTCAGCGCATAATCAGGAATCCATTCTCCTTCATTAAAAATATGCAGTGCTGTTTTTTGCTGAGGCAGTCGGTGTAGCTGAATCAGAATTTTTGCCGATTCTGCGGAAAAATCGAGGGCATTGTCTAGAAGATTGGCGAGCGTTTGTTGAATCCAAAAACGATCAGCCATCATCATGCACTGAGCATCCAGATCAAGTAGACACTGTATATTTTTACTGTGCAACTGACTGGCGTGTTGGTCGAGCACTTGTTGAATGAGTTCAGCCAGATCAAATGTTTGCAGCTCAAGCTGATGTTTGGATTTTTCCAGTCGGGTCAGCAATAACATTCGATCAATCAGGCTTCTTAAACGCTGACTTTGGGTATGGATATGTGTGGCAAACTGTTGTTGGTCATACAGTGGCAAATCTTCTTTGAGCAGTTCGGCACTGGCTTGAATGGCAGTCAGCGGGCTTTTTAGTTCATGGGTCAGTGTATTGACATAATGTTCCACATAGGCCCGATCTTCAAGTTTTTCCCGCATGGTTTCAATGGCTTGAGCCACAAGATTCAGCTCCTGTGCTGAACGGAAATGTGGCGTCTGATTGACAGGTGCAAGTGCCTGTGCGTATTTACGTACCCGATCAATGCTGTGTTTCAGCCAATAAGCGACTAAACTGGCTAAAAATAAACTCAGTAAGGTAATCCAGAGGGCTTGTTGAAATAATTGATTTTCTGAACGTTGAATATAGGGTTGTACCGAGCTGTTTGGTTTACCAATGCTGACCACCCCAATCAGTTGCTGCTGTTGATTGACCTGATAATAAATTGGCGCTGCAATGTACATGGTACTGCTGTCACTATCTTCTGCATAACTGCGGGTTGAGCGTACGCCGTATTTACCTTGCAGGGTCAGATAGACATCATTCCATCTGGAATAGTCCTGACCTGTCGCAATGCCCTGAGAATCATAAATGACAATGCCTTTGGCATCGGTAATATAAATCTGTTGGTTAATTTCTTTTTTGTTGTGCTGCCAGATGGTGGCATTCAGTTTACGGTTCAGTGCTTTTTGAATTTTTTCATCGAACTGCGGAGTGCTGACCTGATGCTCATATACATCTTGTGCGACCAACATGGCAATAATATTGGCATTTTCCGCTAAAGTATCTTCGACCACCTGACGTACATTGGGTTTGACTTGCTGGTTAAATGTATAAGACATGAACCACAAACCGAGCAAAATGATCAAACCAAAGAAAAACCAGATACGAATGAAGATAGACATGTTTTAGCTGATCCGTTTTAAGCGATAGCCAAAACCACGATGGGTTTCAATCGGGTCTTGTTCGGGTGCAATTTGTTTGAGCTTATTACGGATACTTTTAATATGTGTATCTACAGTTCTTTCTAAACTATGTTCAGGATGCTCCCAGACATGATCCATTAACTGTTGCCGACTAAAGACTTGTTCAGGGCGGTCAATCAACAATTTAAGCAGACGATATTCATAACGGGTCAGTTGCAGCAACGTACCAAAATATTGAATTTGCAAAGCTTCATCTATACATTGCCAAACAGTGGATGAACCCAACTGAGCACTTGAATCAGACATGTTTTGCACAGCTTGTAATTGTGCCTGTATTTCCATTCTGCGCCAGATGGCTTTGATTCGAGAGACAATTTCACGAGAACTAAAGGGCTTGGTACAGTAATCATCCGCTCCAATTTCCAACCCCACAATCCGATCAATTTCATCATCACGGGCGGTTAAAAACAGCAGGGGAGTATGGCTAAACTGACGGATTTTTTTACAGACTTCAAAACCATTTAAGTCAGGTAAGCCGATATCTAAAATAATAAAATCAAAAGCTTGCTGCTGAATATATTCAATCGTTTGAAGCCCTGTATTTGCCCAAGTCACTTGCCATTCTTCACGTTCAAGTGCATAACGCAGTGGCATTAAAATTGCGGCATCATCTTCGACACACAGAATCTGTTTTTTATTATTCATATTGCTGAAAATATCTTTGAAAATCAGTTTGAGTGTACTGAATTTTAATTTTTTAGGCGAATCATTTCAGTGAAGTTTAGGTGAACTTTAAAAGAGAGAGAATGTTTTGATTTACAGCTTGGGGAAGGGTATTTTGTATAATGAAGCGTTGTACAACGAATTTGAAATAATAAATTTATCCATCGATATTGTCTGAGCGCCCTGTAACATTCGGATTTGATCGTCACGCCAATCACAGGACAGCAGAGCAAAAGTATTGGTGACTTTTGATCTCTCAGCTACTACATGGATAATGTAGCGCGTGGAATAGATTACTCTAATTTAGCGTAAACAGGGTAAATATTTGTACAAAATAGGTTCTTTTGCTTTAAAAATAGCCAAAAGTATAAGATGAAAAATTATGATGAGCCAGTTAACTCATTTTTACCATAAAGAAAGTTGGTTTTCTTGTTGAGCTTCAGCGAGTTGGTAGAGTCCAACACCAATCAGACGAAACTGTAAATGTTCAGCAATTTGCATTTCACTTAATAAAGTCTGTACCACCTGAATCATATCTTGCTGTGAACTAAGTGCCTGTTTAAAACTTTTACTGTGTTGTAAAACCTGAAAGTTTTTAAGTTTGAGTTTAACCGTTACGCCACGTGCTTGAAGTTGTTTTTTGACTAAAGCTTGCCATACTCGTTCAATGAGCTGGTTCCAATGAGGTGTGCACTGCTGTAAGGTCAGATCATCATCAAAGGTGGTTTCATTGGAAATTTGCTGACGTTGGCGCTCAGCCTCAACGGGACGTTCATCAATGCCTTGAGCATATAAAAATAATTGTTTGCCATATTTTCCAAAATGATGAATCAGAATATTTTCTTCAATTTTTTGTAAGTCTCCTAAAGTTTCGAGCTTGAGGCTATGTAATTTTTCTTGTGTAACTTTGCCCACACCTGGAATTTTTTTTAGCGGTAAATTCTGAATAAAGTGCTGTACCTGACTGGGTTTAATAACGCAAATTCCATTGGGTTTATGCCAGTCAGAGGCAACTTTGGCAAGAAATTTATTCGGTGCAACCCCTGCGGAAGCAGTCAGCCCAGTCAGCCTGAAAATATCGGCACGGATTCGTTCTGCCACTTCAGTTGCGCTTGGAATATTTTGCAGATTTTCTGTGACATCCAAATAGGCTTCATCTAGAGACAACGGTTCAATCAAGTGAGTATATTGCTGAAAAATCTGATGAATTTGGCTAGACACGGCACGATATTGATCAAAATGCGGTTCAATCACAATCACTTGCGGACACAGTTTTCGAGCTTGTGACATAGACATGGCTGAGCGTAGACCAAATGCACGTGCAGGGTAAGACGCTGCCGCAATCACCGCCCGAGGATGGTGTGAGGAAATCACCACAGGTAAATGTTTTAATTCTGGTCGCTCTCTCAACTCGACGGAGGCGTAGAAAGCATCCATATCAATATGAATGATTTTTCTCATAAAACACAGTATCAAATCGCTGTGGAATGATTCTAACTGATCTCATGATAAATCGGACGAGAAATTGTGAATTGAAATGTTTATTGCGACCTCAATTGTCTTTTTAAAGTTTTTAAAAAATCATGTAAAGATGAAACTTAAAGATGATTTTGCTCTAAAAACCTGTTCCATTGATCTAAATCTCCATGAAAAACATTTAAATCTACAGGTTTGGCTATACCTTGAATTTTGCCTTGATTACTGCGTTGCCAAAATGTCCAAGGACGACCATCTTTTAAGTCGGGTTGATCTTGATATTCACGAATCCAAATGGGCGTATTTTTAAACTCCCCAATTAAAATGATGTTATAAAAATTTTTAGAGGTATAAAAAATCGGTTGTTTAGCAAAATGTTGTTGCAGTTGATCATGCATGATCTTGATTTGTTTCAATAACTGTTCTTTGGTAAAAGTGTTGATGCAATTACTGTCATATTCTAGATCTATCACGGGCGGCAGAGCATCTGGCTTATTCGGCACACTGCGAATAAAATTTTCAGCCTGAATTTTACCCTCACGACAGAGACGAAAAAAATGATAAGCACCTACTCGCATGCCTCTTTCACGAGCCTCTAGCCAATATTTTTGAAAATGATCATCTTGATAATCACCTCCTTCAGTGGCTTTTATATAAACGAACTGATATTGCTCTGGTGAAATTTTTTTCCAATCAATTTTGCCTTGATGGTGTGAAACATCAAACCCTTGAATTGGATAAGGCTCAGCAGAAGCGACATTGTGATGGAATAAGGTCAAATATAAAATTACCACGCAGCAACACAATGCCAAAGTCATGGCGCTATAACGGATTAGAGTTAGCTGTTTGATAATGGTTTTTTTTGACATTGTGGTTCTGATACAGAGGATGCCGATAGTTTAACGTGATCGACATCTCAATACGATCTTTGTTGTTTTACAAAGTTTAAATGATACGGTTTTTCGGAATCTGATAGAAAATAATGGCGGTGATAATATTTATAACACCTAAGCAAATGAGTGTGCTATGAAATGCTAAAGTAATTTCTGCTTCACCAAAATAGCTTGTAAAGACATTCAGTAAAGTCCCCGCTAAAGCAACACCTATACTCATCGACAGCATCATGATCATGGATAAAAAACTATTGCCACTACTGGCATCTTGCTGTGGTAAATCCTTGAGTGTTAAGGTATTCATTGCGACAAATTGCAATGAATTTAAGGTGCCAAAAACAAAAAAATGTAATGTTCTTAACCATATTGGTGTATCAGCATTCGTTAAGGCAAAACTGGCGATACAAGCACCAACAAGGACAGTGTTGACGAGCAATAAGCGACGATAACCAATTCTGGAGATGATCGGGCGAATAATGGGTTTGGAAAATAACGAACCGAGCACAATAGGTGTGAGCATAACCCCTGTCATAAAGGGTTCCATTTTAAAGGCAACTTGCAGCATTAATGGCAAAATAAAGGGAATGGCATTACTACCAAAACGTGCAAAAAAATTACCTAAAATCCCAATAGCAAAAATTTTATTTTTAAATAATTTACTGCGGAATAAGGCATTTTGATGGGTATGAGCATGGTAAGCATAAATGAATGCTGCCAATACACCTGCAGTCAATAAACCGATACTAAAATAGCGAGAAACTTCATGACTGGTGATATTTTCAATACCCAGTGCGAGTCCAACCATTGCAATGACTAAGAGTATAAAACCACTAAAATCAAACTTTTTAATTGTTGGCTCAGTGATATTGGGCATGGCTTTAAAAGTCACGAAAATACCTAATAAGCCGATAGGCAAATTAATCAAAAAAATCCAATGCCATGAAGCAAATTCAACCAACCATCCACCAAGAATAGGTCCCATTAAAGGTCCCATCAGCCCTGCGAGACTCATTAAACTCATGGCAGACAAAAACTGTTCACGAGGAATGATTTTCAGCATAGCAAGACGCCCAACAGGCAATAACAATGCACCACCAATGCCTTGTAGCACTCGAAAAGCGATCAACATATTAAAGTCATTGGAAAATGCACATCCTAATGATGCGACAGTAAAAATGACGATGGCAGAAAAAAAGATATTTCGTACACCAAAACGGTCAGCCAGCCAACCACTGAGGGGAATACAGGCTGCGACGGAAAGAACATAACTGATGACCACACCATGCATACGCAAAGGGTCTTCCTGTAAGCTCTTTGCCATTGCAGGAAGGGCAGTATTAATAATGGTCGTATCCAGTCCTTGCATAAAAAAGCCAATAGAAACTAAAAAGACCAAGAGATAGAACTCAGGTTGTAACTTTTGATGCAGTGGCGTGGCAGTCATGGCTGTATTGAATTTGACCAATCGGATGAATAGTGTAGAACAATCATTAAGTTAAATCTGTAAGAAAAGATTGTTTTCTTAAAGTATGAAATTTTATATATATTTGAGCGAATGATTGAGCCAATTTTTTGTATATTTTTTAATTTTTTGCAAAATATGAGAAATTAAAAGTTTGAAAATTTATGAAAATGTCATAATCTCGCACACTTTATCAAAATGAAGAATGTGATTTTATGCATTTGACTCGAGGTTTGGTGCAATGAGCATTGATATATTGATGATCATCGGCTTTTGTCTCGCTGCTTACTCAATTGTTGGCAATGATGTACCTCAGACATTAGGCACGTTTATTTCATCGAATGCACATCGTCCATGGTGGATCCTTTGGTTATATACCAGCACTATTTTAACGACAGTTTTATTATATGGTTGGTGGGTTTCAGGTATAGGTGATGCATCGTATGGGCGTTTAGAAACGATACCTTTTCCTAAGGAAGGAATGACATGGTTATATATCATTCCACCGCTGATTTTATTGTTTTTAACACGCTTTGGTATTCCTGTAAGTACAACTTTTTTAGTCCTCACGATTTTTTCTCCAACCAGTTTAAGTGCGATGCTGACCAAGTCAATGATGGGGTATGCCGTCGCATTTATTGTTGGAATTATTATCTATCGCTTTGTGATGAAAAAAGTCACAATTTACTTTCATGAAACACGCCATCAAGCGACCTCTAAAAAGTGGGTTGGCATTCAATGGGTAGCAACAGGCTTTTTATGGAGCCAATGGTTGATCCAAGATTTAGCCAATATTTTTGTTTATGTTCCGCGCGTTGTTCCATTTTGGTTCATGTTATTTGCCATCGCTGTATTTATTATTTTATTAGGAATGGTGTTTTATCAACGTGGTGGAGCCATTCAAAATATTATTGATACAAAAACGGGTGTGCAAGATATTCGTTCTGCGACCATTATTGATTTTATGTATGCATTAATTTTGTTGGTGTTTAAGGAACTCAGCAATATTCCAATGAGCACAACATGGGTGTTTTTAGGTTTGCTTGCAGGTCGGGAATTTGCAATGGCGATGCATTTACACGAAGTCAATAAATACCGCACTTCACGTAATGTCAGTAAAGATGCGATGAAGTTATTGTTTGGTTTAGTAGTGAGTATTTTACTTGCACTGGTGTTACCGTGGGCATATCACTGGATTGAAAATTTACTTTAAATAAAAGATAAAAAATCGAGCCAATTGCTCGATTTTTTTTATCTCTATGATGTTGAGTTTAAATAACAAATTTCTTTGGTGTTTGTAGGTTCTTAATCGCACTAAAAATCTCAGCTTCTGTTTCACAGACAATCAACTTTGCACGATGCTGAGGAGGCAAGAAGCCTTCTTGTACGGCATGATCAAGTTGCGCAATCATATGATTATAAAAGCCATTTACGTTATAGAGCATCATGGGTTTCTGATGTTGATTCAGTTGTCCCCAAGTTGCAATTTCTAAAATTTCTTCAAAAGTACCCAAACCACCAGGTAATGCGACAAAAGCACTTGCACGCTCTGCCATCATTGCCTTACGCATATGCATATTTTCGACTACATGTAGTTCTGTTAAATGATTATGTGCAACTTCGTAGTCCAACATAAACTCAGGAATAACACCTACAACTTCACCGCCATGTTCAGTGACAGTATCTGCGACTTGCCCCATTAAACCAATACTTGCACCACCATAAACAATACCAAAACCATGTTCTGCAATACCTTGAGCCAATTGGATTGCCTTTTCTTTATACACTGGGTTATGACCAAAACGAGAACCACAATACAATGCAATTAAAACTTGAGTTGCTTTATGTTCAACAGGGAGAGTTGTTGAAATTGGATTTGCTAATACATTATTCATAAATTATTTTTCACCTTCTTTATCATCTTAAACCTTTATTTTTCATTATTATTCTACGGTATAAATATGACAAGATTGCATCAAGTTATGTTTAGTTTGCAATAATTTGTAATGTAATTGATATTTCGGTTTGGCTTTGATTGTAATTATTATAGATTTTGAAAAAAAAGATGAATTCCTAAAGAGTCTTGATATAATTCAATTCTGTTTTACAACATCTGAATGAACATGGGTAGTGGTTGTAGTCGCTCCGAAAAAATACATTTTTTATCTATAACAAAAGCATTCCATCAATTGAATCTAAATTCTATTTTATTCAAAAATCTAATGCATCACCGTAACATGGAGGTTCACCATGGTTTTTGAATGGATGTCTGATCCATCAGCATGGGTTGGTTTAGCCACGCTTGTTGTACTTGAAATAGTTCTAGGTATCGATAACCTCGTTTTTATTGCTATTCTGGCGGAAAAGCTACCACCAGAGCAGCGTAATAAAGCACGTATCGTCGGTCTGATGCTGGCACTTTGTATGCGTATGGTGCTGCTTGCTTCTATTGCATGGGTGATTACGCTAACGAAACCACTATTTCATATTCTTGAACACCCATTTTCTGGGCGTGATTTAATCTTACTCTTTGGTGGCGTTTTCTTACTATTCAAAGGTACGATGGAACTTCGTGAACAACTTGAAGGGCATGGCGCAATTAAAGAAGAAAATCCTGTTCATGCTGCCTTTTGGATGGTCATTGTTCAGATTGTTGTGCTTGATGCGGTGTTCTCTTTAGATAGTGTTATTACTGCGGTAGGCATGGTAAAAGAGCTTTCTGTGATGATGATCGCTGTCGTGATAGCAGTTGGAATCATGCTATGGGCATCTAAACCATTGATGGATTTTGTCAATAAGCATCCGACTATTGTGATCTTATGCCTTTGTTTCTTGATGATGATAGGTTTCTCCTTGATCGTCGAAGGATTTGGCTACCATATTCCAAAAGGTTATTTATACGCTGCAATTGGCTTCTCTGTGATGATTGAGTTCTTCAACCAAACGATGCGTAAAAATCAAGAAAAAATGGTCACAACGACAGACTTACGTTTTCGTACTGCATCGGCAGTACTGCGTATGCTTGGTGGAAAAAGCACTTCAAATTCAGACAATCAAAATAGTAAGGCTGATGACGTTTTAGCAACACAAGCATTGGCAGATGAGATTTTTGACTCAGAAAATAGTGCTTACCATAGCGTAATGGTACAAGGGGTTTTAGGTTTATCTGAGCGCCCTGTTAAATCGGTAATGACACCTCGCCCAGAGCTGGAATGGCTAGATTTGGATGAAGATGAAGCAACAATTAAAGAAAACCTAATGTCGATGGCACATTCCCGTCTCATTTTAGCGCATGGCGAATTAGATAATATTGCAGGGATTGTTCCCACGCATAAAGTGTTAAATGACTATATTGAAACAGGTATTCTAGATTTTGAAAAACATCTACGTGAGCCTGTCATTGTGCATGAAAATGCACAAGTTTTGATGGTGATGGAACAATTACGTCAAGCACCCTTGCAAATGGCAATTGTATTGAATGAATATGGATCAATTGAAGGAATTGCGACACCAATTGATGTACTTGAAGCTATTGCAGGTGAATTTCCTGACGAAGATGAATTAGAGGCTGCGGCAGAAAGTCTAGAAGATGGCTCTTTAATGTTAGAAGGGTCTACAGATATTCGTCATGTTTCATTATTACTAGGTCGTGACTTGGTTGATGAGTCTGAGCAATATTCTACGCTTTCAGGTTATCTTCTTTTCCATTTAGGACGATTACCACAAAATGGCGAACGCCTAGAGGCGGATGGTTATTTATTTGAGGTCGTCACAATGGATGGTCACAAAATTGACAAAGTTCATATTGTTGCTTTAGAACAGAAGCAAGATGATTAATTTTGCACACCATTTTTTAAATAAGCTGCTTATGCAGCTTATTTTTTTATATAAAAAATAATGAACGGGTGGTTTTTAAGTAGCGTTTTATCCTCAAAATAGATGATTCAAATTTAAGGTTCACTCTGCACATGTACTAAAAGATGTATAGAAATAAGATCAACACCGATATGAGTCATATTTGATTTAAAAAAAAGAGCGTATATCAAATACGCTCTTTTTTATTTCTAGTTTATGACTCTTTATTGAACTTCATTAATCAAGTTTTCTAAGGAATCATGAGATTCTTGACGTGGTGTTGATGGTTGTTGAGTACGATTATTCATTGCAGGTGGAGCTTGACGCGTAGGTGCAAGTACTTTTTCAACATCATTACTTTGACCTGGTAAATCATCAAAGTCATTTGATGGATTACGAACAGGTGCAACAGGTGCAGGACGATAAATTGGTCGAGCCAATGGTGGAGAAGTACGATATTGATCTTTCTTCGCCTGAGAATTATCTTCACTTGCTGCTTGATCACGTTGATCTCGTGCTACAGGGTCTTTAGCATCCTTGTCTAAACGAACCCATGCTGATGGTGTGCCTTCTAGGGCTTTACCCATAAAGTTTGTCCAAATCGGTAAGGCTGCAATACCACCATATTCACGACGACCAAGTGTTGATGGTTTGTCAAAACCAACCCATGCAATCGTCACTAATTTACCATTGAAGCCAGCAAACCAAGCATCTTTAGCATCATTAGTCGTTCCTGTTTTACCCCCAATATCATCACGACCGATTTTTAAAGCTGCACGACCTGTACCATGTACAATTACGTCACGTAAGATATTTGCCATATCAAAAGCAGATTGAGATTTTAAAATACGTTGTGCTTGACGATACTTACTTTGCTCTTCTTTACTCAGTTCTTTTTGCTCAGTTTTTTCTTCATTAGCTAAAGTCTGATTGGTCATTTCAATGACTTCATCATCTGGTGTAGTCGCTTCAGCATCTACTGTATCGTTCTTTTCATTAATACATGAAATACAAGCATATTCTGGCTTAGCTTCGTAAATGGTTTTACCATAGGCATCTTCAATACGGCTAATGAAATGAGGTTGAACACGATAACCTCCATTTGCAATTGCTGCATAACCTGTCGCCATTTGCACAGGTAACACTTGTGGTGTACCTAATGCAATCGTGAAGTTACGAGGGATTTGATCTTCTTGTAAACCAAAATCCATCAACAATTGTCGAGCACGTTCTACGCCAACACTTTGTAATAAACGTACAGAAACAGTATTACGAGATAAATACAAAGCACGACGTAAAGGAATCATCCCTAAATAACGACCATCAGAGTTTTTAGGCGACCAACGTCCGATGGTAATTGGATTATCATTCACCATACTATAAGGGGTCATACCACGCTCAAGCGCTAAAGCATAAATAAATGGTTTAATGGTTGAACCTGGTTGACGCCAGCCTTGCAAAGCACGGTTAAATTTAGACTGATAAAAATTATATCCACCAACCACAGCTTCAATTGCACCATCATTTGGGTTAATGGCAATCAATTGTCCTTGTACTTTAGGAACTTGAACCAATGACCATGCCGTTTTTTCTTCATTTGGTCGAAGGCGAATAATGTCTTTGACTTTAACGATTTGTGAAGCACGACTAAAACCACCGCCGACACTGTTGGCATTACGATAAGGGCGAACCCACGACATACCTGACCATGGCACAGTGACTTTTGAACCATCTTGCATTAAAGCATCAAAACTATTGGCATAAACTTTAACAACTTGTGCTGGATAGGTATTGGCATAGGCAACAAACTCATTGAGTGGTTTGTCATGCGCTTCAGGACCGCGCCAACCATGACGACGATCATAATCTTCTAAACCTTTTTGAACAGCTTCTTCAGCATATTGTTGACGTTTGCTGTCAATTGTTGTGTAAATTTTATAACCAGAATCAGTTGCTAATTCACCAAATTTTTCAACCAATTCAGAGCGAACCATTTCACCTACATATGGAAATTTATTACTAATTCCACGAGCAGGCATACTTAAATTAATTGGTTCAGCCACTGCTTTTTGATATTGAGCTTGGTTGAGATAGCCTAACTGTAACATACGCCCCAAAATCCAATTACGACGCTCTAAAGCACGTTCAGGATTTGCAACAGGATTGTATTTTGAGGGTGCTTTCGGTAGACCTGCAATCATTGCCATTTGCGCAATGCTAAGTTGATCTAAATTTTTGTCATAATAAATCTTCGCAGCCGCTGCGATCCCGTAAGCATTTTTACCTAAGAAAATTTTATTGACATAAAGCGTCATGATATCTTCTTTAGATAAATTCTGTTCAATTTTTCTCGCTAAAAAAACTTCAGTTAACTTTCGCTTTAAGGTTCGTTCAGGAGAAAGATAATAGTTTTTTGCAACTTGCATGGTGATGGTTGAACCACCTGTTTGGGCACCTCCAGTGACAGATTCACTGACAGCACGTCCTAAACCTTTAAAACTTACACCGCTATGTTCAAAAAATGAAGAATCTTCAGCAGCTAAGAATGCATGAATAAAATTTTTGGGTATTTGATTGTATTCAACAGGTACAGAAAGTTTGCCGCCATACTCTGCAATTAATTGATTATCAGCAGTATATACCTGCATAGGTTTAAGTAATGGCGCCTTTTTTAAAGAGCTCATTTCTGGTAATGATGGCGCAATATAGAGGTACATTCCATAAAAACCCATCGGTATTGCTATTAAAATAATGATAATCAGCAAAAAAAATGGATGAACATACCCTGAACGAGATAGCTTTTTCATAACAAGTAAGTTTTAATAAGAGCTAATAGCAAACTAATTGACGGTCAGTATAGCTTTTCATTTAGCAGATTGTTAGATGACTTATTGTATCTATAAAAAATTTAGACCAACTGCAATCGGTTTGTGACGTTTTTGGGGATAAAAATAATAGGAATTTAATCGTGCTTAGAATAAGTCGTAAGCAAGTTAAGGGGCTTATAGGGGTAGATATTAGTTCGACCTCTGTAAAGATATTAGAACTCTCTGTTAAGAACGGTCGTTATTGGGTGGAAAGCTATGGACTAAGTCCATTGTTAGATGGAAGTGTGGTTGAAAAGAATATTCTCAACCCAGAAGCGGTATCCGATGCTTTAGAGCGTGCGGTTAATCTTGCGAATCCTCACTCTATGAACGCGGCTGTGGCAGTGACGAACTCTATGGTCATCCAAAAAGTGATCGAAATGGATGCAGACATGAATGATGATGAGCGTGAAGTTCAGATTCGTATGGATGCAGAGCAATACATTCCGTTTCCTTTGGATGAAGTGAGCCTAGATTTTGAAGTTTTACCTGACAAATTAGCAAACCCAAATCGGGTCAATGTTGTTTTGGTTGCAACAAGAACTGAAAATGTGGATTCACGTGTTGAAGTTCTAGAAATGACAGGACTTACAGCGAAAGTTGCAGATACAGAAAGCTATTGTATAGAACGTGCTTTTGAGGTGTTCTCAGATACACTACCAATGGGTGCAAATATGGTCGGTATTTTAGATATCGGTCATACGATGACAACACTTTCAGTGATGCAAAATGGCAAAATTATCTACACTCGTGAACAGGTTTTTGGTGGCAAACAGCTCACTCAAGATGTGCAAAGTCGTTATGGCTTGTCTTTTGAGGAAGCTGGGCGTGCGAAAAAAGACCGTACTTTACCTGATGATTATGAAACAGAAGTTCTGATTCCATTTCTTGAAGCCGTCGTTCAACAAGCAGCGCGTTCTTTACAATTCTTTTTCTCATCTTCACAGTTTAATGAAATTGACCATATTTTATTGGCTGGTGGAAATGCAAATATCCCTGGACTTGCGAAATTATTACAACAAAAATTAGGTTACCGTGTCACGGTGGCAAATCCATTTTTACAAATGGGATTTTCTCCACAAATTGACCTTAAAAAAATAGAAAATGATGCACCATCATTGATGGTTGCGTGTGGCTTAGCAATGAGGAGTTTTGATTAATGGCAAAGATTAATTTACTCCCATGGCGTGAAGAACTAAGAGAACAACGAAAAAAGCAATTTGTTGCGATTAGTATTGGAATCGCTGTATTGGGGTTTATCATCGTATTATTGGCTTGGTTATATTTCAATGACAGATTGGATGATCAAGAACAAGCAAATCAACTGGTTGTAAGTACCAATCAAAATTTAGATACACAATTAAAAACATTAGATGGTTTGCAAGAACAACGAAATGCCATTATTGAACGGATGAAACTCATTCAAGGTTTACAAGGGCAACGTCCTGTAACTGTGCGTTTAGTCGATGAGTTAGTGCGTGTGGTTCCTTCAGCAATGTACATTACTAAATTTACTCGTGTTGGAGATAAATTTACGATTGAAGGAAAAGCTGAAAGCCCAAATACAGTTGCTGATTTACTGCGTGGTTTAGAAGCTTCAGAATGGTATAGAAATGCGTTTATGAACTCATTCCTTGCGGCAGAAGAAAATAAAAATAAACCGACTACATCAGTTGTACCAAGAGCTGAAGAGTCTTATGGAAGTTTTGTTGTGAGTGTGGATCTTGGAGAAATTGCACAACCTGCAACAACAGATCCTGACCAAACTCAAGCAGTTGGGGGTGTTAAATGAGTCGCCAAGAACTTGATAAAATAGATTCGGTAAAAGATACACCAAAAAAGAAATCTATGTCGGTTGATAAATTTTTTCAACAATTTAACACACTTGATATGAACAACTATGGAAGTTGGCCTATTTCGGTCAAAATTACCTGTTGGTTGTTTATTCTTTTTGTTGTGTGTGCGATTGGGTATTTTTTAGTTATTAAGCCTAAGCTAGATGCGATTGATTCAGCACGAGCACAAGAACAAACTTTATTAAATGAGTTTAAAGAAAAAGATTCTAAACTGAGAAATTTACAGCAGTATCAAGCTCAGTTACAACAAATGCAAATTGATTTTACTCAACAACTTGAGCAACTTCCTAAAGAAACTGAAGTTCCTGATTTAGTTGAAGATATTAATATGACAGGCGTAAACTCAGGTCTGAAATTTAAAAATATTCGACTTGAAAATGAAGTTCGACAAGAATTCTTTATTGAACAACCTATCGCAATTGAAGCAACAGGGGATTACCACTCTTTTGGTCGCTTTGTGAGTAGTGTTGCGGCTTTACCGCGTATTGTAACTTTACATGACTTTACGATTACAGCAGAGCAAGCAAAAGACAGTAAATCTGATGTTCCAACAGTAAACTATTCTTTAAAAGCAAAAACTTATCGTTATATTGGTACTGATATTGAAACAGTGAAAACAGACAATACCACACAAGCTGGTGTGAATGCTCCTGCTGTTCCATCAAGTTCAGCTTCACCTACAGCTACGTCAAGTTCAAGTGACTCTTCAAATACAACAAGTAAAACGGGGAGAAAGTAAGCATGAATTTATTTAAAATGATTGGCGGCATTTCTCTTGCTGTTGTTCTTGTTGGATGTGACTCACGTATTGACGCTGTGAACCAACAGATGGCTTCGATTCGTAGTCAGCCACCTTTACCGATTGAGCCAGCACCAAGCTTTGATGCTGTTCCAAGTTTTGATTATTCGGCACAACAATTACGCAGCCCGTTTTTACCAAGTTCATTGGCAAATGAACTCAAAATTATGGCTGGAAAAAGGGTTTATCCAAATCTTGCTAGACAACCTGAACAATTAGAAAGTTATGCACTTGAAAACTTAAATTTCAAAGGCAGTATGAAAGCACAGAGTGGGCAAATTGTTGGGTTAATCCAAACACCTGATGGCAAAGTGGAACGTGTGCAAAAAGGTAATTATTTGGGGATGAATCAAGGGCGAATTATTTCAATCAATCCAACTCGAATTGATCTTTTAGAAATCGTACCAGACGGCAGAGACGGTTATATTGAAAGACCTCGTAGTTTGATACTTATCGGTCAATTAGATTGAGAATGAATGAAGGAATAACAATGAAAAATAGTATTAAAAATTTTTGGGGTGGGGACGGCATATTTATGAACACTTATTTACGTCAATTTTCGATGGCAGCAGTGTCAATCGCAGTGATGCAAGCTGCGGCAGCACAAGTAACAATGACGAACATTGTACCTATGCAGCTACCAGGACAAGGTACTGAAATTCGTGTAATGTTCAATGGCTTACCACCGCAACCTCAAGCTTATCAATTAGAATCACCATCTCGTTTGGTACTCGATTTTAATGATACAAAGCCAGCACTGAGCCAAACTGCAATTCCTGTATCAAGTTCTGAGGCATCTTCTATTAATGTTGCTTCTGATGAGAAGCGTTCACGTTTAACTGTTAATTTAAATAATAGTGGTGCATTTACAACACGTGTTGAAGGTAACACTTTTATTTTAAAAATTAATAGTGCAAATCAAGCTAATGCCTTGGAAAATTTAGGACCAAAAGTCACACAACCTGCTCAAGGTGTGGCTGATATTGGTTTCCAACGTGGAAATAAGGGTGAAGGTCAAGTCAGCATTAATTTAGCTGGTGTGAATACGCCTGTAGATGTTCAACAACAAGGCAGTAAAGTTGTTGTTCGTGTCTTAGGCAATAAAATTCCAGCACATTTGATTCGTCGTTTAAATGTCAATGATTTTGCTACACCAGTTGCAACGATTGATGCGCATAATGATGGCAGTAATGGTGTGATTACGATTCAGTCTACAGGTAGCTATGAATACATGGCTTATCAGGCTGAAAATAAACTGACGATTAGTCTAAAAAGACCTGAAGATACACGACCAAATAAACCAGCATCTAGCCAATCATACACAGGTAAGAAGATTTCACTCGACTTCCAAGATATTGAAGTTAGACGTGTTTTACAACTTCTTGCAGATTTTACAGGGGTGAATATGGTTGCTGCTGACTCAGTTCAGGGCAATATTACCTTGCGATTAAAAGATGTACCTTGGGATCAAGCATTAGATATTATTCTTAAAACGAAAAATTTAGATAAACGTCGCAGTGGTGATGTGATCTGGATCGCACCTGTACCTGAGCTAATCAAATCTGAAGAAGATGAAGCAAAAGCGATTGCTCAAAGCATAAAACTTGCACCAATTCAAACTGAATATATTCAGCTAAGTTATGCCAAAGTTGCTGATGTATTAAAGTTATTAGAGGATTCACGTAATAGTAAAGGGGCAGAAGCAAATAGAACGGCAAATGATACTTCTCTAGCCCTTGAAAGTTTACTCAGCTCACGCGGCAGTGCGGTTGCTGATACACGAACCAATACTTTAATTATCAATGATACGGCTACAAATATTGATAAAGTTCGTAAAATGGTTGACCTACTCGATGTTTCTGTAAAACAAGTGATGATTGAGGCTCGTATTGTTCGTGCATCTACAGGTTTCTCCAAAGAAATGGGCGTGAAGTGGGGCATTCTTTCTCAGGGTGTAACGCGTAATAATGACTTACTTGTTGGTGGTAGTGATCAAACACTTTGGGATTTAAAGACACCTGACGATGATGGTAAATATACGATTACAACACCACAAAACTTAAACGTCGATTTAGGTGTGGCAAATGCTGCAGGTAAAATCGCCTTTGGTTTAATTAGTTTGTCTGACTTTATGCTTGATTTAGAACTTTCTGCTTTACAAGCTGATGGTTATGGCGAGGTAATTTCTACACCAAAAGTCATGACAGCAGATAAACAAAAAGCCAAAGTGGCTTCTGGTCAACAAATCCCATATACCACGACGACAAACTCAGCAGCAGGATCAACTGCAACTACAGAATTTAAAGATGCTTTGCTTAGTTTAGATGTGACACCAAGTATTACACCTGATGGTAAAGTGCAAATGCAGTTGAATATTAGTAGTGATTCTGCAGGTGGTGTTGCACCAAATGGGGAAATCATTTTGAATAAAAATGAAATCAATACCAATGTGTTGGTGGATAATGGTGAAACTGTAGTATTAGGTGGTATTTTTGAGCAAGAAACTCAGAACACCACGACTAAGGTGCCATTCTTTGGTGATTTACCATATATCGGAAGCTTATTCCGAAAAGATGTGAAAAAAGATAATAAACGTGAGCTGTTAATCTTTGTTACACCAAGAATTATTAATGACAGTCGTAGCAGAAATCATTAATATACTTTCAATGAAAGCAATTCAATAGGTGACTCCTTGCCAAGCAAAGAGTTTGATTCCCTACCAAATTTATATTTGGTAGGGCCAATGGGAGCAGGAAAAACCACTGTTGGTCGACATTTGGCAGATCTGTTAGGGCGTGATTTTTTAGATAGTGACCATGAAATTGAGCGCAAAACTGGCGCAACAATTCCTTGGATATTTGAAAAAGAAGGTGAACACGGATTTCGCTCTCGAGAGTCTACAGTTATAGATGAATTAACCAAGAAACAAAATTTAGTTTTAGCAACAGGCGGTGGTGCAGTCACTCAAGTGCTAAATCGAGATTATTTAAAAAATCGTGGAATTGTGATTTATTTATATACACCTGTAGAACTTCAATTACAAAGAACATATCGAGATAAGAATCGTCCTTTATTGCAAGTCGAAAATCCTGAACAAAAACTGAGAGAGCTCCTGAATATAAGAGATCCACTTTATCGTGATGTTGCTCATTATATTATTGAGACTAATCAAGGTGCGGCACGGGATTTAGCACAACGCATTTTACAATTGATTATTTCAAAAGAAATTATTTAGTACGAGTTGTTAGGCATAGGTATTCATGCAAACTTTACATGTTGAACTTGGTGATCGTCGTTATCCAATTTTTATTGGTAGTCATTTAAATCCACAACAATTACTTGAGCCTTATATCAAAGGTCAGCAAGTGATGATTGTAACCAATACGACTGTACAAGCGTTGTATTTAAATCATTATGTTGAGTCAATTGGAAAATTAGATAAAAAAGTCGCGACTTGTATTTTGCCCGATGGTGAGAAATATAAAAATATTGAGCATTTAAACCTGATTTTTGATGCATTACTTGAAGCGAATTTTAATCGTGATTGTACTGTGTTGGCTTTGGGTGGTGGTGTGATTGGTGATATGGCTGGTTTCGCTTCAGCTTGTTTCCAACGAGGCGTTTATTTTATCCAAGTACCGACCACTTTGTTATCTCAAGTTGATTCAAGTGTGGGAGGGAAAACGGGTATTAATCATCCTTTAGGCAAGAACATGATTGGTGCATTTCAGCAGCCTCAAGTTGTTTTAGCCGATATGGCACAGTTAAAAACATTACCTGAACGTGAATTATCAGCGGGTCTAGCAGAGGTTATTAAATATGCTTTGCTTGGGGATGAACAATTTTTAACGTGGTTAGAAGCAAATATAGATGGCTTGGTTGCTCAAGACCCTGAACTTTTAGCAGAAGCTGTTTATCATTCATGTGCGCATAAAGCACGTATTGTTGCCAATGATGAAAAAGAGCAAGGAGAACGTGCTCTTTTAAATCTCGGTCATACTTTTGGTCATGCAATTGAATCTTATATGGGATATGGGGTTTGGTTACATGGTGAAGCTGTTGCAACAGGTATGGTGATGGCAGCAGATTTATCACAACGTATGGGATGGATTTCGATTGAAGATCTTGAGCGTACAAAAAAAATCATACAACGTGCGAAATTACCTATAGTATGTCCTAAAATTCCACTTGATGAATTTTTAGCATTTATGTCGCATGATAAAAAAGTATTAAATGGGCAACTTCGTTTAATATTACTGAAGCAACTTGGTCAAGCTGTCATCACGAAAGACTTTGATGTTGAGCTGATGAAGCAAGCAATTCTAGCGAATCAAATATAAAAAGGTACGTTTTACATGGCAGCAGTTCGAAAAAATTGGCAAAATATTCAACAATATATTTGGTTAATTATAGGATTGCTGTGCTTTGTTGCAGCACTAATTTTTTGGGCATTAACAGATACCAAAGAATTGGTTGAAGTTGTCAATCCTATAGAAGAAACTCAAGTACAAATTCAACCTGAAAAAGTGGCTGCAACGACTCATCTTGGTGCATTGATGGATGAAGTACGACCACTAGAATTGACAACACGTGTCGTGGCATCAGGAGATCATGAGCCAGAATTTCGTGGTAATCGCTTTTTTGATGAAAATAAAAAAAATTACATCGTAGAATTATTTAAATCTTCAAATGAAGATGTGATTCGTGGATTTTTAATTAAGCAAGCTGATCGTAAAAATTTTATTTATTTTCGTTTAAGTGCAGAAGATCAAGCAGAGCAATATGTTGTTGCATATGGTGTCTATAAAAATGATGACCAAGCGAAAGCAGGGTTACAGCAACTTGCTGCTTTAAAACTTCCACCTTCAATTCAACCTAGAGTTGTAAATTTAGAAGCTTATTCAAGTTTGGTGAATGATCTTGGTTCAGATGAAATGCTTGGTGGAAATAAGTTATATGCCATTAACTTAAGATCTGCACCATTACCTATCATTGATGAAACCTTACTGGCTGCTCAACCTAAGCCTGTTGTACAGCAGCCACAACGTAGCACAACAACAAATACAAGCGCAGCTGTAAGTCCTCGTAAAGAAGAAACGGCAGAAGTTAAAAAACCTGTAGCAACGACACAGTCACAAACAGCACCTACCAATACATCAACAACGACGACGGAAAAAAAGCCAGTAACGCATGAAATTAGTGATCCATTTAACTAAATGGTGCTAAAATAGAGCAAATTTGGAGCGAAATAAAAGCAATAGCACAAAAATGGTGCAAATAAAGATAGGTAAAATAAAGCAAGAATATTAAAAGATACTTTATTTTTATAAGATTTGAGTTGTTTAGTGAATGAAAATAAAGTTTGGCATATTTTTTGCTTTATTGGTGCACTAATGAAGTTGATTGTCCCTCTTTTGGAGCAATATAGTTTGATTAGTGTACAATTTTGGTCAGAACCATTGCTTTAAATGAGTGCATGAAGTAAGAAAAAATTTCTTGCAATTTAATCCAAAACTGACTGGAGTAGTGTGAATCTAAGGTGTATTACTAAATAGAAGCTTAATACGCTAAATGATTTTAAATATTAGATTTTTTGCCCATATGGGCGTTGATTAAAAGAAGGGTACGCTATGCACATGCCATCGCCTAATACTGTAGCTCCCGCTCAAGGTTTATACCAACCGGATGAGTTCAAAGATAACTGTGGTTTCGGTTTGATCGCCCATATGCAGGGTGATGCAAGTCATGACTTAGTCAAGACCGCAATTCATAGTTTAAGTTGCATGACGCATCGTGGTGGTATTGCTGCAGACGGTAAGACAGGCGATGGTTGCGGATTATTATTGGCAATGCCAAAAGCATTTTTCCGTGAAGAAGCAAAAAAAATTAGTGATATTACGCTCAGTGAAATTTTTGCAGTCGGCACAGTATTTTTAAATTTAGATCCAGCACTTGCAGCACATGCCAAACAAATTTTAACTAAAGAAATAGAAGAAGAAGGTTGTCGTGTCATCGGCTGGCGTGTTGTGCCAACCAATAATGATGCTTTAGGCTCAATCGCCATGCAGTCATTGCCTGCATTTGAACAGATTTTTGTCAATTGCCCAATGGGTGTGACAGAGGTTGAGTTCAATCGTAAATTGTTTATGGCACGTCGTCGTGCTGAGCAGCAAATCAGCAATGACCCGTATTTCTATGTCACAACCTTATGCTCGACTGTGATTAGTTATAAAGGTTTGATGATGCCTGCATATATTGCAGACTTTTATACTGACCTTGCAGATGAGCGTTTAGATTCTCACATTGTGGTATTCCATCAGCGTTTCTCGACCAATACTTTACCGCGCTGGCCATTGGCACAGCCATTCCGTTATTTGGCACACAATGGTGAAATCAATACCATTACAGCGAACCGTAACTGGGCAGCAGCACGTACACCTAAATTTGAAAACCCATTATTACCGGGTCTGACTGATCTGAACCCAATCGTAAACCGTACCGGTTCAGATTCTTCAAGTATGGACAATATGCTTGAGATTTTAGTCGGTGGTGGTATGGACTTGTTCCGTGCGCTGCGTATGTTGGTACCACCAGCATGGCAAAACGTAGAAACTTTAGATGCAGACTTACGTGCATTCTACGAGTTCAACTCAAAACATATGGAAGCTTGGGATGGTCCTGCGGGCTTGGTGATTCAGGATGGTCGTCATGCAATTTGTATGTTGGACCGTAACGGTTTACGTCCTGCACGTTGGGTCATCACCAAAAATGGTTATATCACTTTAGCTTCGGAAATTGGTGTTTGGGGTTACGAGCCTGAAGATGTTGTGTCTAAAGGTCGTGTCGGTCCAGGTCAGATTTTGGTCATTGATACACATACAGGCAAAATGCTTGATACCAAAGATGTCAGCAATCACCTGAAAAAAATGCGTCCATATCGTGAATGGCTACGTGAAAACTCAGTTCGTGTACAAGGCAGTCCAGAACTTGAAGAATATTTATGTGACCAAGGCTTAAAAGGCGATGCCTTAAAAGCAGCACAGAAAATGTTTATGGTGACTTTTGAAGAGCGTGATCAATTGTTGCGTCCAATCGCTGAAAGCGGTCAGGAAGCGGTTGGCTCTATGGGCGATGACACCCCGATGGCAGTTTTGTCACGTCAGGTTCGCCATGTAACGGATTATTTCCGTCAGCAGTTCGCCCAAGTCACTAACCCGCCAATTGACCCATTACGTGAGTCGATTGTGATGTCGTTGGAAACTTGTTTGGGGCGTGAGCAAAATGTCTTTGAACAAGGTCCTGAACATGCAGATCGTTTGATTGTTTCAAGTCCTGTTCTGTCAAATTCGAAAATGCATCAGATTCGTACCAGTGGTCGTAAAGGCTATGAGATTGCTGATCTTGATCTGAATTATCCTGAAGCAGAAGGTCTGGAAGCAGCAATTTCACGTATTTGTGAAGAAGCAGCGCAGGCGGTGCGTGATGGCAAAACATTATTGGTGATTTCAGACAAGAAAATCCGTGAAGGTTTCTTACCGGCAAACTCTGCAATGGTCACAGGTGCCATTCACCACCACTTGATTCATGTCGGTTTACGTACAGATGCCAACATTATTGTTGAAACTGCGCTTGCACGTGATCCGCATCAGTTTGCGGTGATCTTAGGTTTTGGTGCAACGGCAATTTATCCATACCTTGCTTATGATGTCATCAATGATTTGATTGCCAAAGGGGAATTACTTGGTGATCCGATCCATGCACAAGCCAACTTCCGTAAAGGGATCGATAAAGGCTTGCTGAAAGTCCTGTCAAAAATGGGGATTTCAACGGTTGCGTCCTATCGTGGTGGTCAGTTGTTTGAAGCTGTTGGTCTGTCTGATGAAGTGGTTGCCAAATGTTTCACAGGTGTGCCTAGCCGTATTAAAGGTGCGACTTTTGAAGACCTTGAAAATGATCAGAAAAAACTGGCTGAAACCGCGTGGAAAGCACGTAAGCCAATCGATCAGGGTGGTTTGCTGAAATTTGTATTCGATAAGGAATATCACGCATTTAACCCAGACGTGATCAATGCGCTACATAAATCAGTACGTTCTGGCAACTATGCTGACTTTAAAGAATATGCAGAGCTGGTGAATAAACGTCCGATAGCCACCATTCGTGACTTATTAAAACTGAAAACTGAGAATTCAATTCCGCTTGAAGCAGTTGAGTCAGTTGAAGAAATTCTGCCACGTTTTGACTCAGCAGGCATGTCATTGGGTGCATTATCTCCTGAAGCGCATGAGGCAATTGCGATTGCGATGAACACCATTGGTGGGCGTTCAAACTCAGGTGAGGGCGGTGAAGATCCTGCACGTTATGGCACCATCCGTAACTCAAAAATTAAACAGATTGCATCTGGTCGTTTTGGTGTAACGCCTGCTTATTTAACTTCTGCGGAAGTGTTGCAGATTAAAGTGGCACAAGGTGCAAAACCGGGTGAAGGCGGTCAGTTACCAGGTGGTAAAGTGAATGGCTTAATTGCACGTTTGCGTTACTCTGTACCGGGTGTGACCTTGATTTCACCACCACCGCACCATGATATTTACTCCATTGAAGATTTATCGCAATTGATCTTTGACTTAAAACAAGTCAATCCTCAAGCGATGGTGTCTGTGAAACTGGTATCTGAGCCGGGTGTGGGAACGATTGCGGCAGGTGTGGCAAAAGCCTATGCTGACTTCATTACCATTTCAGGTTATGACGGTGGTACGGCAGCATCTCCACTTTCTTCGATTCACCATGCAGGTTCACCGTGGGAATTGGGTTTAAGCGAAGCGCATCAGGCACTGCGTGTGAATGACTTGCGTGGCAAAGTTCGTGTACAAACCGATGGTGGTTTAAAAACAGGTCTGGATGTTGTAAAAGCAGCCATTCTTGGTGCAGAAAGCTTCGGTTTTGGTTCTACACCAATGATCGCATTAGGTTGTAAGTATCTGCGTATTTGCCATTTAAATAACTGTGCAACGGGTGTTGCAACACAACAGGATCATTTACGTCAGGAACACTACATTGGTGAACCTGAAATGCTGATCAATTTCTTCCACTTTATTGCGGAAGAAACCCGTGAATGGTTGGCAGCACTCGGTGTTGCGTCATTAAAAGACTTGATTGGTCGTACTGATCTGCTTGAAATGTTACCGGGTGAAACTGAAAAACATGCACACCTTGATTTAAGTGCATTGCTTGAGTCGCATCCATCTGCGGAAGGTAAAGCACAGTACTGTCAGGTTCAGGGCAATGAGCCATTCGATAAAGGTGTATTGGCGGAGAAAATGGTGGCAGAAATGCTGCCTGCAATTGAAGCAGGTACAGGTGGTGACTATCACTTCACCGTAGGTAACTGTGACCGTTCGATTGGTGCGCGTATCTCAGGTGAGATTGCCAAACGCTATGGCAACCTGAGCATGGAAGCGCATCCTGTAAAAATGAACCTGAAAGGTACAGCAGGTCAGTCACTTGGCGTATGGAATGCAGGCGGTTTACACATCAGCCTTGAAGGTGATGCCAACGACTATGTCGGTAAAGGTATGGCAGGCGGTCGTGTATCGATCTTCCCACCAAAAGGTTCACCATTCCAGACTCAGGAAACCGCAATCATTGGTAATACCTGTTTGTACGGTGCAACTGGCGGTAAGCTCTTTGCAGCAGGTACAGCAGGCGAGCGTTTTGCAGTACGTAACTCAGGCGCATTTGCCGTGATTGAAGGTGCAGGCGACCATTGCTGTGAATATATGACTGGCGGTATTGTCACTGTACTCGGTAAAGTTGGACACAACTTTGGTGCAGGGATGACCGGTGGTTTTGCTTATGTACTTGACTTGGATAATGATTTCGTAGATTACTACAACCATGAACTGATCGAGTTAAACCGTATTTCTACAGAATCAATGGAAGAACATAAAGAATTCCTGCTTCGTATTCTGGATGAACATATTGCTGAAACGGGCAGTGCCTGGGCGTATAAGATCCGCAATGAGTTTGATTTCTACAGCCGTAAATTCTGGCTGGTGAAACCAAAAGCGGCGAATTTACAAACGCTTTTGAAAAGAACTCAAGCAGATCCACAATAATTCTACGACTCAAATATTAGGTAGGTGTGGATAACTTCAACGATATACACAAGTGAACGTATAGAAGTTATCCTCGCTCACCCACGGAGATTGACATGGCAGAACGCCTCAATAATGACTTTCAGTTTCTGGATGTAGCACGCCAAGATCCAGAGAAAAAAGATATTAATGTCCGCAAAGCAGAGTTTGTGGAAATTTATAAACCTTATACAGCAGAAGTGGCAGCCAATCAGACCCATCGCTGTTTAGGTTGCGGTAATCCTTATTGTGAATGGAAATGTCCAGTCCATAACTACATTCCGAACTGGTTAAAATTGATTGCGGAAGGTCGTATTTTCCAAGCGGCTGAACTGTGTCATCAGACCAACACTTTGCCTGAAGTCTGTGGTCGTGTATGCCCACAAGACCGTTTGTGTGAAGGGGCATGTACCCTGAATGATGGTTTTGGTGCAGTGACTATTGGTAATGCTGAAAAATACATTAACGATACTGCATTTGCACTCGGCTGGCGTCCAGACATGTCGTCTGTGAAATGGACAGACAAAAAAGTGGCGATCATTGGTGCAGGTCCTGCGGGCTTGGGTTGTGCAGACATTTTAGTGCGTAATGGTGTAAAACCAGTTGTATTTGATAAGCGTCCTGAAATTGGTGGTTTGCTCACATTCGGTATTCCAGAATTTAAAATGGAAAAAGATGTGATGAAACGTCGCCGTGAAATTTTCACAGGCATGGGCGTGGAATTTCGTTTAAATACTGACATTGGTACAGATGTCACCATTGACCAGTTACTTGCAGACTATGATGCTGTATTTATGGGCATGGGAACTTATACCTACATGAAAGGTGGTTTCGCAGGTGAAGATCTGGATGGTGTGGTTGATGCACTCGATTTCTTGATTGCCAATGTCAATCGTACTCAAGGCTGGGAAAAAGATCCATCTGAATACATCAGTGTAGAAGGCAAAAAAGTCATCGTACTTGGTGGTGGTGATACTGCGATGGACTGTAACCGTACGTCTATTCGTCAGGGTGCAAAGTCTGTGACGTGTGCATACCGTCGTGACGAAGAAAACATGCCGGGTTCACGTCGTGAAGTGAAAAATGCCCGTGAAGAAGGCGTGGAGTTCCAGTTCAACCGTCAGCCGATTGAAATTGTCGGTGAAAATGGCAAAGTGACTGGCGTCAAATTTGTAACCACACAGCTTGGACAACCTGACAGCCGTGGTCGTCGCAGCCCTGAACCTGTACCGGGTTCTGAGGAAGTGTTACCAGCAGATTCAGTTTTATTGGCATTTGGTTTCCGTACTTCTCCTGCTGATTGGTTTGGTGCTTCAAACATTAACCTTGATGGTTCAGGTCGTGTGATTGCAGCGGAACAGCAACAATATAAATTCCAGACATCCAACCCGAAAATATTTGCGGGTGGCGATATGGTGCGTGGCTCTGACTTGGTTGTAACTGCAATCTGGGAAGGTCGTCAGGCAGCAGAAGGTATTTTGGATTACCTTGACGTTTGATTGGACGATAACGTTTAAATTCCAAAGACCCATTTCCAGAACCCGCAGCAATGCGGGTTTTGTTTTTACGATGAAAGGTAAAGTAAGAATGTAAAATTTTATGTTTTTATTTTTTAAGTAAATATTGATTATTCAATTATTTATGTTCAATTTTTGGTTTTACATTTTGTTGGTCATTGGCTTAAATGACATGATTATCTTTTTTGTCAATTGTGTGATCATTTTGGCAATATACAAATGAATTTGATCTGTCACTATAGGATCAAATTCCAACAAATATAGGATTATCCCTATGACAGTTGCTCAGGTTGCGAAAGAAAAATCATATTTAAATCGTCCTAAAGCGATTGGTATTAAAGTGCGTAAGCCAAGCTTTAATCCGAAAAATATTCGTCGACATTTTTTTGCGAATTCTCCTGTAATGTCGCATTTATTGACAGCACTTTCATCAACCTTTCCAATTGGTGAACAGTTTTTTGTGCATAGTGTACGTAATGTTCGTGACAAAATTACGGATGAGAAGTTACAGGCTCAGATTGCGGCTTTTATTGGTCAGGAAGCGATGCACTCTAAGGCACATGCAGATTTTAATGATGCATGGCGTCGTGATGATTATAATCTAGATAGCTTTCAAGCTTGGTTAGGACGTCGTGATGCATTTATTAAAAGTGTGCATCCAAAATTACAATTGGCAGTCACGGCTGCATTTGAGCATTTTACAGCATTGCTTGGTGGCTATATTTTACGTCATCCTGAAGTGTTACAAACCTTAGATGACGATGCGATTAAGCTTTGGGTTTGGCATGCGATTGAAGAAATTGAACATCGCGCTGTGGCTTTTGATGTATATCAAGCGATTTATCATGATGATAAAGTGCGCCGTTCAGTCATGCGTAATGTGACAACTGGTTTTGCAAGTTTGACGTTTTATTCTGCAACACGTTTGTTTATGCAGGATTGGAAGAAAAGCTTACCAAAAGTACCTCAGAATCTTTTTGGAATGTATATGATTTCCAAGATGTTGATTTCATTGATTCCTGAATATTTGTCATATTACAAAGCAGATTTTCACCCTGATGAAATTGATTATTCAAAAATCGTGGCATATTGGAAAGAAAAACTGGCAGATGATTATGGGATGGAGAGCTTCCAAGAAGATGTACATCCACCTTTGTATAGCTAAATAAAATTTTATAAAAACCAATGTTCAGCATTGGTTTTTTTATCTTTGAAAATGCTGATCACGTTATCGTCTTTCTTTATAAAGCCAGATTTAAGTATTTAAAATTAACTTTTATAAAATGAGCATTTACAGATTGAAAATGCTCATTGATTTAAATGACGTGTTTAGATCTCGTCATCTTCAAATTGTTTGATTTTACGCTGACGTTGCCATGGTAATGGTCGATCTAAAGCTTCGGGTACATCTCCTGAGGTTGAGCGTAAACGTAAATGGATGGCTGCTTGTGCGATTAAATTTGCAGATACAGGTGCTGTGATAAATGCAAATAGCGTAATGAGTAACTCAGCAAAACCAAAACGTCCTTGAAATGCAGCATAAATCATTGCTGCTAATAATACGCTACCTAAGCCTAAGGTACTGGATTTGGTGGGTGCATGTAAACGCATGAATAAATCGGGCAATTTAACCATGCCGATTCCACCAACCAATAAGAAAAATGCGCCAATAATCAAAAAGAACGAAACAATAACTTCCATGATCAGTTGCATATTTGTTTCCATATCGTGCTCCTAATCAATGACATGACCAATGGTAAAATAACGTGCTAAAGCGGCAGTTGAAACAAAACCAAGCATAGCGACTAATAATGCACCTTCAAATAGATTGGTACTTGCCCAATAAATACTGAGTAAAATGACTAAACAAGTTGCATTTAAGAACAAAGTATCTAAAGCCAATAGACGGTCAACAATAGAAGGTCCAATAATTAAACGATATAAACATAAGAACATTGAGATGGTCAGCGCCACTAAAAAAATTCCCAATGCATATTGCAAAATAATCATTGATCATCTCCTTGAGTGGCATTAAAAATGGCAATTAAAGGCATTTCATAACGGCTTTTGATCTCTTGAACTTCTGCTTCTGGGTCATCCGAACTGAGAGAATGAACCAAAATATCCCCTCGTTCTTGGTCAATTCCTGCGGTCACTGTACCGGGTGTTGTGGTAATGATCATTGCCAATAATGTATTTACATGTTCATGATCGGTATCTAAAGGTACACGATACCATTTGGGTTTTAGGTTTTTGGTTGGACCTAAAACTTGCTTAGCCACGCGAATATTGGAAAGAATAATATCCCAGAGCACGACAAAAAATAACTTAAATGCCAAAGCCCAATGAATATTTGGCGTACGTACAATAAAAGGTTGTATCAGCTTAGGAATGATTAAACCCAATAAGACAGCACAAAAAATATCAAAAGGATCAAAACTATGCCCCAACATGAGCCAACTTAAAGCCACCACTAAAGAAACAAAAGGATGGGGTAAACAGCGGTCAAGGAATGAAATATTTTTTTTCATTTATTGCTCCATAGGCTGTAATTTAGTGTCATCAAGCGGGGTTAATTCATGTTCCTGATGTTGAATTTGCCGTTGCTTATATTCAGAAATATGATCACCTTTTAGTGTATCTGGCGAAATAATATAAGGAATAAAATGCGCATTTGCATCTGGGTTTTCGCCACCATATTTTGTTTCAGGTAGGTAGTTTGGATCAAAAGGTTGTACGCTAATATACTCTTGGTCACGATCTGTTTTTAAAATCGTTTCTTGATATAAGTCAGCATCTTTGAGTTGTTTTGCTGTCAGTTCTAAATAATGAACAATGGGTTGAGCGCAAATTACATAGAATATCAAACCCGTTAATAACAGATAAATGGTTTTATCATTACGAGCAGGGGCTTGATGAGGTAATTTTTGATATGCAGCAAAAGCTTCTTCTTTTGGATTATCTTCAGGCGTCGTTGCACGCCAAAACAGTACAAAACCTGCACGTGTAAATGCAATAATGCTCAACAAACTGACCAATAAAACAATCACAATAATCCATATTTGATATGGAGAATCTGCTGTCGCTTGTAAAATCAGAACTTTACCTAAGAAGCCACTGAAGGGGGGTAAACCCGCCATCATCAAAGCGATGATAAAAAATGTGATTGCAACAACTTTGTCTTGTTTCATTTTAGGCGCAATTTTGAGATGGTCTTTAAATTGCCCACGTTGTGACGTAATCCAACCACACAATAAATAAAATGAGGCAGCTATGATGGTACTGTGTACCATATAATATAGACCTGCCATCCATGCAGTTTCATTGAGCAATGAAACTGCAATCAAAATGGTGCCTACAGAAGACAAAATCATAAAGCCAACAAAACGTCTTAAACGTTCTGCACCAAGCGCTGCAATTGCACCATACAGCGAAGTCACTAGTCCGATCGGTAATAGCCAATTGCTAAAAATCTGTTGTCCCCATTCATCATGAAAGACTGTTCCATTGACTCTTAAAATGGCATAAATACCCACTTTGGTCATGATGGTAAACAGTGCTGCAATCGGAGTCGCAGCAACTGCATAGGTTTTCGGTAGCCAAAACCCTACAGGCAGCATAGCTGCTTTAATACCAAAAACAACAAAGAGTAATAGCCCACCTGCAACGGCTAAAGTATGTTGATCATTTTCTAAAGTTGGGATGATTCGAGCAACATCCGTCATATTTAGACTACCAACACTGCCGTAGATCATGCCTAAACCAATGAGGAAGAGTGCAGAAGCCAGTAAGTTGATGGTGACATAGTGAACACCAAGTTGAAAACGAGCTTTACCTTGCCCATGTAATAACAATACATAGGATGCCATCAGCAAAATTTCAAAAAATACGAACAGGTTAAATAAGTCACCTGTTAAAAATGCACCACAAATTCCCATTAATAACAAATGAGAAATTGCATGGAAATAACGTCCACGTGCATCCCATTCTTTACTTGCGAACCAAATTAAAGGCGTTGCAAGCGCATAAGTCAAAACCAGCATTAATGCAGATAAGCGGTCTAAAACCAGCACAATACCAAAAGGAGCAGACCATTCACTGAGTTCATAAACAAAGATTTGACCTGTATTTGCTTGATATAAATAGTAAATTGCTGTTGCAAAACCTAAAATAGCCGAAGTTAAACTGATACTACGACGCCAAGGTTGTCGCCAGTCACTTGCCAGTGAACCAGAACCAGGATTACCCAATAAAATTAGCAAAAAACCTGTGAAAGCAGGAATAAGAATGCTGAAAATAGGCATATGTTGAAGCCAAAAATCAAGGAAGTTCATTATGGCGCATCCTCACGTGAGTCAAAGTTGCTCGGCTCATCTTTGGCATCCACATGATCTGTTCCTGATTCATAACGGCTACGTAAAGCAAGTTGTACAATATAAGCAGTAGTTGCAAAGCCAATCACAATCGCAGTCAATACTAAAGCTTGAGGCAATGGGTCAGTAATTTTAGCCGCATTGGTTAAAATAGCAGGTGAATTGGTCTGAATACGCCCCATAGCAAATAGAAATAAATTAACGGCATAACCAATCATGGCTAGACCTAAAACGACAGGGAAAGTACGGGCACGTAGTAATAAATAAATTCCTGTTGCAACCAATAGACCAATTGCAGAGGCAAGTAAAAATTCTAAACTGATCATAAGTTACTCCTTAGGTACAGGGCCTGACATACTCGAATGTCGAGAGTCGCCAAGAACAGAAATGAGCAACATGGTTGCACCAACAACAGTAATATATACCCCTAAGTCAAAAGCTGCGGCTGAAGCGAGATGGAAGGTACCAAAAATACTGGTCTCAGCATAAATATGAGCACTCGTTAAAAATGGTCTTCCCCATAACCAAGCAGCAAGACCCGTTATTCCTGCAATGACTAAACCAGAACCAATCCAAATTTCATATAAACGACCTGATTTAGCACGTAAAAGTTGTTCAGCTTTATCTTGCCCCAAACCAATATATTGAATTACCAATGCCATTGAGGTAATTAAACCTGCAATAAATCCGCCACCGGGTAGATTGTGTCCACGTAAGAAAATATAAAGACTAACAACTAAAGCTAATGGTAGAACCCATGAAGCAGTCATACGAAACATCAATGGAGAGGGATTAAAACGGAAAGTTAAGCCTTGGGTCATGCTTGTGCCATGCGCACGCATACCATCCATAAGACAGAGTGCCCCAATAGCTGCAATTCCTAAAACCGTAATCTCACCGAAAGTATCAAAACCACGGAAATCCACCAAGATCACATTGACAATATTAGAGCCACCGCCTAAAGGCATCGACTGCTGTGCAAAGAACCATGAAATTGAGTTATGATCACGTGTCAAAATAAGCCAAGCAATCCAACCGATACCTAAACCGCCACCTATGGCTAAAACTGCATCACGCCAACGTCGGGTACGACTAGATTCATACGGTGTAAGCTGTGGTAATAACGACAAACTCATTAATAATAAAACAGTGGTGACCACATCGACTGTGATTTGGGTTAATGCCAAATCTGGTGCGGACATGGTGACAAATACCATCGTCACCACTAAACCAACAGCACCACTGATAAGCACTGCTTTAATACGCTCATGATGGAACCAGAGCATCATCCAACAACCAGAGAATAAAACCATCCATAAGACAATTGCGATGATGGGTGCTTTGGTCAGTTCGCGTGTACCTGTCGCTAAACCCTGATTAAACATAGGCGTTGCAACTAAAACGATACTAAAGGCGATGATCCAAAAGAGATAAGTTTGTAATGAGCCTGTTTCTGTTTTTTGTTTAATTTTACGTGCGTAGAGCAACAAATATTTAAGGAAATTTTCAAATAACACATAGCCCTGAAAAGGTCCAAGTTTTGGATCTAAATCTATGTCTCGAATACGACTGCCTTTGGCTAAAGCAAAGTAAAAAATGATACCACCCACTAAAGCAATCGCACTCATGAGCAATGGCAAGTTAAAACCATGCCAAATTGCTAAATGTACACCTTCAAATTGATGGAGTTGTGTACTGGCACGTGTGCCCATATTGACAATATTTTCAACCAGTAGCGCAGGCATTAGACCAACGGCGATACATAAAACAGCCAATAAAATTGCTGGTGCACGCATACCTATCGGTGGTTCATGGGCGTCTTTATTTGGAACATTTTTGCCTAAACCACCATCAAAAAATACACCATGAACCAAACGTGTTGAATAAGCGACAGCAAATAAGCCTGCTAAAGTGGCGATAATGGCAGCAAGGACGACATATCCACCTGATAAATTTGCCAACAGTTCAGTAAAGAACATTTCTTTAGATAAGAAACCATTGGTCAGCGGAACACCTGCCATAGAGGCAGCAGTGATCATGGTCAAAGTGCCTGTAAAGGGTAGTAATTGCCAAATCCCACTGAGCTTTCTTAAATCACGTGTTCCTGTTTCATGGTCAATAATCCCTGCAATCATAAATAATGCAGCTTTAAATGTCGCATGATTGATAATGTGGAAAATTGCAGCAGCAACAGCCAGTGGTGAGCCAATCCCTAGCAAACAAACAATAAGTCCTAAATGACTAATCGTCGAGTAGGCTAATAGACCTTTTAAATCTTCTTTAAAAATGGCAAAAAATGCAGCCATACATAGCGTGAAAAGACCAACAGTCGTCACGATATTATGAAAAAGTGCTGAGCCAACAAAAATAGGCAATAGACGCGCCAGTAAGAAAATACCCGCTTTCACCATCGTGGCTGAATGCAGATAAGCAGAGACTGGCGTTGGTGCAGCCATTGCATTTGGTAACCAAAAATGAAAAGGAAACTGCGCACTTTTGGTAAATGCACCTAATAAAATGAGTAATAAAATAGGGACAAAAAGATGACTATTTTGAATCGTCTCTGACATCGTTAAGATTTGATCAATTTGATAAGTCTGTGTCACTTGACCGAGCAACACAAAACCACCCAGCATGGCTAAACCGCCCATGCCTGTAATGGTTAAAGCCATACGTGAACCACGTTGTGCCGCATCATAATTGCTCCAATATCCAACCAAGAGAAAGGAAGAAATACTGGTTAATTCCCAAAAAACTAACAAAATAATTAAGTTGTTGGAAAGAGAGATTCCAAGCATTGCTGCCATAAATAGCATCAGTAAAACATACAACTTACTTAAAGAATTTTTGGGGCTTAAATAAAAGTAAGCATAAATAAAAATGAGCGTGCCAATGCCTGTGATTAGCAACGAAAAAATTAAACCCAATGCATCTAAGCGAAAGCTTAAATCAATTCCCACTTGAGGAAGCCATTGCCATGATTCGGAAATGACTTGACCTTGAAACACTTGCGGTGCTTGTGAAAGTAACAAGCCTAAACTTGCTGAACTGATGCCAATCGCACCGAATGCAGTTGCCCCACGAGAAAACTGCTTCAGCCACGAGACAAGGGTTGTGCCTAGAATTAACGGTAGCAATATAATAATCGGTAGCACACGTGTATCCATTGTCTTGAATAGGTCGAGAACCTATGATGAATTTATCTTTCAAGCATTTGAGGACAGCAAAGAACCATCCAACGACTTAAATCTTGAAAGCCGAAAAAATCGTAAGAAAACAAGTTGTGTTGCGCAACCTGAGAAACTTAATGTAAAAATAAAGCCGAGCTTTACACTAAGAAATAAATGATATTTTATACTATTACATGAATAAAATAACATCAAACCTTTTTTTGCGCAGACGAGAATATTGTACGCCTTAGGATGATGATTAAAAGTTACAAGGCTTTTATTTCGGTTAAGTGAACGAATAAAAAACAAAAATATAACGAAATATATAAGAATAATTTAGCTGAAAAATTATGAACCTAATTAAGTATAAAATTTGTACTTCATCATCATGTTAAGATAAAAACGTTTGTGATGAACGGTCATCATCAATATGTAACAAAGTACGAAGTTGCTGTTGTTCTTGTTCCGACATATTTTGAAATTGAGCAAAAAGTTGCTCTACCGTTGGGTTTGACTCTGTTGCGACTTCATTTGATAAAAGCTCTGTTTCTACATGTTGTAGACGTTCATAGAGTTTTGCTAAATCATTTTGATATTCATTGATTTTGATTTCCTGAATTTTTTGATTTTTTAATTCAAAACATTGGAACTGATGTGCAGATTCTAAAATAGAGCTGTGCAAACTGCTGCTAATGATTTGAATTTGTGGAAAAGCTTGATGTAAACGCAGCAAAATATTTGAAGCAGAAGTTTCATCTAAATCAACATCAATATGATCAATCAGTAAAATACCATCACCTTCTAGACAAGGATACAAACTCAGAGGATTCAGTAAACATAAACGGCGAACCAGATCGCCGACTAAGGCAATCCAATTTTTTATACTATTGGAAAGTTGCTGATAACATTGTGTTGTGCCTTGGTAAGTCACCATAAGTTGTAATTTAGGCTTATATTCAATAAAAATATCATCAAGTTCTGGTAAAACAATTTTCAAACTATTTTTAAGTGCTTGTAAACTTGGTGTCTGCAAATGACTACGTGCTTGAAATAAAGCATTTTGCAGATTTTGTGTATCATTTTGAGCTGAATTGTTGAGTGAAGTTTCATTTAAAATTTGTTGGAATAGTTGTGCAGATTGAGCATTTTCAATATCACTAATTTCTCGAAACCATTCAAAAAAACGAGCAAAAGTAGTAAAAGGAATCGCTGTTAACTCATAGGCTGCTGATGTTTGCATGACCGCAGGATTGTTTTTACTGAGTAAATTAACTTCATTAATAAAACGTTCAGCAGGATAATAAGCAATCAGAGGTAAACCTTGTAAAGGGTCTTGTTGAATTGCTTTTGTATATAAAGCCGCAAGCTGCTCTAATTCAACCATTTCTGTACGGCTGATCCCGACACCATTGGCATTTAATGTTTTATACAGTTGCCATGAACAGATAGATAAATCCTGTGAATGAGAGTGACTATTTTCAGCTAATGTACCGAGTTCATTAGGTATTTTAATTGCAATATCAACTTTTGCTTGTACTCGATTTTGCATAATATCTTGATCTAACATGACGACACCCGCAGTACGTAAGTCTTTAAAACGTGCGGAGAACCATGTCAGAGCTTGATACAAATTTTTTAAAATTGCAGTTTTGCCTGAAGATTGCTGACCCACAATAATAGCAACAGGATATTGTGTTGGATTTAATTCTAGTTTTAGATCAGTAAAATGAAAAACATGACGCAAATGGATAGAGAGAATTTTCATACTATACCTGCAAAATATAAATAAAAGTTTAGAGCTTTATGCAGTGATTTGAGCTTTTAAAGGAGTTTTGATTTTTAACTGTTGAATAAGATCATAAATATGATGGATATTAAGACTTAATTTTGCACGTGTACAAGCAACGTAAAGTAGCCTTAGTTCTTCATCGCTGATTTTATGCTCTAATCCATTGATTTTAAATTGATAGTCATCTTCTATGTGTACCCGATTCCATTCTAAACCTTTGGCTTTATGTGCTGTAGAAATGACATAATCAGCTTGCTCTATTGGGGTGATTTTGGCAAGTGCTTTTTTGAGAGGTTCTGTACCATGATCATCTACAAGTTTGACTAAGGGCTTGATATCACTACCATCATTTGTTTCACAATATTCATGTACGTCATGCCATGAGTTGAACCATGCAAGCTCTGGTACATCTATCACACGTTTACCTTGTTTGAGTAGACTGGCTGCATCGACAAAACGATTTAATTTGGCATGATCGGCTTGTAAACTGACTTTATCGCCTTGTACCAAACCAGACAATAAAAGCTCCATAGCACGGGCATTGGTACGGCATAAAATTGCATCGCGCATTCTAGTATGGGGTTTATTGACCACACTTGAACGCATTTCAGGATTGCCTAATAAAGGAACAGTTTCATTTAAGGCTCCCAATAAACTATTGGCAACTTCTGCAATGGACTCACCAAAACGAAATGAAGTCGTTAAACGTGACTCAGGTAAAGGCATTTGCTGCATTGCATTGACTGCACCACGCCATGCATAAATCTGTTGATGTGCATCGCCTACATAAATCACTTGCGTACTGCGTTGTCGTAATAAAATACCCAGCATGAGTGGATCAGCATCTTGTGCTTCATCAAACAAAACATAATCTGCGGGAATAATAGGGCTCGACAATGCCCATAACTTTAAATAAATATCGTGCCCAATACCTGCCTGATGACTTTGATCAATAGATTCTAACCAACGACGTTCTACAGCAGGATAAAGATGTTTTTGCAAACTTTCTATATCATCAGGATGTAACCAACTCGGTGCTTGGATGTGACGAGGAGCAGGGTATTGTGAGCTAGTTGAACAAAAATAACTCACTGCATTTGCCACCAAACTGGCTAAGCGGCTTGGCATGAGTGCATAGCGTTCATAACGTCCACCCATTAAACGTCGTAGCGTAATAGGTTCGAGACGATACTCTTTTGCAATAAAACTAGGACTTAAACGTGGTAGACGTAATTTATCAGTAATACCTCGTGGCACACTGCGAAAAGCCAAGGAATGAAATGTACGACAGTCAACATTACGATGAAATTTATGTTGAGCTTCGGTTGCGATTGCTTTATTAAAAGCTAAATACATGCCACGGCGTTGTGGCATTGCATCACTGATCAATTTCAGTGTTGTTGTTTTTCCTGTGCCCGCATAGGCAATGACTTTAAATGATTGCCCCTTTTGTGCCTCTGCAATAGCAAAATTTTGTTCTGAAGTAGCTTTAAAAATATCGGACACAGTATTGAAAAGTCTTTAAAAGAGAGAAAATGAGATATGCCATCATAGCAAAAAACAACCAAGTGTGAGGTTTAAATTTTCCAATGATGGGAAGTGATTTTTTTAAAATACTTAGGTGAAGAAGAACAAAGTCTAAATATATTGATGAATAACAAATATTTGAAATTCATTTCGGATTTTTAACAAATTAACGTTTAAATGGACGTGGTTTTTTCCGACGAATATAAACAGTTTTATGTACTTCGGCGATTCGTGAACCAGAACCATCAAAAATATTGAGAATATAATTACGATGTACAGGCGTATAATTTTCTGCCAAATTTTTGACATGTTCAATTTCACTCGGATCTAAACGAATATCAGCATAAACCGTATCTCGTCCGGGAAGTAAAAAGTGAATGGTGGCAGATTTATCCCATACGATATAACGGTCACCTAAATGATGCATTAAAATCAGCATATAAAAAGGGTCAACCATTGAATATAAACTACCCCCAAAATGTGTACCCACGACATTTTGATTTTTATAAGTGAGTGGCATTTTTACACGAATATGGTAGTTTTTAAGATCCAAAATTTCTATTTCAATACCTGCGCCTTTATAAGGTGAATAATGGTTAAGTAAAAATTTTGAAATTAAGGGGATTGTCTGTAGTTTCTTGATCAGGCTAATCATGGTCAATTCTAATTCACATATTTTAGATCATAATAAATAAACGATTGTGATGTGGCATTGATCGAAATGCCCAAGACCGCCATTGCGTAGTCAATGTGAAAATAAAAAGGTATTTAAATGCAAGCACAAACTCATTGGATTTCGACACAAGACCAACAAAAACTTTATGCAAAAACATGGGGTAAGCCTGAAAATCCTGCTTTAGTTTTGGTACATGGCTATCCTGATAATCAGGAAGTATGGGAGCCAATTATTGAACAATTAATAACAGATTTTTACATTGTAACCTACGATGTACGTGGCGCAGGTCAGTCTTCTGTGGCAAAACGTATTCGTGATTATGCATTACCGCGCTTATCTTTAGATTTAGAATGTGTTGTGAATGTTTTACTTGCGGATCGTAATTTTCATTTAGCTGCGCATGATTGGGGTTCAATTCAAACTTGGGAATCTGTGACTGAAGCAAAATTTAAAGGTCGTATTTTATCTTATACAACAATTTCAGGTCCATGTTTAGATCATGCAGCATTTTGGATGCGTGATCAATTTAAACATGAAAAATCTAAATTTTTTAAACAGTTATTTAAATCTTGGTATATCGTTGCATTCCAACTTCCAGTGCTTGCACCAACCGTATGGCATTTTTTCAATCCTGAACGTTGGGGCGTCGTTTTAAGTCAACTGGAAAAAACTAAAGGTCTACCACTGAATTCAAATATTTCAAAAGATGGTGAGCATGGTATAGCACTATATCGTGCTAACTTTGTACCAAGATTACTTAAACCACGTCAACGTCATGCAGTATGTCCTGTGCAAGCAGTTGTCTTAAAACGTGATAAGTTTGTTAGCCCAGAATTGATTGATGAAATGCCAAAATGGGTAGAGAAATTTGAACGTGTCGAGGTAGATGCAAACCATTGGGCTGTTTTAAGTCGTCCACAAGAAATTGCTCAATATATCCGTAATTTTGCTACGAAAAATCAAAGTTAATACAACCTAAATAAGTTGAATAATATCTCGATAAAAGGGGCAGTTTTGTACAAATTCTCTGTTAAAATGCCCCTTTTTCTATTCATCTCATCTTATGATCGCAATTATTGCTGCTATTGTAGTTATGTTTGGACTATCTCTAGCTCGTGTACCTGTGGTTTTTGCTCTAATTATTGGTGCAATGACAGGCGGACTATTGGCAGGACTTGGTTTACAAGGGACTCTAGAAGCTTTTAATAATGGTTTAGGGGGTGGTGCAAAAATTGCACTGGCTTATGGTGTATTGGGTGCTTTTGCAGTTGCTTTAGCAAAATCAGGACTACCTGATTTATTAGCATACAAACTCATTAACATGTTAAAAGCTGATGCTAATGTTTCTACACAAAAAACAGTCAAGTTTGTCATTTTTTTTACGATAGTTTTGGCTGCAATTTCTTCACAAAATTTAATTCCTGTTCATATTGCCTTTATTCCTGTACTAATCCCACCTTTATTAAGCGTCTTTAATCATCTGAATTTAGACCGCCGAGCAGTGACATGCTTACTAACATTTGGTTTATGTGGAACTTATATGTTAGTTCCTGTTGGTTTTGGTGCGATTTTCCTCAATGATATTTTGGGTCAAAATATTAATACTTTTGGTAAGCCTTATGGTTTTTCAATTAGTTATGACCAAATTCCCAAAGCTATGGCGATTCCTGTACTGGGCATGTTTGTGGGTTTATTATTTGCGTTGTTCGTCAGCTATCGTAAACCACGATATTATCAAGATATTCAAGTTGAAAATAAATCCCAACAAATTTCTGATGCAGTCAAATCAGGTCAAGATGGCAAACCGCAAATTGCAACATTTACATTGATCATGGCATTTTTTGCAATCATAGCAACTTTATCCGTACAGTTATATTCAGAATCAATGATTTTGGCTGGTTTGGTAGGTGTTGCAATTTTAAGTTGTGCAGGAATTTTTAAATGGAATGAGGCAGATGATGTCATTGTTTCAGGTATGCGCATGATGGCTCTAGTTGGCTTTATCATGATTTCTGCTCAAGGTTTTGCATCTGTGATTGAGGCAACAAATCAAGTTCCTGCATTAGTGCAAGCATCAGTTGAATGGATTGGTAATAGCAAAGCTTTAGCTGCCTTTTTGATGCTTTTGATTGGTTTGTTGATTACTTTAGGTATTGGGTCTTCATTCTCTACAGTGCCTATCCTTGCTATTATTTATGTACCTTTATGCATTCAGTTTGGTTTTAGTCCTATGGCAACAATTGCAATTATTGGTACAGCAGCAGCACTTGGTGATGCAGGGTCACCAGCATCAGATTCAACTTTAGGTCCAACATCAGGTTTAAATATGGATGGTCAACATGACCATATGAAAGATAGTGTTATTCCTACCTTTATTCACTTTAATATTCCATTAATGATTTTTGGTTGGATTGCTGCAATGGTATTATAAAGTTTTAAATAAAACGTTATTATGCAATAAAAATGATATTCATTATCATATTCTTGATAATAAATATAATGACCAACCAAGTTGAGATTAAAACCAACTTGGTTGATATGGATTAAATAAATATTTAACTATTTCAGTGTTTTAAAAATAACATTACAAAATATTTTAAAATGAGACTTGCATCAAATTTAATTGATGTGTTTAATAATTAATATAATTATTTTGGGGGATTTTTAAAAATGTTAAAACAAATTGCACTTATTTCATTAATGGGGATTTCAACACTTTCTTTTGCTGATTGGCAAGTGAAAGTAGGTGGTTCTTTAATTTCACCTACACAAGATACAACGATCGCACCTGGAGCAGTTGTAAAAGCTGATCATGAGCTTGCGTTCACACCATCTGTAGAATATATCTTTGGTGAAACACCATTTTCTGCTGAATTATTGTTGGCTACTCCAATTGCGCATGATGTTTTATTAAATGATGAAAAAGTTGCTAAAATTAAACATTTGCCGCCAACAGTAACATTGAAATATAACTTGAAAAATTCTTCACCATTTACGCCATATGTAGGTGTTGGTGGTACTGCATTTGTTGCATGGGATGAGTCGGGTGTTGCAAAAGACGTTAAAGAAGACTTTGGTTTTGCAGGTCAGATTGGGGTGAACTTCAAACCTGCTGATGCAAAAAATTGGGGTGTATTCTTTGATGCTCGTTATGCACAGTTAAGCCCTGAAGTTACATTAGTAGATGGAACTAAATTCGATTTAGACATCGACCCAATTGTATATACATTAGGTTATAGCTATAAATTCTAAGTTTTAGAATAAGTTATTTCACTTGAAAAACCTCAGTAATTTGCTGGGGTTTTTTATTTAAAAGTCTTTGAAAATCTGTATCAGCATAAAATACTGAAAAAAGAGCAAAAAAAGCATATAAAACGGTAATGAAATTTCTTATGCTTAAATTCTAGCGATATGGAAGAATGTTTAAAATGATCAATAAAAAATTATGTGGAGTCATTTGTTTAGCAAGTATTTTTTTACTATCAAATACACAAGCTGCGAGTTTTAAATGTGATGCAGCGAAAACCAAAACAGAACATGCAATATGTGAGCATCGAGTTTTAAATGATGCCGATGTCAAAATGGCAACGACTTATAATATTATCCGCAAACTGGTTCCTATGGGCACACGTGGCGTCATTCAAGATCAACAAGTTAAATGGTTGCAACTGAGAGATCAGTGTCAAGATAATGTAAAATGTCTTAGTGATGTTTATCAAATGCGTCAACAAAAGCTCGATATCTATATGGATCGTGTGTATAAGCAAGGTCCTTTTTAAAAAAAATTAGCATCTGCTATTGAAATATTCTTAAGTCACTCCATTTCTAAAGCATTCAATAAAAATGTGTTATGAATTTAAGGAGTGATTTATGAGCGAGCAAAGCGCACAAAAACATAGTTTTCAGGCAGAAGTTGCCCAACTTTTACATCTGGTGACGCATTCTCTCTATTCCAACCCTGAAATTTTCTTACGTGAACTTATCTCGAATGCCTCAGATGCATGCGATAAATTGCGTTTTGAAGGGATTAATCATCCTGAATATTATGAAAATGATCCAGATTTGCATGTTCGTGTCAGTTTGGACAAAGAAGCAAAAACCATCACCATTTCTGATAATGGTATCGGTTTAAGTCAGCAGGAAGCCATTGATAACTTAGGTACCATTGCCAAGTCAGGCACCAAAGACTTTATGTCGAAACTTTCAGGTGATCAAAAATCTGATGCGCAATTGATTGGTCAGTTTGGTGTAGGTTTCTATTCTGGCTTTATTGTTGCTGAAAAAATTACGGTTGAATCACGTCGTGCAGGTTTAGATACTGCTGAAGGTGTACGCTGGGTCAGTGGTGGTACAGGTGATTTTGAAGTTGAAGTGATCAATAAGGCTTCACGTGGAACAGATATTATTCTGCATTTACGTGATGATGCTTTGGATTATCTGGAAAGCTATAAAGTAAAACAAATCATCAATAAATATTCTGATCACATCAACTTGCCAATCGAAATGCAAAAAGAAGTATGGCAGGAAGAAGAAGTCGCTGAGGGTGAAGAACCTAAAGGCGGTCAGTATGTGAAAACGGATGAATGGGAAGCGATTAACTCAGCAAGTGCTTTATGGACACGTAATAAATCTGAAATTACTGAAGAGCAATATGTTGAGTTCTATAAGAACTTAACCCATGACTTTGAAGCGCCATTGGCTTGGACACATAACCGTGTGGAAGGCAGCACGGAATATACCCAGTTGCTTTATATTCCATCTAAAGCGGCAAGCAATATCTTTACCCGTGAAGCCAAAGCAGGCATCAAACTCTATGTTAAACGTGTGTTTATCATGGATGATGCAGACAACTTGATTCCGAACTATTTACGCTTTGTACAAGGTGTGGTGGACAGTGCCGATTTGCCATTGAACGTGAGTCGTGAGTTATTGCAAGAAAGCCGTGATGTCAAAACCATTCGTGAAGGAAATACTCGCCGTGTATTGACCACTTTGGATGCCTTGGCAAAATCTGAAGATGAAGCAGATCAAGAGAAATTCAAAACTTTCTATGCTGAATTTGGTTCAGTGATCAAAGAAGGTTTGGGCGAAGACATGGGCAACCGTGAGCGTATTCTTAAATTATTACGTTTCTCGACCTCAAACAATGATGAAGTTTCAACCTCACTCGAAGCCTATAAAGCACGTATGAAAGAAGGGCAAAAAGCCATTTACTACGTGACTGCGGACAGTTTGGCTGCTGCGAAAAACTCACCACAACTTGAATTGTTCCGTAAAAAAGACATTGAAGTATTGTTAATGGCGGATCGTGTTGATGAGTGGGCAATGGAGTTCGTTAATGAATTCGATGGCACACCAATGCAAAACGTGGCTAAAGGTGCAGTTGACTTAGGCGACTTACAGGATGCCGAAGAGAAGAAAGCACTTGAAGCTGCTGCTGAGCAGTTTAAGCCTGTAGTTGAAAAGTTGTCTGATTCACTCAAAGCCAAAACCAAAGAAGTACGTGTAACAACCCGTTTGGTGGACTCGCCTGCATGTTTAGTGACGAGTGAGGGTGAGCTTTCTCCGCAACTCGTACGTATGCTGAAACAGGCAGGGCAGGCTGTACCTGAGTCTAAGCCAATTTTGGAGATCAACCCTGAGCATCCATTGGTGAAAAAACTGGAAGGTTCGGCGCAGTTTGATGATTTGGCGAATGTCATCTTTGATCAGGCAGTGATTGCAGAAGGTGGTTTACCAGATGATCCTGCTGAATATATCAAACGTATTAACAGTTTATTATTGAAATAAGTCGTAAAATGTTGAAAGAGAGCCTATCGTAGTGATAGGCTTTTTTTATTTAAATGCAGTGAATATCCATATTAAAATAAAGCTTCTAAACGAACTAAGGCACTTGGATAATGACTTCGATCTTCACGATGATCATTAAAATAGTTTAAATCACCTTGTACATAGAACCATTCACGCCATAAGGGTTGGCGCCAAGATATAAAAGGTCCCCAACTATTCAAACGTAATTGTTCATCATTATAAAAACCGCCTGTATATATACCGTAGTTAAAACGATTTCCCTTAAAAAATTGATGTTGACGATAAGTACGGTTGTCCCATGTTAAGTCATCATCTTGCTCATCTGCATAAGTAATATAAAACTGATTTGATAAAAAAGCTTGGTTAGGACGAGCATGTGTCAACTCTAAATTGGTACGTAAATAGTTTTCACTATCAATGCCATAACGATAAATTTGCTCTGCATGAAAATAAAAGTCATTGCTTAACGTCCAATCTTTTTCAGCTTTTAAACGGGCATAAATATCACTACCAGAACGAATACCTAAATCGGCATCGACCTCAAAAGGTAAACGCTTAGATAACTGTGACCAACGTAACGCAATTGAACTGTTATCATCACGAATACGTTTACCATCAATCGACTTATCAGAAGTACTATTGGGATTTTCATTGGTAATGGCAATATTATTTTGAATCTCATTATCTAGAGAGTCATCACCAAATACGACACTGAGGCGATTTTCCAATGCAGGTAATTTTATTTTGCCTCGAATACGAGGTTTAAATTCATAACCGTCATGTTCGTTCCAACGGTTATCTAACAAAATACGTAAAGTTGCAGAGGCAGGGTCATTAGGATCAGTTTCTCCAAACCAATTATTCATACGGTTTGCAGTACGATCAGCCCAATTGCGGATTCCTTTTTGTTTTTGATCTATCCATGTTGAATTTTCTGTTAACTCAGTATGAGGAACAATAGGTTCATCAGATTGAGCAGGTAAAATATTGGGTGTAGCGTCTAATAATTTAGGGATATAGTCCAGAACATTAAAATCTGTTTCTAAGGCAGGAGGTGGAATATAAACAGGCGGTACTGCGCTTGAATTTTTTTCCTGATCAGCATAGCTATACGCACTGCATAAACAGCTAAATAGAAGGATATAAACTTTATTGAATGGAACGGAGAGTGTAATATTTTCCATAATATTCTGTATTCAACTATTTGATTTAAAATAAAATATTTATAAATTTCATTCAAGCCATTGAATGAATAAAGAAAATTATAGTTGATTTTTCAATAGATGCATGCGCATTAATTTACAAATTACATCTTTATTACAATAAACAAGCGTTTGAGTCTGGTTGGCATATCAGTGACATCCCTTATCTTATACAAAATAAGGGATGGTGACGTGTTTAACAGCATGAGAGGGGCTATATTGAGTTAGTTAAAGGTCATATTTAGGTTGTTTGAGTACAATATTTCTTTTCATATACTTTTCCTGCAATTCCTCCAACCAAGGCACCACTAAAAGTTCCAAAAATTGGCAAAATACTGCCTGCAACTGCACCAATCAAGACACCTTTTACAGTTGGAGAAAAACGTGATTTCTTGTCTTTTTGTGCTTCTGTTGGAGTTGAGTCAGTTGGCGTTGAATCATGAGAATAAAGATCAGGAGTTTGGTTTGTATCAGTCATAATATCTCTCTTAGTTTCAAGTTGTTAAAAGAAAATTTCATGATGAAATCATTCAAATCACATGAAGTATTTAAACATCATAAGCCGACTATACTGAGATATGCTGTAGTGACGCTGTAAATTTTTCTTGGCTTTTGGTTACACCTGATCTGATTAAGTAAATAAAATATGACAATGTGTACAAGGATTAAAATACAAACTTTTAAAGTTTAAAAATAGTGGAATAGTCTAGTTTTATAAATAAATGAAATCATAAAAAATATGTTTATAGAAACTAAAAATCCTCCATAAAAGGAGGATCTCTAGTCTTATAGAATAAGAAAATATAAAAGAAACTTACAGCGCATGAATTCGTTGAACTAAATTCTGTATATAGAATATAACAAGTTTTATCAGATGAATAGTCCTGTAAAATGATAACTAGAGCACTATAAATGGCATGAAGTGACAATTTTTGTAAAATCTTGGAATAATATGAACATGTATTTCAAATACCTGTTATAAAAAAATCTTTGATTTAATGAAATTTTTTAGAAAAATTTATTTAAAAGCTGTTGTTATTTAAAGAAATTATGTTAAAAACTGACAAAAAAAATTCGGCTAAATAAAAAAATTAATAGGGTAAAAAACATACATATCTATGTAATTATTTTACAAATAAGTTGAATAATATTGGAATTGTGCAAATTTTGTAAGATGATGTTGATTGTTTTTTAATCTAAATTGAAAAGCTTGCAGAATCGCTTATGCTCAATTTTTATCTACAAAAGCGAGTGTCGCTATGGCGATTGCAAAAGTGGTTGAAGTGAATTCAAGCAGTGCTAAAAGTTTTGAAGATGCAATACAAACAGGAATTCAAAAGGTCACTGAAACTGTAAAAAATGTGCAAGGTGCTTGGATTAATGAACAAAAAGTCATTATTAAAGACAATAAAATTACAGAATATCGCGTGAATCTGAAAATTAGTTTCTTGGTTGAATAAATTGATTGATCATCTATATATTTACTCTAAATAAAAGCCCAATCTATAAGAATGGGCTTTTTATATGAAAAATTAAAACAAATTATTTAGCATCTGGCGTTTCACAAGATTCCTCATTACATACCGCATTTGGCTCTGAGCTGATGTCATTTTGAATCGTTTCAGAAGCTTTTTCTAAAACTTGCACAAAAACTTCACGTGGTTGAGCGCCTGCAAGTGCGACACGTTGGTCAAAAACAAAAAATGGCACGCCTGTGACTTTGAGTTGTTCACGCGCAACTTCTTGGTCAAATTTAACAAAATCTGCAAACTCATCTGAGTTGAGTACATCATCCACTTCTACAGGATTTAAGCCAATACGTGAAGCAACGTCTTCAATCGTTTCACGCTCACCAATTGGCAAGCCTTGTGTCATATAGCTATAGAAAAATGCTTCTTTTGCTTCTGAGCCTAAACCTTTGCTTTGTGCAAGGTGAATAATACGATGCGCATTAAAAGTATTTCCTGAATTGGCATTTTCCCAATTAAAATCAATACCTTCTTCTTTTGCCATTGCGGCAATATTACGTTGCATTTCTTCAACTTCAGCTAAGCTACGACCATATTTTTGAGCAAGGCGTTCAGAGTTTGAAATTTCTTGGCGTGGCGGTGCTTCTGGATCAAGTTCAAAACTATGCCAATGCACTTCAAGTTCAATACCAACTTGTTGTGCTGCTGCTTCTAAACGTTTTTTGCCAATATAACAAAATGGGCATACAACATCTGACCAAATATCTACACGCATGGGAAATCTCTAAAACTATAAAGGTTAATGAGGAGGGTAGCGTCATCATTGTTGGATTTAAAGTATTTTTTGGCAAATGGCAGATTTTTGGTCAGATTATGTAGAGAAATAGCAGTTATTTTTGCATAAATATTATACAGTTTTGCAAAAATTCAGTTACTCTACATTTTTTATTCGGAACTAAGTTCTACATGCGTCGAATTGTGAGTGTTGTCATTGTGATTATTTTAGGTATTGCGAGTTATTTATTTTATGAGCATACCACTTTAAAGCAGCAAGAAGCACAGCGCCAAATGTTTGACATTGTCATGTCTGAAAAAATGCGTCATTTATATGAAAATGCACAGGATTGGTCAAAACCTGTCAGTCTTGATGTTCATGATGAACGTTTAAAAGGTGATTATAAAATTTTATCTGAATTTGTTTTAAATTATTGGCTGCAAAATATTGAAACACGGAATACCTATTTACGTGATTTAGAAGCGGCAAAATGGAATTATTTTTTGGATATTAATCGTTTAGATGCTGATCGCAAGAAAAATTTTGTTGAAACTGAGCAAATGTTACAAGCAGTACGTAGAATTACGACGCAATACCAAAAACAAAATTTAGTAGATAAACAAGAAGCTTTGGCAAAGGTTAAAGAGCTCAAGATCGAGCAAAACCTAAAACAATCTATGCAAGAAAAACTGGAAAAGAATTTAAAATTAGATCAAGAAAGTGCATTAATTTTATTAGAGCTGAAAATTTTAGATAAAGCTGAGCAAATGTTTGTATTGTTGAAAGAAAATGATTGGCATAAGGAAAATGGACAGATCATGTTCCAAAAAGATGCGCAAGTGAAGCAGTTTAATGCGTTGTATCAGGACGTTTTAAAGTTAAATAAAGAGATTGAACAGAAGAAAAAACAAAATGCAGAAGAGATTGAAGAGGAGTTGTGAGTCAGGTAGTAGTTTATTGATTTAAAGTCTGTTGATAGATGAATTCACATGTATTCAAATTTAGATGAGAAATAGAGTGATTTTCACCATCAGTAAAATGATGACTTAAATGTTGATTTTGATCTGCACTAAACCCTAGTTTAGAGTAGTAACCAGAAAGGAAAATGGTTTTTTGCTGGGGGAAATATTTTTGATCATTGACCAAACAATATATCTTTAAAGGATAATAATTTTTGTCGTCATATAAACTTATAAAAATTTTATATTTCGCAGGATCAATAATATATGAGGGATTACGAGCTGAGCCAAGATTTATATTCTTTTTAAAAGTTGAATTACTTCGATAGATTAATTGTAATCTAAATTCTTTAATCGCTTTTTTGCCAATCATTTCATTGATTTTAATTAAAAAGTAATCAGTAGTATGGAAAATTGGACGACTTATTCCAACTATAAAATATATGGCTAAAAAAACGATAAAAATAATGAAAAATAAATAATTCAGTATTTTTAAAGTTTTATGATAGCGATACTTGTCTAAGTTTTGCTGAATATCCCTTTTGTAAAAATATGTAATTGTTAATAAAGTCAATGGAGTAAATATAATAAAGCATAATAAATAACCTGATATATAACTCAATTTAAAGTTAAAAAAATGAAATTCGTACAGATAGCTATGTGGTAAAAAATAAAAAATTAGTGTAAGGGCTAGCAAACTTAACGAGATAAGAATAATCGGATTGTTATAAATTTTCATTAGAGTTTTGGGTAATTATTTGATTTATTTTAAGAGAGATATTTCAAAAATAAAAGTATCAGTATTGGAATATTGTATTAAAAACCCCGCAATAAGCGGGGTTCTTTTTATCTTAGTATTAATTAAACACGTTCGATAATCGTCGCGATACCTTGACCAAGACCGATACACATGGTCGCAAGACCGATTTGCGTATCTTGTTGCTCCATTACGTTAAGTAATGTCGTTGTGATACGCGCACCAGAACAACCCAATGGGTGACCTAACGCAATCGCACCACCGTTCAAGTTGATCTTGTCTTGTTTGTCATAAATGTTCAAACCTTTCATTACGGCAAGACCTTGAGCAGCAAATGCTTCGTTCAACTCAATCGTTTGGATGTCATCCATACTCAAGCCAGCACGTTTAAGCGCTTTTTGCGTTGCAGGAACAGGACCATAACCCATGATCGCAGCATCACAACCTGCAATCGCCATAGAGCGAATCACAGCACGTGGCTTAAGACCCAAAGCTTGCGCACGTTCAGCAGACATCAACAACATTGCAGATGCACCATCAGACAATGCAGAAGAAGTCGCAGCCGTTACCGTACCACCTTTAGGATCGAATACAGGACGTAAACCTTGGAATGCTTCAAGGTTAGCATCTGGACGAATCACTTCGTCGATATCACATAGGATTTTGAAACCATTGGCATCATGACCTTCAACACCTACGATTTCATTTTTGAAACGACCTTCTTGTGTAGCAGCCCAAGCACGGCGATGAGATTCAACACCAAATGCATCTTGTTCTTCACGACTAATGCCATTCATACGACCTAACATTTCAGCCGTTAAGCCCATCATGTTAGACGCTTTTGCATAGTGTTTAGATGCTTCAGGGTTTAGGTCGATACCGTGCATCATGCCAACGTGACCCATGTGCTCAACACCACCGATGATGAAAATATCACCTTGGTTGGTTGCAATTTGAGCCGCAGCAGTGTGGATTGACTGCATAGAAGAACCACAAAGACGGTTGACAGTTTGCCCACCAACAGTCTTAGGAAGGTCAGCCAAAAGTACGATGTTACGAGCAATGTTCATGCCTTGTTCTAAAGTTTGGTTGACACAACCCCAGATCACATCTTCAACTTCGTTGACATCAAATTGGTTACGAGCAACTAAAGCACGAACTAACTCAGCAGATAAGCTGTCAGCACGTACATTGCGGAACATACCGTTTTTGGTTTTACCCATTGCAGAACGTACGCCATCAACGATGACAACGTCACGCGGATTTAAAGTAGCCATTCACGTCGCTCCTTAACCGTAGAATTTTTTGTTGTTAGCAGCCATGTCACGCAACATCTGTGGCGCTTCATAAGCCTTACCTAAGTGTGCATACTTGTCGCAAAGTGCAACGTATTCAGCAACACCTGTCTGGTCGATATAACGTGCTGGACCGCCACGGAATGGAGGGAAACCTACACCCATGATCATCGCCATATCTGCTTCGTTTGGTGTCGCAACAATGTTGTCTTCTAAGCAACGAACAGTTTCGTTACAGAATGCAAGCATCATACGATCAATGATTTCTTGAGCATCAAATTCACGTTTTTCGCCAGTGATAACTGGAGCAATAACTTCGTAAGCTGTTGGATCAACAGTTTTTGCTTTCTTACCTTTCTTGTCTAAAACGTATTTATAGAAACCGACATCGTTCTTTTGACCGAGGCGTTTTGCTTCATACATCGCTTGGATTGAACCTTTATAATCAGGTTTCATACGATCAGGGAAGCCTTCAGCCATGACTTCTGCACCATGAACGCCCGTGTCGATACCAACAACGTCCATCAAGTATGCAGGACCCATAGGCCAACCGAATTTTTCCATCACTTTATCGATTTGTTGGAAGTCTGCGCCGTCTTTAAGAAGAAGGTCAAACGCACCGAAGTAAGGGAAAAGTACACGGTTTACAAGGAAACCTGGGCAGTCGTTGACAACGATTGGTGTTTTACCCATTTTTTGAGCTAACACAACAGTGGTTGCAATCGCTTCTTCAGAAGTTTTTTCACCACGAATTACTTCTACCAGAGGCATCATGTGAACTGGGTTAAAGAAGTGCATACCAACAAAGTTTTCAGGACGCTCTAATGCATTTGCAAGACGAGTGATTGAAATTGTTGATGTGTTAGAAGCAATGATCGTGTTGTCACGTACTTTGCTTTCTGTATCTTTAAGAACAGCTTCTTTGATCTTCGGATTTTCAGTGACTGCTTCAATCACGATATCCACTTCTTTAAACTCATCGTAGCTTAAAGTAGGGCGGATACGCGCAAGAGTTTCACCCATTTTCGCAGGTGTTAAACGCTTACGTTCAACTTGTTTAGTCAACAAGCCATTTGCTTCTTTCATACCCAAAGCAAGTTGTGGATTACCAATATCTTTCATGATAATTGGTGTACCTTTGCTTGCCGCTTGGTAAGCGATACCGCCACCCATGATACCAGCACCTAAAACAGCTGCTTGGTTGACAGGATGAGCACCTTTCTCATGTTTCTTCGAGGCTTTTTTCACAACTTGGTCATTGATGAATAAACCGATCAATGCACCTGCTTGTGGTGTAATCGCAGCTTTAGCAAATGCTTCAGCTTCAGTACGTAATGCTGCATCACGACCTTGGCTGACACCTGCTTGCAGTGAATCAAGAAGAAGTTTAGGCGCAGGGTATTGTGCAGGGTTTGCTTTTGCAAGAACTACACCTTTAGATGAGTTAAACGCCATCATTTGTTCAAGCATGTCGAGTTTAACAGGCTCTAATTTTTCTTGACGTTTTGCTTTCCAGTCTAAACGACCAGAAATTGCTTGTTTAACAAGATCAATCGCAGCATCTTGTAATTTGTCTGCAGCAACAACCGCATCTACAGCACCATCTTTGAGTGCAGCAGCAGGTTTTTTGTTTGCTGACGTTGCAATCCACTCGACAGCATTGTCGATACCAATCACACGGCTTAAACGAACAGTACCACCGAAACCAGGAATGATCCCAAGTTTAACTTCAGGTAGACCGACTACAGCTGCTTCAGACATGACACGGTAGTCACACACTAAGCACATTTCAAAACCGCCGCCTAATGCAATCCCATTGATCGCAGCGACTTTAGGAATATCTAAATCTTCAAAAGCATTGAAAATTTCGTGAACAGGCATTGCCCATTCCACGATTGCGCTTTCGCCTTGTTTAAAATTTTCACCGAATTCAGTGATATCTGCACCAACAATAAATGTTGATTTACCACTTGTTACGATTAAACCTTTTACTTCACTGTTATTTTTTACAGCTTCAATAGCGGCTTTAAAATCTTCAATCGTTGCACGGTTGAATTTGTTAACCGACTCACCTTGTAAGTCAAAGCGGAATTCTGCGATTCCGTCCGAAAGCAATTGGACGGTAATGGCATTGCCAGCGTGGATCATGCCCTGATCTCCTTTTTTTGGAGGACTTCTACGTTGATGTTTTGAAGTACATGTGTGTTTTTTCTACACACATTTCGACTTCTCTAATCTTACGATAACTATATCTAAAAAGAACATAACAAGTTGTATCAAGCCGTGACGCAAGGGTCATGAATTTTTTTTTGCATAAATCTCATCATTGAGGTTGAGTTTTGATTGTTGTGCTTATATCTATAGTTAATACATTATTTTTATTATAAATTTATGGAAAATACAAATCTTTTTTCATGAAGAAGCATTTTAATATGCTTTTATTTATTTGTATTGTTTTGGTCATTTAGGTCAATGCTTGATACAAAAATAATGATTTTGGTTAAACAAAATGCAAAAAGAAAATTGTACTTTTTTTGAGACATAGATATTATTTTAAACTTAAAAATGAGAAATAAGTTGAAGACGAATGTTCACAAAAAAATTATTGTTATCTATGGTTGCTACATCTTTTGTTTTGACTGGCTGTGGTGGTGGAGGTGGTTCAGATGACGACTATAACACTGAATCTAAAGACTCTTTAGCAAATGGTACTCGTTATTATTATATACAATACTCAACATCTAAAATTACAGATCGTTTAAGAGCGAGCTATATTGAAGTTCAAAATAAACAATTCAAAGACTCAAAATCAAATAAAGCGCTTGGTTATTATCTATTAACTGAAAATAAGCTTTATACACCCAAAGATATTGCACAAAATACAATTGATTTAGATGGTTTAACGCATTGGACATTCAATACCATTGGTGCGGTAAAATCTGATTGGAGATTTGAAAAAGTTAACTTATCAGGCAAAAATATGTTTGATACGGTTTTTCCTGCTTATCGTCAACTTGGTTTTGACAGTGAGAATGCCTATGCTTATGCACGTATTTTCTTAAATAGTTATGGATCAGAGCGTTTTCCAAATGGCAGTAGCTGCTATCGTCTTATTTCTCAAAAAGATCAAGTAGATTCTTTCAACTTTGATGTCAACACTGATAATGAAATTAAGCAGTCTTTTGAAGATTTTGATGATGAAAATCTAATGTATGTTGATCAGCTTAATCAGCAAAAAAATGGTTTAAACTATCGTTATGCAAGTGGTATTTGGCAATCAATTCCTTGGTCAACCGTTTATGATTTAGATTTTGGAATAAATCCAAAAGATGGCACAGCCGTTGAGTTTCAAAATCGACTCTATGCAGCCGAGTTTAATCCAAACTTTGAGCGAACACTTCAACAAGAAGCAAAAGTATTAAATCAATTACTGACAACTTTGACGGATAAACAGCAAAAACGAAATACTCAATTACGTATCGCAGAAATTAATACGGGTTGTTATATCTATAATGAAACAGCAGCAAAATCTTTAGTTGCATTACGAGGACTAAATTGGGATCGCTAAATTTGATTAAGTGAATATTATTTTATTTGGTTGTGCTATGCCCCTATTTTTATTGAGAAAAGTAGGGGGGGTTTTATGGAAATCAATAAGCAAAAAAGAGTAAAGAATAAAAATAGTACAGATTTTCTTTATTGCTTTTGCTAAAATTTGATCATCTTAAGGTTCTATCCTTTGAACTTACACCTTTAACAAGGTGCATTCCCCCCTGAATATTTGAAAGAGTGCTATATGATTAAATGGATCATATTGGCGATTTTTGTGATTTCAGCGTTGTATATCCAAAATCGCGGTAAGGTGCGACATTCGTTTTATCGTCAATTTTTTGACCATTCCACGATCCTCGCACCGATTAATTTCTTAATGTATATGTTCTCTAAAGTGCCAAATCAACCGTATATTGACACTCAACATTTTAAAGACTTAAAAGTGTTGGATGAGAACTGGGAAATGATTCGTGATGAAGCACGAGCTTTATATACACAAGGTGGTATTAAAGCGTCGAGCAGTTATGATGACTTAGGTTTTAACTCATTTTTTAAGACAGGTTGGAAGCGTTTTTATTTAAAATGGTATGACTCCGCACATCCTTCTGCGGCAGATCTTTGCCCAAAAACTACAGCTTTATTAAAAACATTGCCAACTATTAAAGCCGCGATGTTTACAGAGCTTGCGCCTGATAGTCGTTTGGTTCGCCATCGTGATCCTTATGCAGGTTCTTTGCGCTATCATTTGGGTTTAATTACACCCAATGATGACCGCTGTTTTATTGATGTCGATGGGCAAAAATATTCATGGCGTGATGGTGAAAGCGTAGTCTTTGATGAAACCTATATTCATTATGCTGAAAATAAAACTGATCAAAATCGTATCATTTTCTTTGCTGATGTTGAGCGTCCATTAACCACAAAATGGATGGAACGTTTTAATCATTGGTTTGGTAAAAAAGTGATGACTGCAGCGAGTTCACCAAATGAAGCAGGTGATCAAACAGGTGGTTTAAATAAAGTTTTTGGTTATGTTTACCAAATTCGGATCAAAGCCAAAGCATTAAAGAAAACCAATCGTAAATTGTATTATTTTCTAAAATGGTTTTTGATGTTAGGAATTTTCTTCCTTATTTTTGTACGTCCTTATGTTTTTTAAAATCGCAGTTTGTATGTTATAGAACGCCTTTTGGGGCGTTTTTTTATGGGAAATGATTTTGCAGCTAAATAACAATTTTAAGCTTGTACAGCACACATGAACTGTTAAATTGAGAAGGGTGTTAATTAGAATGGAATAAAAAAATGTTTAAAAATTTAGCCTCTGAAGTCATGGGAATAAGTGATATTGGGGTCATTATTGAGCCACATGAATTTAATAAAACCGATATTGATGATTATATTTTTCATGAAGACAATGAAAAAATTTTCTTCGTCATTAAAAGTAAGACGGATGAATATTGTTTTACCAATGTGGCTTTTATGCACCTAGATGGTAAAAGTGCCATGAGTAAAAAGCGCATGCTTTACCGTTACTTATATAAACATCATCCAATCAAAAATGTATTGCTTGAAACCGCAGGTACAGTGGATTTAGATGCAGAAATTAAATTTCAACTAGGCGAACAAACATTCTCTATTGATATTGATAAAAAGCAAATCGAAAAAATTCGTGATTTATATAAAGCCCTATTTACCATTGGTGAAACATGTAGGGAAATTAATCGTAAACGTAATATTTTGCTGCAAAGTAATGAAAATGTGCAAAAAATGTTTAATTTACGTGAGCTGAGTGAGCAAGTGATTTTAAATTTACCTGAAATTATTAATCAAACAGCGCATCAAGTTGAAGAATATGCAAACCAACGTATTAAAGAGATTGAAAATTATGATTTTTCAGAAATTTTTGAGCGTTATTTAAGAAACTAGGCACCAAATACTTTACATTTTGTAGTAGATATTATGCAAAATTAAAGATTAACGTGGTGGTGCTATCGCAGGGCGACATGGATGTCGCCGTTGGACAAGGGTGGATATCTTGCGAAGCTTAGCTTCTCATGTCCAACAAAGGATTTTTGTTACCTTGCGGAATATATTCCTCATCCTTAAAAAGTAAGGCATCATCTACGCAAAAAAGTACAAACTTTGTAATATAAATGAGGCTGTGCTTGAATATTTTTCATTCATTTCAGTATTATCATAATCAGCATACTATTTAGAACATTTCCAAATTTATTTCTTTTGATAAAAATCACTTTTAACAATCAGGTCATTGCTAAATTTCTACATTCTGCATACTTTGTAGAATGGGTGCTTGAAATTGGATGAAAAAGCACGACATTATGCAGTAGAAATGAGAATGATAGGTCAACAGTGAACGAAAACGCACGTGAAAATATCGAAAAGATTTTAGCCAATATGACCACATTGCCAGGCGTCTACAAGATGTTGGGCAAAGATGGTGATTTACTTTATATCGGCAAAGCTAAAAATCTAAAAAATCGTGTGTCGAGTTATTTTGTTAAAACCATTGAACATCCAAAAACGCAGGCGTTGGTTGCACGTATTTATAATATAGAAACACTGATCGTGCGTTCAGAAACCGAAGCTTTATTGCTCGAACAAAACCTGATTAAACTGCACCGTCCACCCTATAACATCATGTTGCGGGACGACAAATCTTACGTCTATATCTTTGTTTCCACAGATAAACCTTATCCACGAATTGCCGCAGGGCGAGGTAAAGGAAAACATCAGGTCGGTAAGTTTTTTGGACCTTATCCGAGTGCTTATAATGCACGAGATACTTTATTGGTTCTGCAAAAATTATTTAATGTACGTCAATGTGAAAACAGCTATTTTTCACAGCGTAAACGTCCATGTTTACAGTATCAAATCAAGCGTTGTACTGCGCCTTGTGTCGGTCTGATCAGTCCTGAAGCCTATAATGAAGATGTACAGAACTCGATCCGTTTTTTAAAAGGCGATACCAAAGAACTGAATCAGGAATTGATTCAGAAAATGGAACAAGCGGCAGAAAAATTAGAATTTGAAAAAGCGGTATTCTATCGCGATCGCATGGCTTTATTGCGTCATGTACAGGCGCAGCAAGCCATTTATAAAGTCAAAGGTGAAGCGGACATTTTGGCGATTGCTTATCAAGCAGGGGTGACCTGTGTGCAAATTATGCATGTACGTAACGGTAAAATGTTAGGTGGAAAAAGTTATTTTCCTGACATGCTTGGTGATGATTTGGGGCAAATGCTGTCGGATTTTATCGCCAATTTCTACTTTCAGGTCGCAGATGAAGTGCCGAGTGAATTGATTGTCAATGTAGAAATTGCTGATCGAAAAGAGTTAGAAGAAGGCTTACAACAGCAGTTTGAGCAGAAAATTCAGATTAAACACAAAGTACGTGAAACCCGTGCCGAATGGCTTGAGTTGGCGGAAATGAATGTTCAGCATGCCATTAAAGGCAAGTTAGCCAATCATTTGGAACTCAATGAGCGTTTTCATCAATTGGAAAAAGTCTGTGGACGTCCGATTGACCGCATCGAGTGTTTTGATATTTCGCATACCATGGGTGAAGCGACCATTGCATCCTGTGTGGTTTTTGATGCGGGCGGTGCAAGAAAACGTGATTACCGCCAGTTTTCCATTGAGGATATTACAGGCGGTGATGACTATGCAGCGATGCGTCAGGCACTGACTCGACGCTATAAAAAAGCCATGTTACCTGATTTACTGTTGATTGATGGCGGTAAAGGTCAACTCCATATGGCAATGGAGGTCATGCAGGAATTGGGGCTGGATGCCTTTATGGTCGGTGTGTCCAAAGGAGAAGGACGTAAACCGGGCTTGGAAACCTTACATTTTACTGATGGCACTAAAATACAGTTGCCTGAGGACAATAAAGCCTTGCATCTGATTCAACAGGTACGAGATGAGGCACACCGTTTTGCGATCACTAAACATCGTGCCAAACGAGATAAACGCCGTGGTGGTTCAGTGTTGGAAGCAATTCCGGGGCTTGGACCAAAACGCCGTCGTGATTTATTGACCCATTTTGGTGGGATTCAGGGTGTATTGAAAGCCTCTGAAAATGATCTGAAACTTGTGCCCGGCTTGGGTGATGTGATGGCGAGAACCATTTATAAGGTGCTACACGAATAGGCAGCCTTTGATTTAAATTTTTTGCAATGCAGATTTAAACGTTTTGGATGTTATAAATTTATGAAATATCATGCACATATCTATTTTGATTTGACGCAAATTGAGTTGATAGAATCGCTTTATGTGCAACTACAGCAAGAGTTTGGTGAAACCATGAGTTATGGTCGTATACATCAAAAATTGGTAGGACCACATACCAAACCTATGTTTCAATTGGCATTTGATCAAGTTGTTTTGCCACAGTTGAAAAATACATTGGATCGTCGTCATTTGGGACTATCTGTATTGATTCATCCTTTATGGGAGAATGAATATCTTGCACATACTGAGGGGGCACAGTGGTTAGGTGAACCGCTTGTATTAAATCTTGAAAATTTGTAAGCATTGCAGTATTCATTTGCCGAAATACTCATTGACCCGACAGTCATTGATCATTCACACGTGAACTATCTATAGGCATAGTAAACCACAACGTTTTAATGAGAAAACCCATGTCTGTATTGGCACAGTTGTATCAGGATATTGAACAAAACAGCGAATTTGAGTTTCCAAAGGGCTGGCTACAAGGACGAACAATCTTTGGTGGTTTGGTGGCAGGCGTGTTGATCCATAAAGCCACACATACCATTGATGACGCTTGCAAAAAACTACTCAGTTGCAGTGTGACTTTTGTTGGACCCATTGAGGAAAAAGCGGTCAGACTGACTGCGGAAATTTTACGTCAGGGTAAGTCTGTCACCACCATCGAAGTACGTTTATGGCAAAATGATGCTGTACAAAGTATTTTAATTGCAAGTTTTGGCAGTCAGCGTGAGTCACGTATTCAGGTTGCACTTGAACCTAAAGTGCCTGCTTTCCCTGCAATAGATGATATTCATATTTTACCTAAAAACTTGCCATTCCCTGAATGTGTACAAAATTTCCAATTGGCTTGGACAGATGGGCAATATCCAATGTCAGGCAGTAAAATACCTGATTTCAAAGGTTTATGCCGTTTTGATCCTGATTTTCATACTCAACGTGCAATGACTTTACCTGATATTTTAACGTTAATGGATGTATGGCCACCTGGGGTTTTACCGATGTTTCGCAAACCTGCACCAGCGAGTACTTTGACTTGGCAGGTGACTTTTGTTCATCCTTTACAAAGCCATTTACATGACTGGTTTAAATATCAAGTGGTTACAGATTATACAGAGCATGGTTATGCCACTGAACATGCTTATTTGTGGGACAGTGAAAATCGACTTATTGCTATTGCCAGACAGACAGTAACAGTCTTTACCTAGTCGACAGTTTCATGTGAATCGTTTAAAGTATTAACGAAATAGAGCTTTACTCTAAATTACAGTTTGCCTTTTCCATAGGTAAATAGGGGACTTACTGGCGGTGTCTATGACTACAGGTCGTATCCTGAATATTCCAAATATCTTGACGCTAGCTCGTATTGCGTTAATTCCTGTTTTTCTAGCCATCGCTTATTGGCCTCCTGCAATTGGGGTTGGTGGGCATGAAGGTGGCATGACTCGTCATTTGATTTTGACGGCAATTTTTGTAATTGCCGCAATCACAGACTGGTTTGATGGTTATCTTGCTAGAACTTTGAATCAGACTTCTGCTTTTGGGCGGTTTTTAGATCCTGTTGCAGATAAATTGATGGTCGCAGCGGCTTTGATTGTGTTAGTTCAATGGCAGCCTTCTATTGCAATGGCATTTGCTGCGATTGTGATTATTTCACGTGAAATTACCGTTTCAGCATTACGTGAATGGATGGCAGAATTAGGCGCACGTACCAATGTCGCTGTATCTACAGTAGGGAAATATAAAACGGCATTTCAAATGATTGCGATTACGGTATTTTTACTGAATTGGCAGCCATTAGAAATGTTGGCTTATGCACTACTTTATACTGCTGTGATCTTGACGCTTTGGTCAATGTTCATTTACCTAAAAGCGGCATGGCCTTATTTAAAACAGCCTTAAATGACTGCTTGATGTGTTTAAAAAACCTTTCTTGATGAAAGGTTTTTTTGTTTTGCGTGAGCGCTAAAACATGCTTAGATTTAGAAAAGATAAAAACGAACAAAGATTAAGCTCACTTTATGAAAATACAGCACAAGCGATGCACTTATGCTGCATAGGTTTTAATCCCGATGTAGAGGATAGAGTTTGTCATCAAACTGCTCTAAGGTTGGAAATGCGATAGAGGGTAAATTTTCGATATTTTGTAAATGTTGACGATAGTCTATGAGCATTTGTTCACGAGCTTCATGAGAAATATAGGGCACATGATAGGCAATAAAAGGAGTTAACACTTCATAGCCAACATAAGCCAGTGTTCCGCGCTGAATAGGAATCAGAATATTCTCAAGTGAGCCATGAATTGCACCATCTCCAAACATATGATCACGTCCACCAAGGGTAAAGCTCAGCATGGCTTTTTTTCCTGACATGCCACCATGGTTATAAAAACGTTTACCGCCATAAAAAATCCCTGATACAAATACTCGATCAATCCAACCTTTTAAAATTGCAGGCATAGACATCCAATACATTGGAAAATTTAAAATCAGCAAATCCGCTTTTTGGACTTTTTCCACTTCAGCTTGAATATCATCAGCTAAAGCATGTTGTTTACTGGCATGGCGTTGTTCTAAGGCATAATTTAAATAGTCAGGATTACCGCGTTCAGTAAAGTCTGCTGCACAGGCAACAGGATTAAAACTCATGGCATAAAGATCAGAAACTTCAACCTGATGCCCTAATTTTTTTAATTCTTCAATTGCTGTATTTTTTAGCGCATTGGTAAAAGACTGTGGTTCAGGATGTGCATGTACAATTAAAATATTCATAAGCTTGCTTTCTCAAATTATTGGCGAGTATTTTTATCGACTTCATTATTACCAAAAGAGTTGCTTTAGCCAATTACTGAACAGACGTTTTCATGTTTTTAAATGTCAATTTTTGCAAAGTGAGCAGACAATAAAAAACCGACATATGATATATCGGTTTTCTACTCTCTGAGGAAGTATTGTTTTCGTAAAAGCAATACTTAAATAGCATTTGTGCTGAAGAACATAATCATATTATGAGAAAAAGTTTAGATTTACAATGATGTAAATTGTAAAATTTCTTTAAATTATCATGTTGCCTTAGATGTGAATTGGAAATAATTTAGGGCTTGGGTTTAGCTCAGACAATTGGTCATTTTCAGACAGCGCCTGATAACGCTTTTCAATTTGTGAAGCAGAATCTTGTAATGTTTCAATTAATTTTTGCAAATTTAAATACTCAAAACGATTTTTTGATGCCAAAACAGTGAGTGCTAATGGTGCTTCTTTATTTGAAAACTTAATTGGAATGGAAAGACCAGAAACGTTTGGATCAAGCTCACCTTGGGAAAAATAGTGACCTTGTTTTTTGATTTTTTTCATTCTTTGAATGAAATTTTCTTCACTTTCAGCAAAACCGACTTGTGCAAGCTCATTTTGAAAACGGGTATAGTAATTTTGCAGATTTTGTTTAGAAAGATGTGCCATGATCACTTTAGGCGATGAACCCATATACACAGGACGAGGGCAACCACGCCCATAAGTTAATAAAGTCTCATCACGATACACTTCATGATGAAGATCAATACAATAATGATCATTCAGTTGGGTGAGTAGACAGCAAAGTTCTGTACGCTCAGAAATCTCTTGCATAAAGGGTTTACTGATTTGCACCAATGGATCTGTTGTTCTTGAAATATAATCCATGACTGCAATTTTAGGTCCAAGTGTGTAATCACCTGAAGTCCCACTTAAACGTTGTAAAATATCTGCTGAAACCAATTCTTTAAGATATCTATAACTTGTTGGTTTTGATAGGTTTAGTTCTTCGCAAATGACATCAACATTAATCACTGGGCGTGACACCGAAAATAAATCTAATACGGTGAGAATTTTACCAAAACTAGAAAGCGCCATTGATTACCTACTTAGTAACTGTAAATCAAAAAATAAATTTTATAATGTTACTTTATAACAAAAAATTATCAAAAAAAAAGAAATTTCATCATAAATCGAATCAATTCAGATATTCTGAGAAAATTCTCTAGGATTTGAGCTATTTCTTATGGATTTTTAAAGAGAAAATAGCAAAAAAATAATATTCACTTATTTTTATTTCTGCCTGAGAAAAATAGAGAATTCTCACTAAAATATAAAATAATTCATTTGTATTATCAATATAAGATATTTTTGTTGACTAAGTCTATTTTTTTTGAAAAAATTAACAGATTAAATATCTAATGATGAATTTTTGAGCTTTTATTTAATATCACTCAGCATCATGTTTTGCCATTTATATCTCTAAGTTGGAATAAAACAGTATTTTTATCTGATTTTATTTTCTCTTTTCAGTGTTTTAACATTCTCTAAATAAATGCGCTATTTACTTTAGGTCAAATGGCGAGTTTTTTGGTCGTTTCAAAATGTGCAGCAAGATATTTCTCAATTTTTTGATTCCAATGAAATAGAGATCATTCATGTTATTGACTAAACAGCTTTTAGCATTTCGACCCAATAAGTTGGATTGGATCTTTGCGATAAAGACTTTTATTGCAGGTATGCTGGCGCTGTTTATCGCATTTGAATTGAATTTAAGTTATCCCATTTGGGCAATTGGGACTGTCTTTGTGATCGCAAATCCCTACTCAGGTATGGTGGCTTCAAAAAGTCTATATCGTTTACTGGGTACAACTTTTGGAGCAATTTTTGCAGTCGCAGTGACTCCTTATTTGATTAATACACCGTGGCTTTTTATTTTTGTTTTGGCGTGTTGGTTGGGTATTTGTCTTTATCTGTCTTTATTAGATCGGACACCACGTAGTTATGTGGTGATGTTGGCTGGTTATACGGCTGTTATTATTTGTTTTAATAGCATTTATTATATCGACAAGATTTCTATTTTTGATATGGCGCTTGGGCGTTTTTTAGAAATCTCGATAGGCGTAATTTGTAGTGCAGTGGTAACAAGTACGATTTTACCTATGCATATTGGTCCTGTGGTTGAAAATCGTGTGGTGAAAACCATGACTGATACGCAAAAATTGTTTGATCTTATTTTATCTCATCCTGATCCACAGCAAAAAAACTATACAAAATTATTGGCAGAAATTGCACGAGATACTTCAGATATTCATACCATGCTTGTGCATTTAAATTATGAAAAATCAAAGCTTAAAAGCATGGCGAAACCTTTGCAAGAGTTATTGCATCAAGTGACTATGTTGGTTGCAAACTTGGTGGCAATGTCAGAGCGTCTGAAACAATTAGATCAAATTGACCTTCACTATAGAGCTGCTTTGCAAGATTTACATACAGAGGTTGACGCATTTTTAGATGATCAACATCAAATTTTAGAATCTGAATTAAATCATTTGCCGAGTGATTTTGAGCAAAAATTTGAATTGATTTTGAAACAAGCACAACCAACGCAATATGTCATGTTAGGAAGTTTAAAAATGGATATCCGACATTTTATTCAAAATGTTCGTGCTGTCCGTTTGATTTGGCAAAGAATGCAACAAGGTGATACCACTTTACCTGAAACGATTGTGCCATTAACAACATCTTATCCAAGTTTACATCGTGATTATGGTGTGGCAGTTCGGGGTGGTTTATCTGCTTTTTTAACGATTATTGTTGCTTCAAGTATTTGGATTTTGAGTGGGTGGACATCAGGTTTTATGATGGCTCAAATGGCAGCCATTAGTGCATGTATTTTGACCGCACTTGATAATCCTGTACCTGCATTAAAAATTTTTATTCGTGCTAGTTTTTATGCTGCGATTATTGTTTTTATTTATGCGTATGGCATTTTTCCACATGTACATTCATTTATAGAACTTATGATTGTACTCGCACCTTTTTTAATTTTTTGCCTCATGCTGTATTTGCATCCTCCGCTAAATGGTTTAGGGCTACCGCTGATTATGGCGGGTGTCATGGGGATGAATATTCAAAATCGTTATTTTTTAGATCAAGTGGCTTTTTTTGACTTTTCGATAGGCACGATTATTGGACCTATTATTTCTGTATATATCGTACATTTGGTTCGTGCAATGTCGCCTGATATGACGGCACAGCGTATTTTGTCTTTACATTATCAGGCAATGAAAAAAGCGGTACGTATGAATTATGGTGCAAACTTTCGTATTCATTTAAGAAGTATGTTAGACCGTATTGGCGTACTCAATACAAAGCAAGTACTGTCAGAACAATTAATACATGAAATGAATGCGGCGCTGATTGAGTCAAGTGCAGTGATTGATTTTACTCGACTACAAGAGTTGGCAGAAAAATTACCAAAAAATTCGCCACTGATTACTCAAATTGCACAATTACAAACGTATTTAGAGTTATGGCTAGGCGAAAAAGAAAAACAACAAGTCACTACAACTTTAGACCAAGTTTTGCTGAAACTAAAAGAAATTCAAGTTGATGCGGAAAGTATTGAAGATCGAGATATACGTCATCGTTTATGGATTTCTGTAAATAATATTCGGCATAGTATTTGCCATCAAGATGAGCAAAGTGCAGCAGATCATACACTCGAACATGCCAGTATTGGAGTTTAAAAATGGGTGAATTTAATCTTTATGGTGTTTATGTTCCCACTTTTTTAGTACAGGCAATTTTAGCGTATTTGCTATTAAAAATAGTCAATTTAGTCACTGATCGTTGGGCGACGCAAGACTGGATTGCATTACCGAGTATTTTTAATTTGTGTATATACGTGTTGTTGCTGTGGGGAGTGCATCATCTTTTTACGATGTATTTGGATTAATGTGGAATTTGATGATTAGGTCAGGTGAAAATGAACAGCTTTGATATGCGTAAAGTGATACGTCCTCTAGGTTTATTGACAGTTGCAATACTGGCAATCATATGTGTTTTACATTTATGGAATTACTATAATGCTGAGCCGTGGACACGTGATGGACGCGTTCGTGGTGATGTTATACAAGTTTCTTCAGACATTTCTGGCTTGGTGACAGAAGTTTTGGTACAAGACAACCAGACAGTCAAAAAAGGGCAAGTGTTATTTAAAATTGATCTTGCACGACAAACCTTAGATGTTGAGCAAGCCAAATCAGATTTAGCCAAAGCAAACTCAGGTTTAGCAGAAGCAGAAGCAGGTCTTGCCCAAGCCCAAGCCAACCTCATCAAATCACAAGCGAATATTCAACTGGCAGATAAAAATGCACAGCGATATGCAGACTTAATGAATGGTGCGATCTCTAAACAAGAACAAGATCAAATGTTTGCAGCACGAGATCAGTCACATGCTGAACATCAACAACTGCAAGCTGCTATTCAACAGTCAGAAGCCAATATTAAACAACAAAAAGCTTTAATCGAAGCTGCAACCAGTAGTTTTCATTTAGCTGAGTTAAATATGCATCGTGCTGAAGTTGTTGCACCAGCCGATGGGACATTATCTAATTTTGATATGCGCGTAGGAAATTATGTCAAAGTTGGTCAAGCTGTGGCTGCTTTATTGGATAGAAAACAACTGTATGTTGTTGGATACTTCGAAGAAACTAAACTGAATAAAATTCATTTAGGTGATGCGGCGACTATACAATTAATGGGCGATTCTGAAAAAATCAAAGGGCATGTACAGGGCATTGCATCTGGGATTGAAGATCGTGAGCGCACTACATCTTCAGGTTTATTGGCAAATGTGAACCCTACTTTTAGTTGGGTACGTTTAGCGCAGCGCGTACCTGTAAAAATTGTGTTAGATGAGTTACCAAAAAATGAATTAGCCTTTGTTGCTGGACGTACTGCAACGATTCATATTTTAGAGCGTGCGCATTAATCAGCTGATAAATCTATCCGTTCAAGTCAAACGATGAGCTATTTGCTTGGCAGAACATAAAAAACCTGCATCAAAATGCAGGTTTTAAAATGTTTCTATCTCTTAAATATTTGAAGAATTAGAATAATTTAACTGGAATGTCGAGGAATACACGCCATTCATTGGTATCACCAATATACGCATTGGTTTGGTAGTCATCACTTGCACGATAATATGAATGACGTAGACGTAAACTTGCATCTTTAGCAAAACCATTTTGAACGGTATATTTTACTTGGTTAAAGAATTCACGTTCTTGCGCATCATCAGTAAGACCCGCAACTTTAATATCCCAACCATAAACAAATGCTGTCGTCCAGTTAAGTCCTGCTACACCATAATTGCTAAAGTCTAAGTTATATTGAAGTTGCGCTGATTTTTCATGATTTCCAATAAAATCAGACAAATATGAGTTTGGTAAATAGATACTTTGGAAACCATCGGCATTTGTGTTGTAGTCATAACCTGTATTGCCTGTATTTTGTTGGTAAGCCAACATAACACTATGAGCGCCTTGGTTATATGTACCTGATAATGCCCAAATATTATTGCTACGACCTTCTATATTTTCATTGCCAATAGTAGAAGAATACGTTGCTGCATCTTTGTCCCATTCAGTATGATAACCACTAAAGTCCAACGTCAAAGAGCTTTTATCTGCAAGTGGAAGTTTGTAGTTCGCATTTACATAATGGCGTTCTAAAGCATTTTTAGAATCTAAGCCATAATATGAAGCATTGAGTTGATCATCAAACTTATATTTTGCACCCCAAACGATGGCATTATCTAAGTGATTTCCATCAGTAGAAATTTGGTCTGACATTTGGTTTTTAGTAAATTTACCCGCAGTCAGTTCTAAATTTTTAATTTCACGGCTTGTGATTAATGTACCTTCAAAATACTCAGGAACCATACGACCTGTATTACTTGCAAGAACAGGTAAATCTAAAACTTGTGTACCATAACGCACAGTGGTATTAGAAAAACGAGCTTTTACATTTGCTCCACCACGCGCCCAATGATCATAAGCAGAACCATCGTTATGTTTCGGGATCATATTGTTGCCAGCATGGTTATTTGAACCCAATTTGATTGAGCCATCGCCTACAGCACCAACACCAAAACCGACGATCCCTTGAGTAAAGCCAGAGTCTACATTGACAATTGCAGATTGGGCATAAGAGCTTTGGTCTTCAACGCCATTTTTTTTATCACGATGTATAAAGCCTGTGCGAAATAGAACAGATGCATCAGCGTCTTCTACAAATCCTTTTGCTTCACTTTGTTCACTTGCATAAGCTGTAGAGATCAGCGCAGCTTGTATTAGGACAACTAAGGTCATTTTTTTTTGGGTTAGCATTAAGGCTGCCTCTTGAATGTTGCTTTTCAATATATTTAAAATAAGTGAATTGTATAATTAAATTACAGAAAAACTAGTATTTGTAACAATTTTATTTTCTAACTTTAGCTTTTTAACAGATATTGTTGTTTGAGTTTAGTGAAATAATACTTAAGTTCTAGTATAAAAATGATTGAATAATTTACCAAGAGTTTAAAAAACCAGTAAAATTCTTCGCTTAAATTTTCCCTCTATATGTGTTGAAAAATGATAGCATTTTCATTTAAAAAATTAATGATGACATTATGTGTTGTAGTGCCATCAAGTGCGCTCTATGCAGCACAAGCCCCAATAACAACTTCAAATGGGGTCTGGTCAGGAAATATTGCTGCTGTATCTCAATATATTTATCGTGGTGGCGTGGAAAATGACAAAGTTGCTATACAAACAGGTTTGGAATATGCCCATAAAAGTGGAATGAGCGTGGGCTATTGGGGTTCAACATTAGATTATGATGCTACAGATGAAACACGTAATCATGGTTTTGAACATGATTTTTATGTGGCGTATGGTAATGAGATTAATCCAGATTTAAGCTACAACCTACAAGCAACCGCTTATGTATATCATCATGGTGGTACTATTTATGGTGATGAAAATAAAAGAAAAACCACAGCATTTGATGTGCTTGGTGAGTTAGCTTATAAAGAAGTCACTTTTGCTGCATCTGTTTTACTGGCTGATGCTTCATTTGGTAATGCAGGTGATGTCTATTTGAGTGCGGCTTATAATCATCCATTGCCTCAAAACTTTATTTTAAATGCTTCAGTCGGTGGTTCTGCTTATAACAGTAGCCGTGACGATGAACTAATTCAGACCACCCAAGATTTTGCATTTAATGAAGCACGTATAGGCTTAAGCAAAAGTATTGCAGAAACGGGTATTGTTGCTTCACTTGATTATGTCATGGGTGGCGAAGACCGTTTAGGTGAAGATTTTGATAATCATGTGGTTTTTGGTTTAGATTACCACTTTTAAAGCATCACTGTTTTAAGGGTAAACTTGAAAATGAGAAAGTGCATTTGGATATAAAATGCACTTTTTTTGTGCATGGGAAAAATGTATAAAAAATAAGTGATCAAAAAAGAATCATAAAATAAATGCAATGATATAGTGGCTGATGTAATCAAAGAGACCAAGCAATTTGCGAATAAATGAAACAAATATGACAATAAATCAACTATAGCAAAGCATATTATCTTTTTTAGTGATGTTTAAAAACTTAATGTAGAAAAATAATTTTTATCTAAAAATTAAATAAAAAACAAAGTGATATTATTTTTTAAGATGATTTTTTTAATCTTTTTTTAAGTTTGGCATAGCAATTGCTAAATATCTAAGGAGTTTGACCAATTTAAACCAAGAATAAACATCCGAGCGATGGGGGAGCATTGAACATGCAAATTATCACTAAACTTTTAGCATTTGGCATCTTGGCTTCAACCGCAACAGTCAGCATGGCTGAAGAAAATTCACTTTCAAATCTAGGCTTAACTTTTTCAGGCAGTGCAGCATTAACCAGTGATTATCGTTTCCGTGGCATCACGCAAACAAGTAATGATCCTGCTGTACAGGCTGGGTTTACTTTGGCACATTCATCAGGTTTTTATGCAGGTGTTTGGGGTTCAAATGTTAATTTTGGTGATGGTGGTCCACATTTAGAACTAGACCCATCGATTGGTTATTCAACAACTTTAGAAAATTTTAGTACGAAACCTGTCATTGATGTTGGGGTGGTTTATTATAACTATCCAAGTTATAGCGACTTAAATTGGGCTGAGCTCTACGGTAAAGTGACTTTAAAAGACACGGTTGTATCGGGAGATAGTTTATTGACCAATATTAACTTTACCAATGACTATGCAGGTGCAGATACCAATAGCTGGAATATTAATTTTGGTTATTCTGTGCCATTTGGTGCTACAGGATTTGGTGGTGTTGCCGCAGTTGGATATACCGTTGTCGATGATGAAGAAAAGTACTCATTTAATGGTGATGATAATTATGTCGATTGGAAACTGGGCGTAAATTATGGCTTTAAATCTGTACAAGGTCTGAGTGCAGAACTTGCAGCCGTTGGTACCAATATTGACACTGATGGCTGGACATCTGCGGCTGAACGTGGTGTTGAAACAGGTGCTGTTTTTACTTTAACTAAAGCATTTTAACCCTATAAAAATAATGCGAAATCATACGTAAAAGATCAAAGGCAACAGTGGTTGCTTTTTTATAACTAATGTTACGCATCGGATTTAAATTAAATAGCTGAAAAAAGCAAAAGCTAAATTTACATGACGGAGTCTTACATCTAAAGTTTAAATTTGGGATCAGCCACTGCGTCTTGCACTTCGTCAAAGTATACTTTGACTTGCTCAGGCTCGACCTACTCTTACGAAACGATGTTTCTCATTCGGCAAAATGAAAAGCGAAGCTTTGCAAGAAAACCATCTTGCGGAGCGTTGCTCCTCACCGCAAAACTCGTCAACCACCGCAAATTGATAAATACATCGCAGAAACATTTCTATCCAAAGTAGTCCTGCCTCAAACACGTTGCGGATGACGTTTTCGCGTATCCACATTTTTCTAGCTCCAAAGTTTAATTTTAGAGTTGCTGCGTAACATCAGTTTATAATTTAAAAAATAAATAAAAATATATACTTAAGATTCTTGTTGGCGATAAGACAACGCCTCACTCAGATGAGCACTGTTAATATCTGAACACTGTGCCAGATCGGCAATACTTCTCGCTACACGTAAAATTCGATGATATGCACGTGCAGATAAATTTAAACGTTGCTGAGCCATTGCCAGCATTTTTTGTGATGCTTGATCAAGTCGAGCATAGCTTTCTAGTTGTTGTGGTGACAAATTTTGATTGGTTGCACCTTGTCGATTGATTTGGAAGTGATAGGCTTGTAAAACACGTTCTCGAACGACAGCAGAGTTTTCAGTAACAGTATCATTTTGCAGTTCATGAGCTTTTAATGGTGGTACATCAATGTGTAAATCTATACGGTCTAATAATGGACCAGAAATACGATTTTGATAACGCTTGATGACTTCACTTGAACATTGACAACGACTGTCTTGATTAAATGCATAACCACACGGACAAGGGTTCATTGCTGCAATGAGTTGAAAATTAGCAGGAAAAGTAATTTGTCGTGACGCACGAGAGATCACAATTTCTCTTGCTTCTAAAGGTTGTCTTAAAACCTCTAAAACTTTTCGGTCAAATTCAGGTAATTCATCTAAAAAAAGCACACCTAAATGTGCCAAAGTAATCTCTCCTGGTTTAGGGTGAGAACCCCCACCCACTAAGGCAATGGCTGAGGCAGTATGATGTGGGGCACGAAATGGACGCTGTCCAAAATGATGTTGTAAATTAGCAATTGAGTAAATACTGGCAACTGCTAAATTTTCCTGATGATTCAGTGGTGGTAAAATACTGGCTAAACGAGAAGCAAGTAAAGTTTTACCTGTACCGGGAGGTCCTCTAAATAAAATAGAATGCCCACCTGCGGCAGCAATTTCTAAGGCTCTGCGTGGTCGTACCTGTCCTTTAACATCTGCTAAATCAAATTTATAGCCTTGTGGTGAAATACTTTGGCAAGTCTCTATCACTTTAATTTTTTGTGTTTCAGTAAAGTGTTCACAGACTTGCTTTAAATGTGAGGCTGCAAAAACTTCAATATCAGGCAGTTGCGCAGCCTCATCTGCATTTACAGTAGGTAACATTAAACGATGTTGAGCCTGTTGGCATGCCATTGCAATCGTCAAAGTTCCTGTAACAGGTCTTAAGTGCCCATCTAATGCTAACTCACCCATAAATTCAAACTGATCTATGGCTGTATCTGGAATTTGTCCTGTGGCAATTAAAATACCTAATGCAATTGGTAAATCTAACCGTGAACCATCTTTAGGTAAATCAGCAGGGGCTAAGTTGATGGTTAAGCGTTTGGTCGGAAATTGAAAGCCACTATTAATGATGGCAGAGCGAACACGATCTTTACTTTCTCTCACAGCAGCCTCAGCCAAACCCACAATAGTCAGTGAGGGTAAACCCGCACTAACATGAACTTCGACTTCAATTAAAGGCGCATGTAACCCGAGTAAACCTCGGGTATAAATTTTTGCGAATGACATTTTATTCTTCCAGTTTGCTTTATTTTTAATCGTTTTATTATTTTTATGCACTTATTTTGTGCAAAAAGAAGTCAATCTTACTTTTGAATGAGAGATTCAAGCATTTTAACTTGAGTTTGAAGTTCTGCTAAACGGAGGTTGGCATTTTGTAGTGCAGTTTTTTGACGCTCTAATTCATCTTTAGAAACTAAATCCATTTGATTAACGGCTTCATTGAGTAGGGCGCGTAAATTGTGTTCTAAATCTTTTTTAGGTTGATCAACTTGTTCCAAAATCGCTTGTAATAATGTTTCTATCATTGTTTATTCCAAAAAATGAGATATCTATGTAGTTTAACATCGCTTTTAATTTGCCCCTAGTGCTAACTGATTAACATCGGTTGAATTAATAATAAAATACAAAAAATCAATCACAAATATAAAATTTTTAAAGTGAAAATGATAAGAAAATGTATAAAATAGGGTATAAGGCGATTTCTGCTAAAGTGGATTAATATCCCCAACCATTAAGACATTTTGGCATGAAAATTGAACATAAAACCTTACTGGTAAGAAAAGCCGAAGGAAAACAACATGAAACTCGTAACAGCAATTGTAAAACCATTTAAGTTAGATGATGTGCGTGAAGCATTATCTGAAATCGGTGTTCAAGGAATTACCGTCACAGAAGTGAAAGGTTTTGGACGTCAAAAAGGGCACACTGAACTTTATCGTGGTGCTGAATATGTCGTTGATTTTTTACCAAAAGTGAAAATTGAAATCGCAATCAGTGACGACATGGTTGATTCAGTAATCGAATCAATTACCCGTGTTGCTAGCACTGGTAAAATTGGTGATGGGAAAATTTTTGTCACTAATTTAGAGCAAGTCATTCGTATTCGTACAGGTGAAACAGGTGCGGATGCTGTTTAATTTGGCATGAAGTTTGCTGAGTAACACATAACTCAGAAAAACTTGGTTGGGGGATACGAATGAAAAAAATGCTACTTGCGCTCAGCCTGTCTGGCGCACTCCTTGGTGGATCAGTTGCGTGGGCTGAAGAAAACGTAACTGAACCCACTTCTACAGCAGTGGCTGAACCAAGTTCAAATGCTGCAACAACAACGATATCAACAACGACAGCAGAAATTACACCTGCTGCACCTGTAGAAGCAACCGCAGAACCTACTTTAAATACAGGTGATACTGCTTGGATTTTGGTTTCTACAGCACTTGTTTTACTCATGACTATTCCGGGCTTAGCACTCTTTTATGGTGGTATGGTTCGTAAAAAAAATGTTTTGAGTACAATGGCACATAGTTTAATGGCGGCAGCAATTGTCAGTCTGGTGTGGGTCGTTGTAGGCTATTCATTGGCTTTTAGTGGCGGTAACGCTTTCATTGGTAACTTAGATAAAGCCATGCTTTCAGGCATTACAACTGATGCGTTAAGTGGCTCTATTCCTGAAATTCTTTTTGTTATTTTCCAAATGACTTTTGCAATTATTACTGTGGCAATTATTAGCGGTTCAATTGCAGAACGTATGAAGTTTAGTGCTTATATTGCATTTATTACGGTGTGGGTCATTATTGTATACGCACCAATTGCCCATTGGGTTTGGGGTGGTGGCTGGTTAATGAATGATGGTGCGCTTGATTTTGCGGGCGGTACTGTGGTTCATATTAACTCAGGTGTTGCAGGTTTAGTGACTGCTTATCTACTGGGTAAACGTATTGGACTGGGCAAAGAGTCTATGGCTCCACATAACTTGACTTTAACTGTACTTGGTGCAAGTTTGATTTGGGTTGGTTGGTTTGGTTTCAATGGTGGTTCAGCATTAGGTGCAAATGGTTCAGCAGCTTATGCTTTAGTGACAACTCAAGTCGCCGCAGCCGCAGCCGCAATCTCATGGTTATTGGTTGAAAAAATCGTTCGTGGTAAAGCATCTGTTTTAGGTGGTGCATCTGGTGCAGTTGCAGGTCTTGTGGTGATTACACCAGCAGCAGGTTTTGTGACAGTAAGTGGTGCTTTGATCATGGGCTTAATTGGTGGTGTTGTTTGTTTCTGGGGAATTTCAGGACTGAAACGCTTACTCAAAGCAGATGACTCTTTAGACGCATTTGGCTTACATGGCGTTGGTGGTATTGTGGGTGCAATTTTAACCGCAGTTTTTGCCAGTGAATTTATCATGGGCGAAAAAGTCCCTACCAATATGTTGCATCAACTTTGGGTACAAGTTGAGGGTGTTTTAGCAACGATTGCATATTCAGCAGTGATGACATTCATTATCTTAAAAGTCATTGACTTGGTGATTGGAATCCGTGTTGGTACAGATGATGAACGTATGGGACTTGATTTAAGTCAACATGGCGAACGTATTGAATAGTTTAAAAAGTTATACTATATATTGTGTAAAACAGCTCATTTGAGCTGTTTTTTTTCTATATATTGAGGAAAGCTCAACAAAATTCCTATTTTTTGATACACTAAATAAAATTTTAAAATGTGTTCAATTAAACCACTATGCATTGTCCATTTTGCAACGCTGCTGATAGTAAAGTGATCGATTCGCGTTTGGCGGCTGAAGGCTGTCAGATTCGTAGACGTCGTGAATGTATCAAATGTGCAGAACGTTTTACCACTTTCGAAACGTATGAAGTGGTGATGCCGCGTGTTATTAAATCTGATGGTAAAAGTGAACCTTTTGATGAGTTAAAATTACGTCGCTCATTGATGCATGCATTACAAAAACGTCCAGTAACTCAAGAGCAAATTGAAACGGTACTCAGTGACATTCAACTCAAAATTCGTAGATTGGGTGAACGTGATGTACGTTCACGTACGATTGGTGAAATTGTCATGCAGTCTTTATTTTCCTTAGACCATGTTGCTTATGTACGTTTTGCATCGGTTTATCAAGATTTCCAAGATGTCGAAGCTTTTCGCCAACAAATAGAATTGATGCAGCATCGCGATCAAGAAAAATCTGATTGATTAGGCAGACATGAGAAGATTATGAATACAACGGTTGAAGCATTACAACAACATCAATATTGGATGCAAAAAGCGATTGCATTAGCACAACAAGGTCAATATTCAACCCGTCCAAACCCTAATGTAGGTTGTGTGATTGTCAAAGATGGGCAAATGGTCGGAGCAGGCTTTCATCCTCAAGCGGGTCAGCCACATGCTGAAGTTTTCGCCTTACGTCAGGCAGGCGAGTTGGCACGAGGTGCAACAGCTTATGTCACCTTAGAGCCTTGTGCACATTATGGACGTACACCACCGTGTGCTAAAGGTTTGGTTGAAGCGGGTATAGCAAAAGTTATCGTGGCTTGTTCAGACCCAAATCCTTTGGTGGCAGGCAAAGGTGTTCAAATTTTAAAAGATGCAGGAATAGAGGTTGAAGTCGGCATTTGTGAGAAAGAAGCTGCTGTTTTAAATCGTGGATTTTTAAAAGCAATGTCTACAGGCATGCCTTATGTACGTTTAAAAGTAGCATCTAGTTTAGATGGGCGTACTGCAATGGCATCAGGTGAGTCCAAATGGATTACGGGCAGTGAGGCACGTCAAGATGTACAACATTGGCGTGCGATTTCTGGAGCAGTGATTACGGGAATTGATACGATTTTGGCAGATGACCCACAAATCAATGTACGTCATTTACCCAATATTGAAATTGATAGCATTGTTCAGCCTCAACGTATCATTTTAGATCGACAAGGTCGTTTACCTTTGACTGCACAAATTTTGCAACAACCTGACACTGTGATGATCATGGGACCATTTCGTGAGGAATTGGCTCAACTGGGTGTGGTACAATTAGAGATTCAATCTTTATTCAATTTATTGAAAACTTTAAAAGATTTTCACATTTATGATGTCATGATTGAGGCAGGCGCGACTTTATCGACTGCTTTTTTACAAGCGCATCTTGTCGATGAAGTCATTAGCTATGTTGCACCGACATTTTTAGGTCAATCTGCACGTGCGATGTTCAACGCTTCTTTTGAGCAGATGGCACAACAACTCCGCTTTAAACTTGAGGATGTCACTCAGTTGGGTCAAGACATTCGCTTAAGATTAATTCCTTTGCAAGAGTCAGTATGAATTCAGAGTCTTCGATATATCACAAACGTCGTCATGCTGCACGTACGACGGATGAATATCTTTTCAATCAGCTCGTCCCTTATTTAGGTAATAAACGCCGATTGTTACATCTGATTTTAGAGGCACTTGAGCAAACAGGAACTTTAAATCAAAAAGGTAAAAGAGCCCCAATTTTTGCTGACTTTTTTGCTGGTAGCGGTGTTGTTTCGCGTTTAGCAAGACAAAATGGTTATCGTGTGATCGCAAATGATTGGGAGCCTTATAGTCATGCACTTAATCATGCAATTTTGGCATGTACTGATGCACCCGCATTTAAAGAGTTAGGTGGCTATCAAAAAGCCATTGATTATTTAAATCGGTTACCTGAAGTGAAAGGCTGGGTGACACATAACTTATGTCCACGTAATGATGAAATTTATGATCCTGCACGTGATCGTTTGTTCTTTAAACGCCGTAATGGGATGCGTATAGATGCCATTCGCCAACAAATAGCCACTTGGCAAGCACAAGGTGCGATTGATGATGTAGAAATGAGTGCTTTGCTTGCACCTTTGCTTTATTCGGCAAGTTTTGTCAGTAATACCAGTGGTGTGTTTAAAAGTTTCCATCATGGTTGGGGGGGTAAAACCCAAACCGCTTTAGAACGGATTGAGTCTTTATTGTGGTTAACGCCAAGCCGTTTTAGTGAAGTCGGTGACAATAAGCAAAAAACACCAATGGCAGAAATGTGGTGTGTAGATGCACAGCATTTGGCAAATCAAATGAGTGGCTTTGAGGTGGATGTTGCATATTTAGATCCACCTTATAACCAACATGCTTATAGTAGTAATTATCATGTGTTAAATTCTTTAACATTATGGGATCAGGTCGATTTACCTACACCAGATACCAAAGGTTTTAAGAGTGGTATTGACCGTGCTTGGCGTAAAGAACGTCCAAGTCAGTATAATTCTTCAAAGCATGCACAAGACGCATATGAAAAATTATTATCTACGATTAATGCACGCTATATTTTAACCAGTTATTCAACTGATGGTAATATCGAAGCCAAAGACTTACTCAAAGCCAATTTGGCACGAGGAAAGGTGACATTACTGACCCAAGATGTACCGCGTTATCGGGTGAGTAAGCAGCGCCAGTCAGAACGCGCACGTGTGTTAGAGTTTATTGTAATTACAGATACACACGCAAAATCTGGTCCACCATTACGTCAATTATTAAGTCAGCTTTATCATTTTGCTGAATTAGGTGGTGTCGATACATCAGGTGTCAGTACTCAGTTAGCACTATGGTAAATTTCCACTTTTAACAAGTCGGAAAATACATAGTGTGAAACGCGATAGATTAAAAACTTAATGATGAAAAGTTTAGGGTAGTATTTATGTTCACAGGCATTATTGAAAGTTTAGGAAAAGTAGAAAGTCTGCAAAATGTAGGTGGTGATGTACGTTTACGTATTCATACTGACTTAGATATGTCTGATGTTCATTTAGGTGATTCTATCGCAACCAATGGAATTTGCTTAACTGTGATTGATTGGGGCGAAAATTGGTATGCTGCGGATGTTTCGCGTGAAAGCCTAAATCGTTCAACCTTAGCCCAGTGGAAAGTTGGGCAAGCTGTAAATGTTGAAAAGGCGATGTTACCAACAACACGTTTTGGGGGGCATATTGTCAGTGGTCATGTGGATGTTGTTGGTGAAATTACAGTGGTGCGTTCAGATGCACGTTCATTGTATTTTGAAGTGACCACACCTGTTGAAATTGCAAAATATTTAGCTGAAAAAGGTTCAATTACTGTAGATGGAATTAGCCTAACCATTAATCATTTACGTGGTAATATTTTGAGCCTTAACCTTATTCCACATACAGCAGAACGTACCAATATTGGGACATGGAAAGTCGGTACTAAAGTGAACTTAGAAGTAGATGTTTTAGCACGTTATATTGAACGTTTATTGTTAGGCGATAAAGCTGCTGAAGTAAAAACTGAATCAAAATTGAGCATGGAGTTTTTGGCTCAAAATGGCTTTTTAAAATAATGAAATACGCCCTCATAAATCAGAAGTCTAATTTATTTTAGGCTTTTTTTTATTTACATCGTGAAACTAGACGAATATATTGCAATTACTTTATTGAGAAGAGAATTGAGTATTGCTTGATTTTTTAATGCATATAGAACAATTATTGCCTGTATTGCTTGATCAATATGGTTTGTGGATTTACGCCATTTTGTTCCTGATTATTTTTGCAGAAACAGGCTCCGTATTTATGTTTTTTTTGCCGGGAGACAGTTTACTGATTGCCATAGGTGCTTTGTGTTCAACAGCAGAAGCTGTACATTTAAGTTATATGGGGATTTTGTTGATTATTGCTTCAATTCTTGGCTATATCGTCAATTACTATACAGGTAAAGCATTAGGTTTTCGTTTTTTTAAAAAGCATCCTAAAATTTTTAAACCTGAATATATAGAAAAAACCAATCAATATTTTTTAAAACATGGTGGAAAAACCATCATGATGGCACGTTTTATTCCCTTTGTTCGTTCATTTGCGCCGTTTGCTGCAGGTGCAGGACATATGAAAATGAGTAATTTTATGTTTTATAACGTGGTTGGTGGTTTTATTTGGATTGGACTATTATTGGGGATAGGTTATGGTACAGGTAATCTAATTTCCTATACTGTTGATTTATTTTAATTATTTATTATATAGAATGAGAAAAATAGCCAAGCTCAAATTTGTATTGAACTTGGTTAAAATCATTAATGTTTGGTGATGGTGAGTGTTGTTTGTTCAAACCAAGAGTTTTTTGCTTGGATTTGATCAATTGAAAAAATACCTTTTTGAGATTCACGTACTAAATATACAGAGATCGAATGAAAATCTGCGCGGCTAATCAGTAAGTCTTGAGCAGAAACAGTCCATTTCTCACCTGAACTGAGTACCGCAATTTGCTTCGAGATTTGGTTGAGCATGTCCATATTCTTTTCCTCGTTATTCAGTTTTGAGATATTCAAAAACTGTTTTTATCGTAAAGAGATTTAAAACATGACTATGATGTGACATTAATATGTCAATTTAGTGACATTGAAAATAAAAATAATGAACATGCGATGTTTAAACTTGATCTGAAAAATGAGTATTTTTTAAAATATACGCAATTTCTTCATCTGAAGCTGCTTTTAACTTTGCTCTAAAGTCGTTGACGGCTTGTTCGATAAAGGTTTCAGCTTCTAGTTCCAAACGTAAGCGCACACTTTCAAGTTCAGACATCATCTCTTGATCAGCGACTTTAAAATGATTATTGGCATAATCAGTTGCAGGTGTTTTTGGGTTTTCAGTATAACGTTCAGTATATAGCTCTGTTTCAATTTGAATTTGTTCTTGAATTGAAGCAAGTGTTTGAATTTGTTGTTGTGTTTGTTTTAGTTCATCTTGAATTAATTGTTGATTATATTGCTCTTGTTGCGCACGTTTTTCAGCTAAAGACTGCTCTAAAGCCAATTGCTTACGAATACGTGCTTCTTCGATCAGTTGTGCTTTGAGGTCGGCATAGGCTTGTTCAACTTTAAGCTGAGCGACTTGCATTGCACGTTTATCATTGTCCATCCATGCTTGAATCGGAGACTCAGGAGTGAGTAAATCACAGACACGACTGAGGTCATCTAAATACGTTTGGCGCACGACTTCAGGGGTATCTAGCCAACGTTTTTTAAAATCTTGACCAACATTTAATGCCACAACGCATCTCCTTTTCGGCGCTTTAAAATGACTTTCTTTATAATTTAAATGTTTGAGGAGCAAAGCCTAAACGTCGATAAGTTTTATACTTTTCACGTCCTATCTGCTTAGCAGGCTCATCATTTTCAATTATTTCAATAATGTGACTAAATTGTCCAACTTGATCAAGTGCTTGATTGTTAAAATTAAACACAATCCATTCAGCTTGGGTTGGCAAATGTGCAGAAATACAAATCGGTGCATCTTTTTGGTCAATGCCATGTGCTAGAAAACTAGCAGGGTCAAATGTCCAAAGTAGCTCATCAAGTTGCTGTTGAACCTCAGGATCTGGACAATAAATCCAAATTTTTGCATGCTGTTTTGAGATCTTGCGGCAGAGACGACAAGTGCTTTGCACTCGTCGTTCTGGGCTTTTTTCAAAAAGATAAAAGCTAATTTTAGCCATTGGCTTTAACACGATTGGCAATGAATTGCATTAATAGCGGTACAGGACGACCTGTTGAGCCTTTTGCCGCACCAGATAACCATGCAGTTCCTGCAACATCTAAATGTGCCCAACGGTATTCACGTGTAAAACGTTGTAAGAAACATGCCGCTAAAATTGCACCTGCTTGTGGACCTGCACCACTGATATTACCGATATCAGCAAAGTTTGAATCTAGCATATCTTGATAATCGTCAATGACAGGTAAACGCCAAACACGGTCAAAGCTTTCTTCACCTGCAAGATTAATTTCTTGAGCAAGTTCATTATCTGGGGTAAATAAACCACTGAGTACTTTACCCAAAGCGACGACACATGCACCTGTTAATGTTGCGATATCAATCACCACCGCAGGATTAAAGCGTTTTACATAGGTTAAAGCATCACATAACACTAAACGACCTTCAGCATCAGTGTTAAGAATTTCAACAGTTTGCCCACTCATTGTTGTCACGATATCGCCTGGGCGAGTTGCATGACCTGATGGCATATTTTCTGCCGCAGCAATTGTACCGACAACATGAATTGGAAGATTTGCTTCACATAAGGCACGTAATGTCCCAAGCACAGATGCAGCACCACACATGTCATATTTCATTTCATCCATGCCAACGCCTGGTTTAAGTGAAATACCACCTGTATCAAAAGTAATCCCTTTACCCACTAAAACAATAGGTGCTTGATCTGGATTGGCTTTATATTCAAGTGTAATGACACGTCCTGGACGTTCCGAACCTTTACTTACAGCAAGGAAAGAGTGCATGCCTAAATCAGCTAACTGCTGTTCTTCAAGTACAGTAACTTTTAAAACATCAGGGAACTCAGCAGCAAGCGCACGTGCTTGATCTGCTAAATATTCAGGAAAACAAATATTGGCAGGACAGTTACCCAAGTCACGAGCAAGATTTTGACCTTGTTGTACTGCCTCAATTAAACTAATTTGTGCTGCATCAAGACTAGTATGTGTCGAAACAAGCTCAATATCAGTTAATGAAAATTCATTTTTTTTACTTTTGAATTCATCATAAGCATAAGCTGCTTGAGTTAAATTTAATGCAAAAAGATAATGTAATTCATTTGGCAAAACAGAAATATCAATACTGATTTGTTTGAATTTTTTTTGTGATGCTTTGATAATGATTTGTGCGATTTTTGCTAATTTTGCAGCTTTTAATTCACTCGCTTGATCAACTCCGACTAAAATGCTGTAAGCATTCTGTGTGACTTGACCAACCAAGGTTAAAGTTTCTGCAACACTTGCTTTAAATTGTGCCGCGCTAATCGCAGTATCTAAATCTTTGATTTGATAGTTAGATTTTACTTCTGATAAGTTGTCTGAACTTGCCAAAATAAAAAGTGCTTGGCTTGATGCACTGCTTGTTACTGAAGTATTAATGCTTAATTTCATATGCGATCTATATGCCTTTAGAGACGTTTGAAAACATTAAACCATTGAAACACTACCAATGATAGAATTTCAATGTGGTTTTATATTTTTAACATTCGGGTAAAATACTAAAACGCATATTCACCCAACTCACTTTGGAAGATTCCCTTGATTATAAGACGTTATCTCGTCAAACAAGTTGTTTCAACATCTTTAGTTGTTGTCGCACTGCTCACACTCATTATGATGGGTGGACGTTTGATCAAGTATTTTGGTGTTGCAGCACAAGGGCGTTTAGATGCCACAATTTTATTTAGCATCATTGGCTACCGTTTACCTGAGTTTTTAACCCTTATTTTACCACTGGGATTTTTCATTGGTTTAATGCTGGTTTTTGGTCGTTTATATGTAGATCATGAAATGGCGGTACTCAATGGGAGTGGTGTCAGTAAAATTCAGCTTGCGCGCTTATTGATTCCTTTAACGATCATTTATTTATTTGTACAAAGTGTACTGATGATCTGGATGTCACCATGGGGCATTCGTGAATATGAAAAACTGGTTTCAACACAAGCTGTTCGTACAGGTTTTGATCTCGTCCGACCCAAAGAATTTATTTCATCAGGTCCTTATACCATCTATGCAGGTTCATTATCTGACGATCGTAAAAATTTAAAAGATATTTTCTTTTATCAACGTGCTCAAAAAGAGGGTAAACCTGATGTCATGATTTTGGCAAAAGAAGCAACGCGTGTTGAAGTTGCTGATGATACGGCAAACGTTGTGGATTTATTGCAAGGTCGTCGTTACGAGATTTTCCCAGGTACAGCAAAATATACACAAGCTGAATTTCAGTCCTATCGTCTACGTTTAGAAAATGACAAAGAAGCTAAGTTTGAAAGTAACGAAGTCGAAGCTTTATCTTTCTCTAAACTGCTCAAAAATACCGATGATCCTGTTGTTGCGAGTGAGTTGGGGTGGCGGATTTTTGTACCATTTAGCATGATTGTGGCATTGATGTTAGCCACAGCGTTGTCTGAAGTGAGTCCACGACAAGGGCGCTATTTAAAGTTATTTCCTGCTTTGCTGATTTTTGCGAGTTTAATTGTTGCACTCATGGCAATCAAAACCCGTATGAGTAAAGGTGAAATTGGAATTTGGGCATATCCTGCTGTTTTACTATTTTATGCAATTGGCGCAGCACTATTTTCCCGTAAGCAAAAATTAGCACCTAAGATTAAGAAACAAATTCAGCGAGTGAAATCATAATGTTAGCACGTAAAATTGTCGCCAAGCATGTGGTCAATACAACAGCGCTCGCAATGTTGGGTGCAACAGCTGTATTGTCAGTCTTACAGGTTTTATTTACTTATTTAGGCGAATTAGGTGATTTAAAAGAAGGCTATAATGCTTGGAATGCGTTGCAATATGTCTTGTGGGGCGCACCCAAATACCTATATGAAATTTTACCTATTTCAGCGCTGATTGGTGCAGTACTTGGACTGGGTTCAATGGCATCAAATAGCGAATTGATTGTGATGCGTGCCTCAGGAATTAGCCTATGGCGTATTGTGGGCTGGGTCATGCGATCAGCCATGCTATTGGTGGTACTGTCTTTTATTCTCAGCCAATTTGTTGTGCCTTATACCAACGAACAAGCTAAAAGTATCAAAAGTAAACAAAGTGTTGCAGCCTTAGGTGAAGTTAAAGGCTATTGGACACGTGAAGGGCAGCGCTTTATTTATATTGATTATGCCAATTCAAAAGGTAATCTAAAGCAAGTACAAGTTGTTGACTTTGATCAAGATTATCGCATGAAGTCGCTTTTGAATGCTGAGCAAGGTAATTTTGTTGAAAATGGTCAATGGAACCTCAGCCAAGCAACACAAGTCAACTTACAAACAGATGGGCGAGCAACCCTTAACCGTGATCGCCAGCATAATTTAGCTTTAGCATTACAACCAAAATATGTACATATGGTGACGATTGACCCTGAAGATTTAGCACCAAGTCAATTGGTAAGCTTTATGCGCTATATGGATCAATATAGCCAAGTACCCAAAACATATTCATTGGCATTTTGGCAAAATGTTGGATCGCCATTTGCTTTATTAGCGTTGGTCTTGATTGCCTGTTCATTTATTTTTGGACCATTGCGTCAACAGTCTATGGGCTTTCGTTTAGTGATTGCTCTATTTGTTGGACTTGGTTTTTACTATATTCAAGACTTTTTAGGCTATGCGAGTTTGGTTTATTCACCATCTCCTGCATGGTTTGTATTTGTACCTATTGCCTTGATGTTTGGTGTCGGTAGTTATTTATTATATCGAGCGAGATAGTAATCTTTCTCATTTAAAATACTGATGGTACTTATAAATGAATACCATCAGCTTCACATAGAGTCTGCCGTAAAAAAACGGTAAGATATGACGATTAATTTGTAAACAGTAAAGAGTGAAAATTATGACGGATGCAACTGCTGGCAAAATCCCTCACGTTCTAGTGATCATGGACGGTGTGGGTCATCGTGAAGCGGTCGAAGATAATGCGTTTTTAGCAGCAAAAACGCCAAATCTAACCATGATGCAAGAAAAGCATCCGCATAGTTTAATTTCAGGCTCTGGTGAAGATGTCGGTCTACCTGATGGTCAAATGGGTAACTCAGAAGTCGGTCACATGAACTTGGGCGCAGGTCGTGTGCTATATCAAGACTTTACTCGTATTACCAAAGATATTCGTGATGGCGCTTTTTTTGAGCATGAAGTTCTCGTCGATGCTGTAGAAAAAGCCAAAGCGGCAAATGGCGCAGTTCACATCATGGGTTTATTGTCACAAGGTGGCGTACATTCACATGAAGATCATATCGTGGCAATGTGCGAGTTGGCATTGAAACGTGGTGCTAAAGTCTATTTACATGCTTTCCTTGACGGACGTGATACACCACCACGTAGTGCACAACCTTCATTAGAAAAGTTGGATGCTTTATTTGCACAATATCCAAATCAAGGTCGTATTGCGACGATGATTGGTCGTTATTTTGCGATGGATCGTGACAACCGTTGGGATCGTGTAGAACAAGCTTACCGTTTAATGACTGAAGGCGAAGCGCTTCGTGTTGTTGACTCTGCGGTTGAAGGCTTGGAACAAGCATATACAGCCAATGAAAATGATGAGTTTGTAAAAGCGACTCGCATCGGTGAGATTGCGAAAGTTTCAGATGGTGACAGCATTGTGTTTATGAATTTCCGTGCTGACCGTGCACGTGAAATCACCAAAGCTTTTGTTGAAAAAGACTTTGCAGGCTTTGAACGTAAAGTTGTACCAAATCTGTCTAAATTTGTCATGTTGACACGCTATCAGGCAACGATTGATGCACCTGTTGCGTATATGCCTGAAGAACTGAAAAATTCAATTGGTGAATACTTATCTTCATTGGGCAAAACTCAGTTACGTATTGCCGAAACTGAAAAATATGCACATGTGACATTCTTCTTTAGTGGTGGTCGTGAAGATGAATATGTAGGTGAAAAGCGTATTTTGATTCCATCACCAAAAGTTGCAACCTATGACTTACAGCCAGAAATGAGTGCACCAGAAGTCACTGAACAATTGGTTGCTGCGGTGAACTCAGGTGAATATGACTTATTGGTGGTGAACTATGCCAATGGTGATATGGTCGGTCATACAGGTGTTTTTGATGCCGCAGTCAAAGCAGTTGAAGCTGTAGATACAGGTTTAGGTCGCCTATATGAAGCAGTGATGGCAAAACATGGGCATATGATTATTACTGCCGATCATGGTAATGTAGAACAAATGCAAGACTATGTCAGCGGTCAGGTTCATACTCAACATACTACTGAATTAGTGCCATTTATCTATGTTGGTCCAACTTCAGCAACCATTGCAGAAGGTGGTGTATTGGCCGATGTTGCTCCAACATTGTTGAATCTCATGAATATTCCTGCACCAAAAGAAATGCAGGGACGTAATTTAATTACGCTAAATCCATAAAATCAAAAAAGGTGAGTGAATGGCTCAAGCTTGGAAATACATTGCTGTTTTAACAGGGTTAATTGCCAGTGGAAGCCATTCTCTTTGGGCTGCGGAGCAATCCGTAGTCCTAGACTTTGATAATGAAATAGAACAAGGGACTACAGAAGTTCCGATTGAGTCCATTGAACAATTTGTACAGATTTATGGCTTAGTGAAAGACAACTATGTACAAGAAAAACCAGATGACACATTATTTTTACAAGCAATCAAAGGGCTTGTTGGTGGACTAGACCGTTACTCGCGTTATTTAAGCCCAGAAGAATATAAACAATTAATACAATATACAGAGGCAGATTTAGCGACTGTCGATTTTAAACTGATCTTTGATACACATATGCATCAGTGGCAAATTAGTCAATTAAAAGAAAACTCAGATGCAGCGAAACAAGGATTAAAAGAAGGTTTTACGGTTTTTAAAATTGATAATCAAGAGTTAAAAAATTTAAATGCCGAACAAGTTGAAGATCTACTACATGGTTCAATCGGTTCTAGTTTTCAACTACAGTTAAACCCTAAAAGCACTGCCATTACGTTATTGCGTAATAAAAAATTAGAAATTGCTGATATTGAACCTATGTTGTTACATAATCAGGTTCTGCTGTTAAAAGTAAAAGTTTTTCAACAAGATACCGCAAATGAAATTAAACGTATTTTAGAAGAATATAATTCGCCTCGTTTAAAAGCTGTCCTTATTGACTTGCGTAATAATCCTGGTGGACTGTTGTCTGCTGCGGTTGAAACAGCCGATTTATTTTTAAATCAAGGAACGATCGTTTCAACTAAAAGTCGTTCAGAAGGTAATCAACAATTTCAAGCTTTGCCTGGAAATGAGTTCCCAAATATTAAAATGGGGATCTTAATTAATCATCGTTCGGCATCTGCTGCAGAAGTTTTTACTGCTGCAATGAAAGAACATCAACGTGCTTGGGTCATTGGTGAGAAAAGCTATGGCAAAGGCGTTGTACAAAAGCTTTTTCCATTGCCTAATGGTGCGGCATTACAAATGACAGTGTCACATTATTTTACCCCGAAAGACAGCATGATTGATGGCACAGGCATTGCTCCAAATCAAGAATATACGTGGTCTTTAGACATGAAAGAAGACACATATTTAAATAATGTGTCTGAACTTTTGTTAAAGCATCACTAGTTTAACTTTAGTCTTCTTCGCTATCTAAACCAAACTTTTTTAAACGATAGCGCAAAGATCGAAAGGTCATACCGAGTTTTTTCGCAGCCAAAGTTCTATTCCAATGGGTTTGATTGAGAGCGTTCAGAAGAACCTCTTTTTCTACATTCTCTAAAAACTGCTCTAAACCTTCTGAAGGAATATTATTGGAAATGGGCTGCGTGGCTAAACGTGGCTCGATATTGATTTGTTCTTCAGTTTTCTCAACGTTAAAATTACGTTTCTGTGAATACTGAAGGTGTTCGATACCGATCACATGTTCATCACATAAGGTGATGGCGCGTTCAATCATGTTGCGTAGTTCACGAACATTGCCTGCAAAAGGCTGCACTTGTAAAAAACGTTTTGCATCTTCATTTAAAACTTTACTTGGAATATCCCATTCCAAACAAATATTTTTAATAAAATGATGTGCCAAGATAAGAATATCTTTGCCACGTTCTCTTAAAGGTGGTAAGTGTAAGTCCATGACATGAATACGGAAAAATAAATCTTGACGAAATTTTCCTTGTTGTACACGTTCTTCTAAGTTTTGATTTGTTGCGCTAATAATCCGAAAATCAACATCAACTTCTTGATCACTGCCTAAAGGACGAATTTTCTTTTCTTGTAACGCACGTAATAACTTGGTTTGAGTGGTCAACGAAAGTTCAGCAATCTCATCTAAAAATAAGCATCCACCATTTGCAGATTGGATTAAACCTAGTTTATCAGGTGTCGTTCCTGCACTTGTTGCAGTCACAGAACCAAATAATTCACGTTCGATTAATTCTTCTGAAATTGCTCCACAATTAATCGCGACAAATGCACTATCACTGCGGTTACTTAATTTATGAATTAAGTGGGCAACAACTTCTTTTCCTGTACCCGATTCACCAGAAATAAAAACAGGGGCTTGTGAGCGAGCTACTTTCTTGATGGTTTCTTTCAATTTCAACATTGGTTTAGATTCACCAATAAGAAGTTGATGCTCAAGCTGTAAATTATCTTCACTAAAATCAACTAAAGGCACATGTAAAGCTTTCGTTAAAAGTTGGTGCAAATGCTGTTGATTAATGGGTTTATTGACAAAATCAAAGGCACCTGCCTTTAAGGAAGCAATTGCAATTTCCATATTTCCATAAGCGGTGAGTACCGCAATAGGAACTTTAGGATAATGCTGTGTAACATGTTTAACCAAGTCTAAACCACTCCCATCAGGAAGATTTAAATCGGTAATACATGCATTGTATTTGTGTTCACTAAAGAACAATTTTGCCTGTTGTAGATGATGTGCAATATGTGTTTTGATCCCCATTCGTGCCAAAGTCATTTGCATTAGCACGCACAAGTCATGCTCATCGTCCACAAGTAGAACTAATGGTTGTCGTGTGGTCATATCCCCAATAACCTAAATTAAGTTTTAAATGGGCACTCTATTCGGAAGCATGCCCCTTGTTGTTTTTTCTGCTCTATGTAAATGAGCTTTGCTTGATTTGCTTCACAGATACTCTGCGATAAATATAAACCTAAACCTGTACCATTAATTTCAGTCGTAAAAAATGGTTGAAATAATTGCGCTAGGTTTTGATGTGTAATACCTTGACCGAAGTCTATCACATCAATAAACAGATGTTGAGCCTCAGTATGCACTAGAATTTGGATAAAATCAGCATCATGTGAATTATGTCTTATCGCATTACGAATGAGATTAATCAAAACTTGTCTTAACTGTGAATCATCAAACTGAATTACATAGTTTTGCGGCAGACTTAACGCAATTTTATTTTTTACATCTGCTAAGTCATTGATGAATAAATCTTTAAAAAATACTTCAAGTTGAATGTCTGATATGGTGGTTTTTTTATTTTTTGCCATATCTAAAGTTTGTTGAATAATATGGTTAATACGATGCGTCTGCTTTTGAATCATTTGATTGAGCATGAGACGTTGCTCTTCATCAGCATCTAAATTTAACTCATTGGCTTGCGAAATTGCGGCAAGTGGGTTACGAATTTCATGGGCAATACTCGCTGAAAGTTGCCCTAAAGATGCCAATTTGAGCTGTTGTGCTTTTTGATTAATTTTCTGTGCATCTTCTAAAGTTAAAAGGCTTAAAGCTTGATGTGGAACGAGAAGCTTTTGTACACGAATATCAATCGTATAATGACTTTGTGCTGACGCAAATTGAAAACGTTGCCCATCCTCTAAAGGTCGTTTTTGTAATAAATCAAATAACTCTTTTTGAAATTTGATCAATGAATATTGTTCATGTGAATAGGCATATAAAGGTGCAATCCCTAATAAAGAACATGCCGCAGGATTACATACCACAATGCGATAATTTTCGTCTAAAACCAAATAGCCGAGTTCAATTTGTTCTAAAATATAACGATTAATATTTTGTAATTTTAAAAGTTCTAGAGATTGTAAAGAATTAATCGTTTCTAAAACTCTAAAGCGTTGAATTGAAATTTGTCCTATGCCATACACAATAAAAAATAGAAAAGCCAAAAGGGCACTGTTACTAATATTATTGAGATTAGAAATATCTAAAAAACTACCAACAAATTGTTGATAAATTACAGCAATGACTGAAATAAGAGTAACAATTAAAGCTTCATTTTTTTGCAGTAAAAAATTGGCTGAAAATACCATAATCACAAAAAGCAGACTAATTGAAAGATTTGGTCCACCTAAGGAAAAGGTTAAAGTACTTAAAAATAAAATATCAACAATAAAAATAGCAAAGAGCTGCTGTGCAATAAATTGATGGATAAATCTAAGTGCAAGTAACTGGATTAGACTCATCACAGCAAAAATAATTAAGCTGTCAAAATACAATTTGCTATGTAGATAATTGAGTCCATTATGTTCAGATGTGAACAAAAAAATGCTGATGAGACAGAAAGATAAAGTGAGTCTATAAACTGAATATAATGTGCCTAAACGGTAAATGGTTTGTTGAAGTGAGTTTGCTACCGCAGGCCACATAGTATTCATTTTTATGCCAAATTTATGGTTTGATTAAACCATAGCGTATTGCTAAATGGGTTAATTTAACATCGCTATCAATGCCTAACTTTTCAAAAATACGATAACGATAAGTATTGACCGTTTTGACACTAACAAAAAGTTTATCAGAAATTTCTTGTGCGCTAATACAATTGACAACCATCATCGCCACTTGCATTTCACGTTCAGATAACGCATCGAAAGGAGAGCTTTGGTTGTCCGACAAATAAGAACTTGCAAGTTGTTCGGCAATATCAGCACTAAAATATTTACCACCTTGCATCACTTTATTAATTGCACGAACCATTTCAGAGATCGGAGCACCTTTCGTGATATAACCACGCGCACCTGCTTTTAATAATAAAGAAGGATAAGGTTCTTCTGCTAAACCACTCACAGCTAATACTTTAGTGTCAGGGGCGGTCTGTAATAAACGACGTGTTGTTTCAACGCCACCAATACCAGGCATATTAACATCAAGTAAAACAATATTAGGGTGTTGTTGGCGGACAATGGCGATGGCTTCTTCACCTGATTCAGCTTGACCAATGACTTGAATATCAGCTTGATCTTCAAGCATACGACAAATGCCCGTACGTACTAATTCATGGTCATCTACCACTAAAACCGTGATCACTAAGACCTCCTTATATTTTCAAAAAAGCAACTTTTTTGTTACACAAAGCAAAAAGTACTTGCAATGTCATAACAAAATTAGCAATGCTATTCGTAATCTTTCTTAAACTTTTATGCACAATGACGTAGCTAATTTGATTATTCAATATTAGTCATGTTTGAGTATAAATGTAAGTCATAATTGAGGTAATTAGCAATAGTGCAAAAAGCCTCCCTGAATGAGTAAGTTACCGTGATAAAGTCAAAAAAAACGTTAATGCATGCCCTGTCTGCAGCAGTGCTACTCAGTTTGAGTTCGGCAAGCTTTGCAGATCTTGTAAATGTTTCAGGGGGGACACAACATGCTTCTATGAGCTGGTCAGCCGATGATGCGAGCCAGTTACTCAATGGCGATATGTCAGTCAGTGAAGATGACGACGAACCATCTCCACCAGGTTCTGTGACCTATTTATCTGCGCCACCAACTAAAACATATACAACAACGACAACAGCCGCAGCACCAATTCAGCAATCTGTTCAAATTTCAGATACTAACCGATATTTAAACCAGCCTTCTGTTAGCGCACGTGCTGCTTTGGTCATGGATGCAAATACTGGTGAGGTGCTTTATAGTAAAAATACCAATACTGCTTTACCTATCGCGTCTATTACCAAGTTAATGACGGCTGTGGTCACAGCAGATGCTCGTTTAAATATGTCTGAAGACATTATGTTGCAATCAATTGATTTTGCTGGAGCTGGTGGTAAAAATTCAAGCTCAACTTTAAAAGTTGGCGATACCATGAACCGTGCAGAAATGTTACTGGTTGCATTAATGAAATCTGAAAATCCAGCAGCAGCCGCTTTAGCACGGACTTACCCAGGTGGACGACCTGCCTTTGTTGCTGCAATGAATGCAAAAGCACGTCAATTAGGAATGAGTTCAACTTATTATACCGAGTCTACAGGTTTAGACCCACATAACATTTCTTCAGCACGTGATTTAGGAATTTTAGTGAGTGCTGCATCTCAGTATGGTTTGATTCGTCAATTCTCTACTACAGCACATTATGACTTTAATCTTGGTTATCGTATTTTAAAATCTAACAATACCAATGCAATGGTGCGTAATGGTGGTTGGAACATTAATATTTCAAAAACAGGTTATATTAATGAAGCAGGGCGTTGTGTTGTAATGCACACGACTGTAAATAACCGTCCTGCCGTTGTAGTCTTGTTGGGTGCAAGTACTTCGCAATCTCGTACTAACGATGCAACCAATCTATTAAATTGGGTGAGTAATTTACCAAAACGTATCTAATAAATATGATGTCAAAATAACCCTTCCATTGTGAAGGGTTTCTTATATTGATCAACAATAACGAAGAAAAAACAATCAGGAAAACAATAATCAGGAAAACAATAATCAGGAAAACAACAATGACGACTTATGTGATTCGTGAAAACAGCTTCTTTTATGATGATAGCTATGATGCTTATGAAGGCTCTAGAATTGCCAGTTATTTTACAGATTGTGCAGCAGCAGAGGCAGAATATAAACGACTGGAAATTGAGGCGACACGCTATATTATTTTGTGGAACCAAGAAGCTTTATGGAATGCACAAGAAGCCTTTGAACCTGAATTAAAATTTTTAAAAGAGTTGGATGCTTTTGTTTTTTCTTGCTGTGGGCAACATCTTTTAGAAGATGGCAGAGTAAAAATAGAATTACCTGAAAATATGCAAGATGATGATATTTTTGAATTTGTACAGCGAGCAGGGATTCAAAAATACGAAATTTTTGAGTTTGAAGAAGAATCGATGTTTTATGCGATTTGGTTAAATTATGAAGAAGAATGGGTACAGAATGAAAGAGAGACAGGAACTTATCTTATTTATGGAATAAGTGAGGAAGCTATATGGCAGGAAGCGAATAGTGGTTATTGTATTAATAATCCAGAAGATTTTATTTTTAATGGTCAACTTGAATGTATAAGTGATGCGCCTATTTTATTACATTCAGTTTTACAGCAGCGAAAATCTATTCAATATGATGAAGAAAACCAAAAAATAACAATAGGTAAGTATGATATTGATGATATTTTAGCGATTAATCCATTGTTAAAAACCCAATTTTTGAAGTAAAAGCATTGTCTTTACAACAAGTGTTAGAGATTGAACAGAAAATTGCACAGTAGGAATATGAACAATGGGAAGCCGAATATCGTGCTCGATGAGCAAAAAACAATCCACCACTTGAGAGTTAAAATAAAAAACCTGCACTTGGCAGGTTTTTTTACATCTATTCAAATTTTACATATTTGAAAGAATAGAATCACGAACTTGGTTAAGCTCAGCATCAATAGATAACATCACTGCATCAGCACATTGTTTGATTGCAGTATCAGGGTCTTTTAAGCCGTTACCTGTTACAGTACATACGATCACAGAACCTTCAGCAATTTTACCTGCTTTAATGTCACGGATCGCACCACCAATAGACGCAGCAGAAGCAGGTTCAACAAATACACCTTCATACATAGAAAGTAAACGTTGCGCTTCTAAAATTTCAGCATCTGTTAATTCATCAAACCAACCATTTGAATCACGAACGACTGCTTTAGCATGGTTAAAGCTTTGTGGATTACCGATACGAATTGCAGTAGCAACAGTTTCAGGGTTTTCTACAGGACCGCCACGTAAGAATGGTGCAGCGCCAGATGCTTGGTAACCGACCATGATTGGACGACCTTCTGGGTTTGGACCTGTGAATTTGTCAGTTTCAGCGTCATAAACCACTTGCTCAAACTCTTCTGCTGGTTGGTCAGCAACTGCTTCGGTATAACCCATCCAGTGTGCAGTGATGTTCCCTGCGTTACCAACTGGCAAGCAGTGATAATCAGGTGCACGACCCAAAGCTTCTACGATTTCGTAAGCAATGGTTTTTTGACCTTGTAAACGGTAAGGGTTGATTGAGTTTACAATCGTGACAGGTGCTTGGTCTGCAACTTCTTTAACAAGACGCATACCATCATCGAAGTTACCATGAATTTGTAAAGTCACAGCACCATACATCATGGACTGCGCCATTTTACCCATCGCAATTTTGCCTTCTGGGATTAAAACAAACGCTTTGATGCCTGCACGTGCAGCATAAGCAGCGGCAGCAGCAGAGGTATTACCTGTAGATGCACAGATGATTGCTTTAGAGCCTTCTTCTACAGCTTTTGTTACAGCCATGGTCATACCACGGTCTTTAAATGAACCAGTCGGGTTTAAGCCCTCATACTTCACATAAATTTCAACATTTTTACCAATAAGACGTGGGATATTGTCTAATTTAATGAGTGGAGTATTCCCTTCATTTAAAGAGATAGCACGTGTAGTTTTAGATACTGGTAAGCGGTCACGATAGCGATCAACAAGTCCTGTATAGCGATTTGCATTAGACATGAGGGTGTTCCAAGTGTTATGTAGAGCAAATAGAGATATTTGTTAATTGTCCTAAGATCGGCATATTCAATGAATTGAGTTGCATGATCACTCCTCTTCAAATCAGAGGAGTTTAGGACAATTTAAACCCGATTAGTTATCAAGCAATTCTAAACGAATTCGTACGATTTCGCCATGAATCACAGGTAAAGCTTGAATTTGAGATAAAGCTTCGTTCATTTTTGATTCAACGACTGGATCAGTTAAAATCACAATAGGAATCAAATCTTTTAAGCGCGGCTGCTGCATGATGGCATCAATACTGATCCCTGCACGGCTGAGAATAGTCGTCACATCAGCAAGTACGCCTGTTTGGTCTTCAGCATTGATACGGATATAGTAACCCGTTGTCATTTTATCACTTTCTAAAATTGGAAGGTCTGAAAGTGCCTCAAATGCCAACTGTGGAATCGTTCCTGCACCATCTTCTGTATAAATAATGTCACGAACAATATCAACCACGTCAGCAATGACCGCAGATGCAGTAGGACCCGCACCCGCACCCGCGCCATAATACAATGTTGGACCAACGGCATTGGCTTGTACCAAGACAGCGTTTTTCACACCATTTACATTGGCGATTAATTCTTCTTCAGGAATTAAGGTTGGGTGAACACGCAGTTCAATGCCTTTTGCTGAACGGCGAGCAATACCTAAATGTTTAATACGATAGCCAAGCTCTTCAGCATATTTGACATCTTGTGCTGTGATTTTGGTAATACCTTCGGTATACACTTTGTCAAATTGTAATGGAATACCAAATGCACAAGACGCAAGAATAGTCAGTTTGTGTGCAGCATCAATGCCTTCTACATCAAATGTTGGATCTGCTTCAGCATAACCGAGCTCTTGTGCTTCTTTTAGTACATCATCAAATGCACGACCTTTTTCACTCATTTCAGTCAGAATGAAGTTGCCTGTACCGTTAATAATGCCTGCGAGCCAGTCAATTTTGTTGGCTGCCAAACCTTCACGAATCACTTTGATAATGGGAATACCGCCAGCAACCGCAGCTTCATATGCGATTTGTACATGATGATCATCGGCAGCCTTAAACAGTTCATTACCATGTTCAGCAAGCAAGGCTTTGTTGGCAGTGACTACTTGTTTACCATGTTTGATGGCTTCCATAATCACTTCATAAGCAGGATGAATGCCGCCCATGACTTCCACAACAACATCGACATCAGGTTGACGAACGATATCAAGAAGATTCGAGCTTTGTTTGACGCTCGCAGGTAAATTTAGATCTGGACGTGGGCGACGTGTTCCCACATAGGTAATTTCAATTTCACGACCGGTGCGACGTCTAATTTCAGCAGCGTTTTCTTGTAATAGTTTAAGGGCACCACCACCTACGGTTCCAAGACCGAGTATTGCCAGACGTACTGGTTTCACGTCACACTCCAAAATATATAAAAAATTTTATTCGCATTAGATCATAGCTAAAAAATGCGCCAGACTCTAGAGGCTGACGCATCTTTATATTTTTCTATAAAAAATAGTAAATTAACTTATAAATATTGGTTATTTAAGGCGTGCAACAAGCTCTTCAGCAGTCATATATGCACCAATATGTTCACCATTTGCATTATAAATTGCAGGTGTACCATTTACGCCCATTTTTAAACCTAACTCATATTGAGCGCGAACAGGGTTTTTACAGCTTGCAGGTGGAAGCTGTGTACCTGAAATTGCTTGATCAAAGGCGGTTTGACGGTCTGCACTACACCACACACTTTCCATTGCAGGCATAAATTGCTCGCCACGTGGCCATGCGATATAACGTACTTCTATACCTTTGGCAGTAATTGCAGGAATTTGCTCATGTAGTTTATGGCAATACGGACAACTTGCATCCGTAAATACGTAAATGACATGCTTGGTTTTGCCTTGGGCAGGGTAGACCAATAAGTCTTCAGTTTTTAATTGTGTTAAATATTTTTTATTTTCTTCAGCCTGAAGCGAGTCACCAATGCTACTGAGTTCTTTATCACCCAAACGAATCACATCACCTTGAATAAGGTATTTACCATCACCTGTAGCATAGACAGAACTCATGCCTTCTAAACTCACCCAATATAAATTCGGCATTTCAGTTGGTTTTACATCTAAAATTTTAGCATTAATATTTGCTTTTTTTAGATGTCCTTGTAATGTCTGAATAAGTCGTTGCTGCGCATTACGTTCAGTCAAATTTGATGCTTCGCCCGTCGCAGGTGCAGTCGCTGTCAAAGTATCATCTTTTTTAGTGTCGGGAGATTTTGAGCAAGCACTGAGTGCAAGTCCACTCGCAAGCATACAAGCAATCATCAATTTTGAACGTTTTAATTGCATAAATAACTCTTTGTGTTTTTCAGCTTTATTGTGAGCAAATAAGCATAGCAAAAAAATCGGGGCAGTTCGTTAAAACTTGATTAAGGGATGGAAATTAACGACATTTGCATTTCGTCTTTGATTAGGCTCTAGGATGATATTGTTGATGTAATTGTTGCATACGAACTTGTGCCACATGGGTATAAATTTGTGTGGTAGACAAATCACTATGCCCTAGCAACATTTGAACTACGCGTAGGTCTGCACCATGATTGATGAGGTGCGTAGCAAAAGCATGTCTTAATGTATGTGGAGATAATTCTATTTGAATATTGGCTTGTAAGGCATAACGTTTAATGGCATACCAAAAATTTTGTCGACTCATGATGCCGCCATGTTGGGTTAAAAATAAATAATCCGTGCTACTTTTATAAAGCTGAGAGCGTGCTTCATTGAGGTATTGTTCCACCCATTCACAGGCAACTTGTCCTAAGGGAACTAAACGTTCTTTATTGCCTTTACCTACAATGCGCAAATAACCTTGTTTTAAATTGATTAAATCTAGACGTAAATTGAGTAGTTCTGATACACGTAGACCACAAGCATAGAGTACCTCTAACATAGCGCGATCACGTAAACCCAATGCTGTTGTTAGATCAGGGGCTTGCAGCAAATCCTCTATATCTTGTTCTGATAAATCTTTAGGGAGCGCACGCCCAATTTTTGGAGTTTTATGCGCAACCATAGGGTTGTCTAAGCGAATTTTTTGTTCACGTAAAAATTTATAAAAAGAACGCAGCGCAGATAAACTACGGGCAATGGAACGAGGGCTTTTACCTTGTTTGGTCAGTGTAATCATAACATCTGAAATATCATCATGTGACCATGTTGGCAGATATTGCGTAGAACATTCACTGCATTGGATGAGATCTGACAAATACGCATTACGCGTATGTGGGCTGACTGTTTGTGCGATTAAATAGTCTTTATAACCATTTAAAAAGCTAAGTGATTCAGGAATCGTAACAGCCGTAGGAATACGAGGTTTTTTATTGAGCATAATGAACAGAAAACTTGAAATTTTTAATCTATTTTTAAAATGTAGACTAAAAAAATAAATAAGTCGAATAAGATAAAGTGGATGAGAATTGTAATCAAACCTTACTTGGTAATTATTCTCATTTGTATGTATAATCGACACAAATACCGTTTCTTTTTTAGGGTCAGTTGCAGTGCGTTTGTCAGAATTGAAAGTGAAGCAGACTGCTATTATTACTAAAGTTAATCGAACATTAGCTGATAATTCAGGTCAACCCGATCTCGTAGCGAGTCGTTTAGAAACCTTAGGTTTTGTACCTGGTACAACGGTGCAAGTGATTACCAAAGGTATTTTTGGTGGCGATCCGATTTTAATTCAAGTTGGATTTACCCGTTTTGCATTACGTAAAATAGAAGCTGCTCGTATTGAAATTCAGCAAGAAATGCAAGGAGCTTCCGCATGAGCGAAACTTTAAGAGTCGCTTTAGTCGGAAATCCTAACTGCGGTAAAACATCACTTTTCAATCATTTAACAGGGACACGCCAAAAAGTTGCCAACTATGCAGGTGTTACTGTTGAGCGTAAGGTTGGTTCATTTACTTTAGCATCTGGACGTGCTGTTCGTGTTTTAGATTTGCCTGGTGCTTATAGTTTAGATGCTACAAGTCCAGATGAAGCGATTACACGTGATGTGGTCTTAGGAAAAATTGCTGAAGAGCAAGATCAACATGCATTTTTATGTGTGGTTGATGCAACAAACTTAAAATTACATTTAGGTTTAGTGCTTGAAATTATTGCTCAAGGTAAGCCAATTCTTTTAGTGCTTAACATGATGGATGAAGCACGTCGTCGTGGCATGCAAATTAATACTGAAAAATTATCACAGCGTTTAGGTGTTCCTATTGTGGAAACCGTCGCAGTGCGTAATGCAGGTATTGAAAACCTCATGGGAGCGTTAGATCAGGAAAAATTCCGTACACCGAATTTTGAGTTAAGTGATGTCATTTTGACAGGTTCAAATCATGACAAAGTTTCTCAAATTTTAAGAGATGTGGTGATTTTTGTTGATCAAGAAGATAAACGTACTGACTTTCTCGATAAAATATTCTTGCATCCTATTTTAGGTTTAGCGAGCTTAGCTTTGATGATGTTCGTGGTTTTCCAAGCTGTTTTTGCTTGGGCAGAACCGATTATGACCCGAATAGAAGATAGTTTTGCATGGCTCGGTGAGTTTGTTGGGCAATTTATTTCTCATCCCTTGCTCAATAGTTTGGTGGTGGACGGCATTATCGCAGGTGCTGGTGGTGTGGTGGTGTTCTTACCACAAATCTTGATTTTATTCTTTTTTATTCTGGTGCTTGAAGAATCTGGTTATTTACCACGTGCTGCATTTCTGCTTGATAAACTCATGTTTAAAGCGGGTTTAAGTGGTCGTTCATTTATTCCTTTGCTGTCTAGTTTTGCCTGTGCTGTACCTGGGATTATGGCGACACGAAGCATTAGTGATCCACGAGATCGTTTGACCACGATTTTTGTGGCACCGCTCATGACCTGTTCGGCACGTTTGCCTGTATATGCTCTACTTATTGCTGCGTTTATTCCATCACAAACAGTATGGGGCTTTTTAAATTTACAAGGTTTGGTGCTGTTTGGCTTGTATATGTCAGGCATTGTCAGTGCTCTGATCGTTGCAACGGTCTTGAAGTTCTTCCAAAAAGATAAATCAGAACATGCGTTATTGATGGAACTACCAAGCTATCGTATTCCTGATATTAAAAGTGTTTGGATTGGCTTACTTGACCGTGCCAAAATTTTCTTAAAACGTGTGGGCGGCATTATTTTTGCCTTATCAATTTTGTTATGGTTCTTGTGTACGTTCCCACAACCGCCAGAAGGTGGCACTTTACCAGCGATCGATTATTCTTTTGCAGGTATGTTAGGACATTTGATGCAACCGATTTTTGCACCACTGGGTTTTAACTGGCAAATTTGTATCGCTCTTATCCCTGCGATGGCAGCACGTGAAGTTCTCGTTGCATCTTTAGGTGTAGTTTATGCACTATCTGCAACGGATGAAGATGCCGTAACTCAAGGCTTATCGCAGATCATCAGCCAAGGTGATTTAAGTTGGTCATTGGCGACAGGTTTATCTTTATTGGTTTGGTTTATCTATGCACCGCATTGTTTAGCAACTTTAGCAACTGTAAAACGTGAAACAGGTTCATGGAAAACAGTTGCAGGTATGACAGCATATTTATTTTGTTTGGCTTACTTGATGTCTTTTCTGACCTACCAAATTGCAACTCATTATTTTGGTTGATAAGACCTCACAAAACTTAAGGAGTTTGAGATGGTTGAAGTATTGATTATTACAGCATTAGTGATTTGGAGTGCGATCTTTGTTTTTAAGAAGGTTTTTCCAAAATCAGCGTATTCGGTATTTTCAAAACTGGCTCAGTTGTGTCGATCGCGTGGCTGGAATGGTCTAGCAAAATGGTTACAACCTGCGATGGTTGCAGGCTGTGGCGGTGGATGTGGTTGTTCAACTGATACATCTGAAGCACCGAAAAAAGTTGAAGTCCAAGCCGTAAAATGGAAATAAAAACTTAAAATATATCGAAAGCCATTCTAATATTAGGGTGGCTTTTTTTATGGGCTAAATAAAAATGAAAAATAAAATGCGAAAAGTGAGTGTCAAAGAAAATGTGTATTTTTACAAGGTGATTTCAGGGCATTGCGATGATGATCGGGCGATTGCCATTTTAGAAATTTATTTAGAAGGTTATCGTCATACACCTTATGTGATTAATTTTCATTGTCGTGGTGATTTTTATGGGGGTATTCCACTTTCTGAAGGGGTTTTATTATTTAATACACAAACGCATCTGACTGAGTTGGTAAATTTACATCGTCCTTATTTTGTACGGCTTTGTATTTTAAAAGCTTTAGAGGAGGAGTGGGATGCCTCAACAAGGCAAGTGAATGATTTTGGGATGCAATTTTTAACGGAGTTAAATTTAGATATAGCACCGATTACGCCGAAAGCACTTCAACATAAATAAAAAATAAAGCGATTTAAACATATTGATTTGTGATGCATGCAGATCGATGCTGAACAGATCTGATTCAATAAAATATGACAGTTTTTTTACGCACTGACACAAAAAATCATAGATAAAGTGAAAACATAAAAAGCTTTCAAATCTGCAAAGTGCTAACATTTTGCAAGTTTCAAAATTTACTCTGAGTGGGACAAAAATGTTAATTCAACGTGGTGGCTTAAAAGTCGTTGCTGGTCTAGGTATTTCGGGTGTTTCAGCAGTTAATTTTTTACATGAAAAAGGCTACCGCGTTGCAGTAACGGATTCACGTGAGGTTCCACCAGGGCATGATCAAATCCCGACAGATGTACAAACCAGTTTTGGACAATTTGACCAAGATTTATTATTGCAAGCTGACGAAATTATTATCAGTCCAGGATTAGACCCTAAGCTGCCAGAAATTCAAGCTGCGATTGCCAAAGGCATTCCTGTGGTCAGTGAAATTCAAATTTTACGCCGTGCAACTGATAAGCCGATTATGGCAATTACAGGCTCAAATGCGAAAAGCACTGTGACGACTTTGATGGGTTTAATGGCACAAGATGCAGGTGTAAAAGCTGCGATTGGTGGGAATCTTGGTCGTCCAGCTTTAGATTTAACACATGATGATCCAGATCTTTATATTTTAGAACTGTCGAGTTTTCAGCTTGAAACTACATCAAATTTAAATGCAGAAGTCGCTGTTGTCCTCAATATGAGTGAAGATCATTTAGATCGTCATGGTGATATGGCAGGTTATCATGCAGCAAAACATCGTATTTTTCAGGGCGTGAAAAAAGTGGTTCATAACCGTGATGATTCTCTCACACGTCCGCTTGTACCCGATGTAACACCGATGCAAAGTTTTGGTTTAAATGCACCTGATTTAAATCAGTACGGCATTTTAAGAGAAGACAACGGCACCATTTGGTTGGCACGTGGTCGTGAACGTTTGCTGAAAAGTTCTGAGATGTATATTCAGGGGACTCACAACGTTGCGAATGCGTTGGCTTGTCTAGCTTTAGGTGAGGCGATTGGCTTGCCTATGGATAAAATGTTAGAGACGTTAAAAACGTTTAAAGGTCTTGAGCATCGCTGCGAGTTTGTCAAAGAGGTCAATGCTGTACGTTATTATAATGATTCTAAAGGCACTAATATTGGTGCGACCTTAGCTGCATTAGATGGTTTAGGCGCTGCAATTGAGGCACAAGGTGGCAAAGTTGCCATCATTTTGGGTGGTCAGGGTAAAGGACAAGATTTCACTGCATTACGTGACTCATTACAAAAGTATGCCAAAGTTGCAGTGTTGATTGGTGAAGATCGCTCGATCATTGAAAAAGCCATTGAAGGCACAACAACGTTATTACACGCCGCATCTTTACAAGAAGCTGTTGCATTATGTCAGCACAATACGCAGCCCAATGATGTGGTGTTATTATCTCCTGCTTGTGCGAGTTTTGATATGTTTACAGGTTATCCTCAGCGTGGTCATCACTTCGTTGAATATGTAAATGCTTTAAACTAAAAGAATCATAAGGAAATAAGTATGGCTGGGTTTGCTCAGACAACGGTCAGTAAGATTAACCAAATGCTTGAACGCTGGATGCCAAAAATTCCAGCAGAAATTACGCCACGTAATGTCCTCATTTTCTGTGTAATTTCCTTATTGTGTTTAGGTACAGTGATGGTAGCTTCAGCTTCTATGCCTTATGCAGAGCGTATGCATGAAGCACCATTTCACTATGTCATTCGGCATACGATATCTATCATTGTTGCTGCTGTGGCTGCATTTTGTGTGTATAAGGTTTCTCTCAATATATGGTTTAAAAATACCTTTCCACTCTGGTTAATTACCATTGCGCTTTTGCTGGCTGTTTTATTGGTCGGGCGAGAGGTGAATGGTTCAACACGTTGGATCAGTATTGGTGGTTTTAGTTTGCAAGCCACAGAAATTGCTAAAGTGATGATGGCAATTTTTACCGCAGATTATGTAGTACGACGTGCCGAAGAAGTCCGAAGTAATATCAAAGGTTTGGTACGCCTAGGCGTGATTATGCTACTGACAGTAGGACTCATTATTGCTGAGCCAGATTTAGGCGCAACAGTCGTTATTGCGGTTTCTATGTTAGGTGTATTCTTTCTCGCAGGAGCACCTTTAATTCAATTTGGTATTGCATTTGGGGCGATTTTAGCTGCATTTGTATTTTTAATTGTATTTGAACCCTATCGTTATGAACGGTTAATGTCTTTTTCTAATCCATGGGCAGATCCACTTGGAACAGGTTACCAACTTTCAAATGCACTGATGGCTTTTGGGCGTGGTGAATGGACAGGTGTAGGCTTAGGGCACAGTATTCAAAAAATGTCTTATTTACCTGAAGCACATACTGACTTTATGTTAGCAATTTTAGGTGAAGAGTTTGGCTTTTTTGGTATTGCGACAGTCTTAATTTTATCTTTTGGGATGTTATTTTGCTGTATTCGTATTGCTCATCGTGCTTTAAAACATCAATACTTACGTGCAGGTTATCTCGCATATGGCATTAGTATCATTTTCTTATTACAGATTTTGGTTAATGCAGGTATGAACATGGGAATGCTGCCTACTAAAGGTTTAACCCTGCCTTTTATTAGTTATGGTGGTTCATCGCTCATTATGTGCGCTGTAATGATCAGCTTAATTTTGAAAATTGATGCAACAACTCAGCAAGCGAACCCTGCAAGAGAACAATCTAGTTTTTAAAAAGCTTTTTGTTTACTGATTTTTTTCACTGAAAATGGTGCTATGAATGATGTTCTAGCACCATTTTTGGCATATGCGTACCACAATTTAAACAAACAACGGCACTTTCTTTGGGTTTGGAAATGGGAAATAATGAAATAAAAAAGACAGAAAAATAACGTCGTTGAACTTTGATTTCATATACACTACGTGTTTTACAAACAGGACATAAAAATTGTCCTTGATCACTTTTTACAGTTTTTGCTGAAATTCCAAAAATAAAAAACATGATCATTCTTTTCCATAAAAAGAAAAAATTAGATTTAAATATAAAATATTTTATTGAAAATATGACGAAGCTTTATTGAAAGATCCCTTGAATCTCAGTACCCGTAGGAATGCGCTGAACTTGCCATTGTGCGACAGCTTGAGCGAGCATCTTGTGAGGGGAGTCAAGGTCTACAGCAGCCTGCCCAAGTGCTGCAATTGCTTGCTTAAGCAATTGAGAAGCATTGTTAGGGTCAAGCGCCTGTGCCAGATTTTGCTTAGAGAGTTTTTGCCCTTGATCATTCATAGCAAGAGGAAGATGCATATACGTTAATTCAGGATAGCCAAGTAATCGACTGAGCCAGATTTGACGTTCAGTGTTATCCAGTAGATCTGCACCACGCACCACATGAGTGATACCTTGCAAATAATCATCTACAACCACAGCCAATTGATAATTAATGATGCCATCACGGCGTTTTAAGACAAAATCGCCTAAATCCATTTGCAGATTAGAACAGTGTTGACCTTGAAGACGATCTTGAAAACAAATGGTTTCATCTGCTACTTTGACGCGAATGGCTTGTTGATGAAAGTCTAAGTTTTTTTCTCGACAAGTCCCTGTATAGATATGATTTGAACCTAAGATTTTACGGGTACATTCACAAGCATAGACTAATTTTTTTTGTCTTAGCTGTTCAATGACAGATTCATAATATTCTAAACGGTCTTTTTGATAAATGATTTCAACATCAGATTCAAATTCAAATGCATCTAAGCATTGCAGAATATGTTGTTCACTATTGGGATAGATTCGAGGAATATCGGTGTCTTCGATCCGTACAATCCAGCGACCATGTTGAGCTTTAGCATCACAATAACTCGCAACTGCGGTAATCAAAGACCCAAAATGCAAAGGACCGGTTGGCGATGGCGCGAACCGACCTGAATGCACCTGCCTTTTATCCCCCTCCTTTTCAAAAGGAGGGGTTAGGGGAGGATTATGCAATAACATGAATTAACCGTTATTCTGCTTCTCTTTGATCTCTGCAAGTGTTTTACAGTCGATACATAAAGTTGCTGTTGGACGTGCTTCTAAGCGACGCAAGCCAATTTCAATACCACAAGTTTCACAGAAACCGTAATCATCATTTTTAATCGCTTCAATTGACTGCTCAATTTTACGAATCAATTTACGTTCACGATCACGAGTACGTAGTTCAATTGCGAACTCTTCCTCTTGAGTAGCACGGTCGTTGACATCAGGTAGAGAAGAAGACTCATCTTGCATCGTATTTAAAGTACGATCCACTTCAGACATTAACTCTGCTTTCCATGCAAGTAGAATCTTGCGGAAATGCTCAAGTTGCCCCTCAGACATGTATTCTTCATTTTTTTTCGGCTGATAAGGCTCAATACCAAAAAGACTAGCAGTGCTGCCACTCTCAGTCGCTTTTGGCTTGGTTTTACGTACACGTTTTACAGACTTGTCGTCCAAAGCGTCAATTTGCTCGTCCAAGATTTGGTTTTGGTTGTCATTCGCCATAAAGGGCATTCCTCATCATATACGTATGGTTTATACGTAAAAAATATGGTGATATGCAAGTATTTTTATCGCTACCGATAGAATGCTGCTATCGGGGGTCGTCATCATATAGACTTTTTCCCAAAGATGAAAGCAGTGAATTTTTCAATTTTGCTTTCAAACTTTTTCTAAGGGCAATAACTTAATGCAAAAAAAACAAAATGAAAAGCTAATAACCTGAAATTTCTTTATTTATTGTCGGTACATATCCTTCTAAACGGTAAATCGATGTTTCAAATTGCCCATCTGATTTTAAATGTAAATAACGGTAACCAGGTGCAGCCTCATCTAAAGCAAAATCTTCACTTAAAGGTTTAAACTGAGCACAAGTTGCAGGTGTAGATAAAAATTCAGTTTCTTGCCAAAGTGTATTCGATTCTTGATGTACATGACCAAATAAAACGATTTTAATATTCTTAAATTTGGCTAATACATCGGTTAATTGGTCTGTATTTTTAAGTTTATGCTGATCAATCCATTTTGATTTCATCGCAAAAGGATGATGGTGGCATGCTAAAATCACAAACTTATCTTGTATTGAATATAACAATTCTTCTAAAAGCTGCAACTGTTCTGTTTGAATCCAACCATCTACCTGATTTGGAACAGCACTATTGAGCAAAATTAAGCGCCAAGGATCAAGGTCAATGACCGCAGGTACAAGTGCAGAAGCTGCAAATGGAAAATATTCTAAATTATCATGATTGCCTGGAATTTGAAAAAATGGAATATTCAAACGCTGCATATAAGTTTGATAGCGTTGATAAGTTGTTGGATTTGCCTCTTGTGCAACATCGCCTGTATGTATGATTGTATCAATCTGTGAGTGCTGTTGTTGAATTTGTGCAATGACTTGATGAAAGTTTTGCTCAGGATTAATCCCAATAAAACCATCATTTGGGTCAGTCATCAAATGTGTATCTGAGATTTGAATCAAAATATGATCTTTGGGCTTTGAGATAACGTGATGCATTGACATGTCTACCTCCTTATCCAATTTTGAGCGCTAAGAGATGTTGTTTAAGCCATTGTAAAGCGATGATAATTGCTGCATTACATAGGCGTCCACTCTGTAATAATTCGCCCAATGCCGCATAATCAAAAATATGCAATTGGATATTTTCTCCTTCATCAGGCATACCAAAAACACCACCTGTTTCAGGCAGTATTGCTTGAGCTGTATAAAGATGAAAAATTTCATCACATGCGCCCGCTGAAGGGTAAAAACTAAAGATGTGTTGTAGATCGTTTAATTCACAGCCTGACTCTTCAAGGCTTTCTCTTTTTATACATGTTTCAGGGGATTCATCACCATCAAGTACACCTGCAATAATTTCAAGTTGCCAAGGTGAAACAGGGTCATCCATTGCACCAATACGAAATTGTTCAATTAAAGCGAATTTTTTTTGTTGGTCGTTATAAATGAGAACACCAGCAGCCTCTTTACGTTGAATTAATTCTCGCTGAATGGTTGGTGTATATTCAGTTTGATTAAACAAACGATGACGCAAGCTGACTTTTTCTACACGCAAAAAACCAGAGTAGAGTGTTTCACGAGATTGTATTTCAACATCTTGATGCGAATAGGTTGCGTGTTTAGTTATATTCATGAATGCGGAGGGTTAGGATGAAACATGTTCATTCCATCCTAACGGAGAATTGTTCAAAGACAAATCATTTTTTGCCTGTTTAAACTTTATGGTACAACTTTTGCCCATGTTCCTGATAAGCGGTTTTCATTGCATTCAGACCAGCCTCAACTTCATTGTTGTTTGACTTATCATTTTGTTGATTTTGTGCATAATCTCGCACATTTTGGGTGATTTTCATCGAGCAGAATTTTGGACCACACATTGAACAAAAGTGAGCAGATTTATGTGCTTCTTTCGGCATAGTTTCATCATGCATTGAACGTGCAGTGTCTGGGTCTAAGCTCAAATTAAACTGATCTTCCCAACGGAACTCGAAACGTGCCTTAGATAAAGCATTGTCACGCACCTGCGCACCCGGATGACCTTTGGCAAGGTCGGCAGCATGTGCTGCAATTTTATAAGTGATGATGCCGTCTTTCACATCTTTCTTATTTGGTAAACCTAAATGCTCTTTAGGTGTCACATAGCAGAGCATTGCTGTGCCGTACCACCCAATCATGGCTGCACCAATGGCTGAAGTGATGTGATCATAACCCGGTGCAATATCCGTTGTGAGTGGACCGAGTGTATAGAAAGGTGCTTCCTGACAGACTTCAAGTTGCAAGTCCATATTTTCCTTCACCATGTGCATCGGCACATGTCCCGGACCTTCAATCATGACCTGTACATCATGTTTCCAAGCGCGATGCGTCAGCTCACCTAAAGTACGCAATTCAGAAAATTGTGCTTCATCATTGGCATCTTGGATACAACCCGGACGTAAACCATCGCCCAGACTGAACGATACGTCATAAGCTTTCATGATTTCACAGATTTCATCGAAATGCGTATAAAGGAAGTTTTCTTCATGATGTGCCAAACACCACTGTGCCATGATTGAACCGCCACGTGACACGATGCCTGTTAAGCGATTCGCAGTCATCGGTACATAACGCAATAACACGCCTGCATGAATGGTGAAGTAGTCCACACCTTGCTCGGCTTGTTCAATCAAGGTGTCTTTGAAAATTTCCCAAGTCAGGTCTTCTGCTACACCATCGACTTTTTCCAAAGCTTGATAAATCGGTACTGTACCAATCGGTACAGGTGAGTTACGGATAATCCATTCACGGGTTTCATGGATATTTTTACCTGTAGACAAATCCATGATGGTGTCTGCGCCCCAACGGGTTGCCCACGTCATTTTCGACACTTCTTCATCAATCGATGAGCCAAGCGCAGAGTTGCCAATGTTGGCATTAATTTTCACCAAGAAATTACGACCAATAATCATCGGTTCACATTCAGGGTGGTTAATGTTGGCAGGAATAATGGCGCGACCTTCAGCGACTTCTTTACGCACGAATTCAGGCGTGATTTCCATGAGATTACGTGCGCCAAAATTTTGTCCTGCATGCTGACGCATATCTACGCCTTCACGTTGACGCTGATTTTCACGAATCGCGATGTATTCCATTTCAGGGGTAATAATGCCTTGTTTGGCATAGTGCATTTGCGAGACGTTTTGACCTGTTTTAGCACGACGAGGTTTTTGAATGTGGGCAAAACGGATATTGGCTGTGCGGATATCTTTAAGGCGTTCCTGACCAAAAGCAGAACTTAAGGTATCGAGGCGTTCTGTATTTGCACGTTCCTCAATCCATGTTTCACGGACATTGGGTAAACCTTTATTCAGGTCAATCTGTACATTTGGGTCGGTATATACGCCTGAAGTGTCATAGACCATGATTGGTGGATTTTTTTCACCGCCTAAGCCTGTTGGGGTATCCGTCAGTTCAATTTCACGCATCGGAACCTGAATGTCAGGGCGTGAACCTTGGATATAGACTTTTTTAGATGCAGGTAAAATACGGGTCAGATCTTTGGCTTCTTGCTCATGTCGTGCAAGTTGATCGACAGGGGATAGATTCGTTAACTGGTTCATTGCAATGATCCTTATGAATGACATCAACGAATCAAGCACGACCAAAAACAGTGGCAGTCACCTCTATTTTTTGGCTGTAATTTACATTTATGTGTGTAAACTCAGGTATTTCTACAAAAATAGCGCAACTTTAGGCTGCAGTTTTCAGATGGGCTTGATTCCTACGCAGGTTTTAACCTGATCAGGTTCAACGGTACTCATCTTCATTAGATGATCTCAGCGAGGGATTACTCGCGCTCCGTCAAGCGATGCCACGATACTAACATGATCATCAGAAAATAGCTGATATGTTGTATAATTTTTATCTTTATTTTAAAAGTTGTGACCTTAAAAGATAAATTAAAAAAATAAATGAAGAGCTTTAACTTTTGTTTAAAATCGCATCAACTTCGGTTTCCACCTGTTTTTGTAAAATTTGTCGTTGTTCACGAATATCCTTTTGTTTAGCAGAATCATACTCAGCCTCATCTTCTGAGGATTTAGGAAGTTGTTGCCACTGTGCTTCACTTGATGTAATTAAATTTAAAAAAGCTTGTGCTGTTTTATGACTGGCAGAGTCACTTGCTGCAAGTTTACGAATCGCTTTTAAGGCATCTTGATCTGCAATTTTGTCATGATCAAACCAAAGTGTACGGGTATTTTCATGTCCATGAAATAAATCATTTTTATAGTTTTTAATGAGTTCAGAAACTTGACTTTGATAATGTGCTTTTGGATAGTTTTTGAGATAACTTTCCCAAAATATTAACCGATTTTTAACCTCATCAAAGCTAATCGCCAATCCTGCATCTAAAATATAATCAGAGCCTGTATATTCTTTACGGAGCTGTTTAAAATAGACTTGATCTACTTTTTCAAGATGCGGCACAAAAAGATCGATATAGTATTGTGGGTGTTGTACAACCGTATATTCGCCTTCACCTAGATAATATTTTTCTAAATATAAAGCTTTGGCATGATCAACTAAGTATTGCTCCTCAGGTTTTAGTTCCGCATATAACGCTTTTTTGGCTTGGGCTGTTAATTCTTCATGATCACCTGTTGAGTTGGTCATGTATTGATAGAATTCAATAGAAGATTTTTCTAGTAAATTTTGATAAACCTGTTCACTGTCTTTGATCCATTGATAACGTTTTTCCAAAGGTACTTCAGCAATACACAGTTGCAGTAAATGATTGAGATCTGAAAGTTTTTTGGGTGAAGATTTGTTTGCTAAGGCTTTGATTTTTAAATCAACACTTTGGCATTTTGCTTTTAATTTTTTCTGTGCATCATTTTCCACTGCTTTGAGTGTTTCAGCATTTTTGCTTTGAGTATTTTGTGGATTGGTATCGCTTTTTTGACAAGCGATGAGTAAGCAACTTATGGTCAATAAACCAATTAAACGCAGTTTACTTTTCATTTTTTATCTTCCATTTGCGTTTAAAAAAAGATGTGATAGGCGCATTTTGCTCTGCTTACATCAGGGATTTTTTTTACAAAGAGCACCAGTATGACAATCGATTTCATAATTTGATGGTGTCAATTTGAGTAATTTGATCAGCGATTCATGTTGTTTGTCATAATCTTGGTCACCAATCGTGGCATAATTTTTTGCAGTATAATCGAGGAAAATACGTGCTTTTTCCGCAATTTTTGAATGAGGTTGTTTGGCTAACCATTTTAAAGCAGGTAGCACTTCTTCACTTTCAACCATGTAGTGACCATTTGAAAAACCAAAAGTATCACTATTATCTGAACCCATGAAGCTGAGATATTCATATTCATGAAACAAATTTTTTGCATCTTGATTGAAGCGACTATTTGGGTATTTTTCAAGATATTTTTCCCAAAATAAAGCACGTTCTACTAAGGTTTGCCAAGGAATACTAATAGCGGCATCGGAATACAAAATATCGCTATTGTCTTGTGCCATGCGACGAATAAAAACTGCTTCTGCTTCAGGTAGATAAGATGCAAAAAGATCAGCAACATAAAGTGGGTGGCGTTTAAGGTCAAAATAACCTTCACCAATATCTAAAAATTGAATATATTCTTTGCCAATTTGATCCATTAGATATTGATCACGTTTAGGTAATGTTTTCTTAATACTTTCAGCGGTGTTATAACCTAAGTCTTGTGCATTTTCGGGATAAAATTTTGCATAACCATAGGCATTTAGCCCTGTTAAAGAATCATCACCTGAAGTTGTCGTTAAAAAGCGTGCATACATCTTGTCCGTTGTTTCTAATAATGTATAAAGTTGCGCATGATTGAGTGTTTTTATGCACTTTTTTAAGACGAAATTAGCAGAAGAAAGTTGTTGGATTGAACTTTTTTGATCAATTTTAGACAAAATTTCTTGAGTATCCGTAAGGCAATCCGCTGTTGTTTCAATAATCGGTTTAGCTTTAGTTTGTGTTTGCGTATTTTGTTGAGATGAGCTTGTATTTTGATTGCAAGCCGCTAAGGTAAAACAACTCAAAAATAAAAAAAGCATTTTTTTCATAGAAATATCTTAAGATTTTTTAAATGAATATTTGAACAATAAATCATTAATAAATAAAAAAAGGATTTTAAATTTGATAAAAAAACAACATTTACTCAGATAAATATAGAACTTTATTCAAAAAATGCTGTATCTAGAAGATTAACTTTGATGAGTGAGACAAATAGAATCACTAAAACAATCACGATTTCTTGATTTTAGATCAATTGTCGTTAAATTTAAATATTGATTCAGTTGAGTGGTGGCTAATAATTGTGGATTATTTTCAATTTTCTTAAGTTGCGTTGATTTTAGAGGGATTTTTACTAAACGCTCTTCAGGTGACATATGAACAAATTGGATAAATTTGTCAGCTTGTGCAGCGAGTTGACTATTTTTTTGCTGTGCAAGCGTTTCTATTTCTAACCAAACTGGAGTTTGAATGTCATTTTGGTCATTATATTGTGTCGTGATTGGTGAGTTATCTAAACCTTTAAATAATAAGGCACTATAGGTCTTTTGTAGATATTGTGCATCTGCTAAATAGGTGCTATTTGGATAATTTTTGATATAACTTTCCCAGAAAATTGCACGTTCTACAATCTCATTTGGATTGATATTGAGTTTTTGATTTTGTAGTAAAGGTTGACTATTTTGCTGTGCCAGTTCTTCAATAAAAACACGTTCAGCTTCAGGTAAATAAGGTGCGAAAACCTTAGCTAAATATTGTGGATGGCGACGGTAAAAAATATGTGCTGGACCCTCATCAACCAATTCAATATAAGCTTGACCTTGATGGCGAATCAAATACTGATCACGAAGATTAAGCTGTTCAAAATGATTTTGCTGAATGGTCGGATATTCTGATTTATCTAGAGCATAATTTTCAAAAGCCATTTGTTGCAATGGTGTTCTGTCAATTGCTAAAAATTGTTTATACATTTGATTAGATAAATCAATCAGTTGCTTTTGTTCAGCCCACTCCATTAAAGGAAGGCACACACGTATATCTTGATTCACTTGTTCAATGGCAAGTGTGGTGCGTTGAGCATTCATCTCTGTCATTTCTTTTTTGAGATTTTCACAAATAAGGGTTAAATCAGGTTGAGCGACTTGAGATGCAGGAGTTTCTTTTGTTTCAGCAACAATTTCAGGTTCAGGTTTTTGGCATGCCGAAAGCACAGCGCAAAGGCTGACAATGATACTCAGTGATTTTAGATTATCAAATAAATTTAAATTCATTTAGATCATTAGAAACAGGGAGTGGGAGAGTGTTAATGCTGCTATTGTTACCTAAATCACATGGAAAAAATGCAATATTTTGTAGTTTTGTGAAGTGAATACGTTACACAACTGTATATTCAAATTTGATTTTGCTTTTTGTCTGGCTATAAATAGGATATTTGACTGAAAAATAATAATTAAATTTTTAAAAATAACTCATAAATGAAACCTTATAAATCGGGTTTTTTAGCTTATTTCCCAATAATATTTTTAAATTCATAGATAAATTTTTGCTTAAAATAACGTGAAAAGTCACGAAAAACATCATTTGAGTGATAAAAGTGATAAAGATCAGATCTTTGCTGATTGTCATCAAAGTTTCATAATAAATGTGTTTAAATATGTCTAATTAGTCTATCTCATTTCACTTGTTGTGGAGTAAAACACTTTGAGCCTAAATAATCCTGTATTAGGACACCATATTTCTTCACAATTTAATGAGGATTTACAGGCTGTAAATACTAAATTTATGACCATGGGTGGTTTAGTTGAACAACAAGTGGGAAATGCCATTCATGCTTTGTTAGATACCAATGCCAATTTAGCCATCGATGTTCAATTTCAAGATAATGCCGTCAATCAATATGAACGAGAAATTGATGAAGCATTAACATTGATTTTGGCACGTCGCCATCCTGCTGCAATTGATTTGCGTATGGTAATCGCGATGAGTAAAGCCAATACTGATCTTGAGCGTATTGGTGATGAAGCAGCAAAAATAGCACGTATTGCACAAACATTATGTGAAGAAGGTGAATCACCACGTGGTTATATGGAAACACGCCATATTGGTAATCAAGTTCGTGTGATGATTCATGATGCACTCGATGCTTTTGCGCGTATTGATGCAGAACAAGCTTTAAAAGTGCTATTGGCAGATGCTGATATTGATCGTGAATATCAGTCAGCAACACGTACATTGATGACCTATATGATTGAAGATCCAAGACATATTAGTCGAGTCATTAATGTGATGTGGGTCTTACGTTCTTTGGAGCGTATAGGTGATCATGCACGAAACATTTCTGAGCAAGTGATTTATATGGCAAAAGGTTATGATGTGCGTCATACCAATATCGAAGAAATTGAAGAAAAAGTACAAGGTAAATAAATTTTTAAGTTGAGTACGACTGTACACAAGCTCTAGAACGTTCTAGAGCTTTTTTTATGTAAATATCAAATGAAATATATTTTATGCATAAAAAAATTCCTAGATTTTGGGGGAAATCTAGGAATAAAATCGAAATATTCTGGAGAATATTTACACTAATGTTGCTGTCTTGGGGAAAATAGTTTCATTAGCTGATGTAGTTATTCTATGCAAAAATAATGAAACAGTCATGATATATCCTGTGTGTTCCATGTAAAATTGCATTTCATCATGTAATTAAATTGGCTAAATTTACTTTACAGTTATATTTTATAATTTGTTTTTTTATAAATATTATTAAAAATGAAGTACTTATTTTCTTTAAAAAGAAAACTTGCATTTACTTAATAATAAAAAAATATTTGAATGTTATTTAATTAATTGTTTTATATATATTAATTTTTTATTTGAAGTTTTTTTTTGAATGAAATTTTCTTCAGACAGCTTCAATATTAAAAGTGTGTACAGTTGAGTTGTATTAAAAAAAGGAGTCTTTTTAGACCCCTTCTTTGTATTGAAAACTACACGCTTCGCGTGTCTTGCAGCAAAATAAGGCTTCGCCTTATTTTTCTTCAGGCTTTAGACCTTCCGCTTTTTCCAATGATTCATCATTGTTCAAGAACTTCTCACGTTGTTCTTCTAAGAACTTCTTTGCATCAGGTTCAAACACATTTAAACGCTTTTCATTGATCAGCGTCGTTTGATGTTTTAACCATTCTTGCCAAGCTTGTTTAGACACAGTATCAAATAATTCTTGACCCTTTGCACCAGGAAATGGTGCAAAATCTAAACCTTCTAACTCTTTTTGATATTTACGGCAAAGTACTTGTCGAGTCATATCAATCATCTCCAATATGAGCGTTGCAATTATGCATAAAGTTTTTCTAAACGTGTATAAGCGCGTTCAATCGCAGCTTCAACCTGTGCAGGTGCAGTACCACCAATATGATTACGTGCATTGACAGATGCTTCTAAAGTTAATGCTTTTTCAAAGACATCAGCTTGGATCAAGTCGGAGAATTGCTGTAATTGCTCAAGTGTTAATTCAGATAAGTCCTTAGACTCTTGAACACCTAAAGCGACTGCTTTACCCACAATTTCATGTGCATCACGGAATGCAACGCCATTTTTCACCAAATAATCTGCAAGGTCAGTTGCTGTAGAGAAACCACGTAAAGCTGCTTCACGCATGATTTCAATATTTGGAACCAAAGCAGGGATCATATCAGCAAATGCCATCAGTGAACCACGCACAGTATCAATCGCATCAAACAAAGGCTCTTTGTCTTCTTGGTTGTCTTTGTTGTATGCCAATGGTTGACCTTTCATGAGTGTTAAAAGACTCATCAAATCACCATAAACACGACCCGTTTTACCACGGATCAACTCAGGCACATCTGGGTTTTTCTTTTGTGGCATGATCGAAGAACCTGTACAGAAACGATCAGGAATATTCACAAATTTAAATTGTGCAGAAGTCCATAAAATCATTTCTTCTGACATGCGTGACAAATGCATCATGATGAGTGATGCAGCAGCATTAAACTCAATACCAAAGTCACGGTCAGACACCGCATCAAGTGAGTTTTCAGCAACAGCTTCAAAACCTAAAAGCTCAGCCGTATAAGCACGATCGATTGGGTAAGTTGTCCCTGCAAGTGCAGCAGAACCCAAAGGCATACGATTGGTGCGTTTACGGCAGTCAATCAGACGCTCTGAATCACGTACTAACATTTCAAACCATGCCATTAAATGGTGACCAAAAGTCACAGGCTGTGCAGTTTGTAAATGGGTGAAACCAGGCATAATGGTATTGGTGTTTTTAGCAGCAAGGCTCAAAATACCTTTTTGTAATTTTTCGAGTAATTGTAAAATTGCATCAATTTCATCACGAACATAAAGGCGAATATCGGTTGCAACTTGGTCATTACGACTACGACCCGTGTGTAGTTTTTTACCTGTAATTCCAATGCGTTGAGTCAAGCGTGACTCAATATTCATGTGCACATCTTCTAAATCGATGCGCCATTCGAAGTTACCTGCCTCAATTTCAGCTTTAATGGTGTTCAAACCATTGATAATGTCATCACGTTCTTGTTCTGTTAGTACGCCAACTTTTGCTAACATAGTGGCATGTGCGATTGAGCCAGCAATATCTTGTTTATAAAAGCGTTGGTCAAATTGAACAGATGCAGTAAATTCAGCAACAAAGGCATCAGTAGCTTCAGAGAAACGACCGCCCCACATACCCGATGTTTGGGCTTGTGACGGATTTGAGGAATTAGAAGATGTGGTCATGTCGGCTCATTTTAAAAAAAGCAGTAGAACTAAAAAGAGTATAGCAAATTCAAGCTTACTTTCCGCAGCGCAGTAACATGAATCTGGTTTAAATATGCAAAATGCCCTAAATCGCTCACATTTTTTTAGTAAAATCAGTCATTGGCAGTATTTTTTTGAATTATTTATTGCGAGTAATGTTCTCGCATTGCTTTTAGCTTTAGCCGAAGCACAGTCATGGTCAAACTTGCAATTTGGTCATGTCATACAATATATTTTGTATATTAATTGGGTGCTCTTAGCTTTTACAGCTTGGGTCGATATTTTCCAAAATAAACTCAAAAAATATACAGACGTTCAAGCCATGATTTTTGGTTTTATTTTATTAGAAGTCATAGTCTTGGTGACGACATGTGTTTTGAATGTCATTTTCCATTGGGGATTTAATTTTTCTTTTAAAAATTTAAATACAAATATTGTTTTTGAAAATGTCAGTTTGCATTTGAGCTATGGTGCATTATTAGGGGCTTTTTGCTTGCGTTATATTTATATGCGTGGGCAATGGTTTAAGCAGCAAAATAGTGAATTAAACGCACGTGTACAAGCGATGCAGGCACGTATTCATCCTCATTTTTTATTTAATAGTTTAAATAGTGTGGTAAGTTTAATTAGTCTAGATCCTGACAAAGCTGAACAAATGTTGATTGATTTGTCTAAGCTTTTTCGTGTGAGTATGCAAGAACTTAAATTGGTGACATTGGCAGAAGAAATCGAATTATCTAAAAAATATATCAGTATTGAAAAAATTCGACTGGGAGATCGTTTAAATGTGGAATGGAATATTCAACAACCTGAACTCTTGCATAAGGTCAAAATTCCTTTACTGACCTTACAGCCACTGATAGAAAATAGTATTTTTCATGGCGTTGAGAAAAAACATATCAATGCTAAAATAGGTATACTGGTTGAAATATTGCAAAATCAAGTCACTATAGTCATTACTAACCCATTTATACAGGATAGAATAAATTTAAGAGAAGGACATGGTATTGCATTAGAAAATGTCAAACAGCGTTTAAAAGCTCATTTTGGAACTTCTGTTCAATTTCGAAGTTTTGCAGGTGATGAGCGGTTTACTACATTACTACAGTACCATTATAAGTAATACAGAAGACATTAAAATAATGATGATGTGATAAGGAGGGAGAATGGACATCCTAATTTGTGATGATGAGCCACTCGCGGTTGAGCGATTATCACGATTAGTATCGCAATTGGGGCATCATGTTATTGCAACTGCACAACATGGGCAGGAAGCTTTAGAGCTTGCAGAACTTTATATGCCTGATGTTGTTTTATTGGATATTCAAATGCCAGAAATGGATGGTTTGGAGTGTGCTCGACATTTAAGTCAACTTGAGCCTATGCCAGCAGTTATTTTTTGCACAGCATATGATGAGCATGCATTACAAGCGATCCGATCGCAAGCAAAAGGATATTTGTTAAAACCTATAGCAAAAGAAGACTTAGAGACAGTATTAGCGAGTTTAACCAAGTTAACTCAAGCCCAAATGACTAACCTAGAAAAAAAAGAACTCATGGAAGAAAAAGTGCAAAGACAGCAAATTGCTGCAAAAACTTATCGTGGTTTAGAATTGATTCCGCTTGAAAATATTTATTACTTTTTAGCCGATCAAAAATATGTCACAGTGCGCCATAAACATGGCAGTGTATTGATTGATGAAACTTTGAAGGATTTAGAACAAGAATTTTCAGATAAGTTTATTCGTATTCATCGTAATGCACTCATTTCTCTAGACTATTTGGATGGTCTAGAAATGGTTGCTTCTGGGCAATATCAAGTGCGTTGTCGTGAATTAGATGAAAAACTTGCTGTAAGTCGTCGCCACTTACCAAGTTTAAGAGAGCGTATGCAAAACTTATAAGCAGTTTAACATCACATTTGATGATAATTTGCTTGCATTTTCAGAACAGCAGGTTAAGTTTAGAGTGTTTAAACGTTTGGCAAAGCTGAAATGATGAAAACCCTGAAAATAGCGACAAGACAAAGCCCACTTGCAATGTGGCAAGCGGAACATATTCGTGATCGCTTAGAGCAATTGCATCCACAAGTGAAGGTGGAGTTGGTTACGTTTGTCACTCAAGGTGACAAAATTTTAGATACTCCTTTGGCAAAAATTGGCGGTAAAGGCTTATTTGTTAAAGAGTTAGAGGCGGCTTTGTTGGATGGTCGTGCGGATTTAGCAGTACATTCAATGAAAGATGTACCTATGCACTTACCTGAAGGTTTAGAACTTGCTGTAATTTGTGAGCGAGAAGACCCATTCGATGCTTTTGTATCTAACCAATATGAAAAATTCGAAGACTTACCACAAGGTGCAAAACTTGGAACTTCGAGTTTACGTCGTAAATGCCAAGTACTAAAACAGCGTCCTGATCTAGATGTCATTGATTTACGGGGTAATGTGGGTACACGTTTATCTAAGTTAGATGCGGGTCAATACGATGCGATTATTTTGGCAAGTTCAGGTTTAAAGCGCTTAGGTTTACATGAGCGTATTCGCCATACACTTGACGCTCAAGTGAGTTTACCTGCTGTCGGGCAAGGTGCTCTAGGTTTAGAGTGTCGCTCAAACGACCAAGAAATTTTAGATTTAATAATGCCTTTGATGCATCAAGAAACGGATGTGTGTGTACGTGCTGAGCGCGCTTTTAATGCCTATTTAGAAGGTGGCTGCCAAGTGCCAATTGCAGGTTATGCCACACTAGAAGGTCAGACGATTTCTTTAGAAGGACGTGTCGGTAGTCCTGATGGTCAAACGTTATTGATACAGCAAGTTCAAGGGACAACAGCCCAAGCTGAAGAGCTAGGAGTAACTTTGGCTAAAGCTTTGCTCGATTTAGGCGCAGGCGATTTGCTTAAAGCGCTTTATCAAGATTAATGCAATTTATTAATACTCGACCTGTAGAGCGTGCTCAGACATTAACACAATGTTTGAGACAGACAGGAATAGACGTGGTGGAGCTACCCTTGTTAGAGTTGGTGGCTCGTCCATTTTCTGTGCAGTTACAAGCGCTGTATAGTCAACTATTCGATACGCAAGTGATTGTGGTGGTTAGCCCTACAGCAGTACAGTTAGGGATGAAGTATTTACAAGAAAGTGGCATAAAATTATCTCAACTACAACATATAAAATGGGTTGCTGTTGGACAAACAACGGCTCAGTTGTTACAAACATATGGCTGTGAGAGTTTAGTGCCTGAAGTGGAAACTTCTGAAGGTATGCTGAGTTTAGCTATTTTTAACAATAATAAAAACTTAAAAAAGATTGCATTTTGGCGTGGTGAAGGTGGTCGTCAATTTATGATGCAACAATGTGTTTCGGATCAGCTTGAAGTACTCAATTTTGTATTATATGAACGTCAGCTACCTCAAAAAACATTTATAGAATATCAAAGATTTATGCATTCTTATCAGCATAATCAGACTTATATAAATTGTATCAGCAGTGAAGCGAGTTGGTTGAATTGGTTGCTACTCAATCAGCAAAATTTTGAACTGATTAATCAATGTCATTATTTAGTTTTGGGCGAACGTTTGTATCAAATTTTACAAGAATATAAGAAAAAAAATGCAATGTGCTTTAATATCAGCATACTTGAAAGTCTAAAAGCGAGTACTGTTTTGCAGCATGTGACAGAATTACAAAGGAATGTATGAAGAAGTTTATCTCTCTCTTGTTCATTATCATGTTGGCATGGCTAATAAAATTAAGCTATGACTTCTATCATGTTTCTCAGCAGCTCACCGAAATTCAAAGTAATTTACATCAAAGTGAGCAAAAGAATGCAGCTTTAAATGATCAAGTGGTGGCACTACAGCGTACGCCTGAAATGAATCATAGTATGCCTGCGAAAAATGTACAAAAGAATGCCGTTGTCAAAGAAACAACGATTCATCATATTCAGCCTTCGGCAATGATTAAACAACATTTGGAATTAGTCAAATTTGCCTTGCAGCAGCAACAATTTGTTTTTGCTTTAGATCAACTGATTCATTTAAATCAGAGTATTGAAAAATATGATTTAGCGGACACCTTAAAGACCAGTTTGCATCAAGCGATTCAGCAAGATATGCAGAGTATTCAAAAGTTTATCCAAGCAAGACATGCACAACAAGAACAATTAAATGATGCTTTACAGCAAGTTGATCAAGCAATACAAAGCGAAATAAAACATTCAAATTTAACTCCAGCCAAACAAAATACCGAATATTTTTGGCAGCGTTGGTTTCAAATCAAACGTGTTGATGAGCAAAGCACAGCATTAATTAGCCGCAAGCTTATTTTAAAAGAAACCCAGTTACGTATTTTGTCAGCACAACAAGCCTTAGGGCGTGGGGAATATGCTGAATATCAAAATATTTTAAATTTGGTGATTCAACAATTGGATCAATTACCTGATGCAAATAGTGAAAAATTAAAGCAGCAGTTGATTAAAATTAAACAAATGCCAATTTTAACAATTCCAAAACTCAACACCGCAACAGTGCTGGGGTAGTGCATGAAGCAAATACTATGGGTTTATGGCTTAATCGCATTGATTACTTTAGCTTTGCTGAGTGTATTAAGTTATCGCTCAGGAGCGGGTTATATTTATGTATATTGGAATAATATTCAAATTCAAACTAATGTTTGGATTTTAGTTTATTTTTTTGTGGCTTTGAGTTTTTTAGGTCATAGTGCTTGGTACATTTTAAAACGGTATTTTAATCAAGAGCGCCGCAAAATAGAAACGACTTTTAGTTTTAATCGTTTACATCCTTATGAGCAATTAGGTGTGATTTGGTTATTAGAAGGCGCACAAGAAAAAAAAGATTTTGTACAAGAAGTTTTTAATCAGTCAGGTTTGTTAAAACAAATTATTCAAGCACGGCTGTTATTTTCTCAGCAACATTATGCAGAAGCTTTAAATATATTAGAAAGTAGTTCTACATCGGCTTTTGAATTGGCTGAAATACAACGTATTGAGATTTATTTAGCACAAAATCAAGCACAACAAGCATTAACACATTTAGAGTTTTTAAATGGACATGAGTTATCTCCTTGGTTGAATCAAGTCAGTCAAGCTTATAAAAATAAATTACAAGTATTGTGGGGAGAGTTTGCAATTCAATTTCCTTTTCAATATTTGCATTCAACTCAATTTGGACAGTTATTAACTTTAGACACAAAACAAAAATGGTTAACTGCACTTTTAAGCCAGCTTGATACAGCAAGTTTAGAAGAGCATGAGCTTGTTCAAAAACGTTATTTAAATATAGAAAATCATTTAGATGTATTGCCGTATGAAATAAAAGTTTTATGGTTAAAACTATTAACGCATTATCCTGAAATGAGTCAGCAGCATCAGCATTTAGCCTTGCAATTATTAAATGAAAAATTTGATCAAGATGTATTTTATTTGCTATTTCAGCAGCATTTATTACGTCAAAACCCAGATTATGATGCGATAGAACAGCAAATAGAAACTTTAGAAAAGAAATACTTAGGAATACCTGTATTTACTTTTGCAAAATGGCATATTTATAATGCAACAGGAAAAACACAACAAGCAGAACAGCTCCTGTCTTTATATCCCGATGATGCATTAATGAATTATTTGAGAATTAAATCAACATTGAAGGGGAATGATGAGTTGATTATGCAATTAAATTCTATTTTTGAAAATGATGCAAACTTTGTTAAATTTAAAATTTAAGGCTTAATAATGAATCAGTTCTCTGAATACCCAGTCATTTATAAACAAAATGTTGCATGGGGAGATATGGATGCATTTGGGCATGTAAATAATGTTCAATATTATCGTTATATAGAAAGTGCGCGTATTGCTTATTTTGATGCACTTCAGGTATTTACTGAAGATGCTTTAACTGTTGTGGCATCAAGTCAATGTAAATATTTAAAGCCTGTTTTTTATCCAGATCAATTAATCATTTATACGCGTATAGATGAAATGCGAAATAGTGCAATTCGCATGCATTATATTTTATGGAGCGAACAGCAAAATCAAGTCGTTGCTGAGGGAGAAGCTGTTGTCGTATTTGTTGATAAAATTGAGATGAAAAAAATGAATATACCAACAGTTTTAAGAGAAAGAATAATTAATTTAGAGAATAGCGTACAACATGATTTAAAATAGAATGATTTTTCATGTAATGAAAAGTTATTTTTTATACTTAAACAGTATTTGATTTTTTAAATACTTTAAAATGTTTTTAAGAATTATACTGTTTAATTCTTTATGCTATAAATTAAGCCCTTAATATTATATATTTTTGTTTTTTTATGTGAATATCATGGGGTTTTACTATTGCTAATCAATAATATTAAAAATATTATAATGGCGAAATGTTTTAAAAAATTATTTAAGAATTAACAACGGAGTTAATATGATGCAGGATATTAGTGGTCTTTCAGTAGAAGAGTTAGAGCGTTTAACAGCGCAAGCTGAAGCATTGATTGAATCAAAAAAAGATCAAAAGATCGAAGATGCTTATAATAAAATTATGGAAATTGCTGAAGCTGTTGGTCTAACTTTAGAACAGTTCATTGAGTATGGTTCACATAAACGTAAAAAAACCACGCGTAAAGCAGTAGAGCCACGTTATCGTAATAAAAACAATGCTTCAGACACTTGGACAGGGCGTGGTAAACAACCTCGTTGGTTGGTTGCTGAAATTGAAAAAGGCGCTAAATTAGAAGATTTCTTGATCTAACCTTCATCTAAGTGTCATTCAAAGTCCCTAAAATTTAAAAACCAAGCAAAACTGCTTGGTTTTTTTATCAGAGTCAATTGGAGATATTCAAAAATTATGCATAATGTGTAGTTTGCGCATCATCTTGCATGGAAGAATAAATGAATATGTTGGTATGGCTAGATGAATAAAAAATCAAAACAGATAACATGGTGGATTGTTGGCGTTGTTGCCTTTTTAATTTTTGTTTTATTGCAAGTTCCAGCGACATGGTTGATTTCAAAATTTTATAAAAATAATCAAACTTTACAAAATGTCAGTGGCAATATTTGGCAAGGACAAGCAGATTGGCACAAAGATAATCTACGTGGTTCAGTGACATGGCGCACTCGACCATTTGATTTAATTTTATTACGTGCTGGGGCAAACGTCGAAATCCATAGTGGACAGACCCAATTAGCAGGTGTTGTGGCTTATGGTTTAGGGCAGCGTTTGACTGTTAAAAATATGACAGGACAAATTGCGCCTGAAACACTAAAAACAATAGTCGATTGGCAATGGCCGACAAATGCAATTCAACTCAAAGATGTTGGTTTTAAATTTAAAAAAGATGCAGGCTTTAGTGAAAGTGATGGTCAGTTACAGTGGGCAGGTGGTGAGCTGATTTATACCTATGCACAACGCCAAGACCGCATGAATATGCCTTCTCTGAATGGTCAATTAAAAGATGAATCAGGCAAGCTTATTTTTGATATTCAAGATCAGCGTAGCCAAAAAATGGTCAATATCACCTTAGACCCAAGCATGATGTTAGATGTGCAACTTACTCAGCGCTTTTTGCTAAATGTACCTTCTTATGATGGTAAAGCAGGACTAGATACGTATGTCATTAGTAGTCGTCAGCCCTTATTACAAGGAGGGTCATAACGATGAATATACAAGAGCGCTTAGAACAAATTTCTTGGAAAAAATTAGATAAACTTGCACCTGTTGTTTTGTTATTACTTATTTTAGCCTTATGCTGGAAATTAGCTGCAATGTTTTGGTGGACGATTGCCCCACCACAAACCATGCAACCAGAAAATGTACAATTAGGATCGCAACAACCACAAGTACCTAATATTTCAAGTTTTGCATTGTTTTATGAGGCAAATAAAGCTGATTCTCAGGTAGATGAAAGCATTGCAATGCAATTGCAAGGTGTAGTTGTTGGTTATCCAAGTAGAAACTCATCGGCTGTCATTAAAATTAATGAAACAGCAGATCGTTTTATTGTTGGGCAAAACATTGAAAATAGTGGTTATCAACTTTCTGAAGTTTATTGGGATCGAGTGGTTTTACGACAAGCAAATGGCGCGACACGTGAGTTAAAATTTGCAAGTTTAGGAAATTTATATCAACCGATAGAGCCAAACCAAACGGGTTCATCGAATATTCCTCCTGCGCAAGTTGCACCAGAAATGTCCCAAGAAGCAGCGCAACCAAACAATAGTCAAACGGCTCTGAGTCAAGCAATTGAAAAAATGAGTCAAGACAAAGACCAATATTTAAAAAATCTGGGTGTAAATACTCAAGGTGGTCAGGGCTATGAAGTGACTGATCAAACGCCACCCGCGTTAAGGAATAAACTTGGACTCCGCTCAGGTGATCGCATTATTTCACTGAATGGACAAACAGTAGGTCAAGGACAAAGTGATATACAACTGTTAGAACAAGCAAAACGTGACGGTAAAGTAAGAATTGAAATTAAGCGTGGTGATCAGGTGATGACCATTCAGCAAAGTTTGTAAGTGATGAGAGCTACAAATAAAATTAGGAAAGATAATAAGTTATGGCTTTTTTGAATCATCGACCAGTTTGGGCACTCGTTGCAGCAGCTCCTTTAATGACGGTTATTAGTACAGCAACCTATGCACAGACATGGAAAATTAATTTACGTGATGCTGATTTAACAGCTTTTATTAATGAAGTTGCCGATATTACAGGTAAAAATTTTGCTGTTGATCCCCGTGTGCGTGGCAATGTAACCGTGATTTCAAATAAGCCACTCAATAAAAATGAAGTATATGACTTATTTTTAGGTGTTTTAAATGTAAATGGCGTGGTGGCGATTCCCTCTGGAAATTCGATACGTTTAGTTCCAGACAGTAATGTGCGAAGTTCAGGTGTTGCTTATGATCCACGTAATAATGCACGTGGTGATCAGGTCGTAACACGCGTAATTTGGCTAGAAAATACCAATCCAAATGATTTAATTCCTGCTTTGCGCCCACTCATGCCTCAATTTGCACATATGGCAGCAATTCAGGGAACCAATGCCCTGATTGTTTCTGACCGTGCTGCGAATATTTATCAGCTTGAAACGATTATTCGTAATTTAGATGGTACGGGTCAAAATGATATTGAGGCGATCACATTACAGTCAAGCCAAGCTGAAGAAATCATTACGCTATTAGACTCTATGGCTGCAACAGGCGCATCAAAGGACTTTGCAGGTTCACGAGTCAGAATTATTGCGGATAAGCGTACCAATCGTATTTTGCTTAAAGGTGATCCAACGTCACGTAAACGTTTACGTCAAATGGTAGAAATGTTAGATGTACCATCGGCAGATCGTTTGGGTGGCTTAAAAGTCTTTAAATTAAAATACGCAAGTGCTAAAAATTTATCAGAAATTTTACAAGGCTTAGTGACTGGACAGGCGGTTAATTCAACCTCAAATAACAGTAGTTCAAGCACCAGTAATAATTCAATGAGTAGTTTAATCAATAATAACTCAAATACTTCAAGCAGTTCGAGTAACTCCTCAGCTTCAGGTTCTTCAATTAATTTAAGTGGTAATTCATCTAATAATAATCAAGATAATATCACCAGTTTTAATGCCAATGGGGTCAGTATTATTGCTGATAGCTCACAAAATGCATTAGTCGTGAAAGCTGACCCACAATTAATGCGTGAAATAGATGCTGCAATTCAGCAACTTGATGTGCGTCGCCAACAAGTTTTAATTGAAGCAACAATTATCGAGGTCGAGGGAAACGATACAGATCAATTGGGTGTGCAATGGGCAATGGGCGATCTAAGTAGTGGTATAGGCTTGATGAGTTTTGACAATATTGGTTCAAGTTTATCCAAGATTGCTGCAGGTTATTTAACAGGCGGTGCAGCGGGTGCAGCGGGTGCATTGGGGAGTTCTGGTACTTCTTTGGTTTTAGGTGATTATAAAGAAGGGGCGAATGGCTCTCGTAGATTATATGGTGCTTTGATTCAAGCATTAAAAGATCGCACAAAATCAAACTTACTGTCTACGCCTTCTATTTTAACGATGGATAACGAAGAAGCTTATATTGTTGTGGGTCAAAATGTACCTTTTGTCACAGGTTCAGTATCTACAACGGGTGGTACAGCCAACCCATATACTTCTATTGAGCGTAAAGATGTGGGTGTAACCCTTAAAGTGATTCCGCATATTGGTGAGGGTGGCTCTATTCGCCTTGAGGTGGAGCAAGAAGTTTCTGCTGTGGCTGATAAAGGTCAAGCACAAGATCTTGTGACAAGCAAACGCTCAATAAAAACCTCAGTATTGGCGGATCATGGTCAAACTGTGGTTTTGGGAGGGTTAATTTCTGACGACACTGTACACTCACGTCAATCTGTACCATTTTTGGGAGATATTCCTGGTTTAGGGCGTTTATTTAGGTCAGATGGTAAATCGAATGTTAAGCGTAATCTTTTAGTATTTATTCATCCAACTATTGTCAGTGATAGTGGTGATATGCGTAGAGTGGGTCAGCAACGTTATGACCAACTATATAGTTTACAATTGGCAATGGATAAAGATGGTAATTTTGCCAAATTGCCTGCCAATGTCGATGACGTTTTTCAACAGCGTTTGCCTTTAACCTCTAACCCACAAAATCAGCCAAAAATTATTCAGCCTACTGTACAAAACTATCAGCAAGTGCCTTCAGGTGGTCAAAACCAAGTGATTACAACACCAATGGCAGTGGATGAACCTGCGATTCAGAAAAAATCAGTAAATTAAAATTTGGGTGCATATTCCTTATATGTTGAAAAATGGTTTTTACAGACAAAGCGTTAAAATTATTAAAAACTGATTTTGACATGTTAATATGCTTTCGAATCAGAATGAGAAGATCATCATGACTTGGAAATTAAAGGCAATAACCGCAGAACTTGGCGAAAATGAAATCTCAATTGACCGAGATATGCTTGTTGGTCGTCATCAAGATGCAGATATTTTATTGCAATCGGCAGAGATTTCTCGTCGACACGCAGCTTTTTTAATAAAAGATGATGCACTTTGGGTTCAAGATTTAAAATCATCGAATGGTACATTTGTAAATGATATCCGTGTTGATGATCAAAAATTACTGAAAGATAATGATGTTGTGCAATTTGCCAGTATTAAGTTTCACGTTTATGCCTCGGAAGCACAGCCACAACAGGCAGAAAAAGTTTCTGAACCAGTAGAATCTCCTGCTGTTGAGCAAAAAGAGACTGTAATCGTGCAACCTGCTGAAGCAATCGCGACATCTGAGATTGAAAAAACAATAGATGTTGTGAAAGAAAAAACACCTGCAGAGCAAATGAGTGAGCAGGGAATGCCTGAGCTATCTGCACGTGATGCAGGTGTGCAATTAACCCGTGATGGTATGCCAACCAGTGTGGGTGTACCAAAACCTGCACCTATTCCACAAGGGATTGATGTTCATGCTCAACCAGAGCCTGCACCAGTTGCTATTCCAGAAACTCAATCAGTTGCAGATCAGCAGACAGAAGAAAAGAAAAATGCTTCGGTTGGATTGTTTACGATTATTACTTTGGTGATTTTGGCGGTTATTGCTTGGCTATTCTTTAAATAAGCCTTGTTTGCACCTACAATCAAGGCATGCCACTCGCATGCCTTTGTTTTATGTGTTTTAAATGATAAATGATCAAAGTTAATGATAAAGAGGGAAGTCATGAATGTAGCAAAACTGGATCAGCGTGACCTGATTTTATTTGATTTGGATGGAACATTGGTCGATTCGGCATTTGATTTATATCGTGCCATGAATTTAAGCCTTGCTCGTTTAAATTTACCTCAAGTGACTGAAGCACAGGTTCGTGTCTGGATTGGTAAAGGCACGGCATTATTCTGTGAAAGCACATTGAAATATTTAAAAGGTGAGGTCGATCCCGAACTGCATCAACAATTATTAAGTACATTTTTAGAAATTTATAATGCTGAACCTTGTGTGGATACACGACCATTTCAGGGCATTCTTGAGTTTTTGGATTGGGGCATTGCAAATGATAAGAAATTAATTTGTGTGACCAATAAACCCGAACAACCTGCACGAAAAATTTTACAAGAATTGAAAATGGATCATTATTTTGTTGACGTAATTGGTGGAGATCGTTTCGAAAAACGTAAGCCCGATCCAATTCAGTTAAATTATTGTGTTGAACACTATCAATCTTCCATTGAAAAAACTTTAATGATTGGTGACTCAAGCAATGATGTGGAAGCCGCACGTCGTGCTGAGATTGATTGTATTGTGGTCAGCTATGGCTATAATCACGGTGAAGATATTCAGCTTTGTCAACCGCAGCAAGTGGTGGATGATCTGACTGAATTGTTGGCTTAATTTGAATATATTGAAATCATTGCGAAAAAGGAACAGGAATGAACAGTAAGTGTGTTTTTCGATGGCGTCACTAAGTCAACTTTTAAAAACTTAGCTTAATCGAAAATAAAGAGATTCCTTATGACAACTGCAATGCAATTTGAACAACTGAAAAATACCGGTTATAACCTGATCCCGGTTTATCGCCAGCGTCTTGCCGATACAGATACGCCACTGTCGGTTTTTGCACGTTTAAAAGACCACAAACAGGCTTATCTATTTGAGTCTGTAGAGGGTGGGGAGAATTGGGCGCGCTATTCCATTATTGGTTTGGGTGAGTCGACTGTTTTTTCCTGCAATGAAGGGCAACTGACAATTCAGGCGGCAGATGGCAGTCTGAGTACACAACACTGCGCTGACCCTTTTCAATATATTCGTGATTTTCAGGCACAATTCAAAGTTCCGCCACATGCACTTACACCTGACTTGCCACAGTTTACAGGTGGTTTGGTGGGCTATTTTGGTTATGACTCAGTACGCTATATCGAACCACGACTGAAAAATGTACCTGAAGCAGATCCAGTCGGTTTACCTGACCTTTGGATGATGCTGTCCAAAACAGTGATTGTTTTTGATAATTTAAAAGATACGCTGTTTTTGATTGTACATGCTGATGTTAATAATGCGGACGCTTATCATCAGGCTCAGCAGCAACTCGATGAATTAGAGGCGCTATTGGCAACACCGATTAGTTTACAAGCGCATAAGCATACTGCACCACATTTTGAATCATTGACAGGTAAAGAAAACTATCTGGCATCGATTGAAACGGTGAAAGAATACATTCGGGCAGGAGATGTGATGCAGGTGGTACCTGGGCATCGTATGGTGTCTGATTTTGATGGTGAAGCTTTGCAGGTCTATCGTGCTTTACGTCATTTGAATCCTTCACCATATTTGTTCTTGGTGCAAGGGCAAACCCTGACCGATCAAAAACCGTTTCATATTGTCGGTTCATCACCTGAAATTCTTTCTCGTCTTGAAAATGGCATTGCAACAGTGCGTCCATTGGCAGGCACACGACCACGTGGCAAAACCAAAGAAGAAGATTTGGCACTTGAAAAAGATTTATTGTCCGATGAAAAAGAAATTGCTGAACATTTAATGCTGATCGATTTGGGGCGTAATGATATTGGTCGTGTTTCTAAAATTGGTAAAGTGCAAGTGACTGATCAAATGGTGATCGAGCGTTATTCACATGTCATGCACATAGTTTCCAATGTTCAAGGTGAAGTATTGGATGATATTGATGCATTGGATGTTTTTAAGGCAACTTTCCCAGCAGGAACCCTTTCTGGTGCGCCAAAAATTCGTGCTATGGAAATTATTGACGAAGTTGAACCTGTAAAACGTGGAATTTTTGGTGGTGCTGTTGGTTATTTAGGCTGGCATGGTGAAATGGACATGTCAATTGCGATTCGAACCTGTGTAATTCGTGAAAATAAGGTTTATGTTCAGGCTGGAGCAGGTCTAGTTTATGACTCAAATCCTGAATCTGAGTGGAATGAAACCCAAATAAAAGCTCGCGCAGTGATCAAAGCGGTTGAATTATCATCAAATGGATTGATTTTATAGGTTTTTAACGATTTTTTTTAAAAAAACACTTGCAAGGTTTTGAGTTTTTGCTAAACTGCACACCGTTCCGATACGAAACGTACGAAACACTAAGAAACGCCGGCATAGCTCAGTTGGTAGAGCAACTGACTTGTAATCAGTAGGTCCACAGTTCGAATCCGTGTGCCGGCACCATCTTAAGGTTGTAGGTTAAAGTAGTAAAGGTTCAACACTGAAAGTAAGTGTAAAGGTGGGATTCCCGAGCGGTCAAAGGGAGCAGACTGTAACTCTGCCACGAAAGTTTCGAAGGTTCGAATCCTTCTCCCACCACCATTAACTTCGATTGAAGTGGTTAATTACCAACATTAAGCGGGAGTAGCTCAGTTGGTAGAGCGGTAGCCTTCCAAGCTACATGTCGCGAGTTCGACCCTCGTCTCCCGCTCCATCGAAGATGATTGCTCTTATAGCTCAGTGGTAGAGCACTCCCTTGGTAAGGGAGAGGTCTCGAGTTCAAATCTCGATAAGAGCTCCAGATACAGTTTAGTAGAGTAATCTACACCAGTTATTAAAAAGCAGGCTTATTAGTCTGCTTTTCAAGTATTAGGTGTCTAATTTTTTAGATGATTGTCGATGCTGAGTTGTTTAACTCGTGTTCGGCATAAACGAGGAAGAACAAATGGCTAAGGCTAAGTTTGAACGTAATAAGCCACACGTAAACGTGGGCACAATTGGTCACGTTGACCATGGTAAAACAACTTTAACTGCTGCGATTGCAACTGTATG
>NZ_JACANU010000009.1:0-102646 GCF_030329325.1 Acinetobacter sp. 226-1
GGATGATCAGTAAATAAGGTAAGCAAATGGAATGGACTCTGTTTTTCCTTGAAATTTTATTAGTCGTGAATGGATTTGTATTTATTAACTTTGAATTATGGTGGTTGTAATGGGATTAACAAACAAGCAGCGCGTTCAACGTAAAAAGAAACCTAGAACATGTGCTTTTTCTTCACATGTCAGCTTATCAACAGCGCGTTCTTATTTTGTGTCAAATGGTGTGGTTTATTACGATGATCATTACTCATATAGCTTAAAAAAAGCTCATATGACTTTAGAGCAGTTTTTGGGGAATCCAAATATTTTAACCAATGCTGAGTTTAAGCAGCTTGGGAAGGTGGCGTGATATGGATATTAATCAATTAAAACCTGCGGAAATTGTTCGTGATGAGTATGGCTCGTGGATCCATCCTGAATATAGCAAATATTTAGATCAGCACCACAAAAATCAAGAGTGGCTTTCACAAGATGAATGGAATCAAGTAAAGCGTTATTTCAATATTGAAACTGTTCAGTTCTATCTTGAAGCCTGTGTATCAGAAGATACTTGGGAAAAGATGATGGACGATACAGATCTATCAGAGTGGAATCCTATTGCTTCAGATGGATTTTTCTTGATGGATATTCATTTCACAGAAGATGATGCGGTGGCAGTTTTTGCACGTGAAAAACAAGAAGAAAGCGAGGTGGTGTGATGGATATTCAAAACCCTGAAAAAATTGAAATCGAAGGCTTAAAAACAATTCACAAGCTTTGTAAATTTGGTGCAAACCACAACATGGAAGGCTGTTCTTTTACAGAGATTGTTGAACGAATGTTTGATGAGCTATCCAAAGCTCAAGCAGTACCTGAAAGTTTTATTTTAATGCCAATAGAATGTACTGACGAAATAGCTGAAGCTATAGCATTTGGTACACATGTTTGTGGAGGTGTTGCAAATGATGTTTATGAGTCAATTATTAAGGTAGTGAAGGAGCAAAAATAATGGGAGTAAAACCAAATATTGAAGATCCATTTGACACTTTATGGTTACTTCAAATGAAATATCGTAAACCTGTCGTAGCTATAGAAGAGCTCTTAGCTGACTACTTGCCACACTTATCACTCATTCAAGCTAATAAACGCGCATGCAAATGTGACTTACCCTTTCCTGTATTTAAGCCAGACGGTAAATACTCCCCTTGGTGTGCACATTTAAGTGATGTTGCTTTATGGTTGACAAGTGCTCGACAAGAAGCTAAAAAAGATTGGCATGCGATGAAAAGTTAAAGTTCATTTCTAATAAAACATGAGTGGTTGCACCTCCATTGCACCTTGCACCACTCAAATCAATATAAAATATTGTTTATTATAATTATTTATAAATAATCTATCCCACCTGCCATCGGGGCAACAAAAATTGGCGAATGCTTTGATCTATCAAACAATTCTTCAATTACTTTGTTTTTACTCAATTTTCTGTTTCCCATATTCCAAAGGTTTTGTACAACATTTTTACTATTTTAACACCTCATTTACACCATCATTATCTCTGTGGTACAAATTATATCTGTGGCGTAAAATAGAAATCATCGCAGAATAAACTACAGTAAATGATAGAACTCGCTACAAAGCTTAAATACGAATGACTCGTAAAGGATTACCACTATTTATTAAAACAAGAATATTTACAAAAGAGCCATAAGCCAAAAAATAGCTTAAAGCAGAGATTCTTGTTAATCTGGCTATTCTAAATCCTGAAGCTGCCGTTGTGTCAAAAACTTTGGAGCAATTCATCATTCAATATTTAAATAAAATCAATGATAAGTTTCTGAAACGACGGATTCAACTAAAACCGCAGCATTAAAAAAATATTTATCTATCACAGCTAACAATCACATTTCTTTCTTAAAATAGAATGAGTTACCACTAAATGCTCTAAAATCAACCAAATAAACATTCTTTTTAAGAATGATTACTTAATTAATTTATAAAAAATATTTATTTTACTTTGATATATAATTTAAAAATCAACACTCTAGCTAAAACCAACCAATTAACTATGTTTTATTTTATAAAACAATAGCTTACTTGAGTTTTATTTTATTATCGCTATACTCAAAACCAATAACAATGAAAAATAATAAACACACCTACAGGTTCTTTTATTGGGGAAATTTGGGGAAAAGAATTTGTAGGTGTGTTTTAAAATAAGAGACTTTGCCTCGCTAGAATAAAAAAAACTCCAAAATAGGAGGCTTAATCATCTTATGAAATTTTTATTCTAAAGCTTGCTTGACTTTGTCCAGATAAATTTTGATCTTTTCATTTGCTTCCAAATGACTCAGATCATCTGCGATCCAAAAGACATACATTTCTTCTCCAACTTTCAAAACTGCTCTCTCATATGTGGTTGGCTTACCAGTGACTTTATCCTTTGCAAGAAAATAGCCATTTTCCTCATCTTTGAGTAATTTACTACCATGCCAACAACCGCCTATACATATATTCATCTTACCGCCTTCAATAAATTATTATAAAGTATTAACCATATAGTAAAAAAAACCTGCAGCCAAAAGACGCAGGTATAAAAAGTTATGTAGATAATTGGGGATTATCTACATCAATGTTATAGTATTCTATTTTCCGACAAAACGGTTTAACAAAAAATACCAAGTTAAAATAGGTCGCATTTTAATCAATAAAAATTTACATTTGATCTATTTTTTTTAAAACGAATTTAAAATCCAGCAATAAAAATACACAAACAACTGATTATTAACATATTAACTCAAGACAAAAAATGATATTAATGTTTTATTCAAGAATAAAATACTAAAAAATTAAATACGACAATATTTAAATATACTAAACAAACAGTTTAATTCATCTATCAATAAAAAAACATCCGTTCATCTCTTATTTATTCTTTAATAAAAATAAAGAATAAATCATCTCTATATTTTAAATTATTGTACCTTTTGAAATTATTTTATATTCATCATTCACTACGTGTTAGGGCTATAGCTCACTGTATTACTGCCAGATGCGTATACAATATATATTCATACATTTTAACTAAGACATAGTATAATTTGCTGCTTCACCCTGCTCATCCATTTCTAAGCGTGTTTTCGTTAGTATGAAAAAAATTGCTCGACAAAAAAACTTTCTTCGCTCTGCAAGTTTAATGGTCTTAGTACTGGGGCTCAGCGCTTGTGGCAATGGCTCTTGGTGGTCACATGATGACGAACCAGAACTCGAAAGTGAGCAAATTCGTAAATTGATTCCTAACCGAGTCAATGATCGAAAATCTTGGGCTCAAGACATTTTTGATATCACTGAAGAATTAAAAATTCCACGCAATAAGGAAAATATTTGTACAATTATTGCTGTTGTTGATCAAGAATCAAACTTTATTGCAAATCCGAATGTACCCGGTTTAGGCGATAAAGCCGTTAAAGAAGTCAGTACGCGTTTACAAGAAAAATTTGAGGACAAGCTAGGAACAACAATTGGTGGACCTATCGCTAATTATTTCCAAGATGTTCTAAAAAACCAACCGACACCTGAAGATAATTATCTTAAACAAATGAGTCGTGTCAAAAATGAAAAAGAGCTTGATGTTCTTTATCGTGAAATTTTTGATTATATGACAAAACATTATCATATCAGCGCTTTGACAGGGGCTGCAAAACTGGTTGGTCAGGATTTTGCTGAAAAATTAAATCCAATCACTACATTGGGTTCAATGCAAGTTCATATCAACTATGCCAAAGAACATAAACGCACAAGCATGAACACCAATGCTTTACGTGATGACCTTTATACCGAATTTGGCGGCTTATATTATGGTATACATCGCTTAATGATTTACCCTACAAATTACGACAACCCAATTTATCGTTTTGCAGACTATAATTCGGGAATGTATTCAAGTCGTAATGCAGCTTTCCAAAAAATGATTGAAAAATCATCTGATATTAATTTAGATCTAGATGGTGACTTACTTTCTTATGATAAAAATGGTGATCCTCGTTCTACAATGACAACAACAGAGAAAGCCATTATCACCTTATTTTCAAAAAACAATATTTTAGTGACACCGCGCCAACTGCGTAGTGATCTGAAAAAGGAAAAAGAGAAAAGTTTTGAAAAAACACAAACTTATATTGCTGTTTCTAAACTTTATCAAGATAAAACAGGAAAAGAGCCAATCTATGCTATTATGCCTGAAGTAGTCATTTCTGGTCCAAAATTGAGCCGTGATTATAATACTAACTGGTATGCAAGCCGCGTAAACGGACGATATGAAACATGCATGCAACGAGCAAAACGCATAAAAACCTAGCCTTATTTGATTTTGATGGAACCTTGTGTAAAAAAGACAGTTTCACAGGGTTTATTTTCTATGCTTTATCAAAACGACATATTGTTAAACAAGGTATTAAGATTTTGCCTTGGATTCAAGCCTACTATTTAAAGGCGTATCCTGCCGATGCAATGCGCCCAAAACTCTTTAAAGCCATGTTTAAAGATGCCGATGCTGATGAAATTTTAGAATTAGCAGAAGAATATTCAACGCGTTTAATGGCTCAACTTGACCCTGCAATCTATCAACAATTATTAATCCACCAAGAAAATGGCGATGATGTTGTACTTGTTTCAGCATCCATTGATATTTATCTTGAGGCAATTTGTCAAATTTTAAATATCGATTTAATTTGTACAGGTACTGAGATTAAAAATGGTCTATTTACTGGATCATATTCGACACTGGACTGTAGTTGCGAGCAAAAAAGACTTAGAGTTTTAGAAAAATATGATTTAAATCAATATAATAAAATTTATGCATATGGCAATAGTGAGGAAGATTTAGATATGCTTAGTCTGGCAGATTTTAAATATATGGTGGGGGTAAATTCTAAATTACCTTACATTAAAGAAGAAAAAAAATTTGCTTAGAGATCATGTAAAACGATTTGAGTGAAAATATAATCAAGATAATATCTCTCAAAAGCCAAATTCGATCATTCACGGATCATTAGATTTTGAGTATTCACATCTAAAAAATTAGGCATATTTTATAAAGAATAAAAGCATTCTTCACCTCACTTCGTACAAGTATTTTTTTCATCTTCTATCTGAATGCGCAAAGTCAGCTTAATCCTTAGAGAAAGTCTGAATTGTTTGTTATCCTTTCAAGTTGCTCATTTTACAATATTGATCAAAAATGAGGGCTTGTTTAAAATTAGACAGGTCATACTTTCAAATCTCCTCTTAACTCTTGGATTATCTATTTATGCTAAATATTCTTAAAGACATTGAAAATAAAGGAATTAATAACAATGATTGATAATAATATCATAGCGAATATCCAATCCCATACTCCAATGATGCAGCAATATCTAAATTTAAAAGTACAGCATCCACATGCATTAATGTTTTATCGTATGGGTGATTTTTACGAGTTATTTTTTGATGATGCCAAAAAAGCTGCCAAAATATTAGGCATCACCCTCACCCATCGTGGAAAAACCAATGGTGACCCCATTCCAATGGCAGGTGTACCTTATCATGCTGCTGAAGGTTATTTAGCACGCTTAGTTAAAAAAGGTGAAACGGTTGTTATTTGTGAACAAGTCGGTGAAGTTACAGGAAAAGCACCTGTTGAACGTGCCGTCGTGCGTATTATTACCCCAGGAACTTTAACAGATGATGCCCTGTTAACTGCACATCAAAGCTCAAATTTACTGGCTTTGTGTGTTCAACAAAATCAAATGGGAATTGCTCTGCTCGACTTAAGCGCAGGTATTTTTAAAGTTCAACAACAAGAATATAAACCTGAAACCCTACCTTTAGAATTAGCACGTTTAATGCCAAGCGAAATTTTAATTGACGAGGATTTAGTTGACACACAAATTATTGAATCAATAAAAAAACAAATCGAATGCCCAATCACCAAGCGTCCAAACGTAGATTTTAATCTGAATAATGCACAGAAAACATTATGTGATCAGTTTGCCGTTTCTACCTTATCGGGTTTTGGAATTGATCATTTACCACTTGCAAAAGCTGCTGCTGCATCTTTAATTCATTATGCCAAAGAAACACAAAAAACGGCTTTACCTCATATCCGCTCAATAAAGCTTGAACAAAGTACTGATTTTATTGCTTTAGACCCTGTAACTCGCCGTAACTTAGAAATAATTGATCCATTATTTGAACATGGCACTTCATTATTTTCCTTAATTAATGATACCCAAACGGCAATGGGTGGGCGTTTGCTCAGTCGTACGTTAATGCAACCTCTGCGTGATACAGCAGTTTTAGATGCGCGCTTAGATGCAATAGAAATACTCATCAAAGGTTATCATGAGTCACCAGTACGTTTAGTTCTCAAAGACATTGGCGATATCGAGCGAGTTTTAAGTCGTGTTGCTTTGGGCAGTGCTCGCCCACGTGATTTAGTACAATTACGTCAAGCTTGTGCACAAATCCCATTGTTAAGACATGCACTTCAACCCATTTTAACAGCACCTCAAACATCTCTTATTCAACAACTCAATGAAGAATTAGGTGATTTTAATGGCTTACATCAACACTTAATGTCAGCAATTGTTGAACATCCACCTGTTTTATTACGTGATGGCAATGTTATTGCTGAAGGTTTCGATCCTGAATTAGATGAACTACGTCAAATTCGAGATCATGCAGGTCAATTCTTGATTGATCTTGAAATCCAAGAGCGAGAAGCCACAGGAATTAATACTTTAAAAATTGGTTATAACCGTGTAAGTGGTTATTATATCGAACTTTCTCGTGCCCAAGCAGAACAAGCACCTGAGCATTATATTCGCCGACAAACCTTAAAAAATGCTGAACGCTACATTACCCCTGAACTAAAAGCATTTGAAGATAAAGTCTTATCAAGCGAATCACGCGCACTTGCTCGTGAAAAAATGCTATTTGAAATGTTACTTGAACAATTACGTGATGATATTGCTAATTTACAAATGATGAGCAGTGCCATTGCTCAAATTGATTTATTAGCAAATTTTGCTCATCAAGCACGTTTAAATCATTGGAATCGCCCAGAATATAGTCCTGAGATTGGGGTAAATATTATTGCGGGTCGCCATCCTGTTGTAGAGTCGTTGAGTAAAACTCCATTTACACCGAATGATACACATTTAGACTTTAATCATCGTATGGCAATTATTACGGGTCCAAATATGGGTGGTAAATCGACTTTTATGCGCCAAACAGCCTTAATTAGTCTACTCGCCTATTGCGGTAGTTTTGTACCTGCAAAGTCAGCACAACTCGGACCGATTGACCGTATTTTTACCCGTATTGGTTCAGCCGATGATTTATCTTCAGGGAAATCAACTTTTATGGTTGAAATGACTGAAACATCTCAAATTTTACATCATGCGACCAATCAATCTTTGGTTCTGATGGATGAGGTTGGGCGTGGTACGAGCACCTATGATGGTTTGTCATTGGCATGGGCATGTGTGCTTGATTTAACTAAACGTATCAAATGTTTATGTTTATTTGCGACGCATTATTTTGAACTCACTGAATTGGCACAAGAAAATGCTATTGATAATTATCATGTTACTGCAAAAGAGCTCAATGGAAATTTAATTTTACTGCATAAAGTTCAAAAAGGTCCTGCAAGTCAAAGTCATGGTTTACAGGTTGCCAAACTGGCAGGCATTCCTGAGAGTGTCATTAAAGATGCACAAAAACGCTTAAAAATCTTGGAAAAACAGCAGCAACAGCACAATAGCAGTGTCCAAAATGATTTATTTAGTGATATAAATACTGAACCTGATGTGATTGAGAAAGTCGTTGAAATCGAAAAACCATCTCCTGCTTTAGATGCTTTGGCACATTTAGATGTCGATAATCTCACACCACGTGAAGCACTTGCTCAACTCTATCAATTAAAAGAGTTACTCAATACTTAATAGACCAATAAACAAAACAGACCTTATCTAAGGTCTGTTTTTTATGCAAAAAAATTATTTTTAGGATTGAAATTGTTGTTTTAGCTCTCTTTTCAAAATTTTACCACTGGCATTTTTTGGTAAAACATCATCAAAATAAATCATTTTAGGCATCTTATAAGCAGATAAATGTTGCGCACAAAATTTCATAATCATTTTTTCATCTAATTGAACATTTTGATGTGGAATAACAACAGCAGTCACAGCCTCAATCCAACGTGGATGTGCCGTTCCAAATACAGCCACCTCTTTTACGCCTTCAATACGATAAATGACTTCTTCTACTTCACGTGTTGATACATTTTCACCACCTGACTTGACCATATCTTTAATACGATCAACAACATATAAATAACCTTGCTCATTAAAATAACCTAAATCTCCACTATGAAACCAACCATATTTAAAGCTTTCAGCATTTTTTTCATCATTTTGGTCATATCCTACGGTTAAATGAACACTACGATGTACGATCTCTCCAATTTCACCTTGTGGAAGAATCACACCATGTTCATCCATAATTTGTGTTTCAACATTAAATGCAGGTTTTCCAACAGAATCAGCGTATTCAAAATGATCTTCTGGATGTAATACTGTAGCGACAGGCGCCATTTCAGTTTGACCATAAAACTGCCAAAAACCAATATGTGGTAATTTTTCCAGTAATGTTTCAATCACAGCTTTCGGCATTGCTGAAGCACCATAATAAGCTTTACTTAATGATGTTAACTCAACAGGATTAAATTTTTCAGCATTTAAGAGTGCAATCCAAGCGGTTGGAGGACAAAATAATTTGGTAATTTTTTCTTTTGAAATCATTTCCAACACAGCATCTGGCTCAAAACGTCTAAAAATATAACTGGTTGCACCTAAAATCAGATCTACATTTAAAAAAGCATCGAGCTGCGCACAGTGATACATTGGAAAAGCATGAATTTCTCGATCATTTGAACTCATTTTCCCTTCAACCATACAACTGGTATATTGTGACATTAAAGCCTCACTACTTAGTAAAACACCTTTCGGTAAAGACTCTGTACCACTGGTATACATCATACGAATTGCATCATCAGCATGTAGTTCAACATCAGGTAATTTAATTTCAGTTTGAACCAAATATTCCTCAAAATTTTTCCATTGAGCAGATATAGTGCATTGATTTAAATCAAGAACCACTTGCTTTGGTCGTGTAAAGTCAATTTTTTCTAAAGCCTGTTCCATCACCTCACACAAATCATCTTCAACAACCAGCATTTTAGGTTGGGCATGTTGCAACAGATAATGTACTTCTTTTGCATTCAACATAAAATTAATGGGCACTCCAATGACACCGAGTCGTGCCGCTGCATATAAAATTGCAGGAAATTGCCAACAATTATGCGAAAAAAGCATGATTTTATCGCCTTTGCATAAGCCTTGTGCATACATATGCATGGAAATTTGTTCAACATAGCGATCAAACTCGCTAAAGCTGATACGCTGACCTTGATCAACTAAAGCCGTTTTATGACCAAAACGCTGAGCGCTTCGAGTAGGAATATCGGCAATATGCATACGACGGGCGCGTTGAATATCATTTTTAATCATGTTGCAAATCCTTTGCAGCTTTAAATTTAAATATTGATTATTACCAAAACTTATACTTTTAACTTATTGAAAACATGAGCTAACTCATCTCATTTTTTTGAACAAAAAGAAAACTTATCTAAGTTTCTTACTCGAATTTAACATTGTTGTATTTTTAATCAAGAGAACGACTGATGATTTTTAAATAAAAAATTTAACCTCTTGAGTTCATATTCTTCAAATTTAACTAGTTGAATAATCAATCAAATTCCAAATACTCAAACTCAAAAGGTTTTATGGTTATTTTATTATTTAGGTATATACGCACATGAAATTTCAACAAATGCCCAAGGATTATGCTGCTCATCTGGCAACCATGCATTATTCATTGTCAGTTGGCGTTTGTATTTCTCTGTTTGAGTTTCACTTAAATGATACATACGAATATTTAAGCCTTGTTCTTTAAACATCTGATGAGATTCTTGGTCTGGCACTGCTTGGTATTTTTTTGCTAATGTTTCAATCAACTGAAGAGAGTTTTGATGTGGAATATACAAACTAAATGTCATAAATTGATGATTTTTATCTACTTCGACCTTATTCACTGCATAATATTGAGCTGTCATACCTAAAATACGAACAGGCTGCTTAAGCACTGCATATTTTTCAGGAAAATCGAGTTTTTGAACTTCATGATCCGTCATTTCTTGCTTATGCCGATTTAAATAGTTTAAAACATTTGTACTCTCTTTTTCATTCGCTACACATGTGAAACTATCAGTGATCATTTGCTGAGTGGGTTCAAGCGCCTGAGCATGCGTTTGGTAAAACCCTAACAAGGTGAGGATGAAAATATAATATTTATTCATTTTAAGCATATACCTTTTTGAGTTTATTTATGCTGTATCTCGCTTTTAATATACAACATAACCAAAGTTTAAAAACCGTGATGTTTCTCACGCTTTAAAAATTATTTTTTATTTTTTAAATTGAGTACCGAAATATAGGTTATCCCACTTTATAACCACAATATGATGACCAAGCCATGCACCTCACTTACTTCCAATAAAATCAGCTAAACTATTCTTAATAAATGCTATATATGCAATTTAACATGATATCAGGTCAATTAGCACAAATAATAACCAATTTATTGATTTTACCTTGAATTTAACAGCCATTTATATAACAAATATCAATAAAAGGAATTGTTAGTTGCATCAGTTTTTGCCTAAAATACACCATTATTAATTAGAACCATATTTTTAGGTAGCTGACGCCATGACCTTTGTTGTCACTGAAAATTGTATTAAGTGTAAATATCAAGACTGCGTAGAAGTATGCCCTGTTGACTGCTTCTATGAAGGACCTAACTTTCTTGTCATCAACCCTGATGAATGTATTGATTGTGCATTGTGTGAACCAGAATGCCCTGCAAATGCAATTTTTTCTGAAGATGAGTTACCAGAAGGTCAAGAAGTCTTTATTGAGCTTAATGCTGAACTTGCTGAAAAATGGCCAAACATCACACAAATTGGCGATCAGCCAGAAGACCGTGAAGAATGGAATGGTAAACCAGATAAACTTCAATATTTAGAGAAGTAATCAAGAAAAAGATCAGCCTAGCTGGTCTTTTTTTATAAATCCAACTGAAATTGTACATTTGTTTGCAATTTATACAGATTTGCTGCTAAAAATTAGCATAAAATAGCTCGTTAACTCACAAGCACATATATAAAATGAAAGATATTTTGAAGGGCTTATTTGCAATCAGCATAGTTCCAATGATGATGATCGGATGTTCATCCACCCCTCAAAAAGGTCAGACCATCGGAACACCAACCCAAAGCCAACGTATTTATATACCTCAAGAAAAAGTCGTGATTCAGCATACAGTACCACAAAAGGTATTGCCTGCTTCTTATCGCTATTGGTTGATGCAAGATGATAACCAAGCTCGTGCTCGTGAATATGAACGCTTTTTAGAACAAAATAATGTCGCGAATATTATTCCAAGTTTTGAACTGTTTAGAACAGCACGTGATTGGCAAAAATGTGGTCGCTCTGAATATATGATTCCAAGCCGTGAAGTTTGGTCTAATCAGATTCAAACTTTACGTGTTTTTAAATACTTAGTTGCATCTAAAGTATTAACAGACTTTGAAGTTACTTCAGTTTATCGTGATTTACCTTTGAATCAATGTGCTGGTGGTGCTGGTTCTTCACGTCATTTATTTAACTCTGCAATCGATTTTCGTATAGGTTCTGCTTATCCACAACCGCAAGATTATGCTTATATTGAAAATACCAAATTTAAGCTCTGTCAATTTTGGTCACAGTATGGGCAAAACTTCAATATGGGCTTAGGTCTATATGCTTCGGGTCAAATCCATATTGATACACAAGGTTATCGAACTTGGGGACCAGACCTCAGTCGTAATAGTTCAATGTGTAATTTTTAAAAATATGCTGTATTTAAAATGAGGTCTACTGACCTCTTTTTTTATATTTGCAAGATAAATCGAGCCGAAAAATATCAACATGAATTGCACTCTGCTTTTAAAAGTTTAAAATGCACCTAGCTCTATAGTGACGATTCAATTCAGGTGACATAATATGCAACAAATGTGGTCAGACATCGATGCTTATATCGAATCACATTTAATTCCAGATGATCCAATTCTGACTCAAACTTTAAAACATACAGATGAACGTGGTTTTCCTGATCATCTCGCTGTCGCACCCAATCAAGGCATGCTGTTGCAAATGTTGATTCAGATGAACAAATGCAAACGAGTTTTAGAATTAGGAACGTTTGCAGCATACAGTACAATGTGGCTTGCACGTGCCTTGCCTGAAGATGGTTATATTTTGACAATTGAAGGTCGAGATACCCATGCTGCTTTAGGACAAGAAAATATTGATAATGCTCAGCTACCTCAAAAAGTTGACTTAAAAGTTGGGCGTGCTGCAGACATTTTAAAAGCATTACCTGCCGATACTGAACCCTTTGATTTTATTTTTGTCGATGCAGATAAACAAAGTTATCCTGAATATTTGGAATTAAGTCTGAATTTATCACACGCTGGAACGATTATTGTTTTAGATAATGTGATTCGTTCAGGCGATATTTTAAATCCTGACAACCACAAACCAAGCATTGAAGGCATTCGTGAAATGTATAAAGCAATGCAAAATCACCCTAAAATTTTATCATGCACAGCGTTGCAAACCGTAGGCAGCAAAGGACATGATGGTTTTGCGATTGCAATTGTCAAATAATTGTTATATACATAATATGTATATATATTCGTGATATTGTACTTTTAAATCAAAATTAAAGAGATGATCATTTTTCGTCTCATTTCTTTCAAAAAAGTTATCCACCTAACTTGTTTGTAGAGTTGTGGATAACTTTTTTATTTTAAAATAAACTATTGAAATATAATTAATATTCAACAAAGATCATTTTTTACACAACACATATTTAGCCAAGATTATTTTTAACCATTTTTTAAAAATAAAGTAGGATCTCATCATCAATTGAGCTAAAACAATGTGCGTGATCATTCAGCAAAGCCATTTTTTAACGTCTAATGAGACCCCTGTAGAGCTTTATTTCACGACCAATAAAGGCACATTGGCATTACGGAATATTGTTGTGGTTACACTACCTAAGAAAAATTGATGAATTTTACTATGGCTAAATGCGCCTAAGACAATCAGTTGAATTTGATGCTGATTTTGATAGTCCAAAATATTTTCAGCGACATCACCATAACGATATTCAACCACAACATCTAAGCCTGCTTCTTTTAAACGTTTTGCAGGTTCATTTAAAATCTCAGGGTGATCACCGACATAGACTAAATGACATTGTAACTGCCGTAGTAAATCACTTTTTTCCACACGCTCTAACATTTTTTGACAAGTTTCAGAGTATTCATAGGCAAAAATAAATCGTGTAGGTGCTTTAAAGTTTTCACCAACCGTTAATACGGTACATTTAGCACCTCTGATAAAGTTTTCGACATTACTCCCAATACTTTTATTTTTCTCTGCCGAACGCTCACCTACACGCCCGATCACAACAAAATCATCTTCGCGAAGAACATTAAAACCTTGCTCTAAGAAATCACCTTTTTCTTGTATATGACTTGGAACAATGCCATATTTTTGCTGAATCATCGTTGAAATGTGTTGTAATAAATTATTACTATAATCAAGTGCTAATTCACTTTGTTTTTGCTCTAGCTCAGCAAGCTCTTTGAGTAGCATTGCATTACTTTCAAAGCCAATCACACCACTAATTTCACCTAGATGATAACTTGCAGGATAATAATCAAGCACTTGAAGAAGCACCAACTCTCGATTCGTTTTTTGCGCAATCCATGCTGCTGCCTCTGCTAAAGCATTGATACAAGGTGAAGAATCAATACATGCAATCACTCGTTTCATCTTAGCCTCTCTTTGGCATTTTCGCCCTAGGTCTATTTCTCTATCCTAAAAGTAACATAACTTTTTGATTGGTTGGAACGCGTTCATGTAATTAATTGAATGAATAAATGATTAATTTGTACAAAATGTTAAGCTAATCACGATATCGAATAAAACGTGCTGGATTACCTGCAACAATTTCTTTTTCAGCTACATCTTTTGTGACCATACTATTCATCCCTACAACTGCATGTGCGCCAATTTTTATACCATCTTTAATTCCAACATGTGCGCCAAGCCAGACATCGCTTCCTATTTCAATCCCTTGTGAAGTGACGGCTTGCTGATAAATAGGCTGTGCCAAATCCATACCATGATCAAAAGCATATAAATGACAATAAGCTGCAATCCGTACTTGATCATGCAATTTAATTCCAACACGCCCACCATCTAAAATGCAATGATGATTAATCGCGACTTCATTGCCGATCTCTAAAGGACCATGCAAAGTACAATCAGCTGCAATAAAAGTATTGTTACCTATTTTTATCGTTCGTCCAGGTTCTGCAAAAATATGTGCCAAAGGCGAAATAAAACAATTTTCTCCAATTTCTACCGTTTCCATTTCCATTAAGTAAGTTTGATATTCCTTTTGCCAAGCTTCTGCCCAGACTTTATTTTTTGGCTTGAGTGAATAATATAACCATGGCATATAATTCAAACGATGCTTATGCTGATCACGGTATTTTAATAAGCGGTCTTCAGTCATTTGCATCATCCATAAGCTTTAAACTTTCTCGTCCACGTGTAACATATTGAATTTTATCTGCTAAAGGTTCAATCTGATGCAACTGTAAACGCGCAATAACTTCTACACCCTCTGCGCTATATTGTTCTGTATATTCTATCTGTTGTTGATTTAGCTCATATTGAAAAATTGCCCACTCATTAAAAATGCAGTTAAATTTTACATTTTTCTTTTCAATTAATTCAATTTTCTCAGCCAATAGTAGGCATTGCCCAGCACATCCTCCATAAGCACGGACTAAACCTCCTGTACCGAGTTTAATCCCACCATACCAACGGTTAACTAATACAATCACATTGGTCAGTTCATTTCCTTCAATTGTTGCTAAAATGGGGCGACCTGCTGTTCCTGAAGGTTCACCATCATCATTAAAACGAACATTATGCCCAATTTTCCATGCCCAACATTGGTGTGTTGTCGTCAAATCTAAATGTTTTTCTAAAAAGGCTTTGATTTCTTGTTCATTTTCAACAGGTGCAGCAATCGCCTGAAAGCGACTCTTTTTAATGTCTTCTTCAAAAAAAACTTCGGATACAAGAGTAAATGGCATAAAACTAAAATTAACAATAATCAATCAGCAAACTTAGTATAACGTGTTTTTTTTAAATTTCAGCAATAAAAAAAGAGAGTCATAATGCTCTCTTTTTCAATTATTTAAATCGCAAATTAAGTCACAAATTAAATTACAAATATTATACTAGACTGTAAAATCATCACCTAAATAAACTTCACGTACAGTTTCATTGGCGAGTACATCACTTGGCGAACCTTCTGCGATAACAGCACCCTCACTCACAATATAAGCATGTTCACAAATGGCTAATGTTTCACGCACATTATGATCAGTAATGAGTACACCAATGCCACGATCTTTAAGCTGACGAATAATATCTTTAATATCACCAACAGAAATTGGATCGACGCCCGCAAATGGTTCATCAAGTAACATAAATTTTGGGTCGGCTGCTAAAGCACGTGCAATTTCAGCACGACGGCGCTCACCACCAGACACACTCATTCCCAAAGAATCTTTGATATGTGTGATTTTAAAGTCCTCCAACAGCTCTTGCAGTCTTTGTTGGCGCTGTTGTTTGTTGAGGTCTTTACGTGTTTCTAAAATTGCCATAATATTTTCAGAAATACTTAACTTTCTAAAAATAGAGGCTTCTTGTGGTAGATAGCCAATGCCTTTTCTTGCACGTTGGTGCATAGCAAGGTCTGAAATATCTTCATTATCTAAATGAATTTCACCCTTATCCATACGCACTAAACCAACCACCATATAGAAACTTGTGGTTTTCCCTGCACCGTTTGGTCCAAGTAAGCCAACAATTTGACCACTTTGCATGCTAAAAGAAACGTCCTTTACCACCCAACGTTTATTATAAACTTTCGCCAAATGCTTAATACATAAGGTTTGTGGTTGGTTTAATGCCTGACTCATTAATCACGTGCCCCTGGGAAAGATTTACTGCCATTTGGCGGAATGATAATTTGAACTCGACTTTTTGGTGTTCCTGTAGAACCAGTACCACCGTTGGCTTCAATATCACCCTTATTCATACTGTACTTTAAAGTACCACTACGAATACTCGCGCCATCTTGGTAAAGATAGGCATTACCAATCAAGTTAATCAAACCTGTTTCAGCATCATAGATAATCTTTTGTGCTTCACCACGTGCCACACCTTTTGCAGTATCGACCTGTTGCTGAAATTTTGCAGGTGAGCCTGTTGCAGTAATGGTACTAATTTGTTTACTTTTATTAAGCTGTGCCACAATAGAAGCCGCTTGTAACTTCATTGTTCCTTGCTCAATCACAACATTACCTGAATAAGTTGTGACACCCGTTTTTTCATTATAGGTTGCTCGGTCAGCCAATAACGAAATCGGTTGATTACGGTCAGATGGCAAGGCAAAAGAACTTGCTGAAACACAGAGTAAACCTGCAAGCCACAAAGACTGTTTTAGGAAAGTTTGTGGTTGGGATAAATATTTAGTTAGGTACATACTTTCCTCGAATATGTGTAAATTCGTATTCGCCTGTGCTTAAATTTGCATTTAAACCTTGGCTAATAAATGATGCATTAGGCGCAGTTACAGTGACTTGATGAGTTGTTTCTAAAACCTGCCGTTTTGGATAACTTGTTAACTCATCCGTTAAAAAGACCATTTGCCCCTGTTCACCTAGTTTAGTTGCTTTCACCTGCCCTTTTAAAACCACTTTTTCATTATCATCATAACCATTGGCTTGTTTGGCATAAAATGTCGAATTCACTTGGTTATTTTCATACATTGATGCATTCAGATTGACTAACGTTGCAGTTTCTTTTTTCAGATCTTGCTCTAAATGATCTACAGTCGCTCGAAGATGCAAATCACCTTTTTCATCAGTTTGTAAGACATGAATACCTTCAGCAGAATAGGTCATGCTCTGTGCAGCATTGGCATCTAACTTATTGCCTTTTCCACTGTAATAGTAATAACCACCACTGACAGCAGCGATCAGTACAGCAGTGACATACAAAACTTTAGTATCCATAAATAATAATCAACATATTGAATTTAAATGCAGGACTTCTCTATTAATGTGGGATTGTTGTATATTTTTCAAGTAGTGCTTGGTAAACACCTTTAGACATCAGTAACATATCACAAACCTCACGTACCGCACCGCGCCCACCCATTGCCTGTGTGACCAAGTCTGCGCGACGACGAACTTCAACATGACCATTTGGTACAGTCACTTTCATACCTGCGATTGCAAATGCAGAAAGATCAGGCCAATCATCACCCATATATAAACAATCTTCAGGATCAAGTCCGAACTGCGCACAGGCTTCACGTAAAGCAACACCTTTGTCTTCACGACCTTGAAAAACCAAATCTACGCCCAAGTCAGACATACGTTTTTCAACAATATTACTTTTTCGACCCGTAATAATGATGACTTTGATCCCTGCTTGCTGCACCAATTTCATGCCCAAACCATCACGGATATCAAAAGATTTAATTTCGTCACCTGTATTAGTCAAAGTCACAAAACCATCACTTAAAATACCATCTACATCTAAAACCAAAGCTTCAATATGACGTGCTTGCTCTAATAAAACATAAGAAGCCATGGTTTAGTTTACTCCTGCTTGGATTAGGTCATGCATACTGATTACACCAATGACTTTATTGGCATCATCAACCACAATAAATTGGTTAATTTTCTTTTCGTTCATCTTTTCTAAAGCTTCAACTGCACGTGCTTCTTGCGAAATGGTAGATGGATGTTGAATCATCACTTCAGACACCGCCAAGTTCACATCAAAACCTTGTTGTTTATCAATTAAACGACGTAAATCACCATCGGTAAAAATCCCGAGCAAAGTATCATTTTCATCGACGATGGTGGTTAAGCCTAAACGTTTATTGGAAATTTCATACAATACTTTATTCATTGGTGTATCAGGTGATACTTTTGGTAGTTCTTCACCGGTATGCATTAAATGTTTGACATGCAATAACAAACGTTTGCCCAACGCCCCTGCTGGATGTGAACGTGCAAAATCGTCCGAAGTAAAACCACGTGCTTCTAATAGCGCAACTGCAAGTGCATCACCTAAAACTAAAGTTGCTGTGGTACTTGAAGTCGGTGCAAGCCCTAGTGGACATGCCTCTTGAATATCACCCAAAGTCAAAGCAACATCTGCATTTTGTGGCATTGGTCCTTTGTCATGACCGCTAATGGTAATTAAAGGCACACCCACATGTTTGATCAATGGCATCAACATCATGATTTCATCGCTTTTTCCTGAGTAAGAAATCGCGATCAGCACATCCCCTTTAACCAACATACCTAAGTCGCCATGCCCTGCTTCACCAGGATGCATAAAGAAGGATGGTGTTCCTGTCGACGCAAAAGTCGCTGCCATTTTACGTCCAATATGACCTGACTTACCCATTCCCGTGATCACTAAACGTCCTTTACACTGTAAAATAATTTCACAGGCTTGGCTAAAGCGTTCATCAATTTGAGATGCTAGGACTTCTAAAGCATGCTCTTCGATGCTGAGGGTTTCGAGTGCAACTTTTTGAAAATCAATCTGATTCGGCATGTTTGTAGGATTCAAAGTCGATTTACCTGATCTTTGCAGAGAGGATCACTCGCTGCAAGCAAAAAATAATTTTGGCAATTTTATCATAGCTATGCAGCGAAGGTATTTTCTAAATGTATAATTTTCATTTTCTTAGCAATGAATGTGCATAATTTATGTAGAGTGACCGATTTAACTATTTTTAAAATTCATTCTATTTAGGTTATTGGTGTACCCAATAACCATATTTTCCTACAAAATACGTGTGATAATCTTCAACTTCAATATTATAAACATAATCTGAAAAAGCACCTTCAAATCGTTTTTCTATGTCCTGCAATAGTTCAACATTAATTGGATTTCCACATAATACATAATTACGATCATGTAAATCTAAATCAAAATCTTGTAATATTCTAGAATACTCTGCAATTTCGATATCATCTCGTCCTTTCCTTAGGACAACGTACTGATCCTTTTCTTGCTCTAGTTGATCCAGATCAAAGCTAAAGTAACATTGATTTTTCCAATAGCCCAAAAGACTGTCATTATCATCTGTTAAAATATACTGAGCAGGATATTTTCTAAAATCGATAAGTAAATATCCACCATCTTTTGCTCGATAGTCATATTTATTATTACTGAAATAAGCTACTGCAACACCTTCTGTACCCGAACGTGCTAGATAAAAACCACCTAAGTTAAATACATCATGTGTACCTTCATCTACTTCAAAAACCTGTAATGCTCCCCTAATATTATTATCCAGTGGTGATTCATTTCTATTTAAATTATAAAAAGAAAAAACACCTTTTCCATCCAAATACATATCTTTCAATGGAACCCAGCCTCTGCCAATTTCCCAAAATGGATGGTCATCCGTACAGAAAATACCAAACAGACCTCCCATTAACTCTTTTTTCTCAGCAGATTTAAAAGTATTCACTACACGCTTATAAGCTGTCTCTCCTTCGCCCCTTTCTGACAAGGATAAAACCATATCCCCAACTTTTATATTCTGAATTGGCACTAAACCTTTATTTGTATGTACCAATGTACCTTTAGCAAAACCACTATTTTTATTCATTTTATTTCCCCAAGCATTTAAAACATTCTTTTATAGAAATTTGTTATTTTTCAAAACAAGCATTATTTAAAATCATTCAACAAAAAATGCAATCAAAACCCTATCTTTATTTTCATTTTAACTTTATGAAAAAAAACGCATAGGTTAAGATGAAGCACCATTTTAATGAAGCATTTAGAAGACCTATGCAACCTTTTGTTCTTTACAATTCTGAGCAACGTAAAAAAGTTGAATTTGTACCCCGTAAAGAAGGACAGATCGACATGTATGTCTGTGGTATGACGGTTTATGATTACTGTCATATTGGGCATGCGCGTGTCATGGTTGCATTTGACTACATTATCCGTTTTTTGCGTAGTCAAGGTTGGCAAGTTAAATATGTACGTAACATTACCGACATTGACGACAAAATCATTGCCCGTGCCAATGAAAATGGCGAAAGTATTACGGCTTTGACCGATCGTTTTATTACCGCAATGAATGATGATGCAGCACGCTTGGGCTGTGCTGAGCCTGATGAAGCACCTCGTGCAACAGACTACATCGACCAAATGCAAGATATGATCGGCAACCTTGTTAATAAAGGTACAGCCTATCCATCAAGTAATGGGGATGTCTATTTTGAAGTTGAAAAATTTGCCAAATACGGTCGTCTTTCAGGTCGTAAGCTTGAAGATATGCAGGCAGGCGCTTCTGAACGTGTCGATGTTGAAGTAGAGAAAAAACATCCATTTGACTTTGTCCTTTGGAAACATGCCAAAGAAAATGAACCGTCTTGGGCTTCACCTTGGGGCAATGGTCGTCCGGGTTGGCATATTGAATGCTCGGCAATGTCAACGTGCTGCTTAGGCAATCATTTCGATATTCACGGTGGTGGTTCAGACTTAACTTTCCCACATCATGAAAATGAAATCGCACAATCTGAAGCTTCAACAGGCGAACAATATGTCAATTATTGGATGCATGTGGGTTTCATCAATGTCGATGGCGAGAAAATGTCGAAGTCTTTGGGCAATTTCTTTACCATTCGTGACGTAATGGAAAAATTCCATCCTGAAGTCATTCGCTATTTCATTATGTCTTCACACTATCGTAGCCCTGTGAATTTCTCAGATTTTGCTTTAAAAGAGGCTAAAAATGCTTTAACGCGTTTATATAACACTCAAAAATCTATTCTTGAGATTCAAAATCAATTTTGGTGGGACTTTATTTCAATTAATAGTAGATCAAGGGAGTATAGACAGGTTTATTCAGACAAACCTAAAACTATATTGTTAAATTTTAAAGAGTCGATGAGTGATGATTTTAATACGCCTAAAGCTTTAGCAACTTTATTCGAGCTTAGTAAGATTATCAAACTACTCAGAAATAAAATTACTCACGATCAATCACTATCAAACAATAAAGAAATACTCATGGAATTTAAAGCATTTTCATCAGTATTCCAAAATATTACTAAGATCTTAAATATCTGTTCAAAAAATCCTAGAAAAATCAAAAATTTTTTAGAATCAGACATTGGTCAGGAAACATTGGCTTTATCTGAAGAGCAAATTGCTGATTTTATTCAACAACGTGTCGATGCGAAAAAAGCCAAAGACTTTGCCAAAGCAGATGGCATTCGTCAGTCATTATTAGATCAAGGTGTGGTACTTGAAGATACTCGTCAAGGTACAATTTGGCGTCGTGCAGATTAATTCTATCAGCCTATTATAATTGACTTGGCTTTTGAAGCCGCCTTAAGAAAAACCTGATCACTTGATCAGGTTTTTTATTTGAAAAATAACGTTTAAGAAGCTGCTTGTTGATAATAAGGCACATCACCCAAAACCGTTGCACGACGCATAATACGATGCGCATCGCCATAATCAAACAATGCTTTATGCTGTGTACAGCGATTATCCCAAATTGCGACATCACCCTCTTTCCACTGCCATCTCACATGAAAATCTGCTTGAGTGGTATATTTAAATAAAAATTCCAATAACTCATGACTTTCCGCTTCATCTAGCTCATGAATTTTTGTCGTAAATCCTTCACTCACAAATAATGATTCTTCACCAGTTTCAGGATGTGTACGAATAACAGGATGTGTCACAGGTGGATTTTTACGAAATGTTGCTTCTAGTTTTTCTTTTTCTTCTGGTGTTGAAGCAAAACGTTCTAATGGGAAAGACTTGCGAATATCATGTTCTGCTGTCAAATTTCTGAGTTTTTCTTTTAATTTTTCATCTAATAAACGAAATGCAGATACACCACTTGCCCACAATGTATCTCCACCCACTTCAGGAATTTTAATCGCTTGCAATACACAGCCTAACGGTGGTGTTTGGCTAAAAGTCACATCTGTATGCCAAAGTTCATTATCGCGCAAATCTTGACGATGACTATCCAACACAATAATTTCTTTGACACCTTCAACTGTCGGATAAATCGGATGAATATGTAAATCGCCAAAACTACGTGCTAACTCTGCTTGAGCCTGAGGTTCAAGCTTTTGATTTCTAAAAAAGATTACCTGATGTTTGAGCAATGCTTGATGGATCAAGCCTACTTGTTCCTCAGATAACTGGTTTAAATCCACACCTGAAATAATTGCGCCAATATTCGGTTGAATGGATTGAATTTCAAAGCTCACGGTCATTCTCTTTTAAATCATTAATTAAATAAAATCTATACTTTCAATTTATTAGCTGATCATTACCAACTAAATCTGTTGCCCATACCAAGGTGAAATTTCTTTTTGCAACCAACGTAAAAAGAGTTCAAAGCTCACAGCCACTACAGCAATCACGATAATGCCAAGTACCACTGTATCTGTGATCAGGAACTGCGCTGCGGATTGCACCATAAAGCCAATACCACGGTCAGCGGCAACAAGCTCAGATGCCACTAAAGTTGACCAACCTACACCTAACCCAATACGAATACCTGTCAAAATATGTGGTAATGCTGTTGGTAAAATGACATATTTTAAAACTTGCAAATTTGTTGCACCAAGTGACTGAGCTGCTCGTTCACGGTTGATTTGATGGCTAAGTACACCATGTGCACTGCTAATAATGACTGGAGCAAGAATTGAGAAAAAAATCAAAAGAACTTTTGTTCCTTCTCCAATACCAAACCAAATCACCAATAGCGGCAAATAAGCCAAGGGTGGAATGGGTCTTAATAGTTCAACCAATGGGTCTAATACAGCACGTACCCATTTATTCATGCCCATCCATAAACCAAGCGGCACACCCACCACAATTGCTGCAATGAGTGCCAATAATACTCGAGTAATACTTGCAGCTAAATGTTGCCAAAGTGTCGCTTGCATAAATCCTTGTTGAGAAACCGTCAAAAATTTTTGCCAAACTGCATAAGGACTCGGTAAAAATAGTGCTGGAACGAGTTGTAGTGCTGTGATCACATACCACAACAATAAAAGACTCAATACACTCAAGGTGCTAATAAAAATATTTTTATGCTGTAGAAAAATATTTTTAAATCCACCACGATAAGTTGACTCAGTTGTTTTTGCGTTCTGGCTTAAATCTTGATGTTCTGCAAGAACATTTAAATTTTCTGATTTGCTTTGCGTATTCATATAACTTGCTCCAACGCTTGATTTTGCTGTTTTAAACGATTGAAGAGTTGTTCACGTAAAGCAATAAAATCAGGATCTGATTTGATAAAACGAATATCCTCACCTTGACGATAACGTTCGGCAAAATTTAAAGTGAGTGTTTCTTGAATACGACCAGGTCGTGCTGTCATGAGTACCAATTTTTGACTCAATAAAAGTGCTTCTTCAATATCATGCGTAATTAAGAAAAAACTTTTTTGCTGATCTTTCCAAAGATCTAAAACCAATTGCTGCATATTTTCACGTGTAAACGCATCCAATGCAGCAAAAGGTTCATCTAACAAAATATACGGTGCATGACTGACTAAAGCGCGCGCAATACCAACGCGCTGCTTCATCCCACCCGACAACTGCCAGATATTGGCATGAGCAACATGTGCCAAACCAACTGTTTGTAAAATATGTTCAACTTGTTCACTAATCTGCTGTGGTTTTAAACCTTTTAACTTAAGTGCAAAGCCGACATTTTCAGCGACATTTAACCATGGCAATAAAGCATGTTCTTGAAATACAACCGCACGTTCTGCATCAGGTTGTGTAACAACTTTGCCATTTAAAATGACTTGCCCAGTTGACGGTTGTTGAAAGCCCGCCAAAATATTGAGCAATGTTGTTTTACCACAGCCTGATTCACCCAAAATAACAGTCAAACTGCCTTCAGCAATCTCTAACTGAATATTTTCCAACACAGCATGTGACTGTTGCGGAAATGTCAGTCCTATATCACTTAAAATCAACTGCCCCATTTTCCTCTCCCATTAAGGTTGAATAAAGTGAGCATTGACATTTTCTTTATAGTCCGCTTTCACTTGATCAACCTTGCCTTGTGTCTTTAAAAAAGTTGATGTATCAAAAATATTCTTTGCAAACTCTCCAGATAAAACTAGAGTTTGTTGTTGCGCATTTAAATAGTCATTTCCTGCAAGTAACAAAGGAATGTCTTTCTGGTCTGAACCTGTTAATTGCGCAATTTTTTCAATATTATTTTGATTTTCAACAAAGGTTTTAGGATCAGCATTGTAAGCGTCGATTTGTTTTAAGGTTGTTTGAACAAAAGATTTTAAAAACTCAGGATTTTTCTCAGCGAAATCTTTACGAACGACCCACAAGTCATATGTAGGCGCGCCCCATTCACCGACTTGTTTAGAGTCAACTAAAACATGTCCTGTTGCTTTGGCTTTACTTAATGCAGGTTCCCAAACATAAGCCGCATCAATATCGCCACGTTCCCAAGCTGCGGTAATTTCTGGTGGTCGCAAATTCACTATCTTGAGTTGATTTTCTGTAATATTCCAATGTTTCAAAGCTGAAAGTAAGCTGTAATGTGTTGTAGATACAAAAGGAACAGCAATGGTTTTGCCAATCAAATCTGATGCTTGATTAATCTTAGCGGCATTACGCACCACCAACGCTTCTGAACCGCCCAACTTCGCAGTAATCAAAAATGCTTCGATTGGTAAGTTACGGCTTGCTGCTGCGGCAAAAGGGCTAGAACCAATATTTCCAATAACAACATCACCAGAGGCTAATGCATTGACAACATCCGAACCTGAGTCAAACTTTTTCCAATTGATATTGTGCTGGCTGTCTTTTTCGTAGTCACCATTTACCTGTGCGACCTTACTTGGGTCAACACCTGTTTGATAAGCGATCACGACATCTGCTTGATTCGTCTGTAAATTGGCTTTTTGTGGCTGTACAGAGCGATTTTGATAAACAAGAAAAGTAGCTAAAGCTGCTATAACAATGATCGTGATTAAGAAAGTTTTGCGATTTCGCGTACTCATGTTCGTCTTTCATCTTGATTTAAATTGCAGATTAAATCAGTGCACTTATAAATCAAAATAAGAAAATGTGCTTTGCTTATATCAAATTTAAATGAAGAAAATCAGATTTATACTTTTACTATTTTTTATAAAACTACAAATATGAGTATTATTTTTATATTGAAAAGTAGATTGTTTTGAATCAATCGAATTTCAGATAAAGATCATCCTAAAAACAACACAACATTTATATATACAATATGAAGTGCATATCCAAAAGAAAAAAAGAGCCTGTGAACAGACTCTTTAATTCATTAAAATCTTAGTTAAATTGCAAATGTTTTAAGCACTTTACCTGTCACTTTCTGACCGATTAAAGGCGTGTTTTTACCATGAGAAAGAACGTTATTTTTATCTACAGTCCATTCTAAATTTGGATCAACCAATACCCAACCAGACTCTTTTGCCCAACGCTCTGTCATATTGGCAACTTGTGCAGGTGCTAAAGTTACTTTTTCAACCCATTGTAAAGGTTCAAATAAACCTTCTTTTACCAACTGAACACCAAAAGAAACATAAGTATCAAATGCTGTAATGCCCGGCAAAGTTTCTGCAAATGGTGCAAGTTTTGCAGAAGCACTGAGTGGCTCATGATGTGTACAAATCGCATCAATCACACCATCTTTTAAGCCTTGGCGTAATAACTCTTTATCTTGTTCAGCACGTAGCGGTGGACGAACATGCGCCAAAGCATTAAAACCATCAATCAATTGATCGGTTAAATGCAGTTGATGCATTGCAACATCAGCCGTAATTGGCAAGCCTTTCGCTTTTGCTGCTTTGATTAGTTCAATAGAAGCACCACATGACAATAAACCAAAGTGTGCTTTTACCCCAGTCGCTTCAATCATGAGTAAATATTTAGCAATGGCAATCGTCTCAGCCAAAGCTGGAATCATTGGTAAGCCCTGACGTGATGCAGTGAAACCTTCATGCACACAGCCATCTTTGGCAATTTGATGTTCTTCTGGATAGAACACAACCGTCATTCCTAAGCCAGCAGCATATTCCAAAGTACGAATGACCACATCATCGTCTTCAAAAGTCGCATAGGCATTGGACACTGAAGTACAACCACCCTTTTTAAGCCCTGCCATATTTGCAGGTTGTTTGCCATTTAAACCTTGAGTTTGCGCACCAATGACTTGTAAATAAATACCACCATCGAGTTTGGCTTTTTCTACTAGCCCTTGGACTAGAGCACCATTATCTTGCACAATTGGTTGAGAGTCAGGTGGTGTAAATACATGCAAAATACCATTTTCACGTGCAGCACGACCTTCAGACTTTAGCGTTCCATGTTGTTGTTGACCTGGCTCACGTAAACGTGCACACAAATCCACCATCGTTGGCATTAACCATTTACCTTGACCATCAATGGTTTCATCAACATGATCTGTTGCTTCAACAAGTTTACCTTGAGCAACAAATACTGTTTTTACTGTATCAGTTTTCTGAATGGGATCAAGGACACGTACATTTTCAATTTTTACAATACTCATGACTTTAATACCTGCCTTAAACCGCAATCGCTTCTAACAAACCTTTTTCTTGTAACTGACCTTGCATAGACAAGGCAAGTACTGCCATACGTACCGCAATACCATTGGTCACTTGATGTAAAATCACAGATTGGTCACCATCTGCAATACTTGAATCAATTTCCACACCACGGTTCATTGGACCAGGATGCATGACGATACAATCTGGTTTTGCCAAAGCCAAACGGTCTTGGTTTAAACCATACATTTTGTAAAATTCAGCTTGCGAAGAAAGTGCAGGAGAATCAATACGCTCATTTTGAATACGTAAAGTAATAATCACATCACAATCTTGAATTGCTTCGTCCATTTTATTAAATAAACGAACACCTTCACCATAATGTTCAAAACCATGCGGCAACAAAGTATTCGGTGCAACCACACGAATATCTTGACAACCCAAAGTTTGCAAAGCTGCGATATCTGAACGTGCAACACGTGAATGTTTAATATCACCAATAATTGCAATGGAAATATCTTCAAACTTTTTCTTGGTTTCACGGCGAATCGTCAACATATCCAACATCGCTTGTGTTGGATGAGCATGGCGACCATCACCTGCATTAATGATTGCAACATGCGGACATACAGTTTCTGCAATAAAATGAGCAGCACCTGAAGAAGAATGACGCACCACAAAAATATCAGCCGCCATCGCTTCAAGGTTCCACAAGGTATCACGCAGTGTTTCGCCTTTAGATGTACTAGAACGTGCGATATCAATATTTAAAACATTGGCAGATAAACGCTTTGCAGCAGCTTCAAATGTAGTACGTGTTCGAGTTGAATTTTCAAAGAACAAGTTCATCACGGTACGACCTTCAAGTAGGTTGTTCGTCACGAGTTGATTTTGATCATTGATAAAAGAATGGGCTGTATCAAGAATTTTGGTGAGGGTTTCTTTAGAAAGCCCTTCGATGGTGATGAAATGTTTTAAATTTCCATCTTTATTAAGTTGAATCTGGCTCGGTGTATGCAATGCCGCCAAGTGCATGAGAGATTCCTTAGAGGTTAAGTTAACGCATTATACAGAAATGCCTAGACTTTAGCAGTTGAAGTTTTATCCTATTAAACTGAAAAATTTATCTTCAATTAAAAATATTGACGCAGCCTCTATATTTATAAATTTATTATTTGATGTCGCTAAAGTGATGTGAATGACCTACACCGATTGGATATAAGGCGAGAAAAACTAAAATACTTGAAACAAAAGTCTAAAATCAAAAAAGGCAAGTAAATCACTTGCCTTCATACAGCTTATACAAAACGAATTGGTTTAAATTCAGGTTCAGGAACATGCGAATCACATTCGTCACCTTCATCTTTATGACCTTTATCAATATAACCTGAACGCTCAGTTTCAGCTAAATTTTGATGCTCCCATGCAATAACTGCTTGCATACAAATTTGGCGCTGCTCCTGTGTCAATGCCACGCCATTTGCCCATTTGCCAATTTCAACGGCTGTTCTTAAACGCGCCACTACATCTGCATCTAATACAGAAAGCATTTGTTCAATATTCATGATTAATCCTGCTGTTGAAACGAATCAAAATCTTGATTCCAACCAAGTTTCGTACGACATGCCATATAAAAGTCGTAACCCGGTGGATGTATTAAAGTTAATTTAAAAGGATGCTTACGAATATGTACGCTATCCCCCACATTTAATGAAACACTGTGTTGACCATCAGCACTGACCATCGGCAATACTCGATTTTCACGAATTTCAATTTTAATTTCACTTTGCCCACCGACCACAATTGGGCGTGAAGATAAAGTATGTGGGTGCATTGGAACCAAAGCGATTGCATCCATACTCGGATGTAAAATAGGTCCTCCACCCGATAATGCGTATGCAGTTGAACCTGTTGGTGTAGATACAATCAAACCATCACTATGCTGACGATACACATATTGACCATCAATTTTAAGCTCAAAGTCGATCATATGTACAGATTTGCCTGAATGTAAGACAATATCATTCAATGCAATGGCTTCATAAATGATTTGATTTTGGCTGCGAACTTCCATTTCCAACAAGAAACGACGATCAATTTGCAGCTCACCTTTTAAGACTTGATCTAATTTAAAAATGACTTCTGTAGGTTTAATATCGGTCAAAAAACCTAAGCGTCCTCTATTTACACCCAAAACTGGCGTATTGTATTTCACCAATGAACGTGCTGCATGTAATAAAGAACCATCGCCGCCAACAACAATCACCAAATCCACCACTTCACCCAGTAAATGGCGACTGACTGTTTGTGTGTTTGTATAAGGAACCAACTCGGCTGTTTCTGAATCAAAAACTGGATGCAAACCTAAACCCAGTAAATGATCGTGGATCAAGCAAAGAGTATCAACCACAGAAGATTTATCAGGTCGTCCTATGAGACCAATATTTCTAAATGTTTTGGGTGAAATAAGCGTCGGATTCATCAATTTCCTTTTAACAACAATTCAAAATATGCTGCAAAACTCTGCTTTAAAATAACGCAATTTATTTTGCCTTCAAGCACATACAAAGTTGTATTGTAATTTTAAACTACACAATGAATTATACATATTAAACAGCATTGCTTAAACTTTTATTGCAACTATTGCAATACATCACTTAATTTATAGCTTATAAATATCACATTGAAATATCTTTATTTTTAAACCTGACTACAACAAACTTAAACATCAAAGCTGAGAAAAAATATATAAAAAAACAATCCTAAATCAGTACATACAATCATCGTACATAAAAAATTGGGATCAATTATTTGGCTTTATTTAACTTAAAAATTTTGAAAATTCATATAAATAGACAATATTAAAATCCTCAATTTAAATTTACTTTTAATCTTATAAAATTGATTTATTTCACTCATTTATTTTTTTTCGTCTACTTTGACCGATAAATTGTTTAATTTCACAGTTTAATTATTGCAAATTCCTCAAAAGCTTCGCATGATTAGCCAAATTTCTCAGGTTTTTTGCATATTTTTATGAAGTCAGAACGTGGACTAGGCTTAATCGCACTGATTTTCTGTGTGCTCATTATTGCTGCTTTTTTAGCTTTTAGTATTTACTTGGTTCGATTAGACACCATTATTCGAGATAAGTTTGAAGGTAACCGTTGGGATATTCCAGCTAAGGTTTTTGCACGTCCTTTAGAATTATATGCAAATGCACCTGTTGCAGCCAGTGATTTTGAACAAGAACTAAAATTATTAGGCTATAGTAAAAAAGATAGTTATGCAAAATCAGGAAGTTATGTTGTACAAGATAATCATTATTATGTACATACACGTGGTTTTGACTTCGGTGATAGTGTTGATCCTGAACAAGTTTTACAAGTTTCATTTACAGATAATATCGTTGCCGATATTAAAGCGACTAAACCATCAAGCACAGGGATTGCACGTTTAGAACCTATGTTGATTGGCGGAATTTTCCCTCAGCATAATGAAGATCGTGTACTGATTAAGCTCGATAAAGTCCCTAAAACCTTAATTGAAGCCTTAGTTGCAACTGAAGATCGTAACTTTTATCATCATCATGGGATTTCATTCCGTGGCACAGCACGTGCAGTTGTCAGTAATGTCACGGGTGGTAAACGTCAAGGTGGTTCTACCCTCACTCAACAGCTCATTAAGAATTTTTATCTTTCACCTGAAAAAACGCTTAAACGTAAAGTGAATGAAGCTTTCATGTCACTACTTTTAGAATTACATTATGATAAAGATGAAATTTTAGAAGCTTATTTAAACGAAGTAAATTTAGGGCAAAATGGTAACTATTCAATCAATGGTTATGGTCTAGCATCTCAGTTTTATTTTGGTTTGCCATTACGTGAGCTTAATATTGCTCAACAAGCATATTTAGTCGGTTTAGTACAAGGACCAACGCTATATAACCCTTGGAAAAATCCTGAAGGCGCTAAAAAACGTCGTGATATTGTTTTAAATAATATGCTCGTGATGGGATATTTAACACAAGAAGAATATGAACGTGAAACAGCTCGCCCATTAAATGTCGTTAAAAAACCAACCACAGGTCCAGCAAAGTTCCCTGATTTTCTAGATATTGTACGTCGACAATTGAAAAAGGAATATCAAGAATCTGATTTAACCAATCAAGGCTTACGTATTTTCACAACACTTGATCCAATCTCACAAACCAAAGTACAAAATAGTTTCCGTGAAACAGTTGGACGCTTAGCACGAGCAAATCCATCTCGTTTAAAAGATTTACAGGGGGCTGTCTTAGTCACACAACCTGAAAATGGCGAATTAATTGCAGCAGTGGGTTCAACACAAGACTTTACTGGCTTTAACCGTACTATTGATGCAAAACGTCAGGTGGGTTCATTACTCAAACCGATTATTTATTTAAGTGCATTGGAATCTGGACGTTATACTTGGGCAAGCCAAATTGAAGACAGCCCGATTAGCATTCCAATTGAAGGTAATAAATCATGGACGCCTAAAAACTATAGTGGCGGTGGTCATGGTTATGTGCCTATGGTACAAGCATTAGCAAATTCTTATAATTTATCTGCGGTTCGTTTGGGGCAAGAGTTTGGTTTATCTACTTTTAAAAACCAACTGAGCAAATTTGGCGTTGAATCTCCGATCCCTAATTATCCTTCTATTTTCTTAGGTGCTGTTGATATGTCACCGATGGAAGTGATGAGTATCTATGGTAACTTTGCAACAGGTGGCTTCAAATATCCTGTCAAAGCCATTCGTACAGTAGTCGATGCCAATGGTCGTGTCTTAGAACGTTTTAGTTTAAATGTACAACCAACCATCGACCCATCTGCTGCTTATATTTTAAATTATGGCTTACAACAAGTCATGGCTTCAGGTACAGGAAAATCTGCTTATGCCAGTCTTTCTCCTGAACTAAAACTTGCAGGAAAATCAGGCACAACCAATGACACACGTGACTCATGGTTTGCAGGTTATTCAGGCAACCATCTTGCTGTCGTTTGGTTAGGTTTGGACGATAACAAAATTACAGGCTTAACAGGCTCATCAGGTGCGCTACCTGTTTGGACGAGTGTCATGAAACAATTACGCCAAAAACCTGTCAATTTACGTCAAACTGACAATGTACAATGGCAGTGGATTGATGGTGAACGAGGTTTATTATCTGCTCAAGGTTGTGACAATAGCTTATACATTCCGCTGTTACGCAATTCGGTGCCACGTCAAGCAACAGCTTGTGGGATGCCACATTATGAAGTTGAACCAACTTATATTCCTGACACACAAAGCAACTCATCAAATGACAACAACAGCGATAATATGGAAAATTATATTCGTGAAAGTGAAAATAGCATGGAACAAGATTTAAACAATCAAGGACGTGTTATTTCGAGTGGTAGTTATCAAAATTAAGAGTACTTTTTTATGCAAATAAAATTTCTAGGTATTTTAGCACTTGTTTTGGGGCTAGCTGCTTGCCAATCTACCCCAATACAATCAGGTTCAGGCAAAAAGCCTGAGCCACCAGTAACACAAAAACCGCATGTCGAAACACCTGATGGCGTAAAAATTATTCCTTATGAACGCCCTGAAATCAAACGTGAACCGATGCAAGTCATTGTACCTGAGCAAAAAGCCAACGTACAAAAATTTGATGATGGACGTAACATTCCTGCATTTAACCAACTCATACAAAAAACCCAAACCGCATTTCGACAAACAAAATGGGATGAGGCTGAAAAGTATGCCTTACAAGCGCAACGCTTAGCACCACAATCTGCGGAAACTTATTTATGGTTAGCAATGATTGCAAATCATAAAAAGCAAGCACGTAATGCTGACGCTTTAGCACGTCGTGGGCTAAGTTTTGCACAAAGCAATGCCATGCGAAAACAGTTGTGGAATACCATCTTACAAGCCGCACAACAACAAAGAGACAGCAAAACCATTGCTGAAGCTCAAGCACAACTCAAAGGGCTTTAATACGCCCTTTGCATCTATCACACCATCCTAAAACGCGCGTATACCAGCAACACCATAAGCATGATGCTGCTGTGCAAATGTCAGATCATTGGGTTTAAGCCCACCTAAAGCAAATACAGGAATTGTAGAGTGTGCTGCCCAATCAGAAAATTGTGTCCAACCTAGTGTTGCTGTGTCAGGATGACTTTCTGTTGCTAAAACAGGACTCAGAAAAACTGCCTCACAACCAACCTGCTGTGCTTTTTCTAAAGCAGCCAAATCATGACAGGCTGCAAGACAACGCACGCCATGAGGTAATTTTTGAGTGTTTAACTGCATCACCTGATATTGCTTGAAATGTAATGTGAATATTTGTTTTTTAATTTCACTCGGAAGCCCTTCCCAAATCTCAATATTAATTATTAACTTTGCCAACTGTGCAGGAGTTAACTGTGTCAATTGCTGTAATTGACTCGTTTGTAATTCATCAATACGCCAATACAGTAAAGTTTCTGGTGCAATGTGCTGTATTTCATTCAAATTTTCACTAATCTTAATATAAGGCGACCAATACAAACGCTCAATAATCGCTTGGTTTGCTTTAGGAAAATTTAAATTTCTTAATTGATCTCGACGATACCATACCCAAGGTTGCTGTATATCTTGCAACTGAGCTGTAGTCACACTCGCATAAAATAGGTGTAAATTCACCACAATATCATCATATTCATGCTGAATAATATCAAAGCTATGCCATTGCTCTAAGTCAACGCCAACCTCTTCAAACACTTCTCTACGACATGCCTGTTCTGCTGTTTCACCTTGCTCAACCTTCCCTCCAGGAAATTCATACTTATTTCCTTGATGCTGCTTTGCAGTACGCCACCCGACTAAAACCTTAGCTTGATGAAACAATAGTGCAATCGCGACATTTACAACTGGTTTAGACATATTTATCCCGTCACATGTTTTACGAAATGTAAGTAAATTGATTTTTTTTGAAAATGATAAAAATTATCGTTGACAGTCTTATTCGATAATGATTATCATTTAAAACACTAAATGACGCCCCACACGGAGTAATAACAATGAACGCACCTTTTAGCCTATTCACACGCAACGAATCAACTCATGCTTTACCAATGCTGCACTCAAACAACCTATTTGCATTAGGACGTGAAATTCGCATTATGCATGCAGGTGAAGAATATCGCCTACGCTTAACACGTAATAATCGTCTTATTTTAACCAAATAATCAAAAAAAATAATGAATTAAAACAAGAATTGTGGGAGCAAGCAGTATGAATCAGCGCATACTGCTTTTTTAACTCAAAGAATAATGACAATCCTCTAAACCTCTTAAAGGAATATTAAGTTTAAAAACACCAATAAAACGTAACATATACTGAAACTGGCTGCTTCTTAAACCATAAGCAATATGCAAGCCTTGTTTAATCTCATACATAAAATCTGGAAATGAATGAGCAGCCACATAAACACCATGTTCAATATTTAAGACAGCACTGATCTTTTCTATTTTCATAAAACAAACCGCAGGGGTCGAATGTTCTGAAAATGTTGAATAAAATGAAATATAAGGTAATTTAAACTCAATAACTCGCTCTAGCTCATCATGATAAATAGATAAAATAATCACATGATCAATCACACGACATGACAATAATTCACTTTCTGTACTCGTCGCCAATATTTCCTCTAAAGTCATCTCTTTTCTACTCACTTCATAAAAATCAGTTGGACTTTTAAACCACCTAATTTTGAAATAGACAAGAGGATTTGCCCTTGATGTAATGCCATAATTTTCTTACAAATAGATAAACCTAAACCAGAGCCTTGTGTTTTATTCCCTAAAATACGATAAAAGCGCTCACCTAAACGCTCAACCAAATCTTGTGTCAATCCACTGCCCTGATTTTCAATTCGCCATTCCACATTATTTTGATTTTCTTGCATCTCCAACTCAATTGTCCCGCCAAAAGGTGCGTAACGAATGGCATTATCAAGAAGATTTCTAAAACAAATAAAAAAGAGTTCTTCATTTACATTCAACTCAATATCATGATATTGCACGTGAAGTTGCACATTTTTCTGCTGCAAACTTTCAGTGAATGATGCAATAACAGTATCAACAATCATTCTTACATTTACCTTTTTACTTGGTAATTGAGTCGCTTGTGTTGGATCAAGCCGTGCCAATAATAATAAGTTTTCTAAAACTTGTGTCCCTCGATAAACATCTTGCTGAATACTTGCCAAATCAGGTTGTAACTCAACAAGATCATGATATTTTCGTTTAAGTACTTGTAAACGCATTTGAATTGCTGACAAGGGCGACCTTAACTCATGTGATGCATCTGCGGTAAAACGCTGTTCTGCAAGTAATGAATGATCCAAACGTGCCAATAAAAAATTGAGCTGCTCAAGCAAAGGCTGTAATTCTTTAAATTGTTGAATTTCTGCATGCACAGGTGTTAAGTCATTGATATTTTTTAATGAGATCTCTTGTGATAAAGACTTAAATAATCGAAACTGTTTTTGAAGAAGAATATATAAAATTAAGCCTTGTATTAACCATAAAACCAGTAAAATTCCACCATAGAGCAATAAACTATTTCCAGTATCTTTAAAACGAGCTTGCAAAGGTTGCATCACTAAAACATGCAGATGATCTTCCGTTTTTTCAGCTTGATAAATACGCCAAATTTCACCATTGAACCAAGCAAAACCATAACTTGAATGGCTTAACCAAAAAGGTTTTATAGTTGCATATTCCGTTTTAAATGTTGCAGACTGAGTTAAAGTTTGCTGTTGTAATGCCAAGCGATATTCAATATCAAATTCATCACTCAGTTCATCAAGTTGTTGCCCTGCCTGATGACGAATATCCGAAATCAATAACATGTCTGAGATTTCATCCATAATTTCGTCTTGTACAGACATTGCCTGATAAATGGAAAAACCTAGCAAAGCGATCAGTGCAATTAGACTAGCCAAAATCGAACTCATCATTGCAGTTTTGATCAGTTTATTTTGTAATGACACCACTTTTTTTGAGGATTTTTTCATTTAATTCAAGCCATTATTCATCATTCATTCGATATCCTAAACCTCGTATGGTTTTAATACGTGAACTTCCTATTTTTTTTCTTAGTTGGTAAATATAGACTTCTATCGCATTACTCTCAATTTCATCACCCCATGCATATAGGGACTCTTCTAACTGCTCACGTGTCACAATATGTTCAGGTTTTTGCATCAATTTATATAAAATTTGAAACTCTTTTGCTGTCAAATTCACATTTTCATCATGCTGTAATACCCGTTTTCCTTGTAAATCTAAAACTAAATCAGCATATTTTAACTGGTCTTGTCCTGTGCTATGTTTTTGTCTTAATTGTGTTCTTACACGTGCAGATAACTCTTCTAAACTAAAGGGTTTAACCAGATAATCATTTGCACCCAAATCTAGCCCTTCAACACGATCTTGTATGGTATCTCTTGCTGTAATAAAAATGACGGGAGGAGATTGTTTTAGTTGTTGAATAACATGAATAATTTGATCACCACTTGCTTGAGGTAAACCTCGATCCAGTAAAACACAATCATATTGATGTTGTTTTACTGCCAAAATGGCATGATCACCACGCTCTACCCAATCAACGGTATAGCCATCCATTTCTAACCATGTTTGAATACTTTCAGCCTGTGATGCATCGTCTTCAGCCAATAAAATTCGCATGAATCTTTACCTAGTTTTATTTTCAACTTAATCAATTTAACACGAATTTTCACATCACATTTTCATAAAAAACCACATCCTTATTGATGTGGTTTTATCATGATGTCTAATCAGACATGAAAATCATGTGTAACTATCTCACTGATCTGATTTAGAATTTAACAGCATCAACCTCAATTTCCACACGTTTTGTAGGTTTATAATCCACATCAACCTCACCACTCAAAGTCACCAAAGTACTTGCAGAAACAGCTTTACCTTTCCAAAGATCATCATCAATATCAACGGTAATTGTTCCCGTTTTATCTCGGAACTGATATTTTTCATCACCAATCGCTTTTACAACATATCCTTGAAGTTGAACCTTAGCATCATGTTTTAATGTCAATGCTTGCTTGACTGTCGTCGCTGTATATAAAGCTGTTTGATTAACCACTTGCGTTTGAGTCGCTGCTTGATTGACGATGGTATTATTTGCAACAGTAATAGAAGTCACAGCAACTAAAGTAGAAAATAATACTGCTTTTGTCATAAGTTTCATGTTAAATATCTCACTCTATTCATTTTCGATAAAGTCATTAAAACAAAGTAAGATGAGGTGAATCTTAGGAATTCCTGATTTTTGATGATTATTTCATGGTTTTACAAAATCAACTTGGTGAATTTTAAAATAAGTTTTAAGGTAAATTTTGTGCTAATTTTTCTTGCACATTTTTACAGTTTACGACTGTATTTGAGCTGATATATTGCTTACCTAACCATACTAAATGTGGATCACGTGCATACGGATTTACATATTTATATTCAACTAAAACGGAATTAAGCACATTCCACATTTTTTGGTGTTGATCATATTCGCTTGATGACATATTAATCGGCTTTGCTCTATTTACATACTCTGTATATTTATTGGTTAACATACAATTATTGAGTTTTTGACTCACGTCTTGCACAAGCAATGAGGTCATAATATGATCAGAATGGTCTTTCTGATTAATATAAAGATTATCTTCAGCAATATTAAAACTAATCTCCTTTTCACCTGCTTCATATTTAATAATTTGCGCTAAAGTTTCTATAAAATCTTGTTTGGTATATTTGTTTTTCTGATCAACACTAGAAATCATCTTAATATTGCCATGATACAATTTTTCTAAACTTTGAAAATTTGTAGTAGGAAAACCATTTCCTTGCATATTGCCATCAGGCAATAAAAAATTATACATCACAATATTTTCACCAAACTGTCGACGTGGCAAAAGATGTTGATTAAATTCTAAAGTTTTTTCTTGAATATTATTTTGATTATTATTCCAATAATGAATAGATTTTTCATAGGCAAGAAGTCGTGTTGCCCAAAATGTTTTACTAAAAGGTGAATAGCGAGAAAGATTGATTTCATGTCCACCATCCCCTGCCGTAGTCAAAATAAATACATTTTTATTTTTATGCTGAATATAGAATTGAGCATTTTTTGCCATAAATAATTGAATATCATCAGGATGGGCTGCAATAAAAAATTGTACACTCTGATTTTTTTGTGGAGACACTTGAGGTTTGATCTGAGGTGCAGGGTTATCTGAAGAACCGCCACCACATGCAGATAAAGCAATAAAACTACTAACAACAATTAATTTAAAAATTCTTTTCATCATCTGCAAATAAAAGTTTATTTTATAAACACAATTATACTAAAAATGTGTCGTAGTTCTAGCTATTTCCCATAAAAAGGATTGAACAAAAGCTTAGAAATGATTTTTTTGATAAAATAAGTTTTTGTTATTGAAGCAAAAATTTATCACTAAACCTCTGCTTCTTCTCAAATGACGATTTAATTTTCAATAAATTTAAAAAATGGTCAATTATTTTTAAACAGATTTAATTTAACGGTACGACTCTTAATACTTCTTCCAAAGTGGTCACGCCCTCTATGACTTTATGCGCACCAGCAATACGAAGTGGGTCTATGCCCTCTTGTTTTGCTTGAGCACGTAATTCATCCAAAGTTGCATGCGCCGAAATTTTCTGCTTTGAGCTTAGGCTAATTGGCATAAACTCATAAATTCCAACTCGACCTTGATAGCCTGTTTGACGACATTCTTCACAGCCAACAGCTTTAAATACAAAATCAGGCATTTGTATTTGATAACCAAAAGTTAAATGTTTCCATTCTTGATCATTAATAAACGTTTCTTGTTTACAGTGTGGGCAAAGCTGACGAACCAAACGCTGTGCCAATACACCTAAAATTGTTGCTGCTGTCAAAAATGGTTGTACGCCTAAATCATGTAAACGCGTTAAACTTGAAGGCGCATCATTTGTATGTAAAGTTGAAAGCACCAAATGCCCTGTCAATGCAGCTTGAATTGCCATATTGGCTGTATCTGAGTCTCGAATTTCCCCAACCATAATAATATCAGGGTCTTGACGCATTAAAGCTCGAATCCCGTCGGCAAAACCTAACTCAATGCCATGATTAACTTGCATCTGATTGAAACTTGGCTCTAACATTTCAATTGGATCTTCAATGGTACAGACATTGACTTGTTCTGTTGCTAATTGCTTAAGTGATGAATATAAAGTCGTTGTTTTTCCTGAACCTGTCGGTCCTGTTACCAAAATAATGCCATGACTATGTTGGGTAATGGCTTGCCAATCTTGTAATAATTTTCCATCAAATCCCAATTGTTTAAAGCTACGCACCAAAACTTCAGGGTCAAAAATACGCATCACCAACTTTTCACCAAAGGCTGTTGGCAACGTTGCTAAACGGAGTTCTGTTTCTTGTCCTTTTGGTGTTCGTGTTTTTAAACGTCCATCTTGTGGTTTACGTTTTTCTGCAACATTCATACGCCCTAAAATTTTGATACGAGAAATGACAGCGGTTAAAGTGTTTGCTGGCATGTTGTAAATGGTATGTAAAACCCCATCAATACGAAAGCGAATTTTGCCATTGTCCTTACGTGGTTCTAAATGAATATCGCTTGCGCGTTGCTCAAAAGCAAATTGTAGAACCCAATCAACAAGTTTCACAATATGCTGATCATTTGCATCAGGGTTTTGGGTATCACCTAATTGCAATAAGGCTTCAACACCTTTATTTTCCTTATGATGTGCACCTGCTTTTTGCGAGGAAATAACAGCACGACTGACTTGGTAATATTCCACCAAATAACGTTGCAGTTGTTCAGGATTTAAAAGTACACGCTGAATTTTTTTAGGCTTTAAACTACTTTCTAAATTTTGTATCCAATCTTGGATAAATGGCTGATCAACACCAATCAAAACCTGATCATCCTGTATCTCAACAGCCAATATTCGATTACGTAAAGCAAATTCTTGTGACATCACATTGGTTAAACTTGCCACATCTGCTTTTAAAGGATCAATCACATATAAAGGTAGTTGTGTTTTTTCAGACAACCACTGACATAAAACGCTTAATGTCAGTCTTTTTTGTGGTGCAGTTTGGTCAGATAGATTAAAACTCGCAATCCATTGTAATGGATGCCATTTTAGTTGATCTCGTTGCCGATGCGTGGTTTGTACTAAAACTTTGTCGCGTTCGGTAATTCGTTGATCTTTTAATAATTGTTCTAAACACCATGTCGTGTCAATTTCAAAATTAAATTGCATTATTGTTTCCCCAATCGTATAGCCACTATAACAAATTATGTTTTATTATGAAGATCATTCAGTTTTATTTTATTTTAAATGCCTAAATTTTAAGAATTATTTAGCATAAATCTTTGCTTTTAAAATACTTTTAAATCGTCGAATTTAACCATTTAAAAGTACTTAAATACATAACTTTAACTTACTATTGGCTTGTCGTAGACCATAACATCGCGATTTTTTTCATGAGCGCAGCACGATAAGGTGCAGTAGGGTTACAAGAATTTCGCTGTACTTCATTTTCATAAAAGGCTTGCCACTCTTGTACCATATCGAGTGTCACACCTTGAGCTTGAATCTTTTGCACATCTTGCTGTTGAATTGTATTAAACGCTGCTTAGCCCCTTCCTCACCCGTTTCCCAGCCAATGATTCCTTGCCCAAATGCAGGTAAACTGATGTTATTAGGCGTCTGAGGAATAGTATTACGCTGAATATCGGGATTTACTCGACATTCTGCATTGAGCATTTTTTGAGTTTGATTGTGTTGCTTGAGTTCTGTAGACGTACATGCTGTTAATACACATATTGTCATCACAGATACGATAAATACTTTCATTTTTGATTCAATTTACCTAACTTAGTTAAAATTTAAACTGCACATCTGCCACAAATTGACGACCTGTTTCTGACAAAATGCGACTTGCTGATTGTTCATAGTATTTATTATGACGGTTGAAGACGTTGTTCACAGTCAAACCTAAATTAAGTGCATAATCTCGACCAATTTTCATTGCATAAGTTGCGCGAGTGTCCCATGTAAACGCAGCAGATAAGCGTTCAGGGTTATATCGGCTTTGTATAATTTCTCCGTTGTATTCATAGCGATCATTTTTAGCTATGGTACTTTTTTCCATCACATCATAAGCAGATCGATAACGTAAAAAATGAGTGAGTGTTAAAGGTGTATGATCAAACTTCATATTCCACACCGCACGAACAGTTAAAGGTCGGGCAAAATTATCAGCAGGCATATCGAGTTGTGAAATTATTTTTCCATCATATTCAACATAGTGCTGTTCATTGTACATAGAATCATCATAGTCATTAAAATTACGTTTAATTTGACTATAATCTACGGCTAAACTAAAGTTGCTTTTAGCCTGCAAAGCATTGATTGGTATAATGTTATCAATCTGTAATGTATAGGTTTTCGCTGAGCTTTGTCCATTATTGGTGTATTGATAATCACTGGCTGTATCAGCAATTTTATCTTTTCGTATTTGATCTTTATAATCACGATTTACAAATTTCAATTGTGAACGCCAATTTCCAAGTACCGAGCTGATCGCAAAAAGAGATTCATCACTATAAGCGACATCTAATTGTGTACGTTGAATATTACTACTGGCTGCATTTGCATTGCTGACTTTCCAAGCATCTTCTAAACTATTGCGACGTTCTTCACTCGTTAAGGCATTTTTTCCATCTTGTAATGCATAGCTAAAAGCATTATTCGAATAATAACGATTCCAGCCCACACTCAAATTCAAACGCTCATTCGAAAATGGTAAAACTTGTAGCAAACTTCGTGGCGCGACATTATTTTTCTTAGATAAACTATCATAATCTTGTCTTAGTCCAAGTCGTAACTTCAACCATTGATCTAACTGCATTTCATCTTCAAGATAACTAAACCAACGATCTTGCTGTACCTCTATTTCCCCTTCAGCATAATGACGACGACGTGCCAAATATTGCCCCGATACCGTACCATTGCTATAACTTAAATCACAATAAGGATCGAGACTTCCATCTGCTAAAGTACATGTATTTGTACCTAAACCACCATTTGACTTTGAAGGTAAATAATACATATAGGCATCCTCTAAACGCTTCCAATCTGCCTGATAATGCCCATAACCTACACCCGCTTTAAAATGGTGTATAAATCCACCAAGTTCAAAATCCTTAAAATTTGATTTTAAATTATATTCCCAGTTGTCTTGACTCATTTCCAAATCACCATAACCCCCTTCGGTGCTTGAAAGTTGAGTCGACCAATTTTTATCAGGTGATGTATTCCATGCCAGCATGGATGTACTTGCCGAGTCACGTGCGCGGTTTTGGCTTTGTAAAACAAGATTTTGTGTTAATACGGCATACTCTAAGTCATGCTTTAATTCAAAATCTAATGCCAGATTTTCACTTTGCGACTGAAATGAGCTATTGGCTAAACTTGGATTATGCTTATTATTACTTTCTTCTTGATAATACAAACCAAGCTTTAATTGATTTTTATCATCAAAATCATAAGATAAATTTCCTGAAAAATTATCAATTTGACGTGTTTGATTAGCAGGTTCTTGAGCAGCATAACTAGAAACTAAGTCGATTTCCGACCAACGTCGTGATGCAGACAAACTCAAACCTAAGCGTTCTGTCGGCTTGCCATAGACCGTACTACTTAAACCTTGTTTAACAAATTTTTTTTGATATTTTGCGTTATCATTATCGGCAAAAGCATCAAACTCTTCAGCATCAACAAAATGGTACTTTGTCCAATCACTACTGCTATAATCATAAGCAAGCGAGCCATGCACTTTACCGACTGCTGTATTGGGTATACAGGTTTTTGCCTGAATAACGCCACCCGTAAACTCGCCATATTCAGCACTTACACTACTATCTAATACCTCAATACCACATAACAAATCTGTATTAACAGTTGCTGTTAATGAACCACCATCAATAGATTCTATCCCTGTTCCATCTTTATCATCTGCTGGATTCAAAGCATTACCGATATTCACATTATTGAGTAAAAATTTATTATCATAAAATAATGCACCATGAATACTGACATCCGATGCTGCCAAATCGCCAAGTTTCCCTGCAGCAAGCGCATTATTGTTAAACTGCACATTCGGATTTACTTTTAAAAAGTCGTTGATATTTTTTTGCGTATTTGGAATATTTTCTAAATCTTCTTTCGTATACTTACTTTGTCCGACTTGTATATTGGACTTCGCCTGTAAAATAACAGGGTTTAATGTCCTAATTTCTAAGTTTTCATGAGATTGTATTTTTTCATTAGACAGCATTTCTGCCTGTATACCTGAAGCACATAGCGCCATAGCAACAGCACAATAAATACGTGAATAAGAAAATAACATAGCAATAATTTACAAATATAAATAAGAATCAGTATTATTTACATTTACAATATTATTACAACAAAATTTATCTTTATTCGTTCAAAAAACTAACACTTAAAACAATTTAAAAATGCTTTAACTTAAATTAATGCTTTTTATCATCTTGCATAGAGTAACTATCATTCACACTGTATTTTCTCTACAATAAAATGTGATGAATACAGCAAGGAAGTGAAAAATGTCTTTCAAAATTCATGTGATAGATGTAAAAAATCAATTACAAAATTACATTTGGCTCATTGAACATACCTCAAGTAAAAATGTGGTTGTCATTGACCCTACAGAAGCACATTTAGTTGAAGAATACTGTCAGACACATCAACTCACTTTAAGTCAAATTTGGCTGACACATTGGCATAAAGACCATGTGGGTGGTGTCCCCGCTCTAATAACTGAAAAAAATATCCCTGTCTATGGACCTCGCGAAGAACTAAGTCATCTTCCTTTTGTCACTCATCCTTTACAACATGATGATCAAATTACTTTTCATGATTTAAAAGTCGAGATCATTGCTGTTCCTGGTCATACACTTGGGCATATTGTTTATTTTATTGATGAAATTGATAGCGTTTTTTGTGGTGATACACTATTTGCTATGGGATGTGGACGCATGTTTGAAGGAACTGCTGAACAATTTTACCATTCACTTAATCGACTCGCAGCTTTACCACCACGTACACACGTATACTGCACACATGAATATACGTTATCTAATGCAAAATTTGCCTTACATGTAGAACCTGACAATATTGCTTTGCAACAACGCGCTGAACACGTTCAGCAACTACGTGCTGAAGGAAAAATTACTTTACCTAGTACTATTGAACTCGAACTTGAGACTAATCCATTTTTAAGGGTGGAAAGTGCAGAAGAATTTGCTCGTATTCGTGCGATGAAAGACAACTTTTAAGATGATTTACCATGCATGATTTAAACAAATGCATGGTATTTTTAGAAAATAATTGATAAAACCTATTTATGTCATATTTTCTTACAGATTGAGAAAATTCAGATTTATATTAGAGTTTTTCAAATTATTTCAATATGGCTCAACTAAACTGTAATAACTTACAGTTAAATCAATAATTATCAAACACATAGATAAAAATCAACTATGTATTTGATAATGAAATTTGTACTGTAAACAAAAAACTCACTTTTAAACTTGATCAAAAATTGTTATAAAAAAATTATTTTATTATTTTGCCCTTTAAAAATTTATCGACCATCCCTATTAATTTTTATAGACAGGAATTCAGGAGCATCTTCATGAAAAAGGTTGTTAAAGCAAAAAATCTTATCGCATTTCGTATTTGGTTAGAAAAGTTAGGTTACTCTGTTAAAAATTTAGCTGATGGTAAAGGTTTCACATTTAGTTTTAAAAAAGAATACGGTTTAGTGACATGTGATCTTGCAGGAAACAATCTTGCATTTCAATTAGGTGAAGAATTCGAAGATCATTTAAAAGCATAAATTTCTTTTTTTATTAGAAAAGAGAAATCAGGCATCCTTATGGATGCCTAAAATTTTTATTCCTAAATTCCAGACATAAAAAAAGCAAGATTTAAAATCTTGCTCCTTTTGAATATGGTGGGGACGGAGAGACTCGAACTCTCACACCTTGCGGCGCTGGAACCTAAATCCAGTGCGTCTACCAATTTCGCCACGTCCCCGAATAAACACCAATTTAATGGCTAATAAGTTGGCAGAGGATCAAGGACTCGAACCTTGACGAACGGTTTTGGAGACCGTCATGCTACCATTACACCAATCCTCTATCACAAATTATTAAGTTTTCGGACAACTTAATAATTGTTGGTGGGGACGGAGAGACTCGAACTCTCACACCTTGCGGCGCTGGAACCTAAATCCAGTGCGTCTACCAATTTCGCCACGTCCCCAATGGCTGTGTATATTATAGAGATCATTATGATCTGACAAGTCCTTTTTTTGAAAAAAACACTCGTTTGCTTAAATATAAAACAAAAATACACTTCCCTGCTTTTTCTTTAGCCAATTTTGCTTAATAGTTGTTTTATTTGATAAATATTTGTACAACGCGCCTGCTTTTTTTTCATGAGCAATAAATTTAATATCTCATTTAAAGCATAAAATTTAGGCACCAATTCTATTTTTAAGTCCTGACAATGCAAAAAAGCCCAATCTTGATAACTTTTTGCTTGCAACTTTTCTTGGGTTAACCATTCCAACCAAATAATTCCTAAAGCATAAAGATCTGTTTGCACTGATTTAGGTTGTGCATGAAATAATTCTGGTGCCATATAACGTGGTGTCGCTGTATTTGGCATATGCTTTACATCATCAAGATGACATGTCTGCTCAAAATCAATTAAACACAAGCGTTCTGATTGTTGTCGAAAATGCTCAACCTTTAAATCACCATGAATAAAACCTAATTCATGTAAATTTTCCAAGACATCTAAACTCTGCTTTAAAATACAGATCACTTGAGAAAATGCCATAAACTGGGGATGCTCTACAAAAAGTGCATCTGTATGTTCTACACATAATTGTTGCCCCAAATAGACAGACTGAGTTTGATCATCATTTCTAATATCTAAAATTGAAAAGTTGCTTAAAAATGAATGATCAGAAGATTCTAAAGCATTCAAACGGCTATACATTTCTAGTTCATTTAAAAAACCACGTTCATATTCTGCATTCACATGAGCAAGTTGTTGCTTAACCCAATATTTACCTGTTGTACTTTCTATACAATAAACTCTCCGCCCGAAACTTTGGCTGCGAGCGGAATTTATCGCTGTACCCAATGATTTGATGTTCATGCTTCTACTTTCTGCGTAGTATTCACTTTATTTTTCAAATTAAAATTTAACAGCTCTAAGCAGTGTTGAATGGTTTTACCAATACGTGCATGTGTTTCTATACTTGAAATTTTAGGCCAAGTTGCGCGCTCACCTTCACGTTGCAATAATTGAAAAAGTTCTGGTCGAGGGTTCTGCAACATATATTGATAATGTTTGAAACTATAATTTCCAATAATATTAACATCACCATAATAACGCTGATCTATGATGCCATAACCATGTTCTAGCAATCTGCGTACAGTGGGAATACGTCCCATTCGGTCTCGAGTAAAGTCCATCACATCCATCGCGATCGTTTTGCCATGTTTACGGACGATTCGCTCAGGCCAACTTAATAAATCCGTTCTAAAACGTTCAACATCTGTTTGCATAAATGGCACGATATGCGGATTGACCTGACTGGCAATCGTGTAGTTGATATTATACAAACGAGACATTTTCTCTTGAGGGAAATCACTGCGTACACTACCATCAACCCAACGTGTACTCGCTAAATAAGGCGTGTGCACTGAATCATAACGCTTCCCTGTCAAACGTACAGGTGGAAATAAAATAGGAACAGCACAAGACGCTAAAACTGCACTCCACACCAATAAATCAGGTGCTGTATATTTATTCATAATACGTGCATCTTCATGTGAAGCGTTATAGGGTGCAACACTAATATTAATATCTAAACCTGATTTTTTATAAGCATCCTCAAAAGTAAAATCACCCAAATTTTCAATCAAAAATTTCTTTAAATATTTAACATCAGCAAAACCGCCATTACCTCTGACCAGTTCTCGTAGGCTTCGAAAATGAAAAGCCTCACTATAAAAATGTTCACCAGACAAAATATTAGGGACTTCACTTTGCTCTGAAACACCAAGCATTGCTGTCATAATTGCACCTGCACTCGAACCTGACAGTACTTTTGGCAGTAAATCTTGCTCCATCAATGCCTTACAAACACCTGTATGAAATAAACCTAATGTTGCACCACCAGAAAACATCATCGCAGGTTGACCATATACTTTTTCACAGTTGGTAAAAAATTCAATTTTCTCAACGAGGCTCAGATCCTCACATGCCACGGATGCAATAAAAGCGAGACTTTGACTTACTTCTTCAACATAATCTTCAATAATTTTTTTAGTGCCAACATACGTTTCTGTGAACAACAAAGGATGGGCGATATTTGCAATATCATGGCTTAAACCTTCACTTAAAATATAAATAAGATCAGCGGTACGCTTCTGATGACGGTAGCGACGTAAAATATTTAAACGATGGGAAATAATCTGAGCATCAAAATAAGGGGAACTATTGTCATATTTCCACTCTTGCGTTCCACTTTCTTCATCTAACTTTAAAGCTGTGGATTTCCATTCCTCATAATTTTCAGCTTGTGCCAGTTGTCTTTTTAACTTTTTAATTCGATATGCTTGATGCGGATTAAAGTCATGTTTAAATTCTATTTTCATCTGTCGCATTATCCTTTAATACCACTCTAAATAGAGTATCTAATCAGGTTACTATGCTGAATAATCAACGTATAAGCAATTACTCAAAACAACTATTTTTTGGCTCAGATGATCATTTTCATTGCATAAAATAAACACTGAGATGATGCACATGTTAACATCAATCCAAACTGTTAATTATTAGCGAACTCTTATGGCAACTCTTGATTTACCTGATCATTTAATCCAATCTTTATCCGTTGTACTTGAACAGTTAAAACAAGTTCTTCCCGAACCTCGACAAGAAACGGATTTTTCTGCACCTGCCTATCGTTGGCAAGATAAACAACTCAAACCAATCTACCAACCTAAAGCGATTTTATTGGAAGATTTAAAAGGTATTGAGCGCCAAACAGCCAAAATTTTACAAAATACAGAACAATTTTTACATGGATTACCTGCCAATGATATTTTACTCACAGGCTCACGTGGCACAGGAAAATCTTCCATTGTGCGGGCTTTATTAACGCAATACCATGAGCAAGGCTTACGTTTAATTGAAATTGAACGTGACGATTTATCTGAATTACCCGAAATTCAAAAAGCGATACAGCATCGTCCTGAAAAATTTATTGTTTATTGTGACGATTTAGCATTTAACGCAGAAGATGAAAATTATCGTAGTTTAAAAAGTGTTTTAGATGGTTCATTACAATCAGGTTCAAGTAATTTCATTATTTATGCAACCAGTAATCGTCGTCATTTACTCCCTGAGTTTATGCATGAAAATACACCTGTGACTAAAGTTGATGTCCCACAATATAAAGAGTTACACCCACAAGAAGCAATCGAAGAGAAAATTTCTCTTTCAGACCGTTTTGGGCTGTGGTTATCCTTCTATCCAATGGATCAAAATTTATATTTAGAAATTGTAGAGCACTATTTGGCGAAAGAAAATATGCCATTTACAGCGGAAACTCGTGCAGAGGCTTTACGTTGGTGTCAAAGTCGTGGGCAACGTTCTGGACGAGCAGCTTATCAATTTTCTAAACATTGGATTGGATCTGAACGTTTAAAAAATATTTAAGGCGTTTTGTATAAAATCAAATAAATTGGCATTGAGTTTCTTCAATGCCAAGACCAAAAACTAAGCTAAAGCTTTGTATAAATTATAAATACTTAATAATGAAATCAAAATCCCCACCACTATCATCAGTGTACGAGCAGGTAATTTTGCACATAATACAGCAGCAATAGGTGCAGCAAATAAACCACCGATGACTAAACCTGCAATGACTGTCCAGTGAGTAAAACCACCAAATAAAGCAAAAGCAGCTCCTCCAGCAATTGCCAAGAAAAATTCTGCGGCATTGACTGAGCCAATGGTTGTCCTAGGGTCTTGCCCACTACCAACTAAAGATGTTGTGACGACTGGTCCCCAACCACCACCACCAATCGCATCCATGAAGCCTCCTGTTACTGCTAAAGGCGCAACATAGGTTGGAGGATCTGTCTTAATGCGTATCGTTTTAAAGGCTTTGATTAAAATATAAATCCCCATTAACAATAAATATCCTGAAATGAAAGGTTTAATGACATTTCCATCAATATTTGTTAATAAATAAGCACCTATCACCGCCCCAATAACACCAGGAATCACCAAGCGCTTAAACAAGGCTTTATTAATATTGCCTAATTTCCAATGTGACAGCCCTGAAAAGCCCGTAGTAAATACTTCAGCAATATGCACAGATGCTGAGGCAGCAGCAGGTGGCACACCTGTGGACAATAAAAAAGTACTGGCGGTTACACCATAAGCCATCCCTAAAGCTCCATCTACGACTTGAGCAAATAAGCCAACGCCTGCCGCAGTCCAAAAGCTTTTGCTAGAAAACCCTTCTTGTAAAGTTTGAGTGATGCTTTGTGATTGCACTGGATAAAGATTACTCAATACAGCAATCGCTACAAATATCGTCACGATAACAACAAATATGGAAATGATAATTTTCTTAAATGGTATTTGTCGGTTTTCGCTTTCTGTTGTTGTCAATTCAGTCATTATTTTTCTCTTTTCGTTATTCAACTTAGATATTTTTCACTTTTATTTAGTTTTTATAAATAATTAAAAATAGATAAGTTTAGCTTTTTGAGTAATTTAAGTTTTAAATTTTTGAAAAATTAGAATTTTTAAATTAAGAATTAAATATTTAAACCATCATCTTCAGCAAAAAATCACATAATATAATGGTTTAAATAAAAGTAATAAATGAAAAAAGTAGATAATAAAACTAACCAAACAGGAAATTTCATTCTTAGTAAAAAAATTAAAATAACAACAAAAATAATATCAGTGCTTTGAATAATATATTTTTCAGACATTTGATAAATTAAACACAATAACAAACCAACCACTGCTGCATTTATACCTTGCAAAGACTTATAGATTATTTTTTGCTTCATTAACCATGACCAATATGGAAAAGTACCAAATATCAAAAAAAATGAAGGAACAAATATAATAAAACTTGCAATAATAATATTCAAAGTGACTGAGGATGTTAAAGGTAATAATGCACCCAAATAACTAGAAAAACTAAATAATGGACCAGGTACGAATTGCACCAAAGCATAACCTAAATCAAATTTATCATTTGAAATTAGCCCTGTACTCACAAATTCTTGATGCAGTAATGGCAAAATAACATGCCCACCGCCAAAAACTAAAGAAGCGGATTGATAAAAACCTTCAATACTTTGTATTAAAACCGAAGGGGAAAAATGATTAAATAGTGGAAAGCAGAAAAAAGGCACAATAAAAATGAATAGCCAAATATAAGCTTTAGAATTTTTTATATTTATAATAGTTAGTTTAGCTTCAGAGTCTTTTAAAAAAATTTCTTTTTGATGCTGCTCTTTTGCTAAAAACCCACCAACGAGAGCCGCAATAAAAATCACAATGAATTGATTCATCGCCATAGACACAGTATAAATAAAAACTGCTGAAAAAATCAGCAAAACATATTGCCAGAGCTGATGACATAAAGTGGTTAACATTTGCCAAAATGCCCAAATAACCACTGACAAAACAATGAGCTGAATAATATGAAAAAATATATTATTCAATGTGTTAAAAATATATTGCCCAAATAATGCTGAACTCGCCATCAACAAGGCAGAAGGTAAAGTAAAACCCAACCAAGCACAAAAAGCGCCTAAATAACCATTTTTAAGATAACCAATACTTATTCCAACTTGACTACTGGTTGGTCCTGGTAAAATTTGAGCTAAAGCTAATATTTGATAATATTGTGCTTCATCTAACCAACGCATTTTTTTGATTAAAATATTATGAAATAAAACCAAATGTGCTGCAGGACCACCAAAACCAATACAGCCCAATTTTAAAAAAGTAATAAAAATATGATAGTTTGTTAATTTAGCCGTATTCATATCAGTTTATAATCACAAGTCACTTATTAAAACCAGAGTTTTTAATGAATCAAACTCTGGTTATTTTTATATTTTATGGAATTGGCTTTAAATCTAAATGGTCGATAATATATAAAGTATTCGTATCAATAACTTTTTTATCTTGATCTAAATATTTTTGTTCAAGCGCGCCATTATTTACCCATAATGAAAAATCATCATCATTAATTAAACCTAAACGTTCTTGGTCGATCAGCCATAGCCCTTCCATTTTATCATGTGGAAATTTTACTTGTTTATTCATATCCAATACCAAAGTTTTATTTGGTACAATAATATTTAAAGCAGTTAAACCTTGCCAACCTTCAGCTAAAACATATTGTTCCAAAGTTTTCCCATCAATCGTTAAACCCAGTTTTTCATCTTGTTTAATTTGGTTATTTTCCTTAACTTCTTCTAAATTCGTTGCTTGGCGTAAATCAATTTTATATACACGTTTAAAAGCATTTTGATTATCTTTATAAAAATCTCCATCACGTTCCAGTACTAAAAATGAAGTATTACTTAACGCAGTAATCGCAGAGTTTGAATATGCTTTGGTACCACCTTCTTGCTTATATAAATACTGTTTTACTTTTTTCGTGACTAAATCAATGCTGACTATACGAGTCAAATCCGACTTATTCACACTATTGTTTGGATTATCCATGGTCGATTGCATAATGCCTACCAATGTTTTTCCGTCAGGTGTAACGGTTAATCCCTCCATACCACGATTTGGGCGACGTTTCGCAAACTCAGCAGGTAAAATATAGCCACCTATACGACGTGTATCATCAGTAAAAGCATTTATTCGATCAAGCTCTTGACCATTTGCATCAAAATGCACAATATGTGGACCATATTCATCAGATACCCAAAAAGTTCCATCTGCAAGTGCCACTAAACCTTCAGGGTCTAAACCATATTCATCCGTTTGTTGTTTTAATAACTTTCCATAAATATCATAAGCTGCTTCTTTAGTTGAACCAAAATTGAGATTTGGCAAACCTGTAATATTTTTACCTGTACGATCTTTGAGTAAAATTTCTTTTATTTTTTTCACAGTTCCATCTGTTTGCACTTCAAACAAACCTATACGTGGTGTGTATGAAGGATCTGGAAACATTTTTCCGTTGTCTTTATTCAAGTTAAAATCTGCATTTGGTCCTCGGTCTGTCAAAGCATAATATTGATTTTTATGCTTTGGATGAGCAACTAAATCTGAACCAAATCCACCTCGACGAAACTCAATAAAATTGCCAGCTTTTGCACCATCGACAATTCCTTTAATATCCATCAGCTCATAATTCAAATGTACACCATGAGCAAATAAATTCTGCGTAATACACTTATTTTCTGTTTTTTGAATTTCATCAGTCTCTAGCTTTTTATTGTTATTTAAATCTAATGCAGAGAATTTTACCGTACCACCAAAACGACAATCTTGATCTCCAAACTGAAGGGTTTGTTCTAATGTTAAAACTTGCTTTGAGTTTGTTGGAAGTTCAGTTGTATTGTCTTTATCATTTCCACAGCCAACCAATACACTGGCAGTCATTATAGATAAAGCTAAATATTGATATTTCATTGTTGTTTTTCATATGGCTAAAATGAGCTTTGATGCTAAGCTGCTTCAATGACAAAACCATGAAAAATGTAGATTTAAAATGATAAAAATCAATTCTTTTAAGCCTAAAAATAGCGTCTAAAAGCGCATAAGATACATAAATTGAAGTCAACCATTTCATCATTAATCCAATATAATTTTCATGTTTTTTTATTATTTACTGATGTTACGCATTGGATTTAAATTAAATAGCTGAAAAAAGCAAAAGCTAAATTTACACGATGGGATCTTACATCTAAAGTTGAAATTTGGGATTAGCCACTGCGTCTTGCGCTTCATCAAAGTATACTTTGACTTGCTCAGGCTCGACCTACTTTTGTTTTGGCAAAAGTAGGCAAAACCATTGTCATCCGCAAAACTCGTCAACTACCGCAAATTGATAAATACATCGCAGAAACATTTCTATCTAAAGTAGTCCTGCCTCAAACACGTTGCGGATGACGTTTTCGCGTATCCACATTTTTCTAGCTCCAAAGTTTAATTTTAGAGTTACTGCGTAACATCAGTTAGAAAAATAAGATAGATGAAAAAAAAGCCTGACATCCTGTCAGGCTTTTTTTGTATTTGTTACTCAGGTATAACTCCTGTTGTACCTACATGTCCTTTGTTGTCTTTTCTTATTTTTTTCTGGAGCATCCTGCTCTCTATAAATCTATAATATAAATTTTGAATAAAGTTGTATATTGGCTAAATCCCTCATAGGTTGTACGCTTAAACGTACAAATTACAATAAATATATGTTTTTGAATGATGCTTTAAATTCACTAAACCATAAAATCAATTGCTGCACGAATCACACCTAAAGTTAGACCAATAAAAGCACCAACAACAACACCATTGACGCGAATCATGTGCAAGTCACCACCCACTTCATTCTCAATTTTATCAATCATTTCACGAGAGTCCCATTCATGAATACGTTCACTGATAAAACGAATGACTTTTTCGCTATATTGATCACTTAAATGAATTGCCATTTCACTCATACGTTGGTTAAGTAGTTGGCGTACAGATTGATTGGCAATGAGATTTTCACCGACTTGTTGAATCGCCACACGTAAATTTGTGGCTATACCTGAGTCCGTTTTCATTAAGTCTGATTTAATTGCATCACATAAAATAACCACTGCACCTGTAATGAAATTCAACACAGACTCACTATCAAGAAGGGCATTTTTAGTTTCATTCAGGCGAATACTTACAGCACTTTGGTTGTCCGCAAGTTGGAGCATCAAGTCATGTGTAAGTTCTTCAAGTTTTTTACGAAATGAATGCTCAGGGTCAGCCAAAATCGCTTCAACTTTTTCAAGTAATGAATCAATCGTACGCTGTTGAACATCAATCCCGATCCAACTTGCACCTTTAGCGAGTTTCCAAACACCTAATTCTTTAAATAGACGTCGAGTTAAATCTTGTGTTTGCTCAGGATGATGGATCATCCATTCATGTGCCATATCTAAGCCACGTTGTAGCACATCTTGGTGGAAGTCATTTTCTAAAACAGCACGCAGCATTTCACTGGCTAAATGATTAATACGTGTATTTTTAATCCATTGAACACTATTATTTTGAATGAAATTTCCAATTTGTTGTTGTCCCACAAAGTCGAAAATTTTAGGTACTGTTTGTTGAATGACATCTGTCACTTGGCTGTTATTTTTGGGATCGGCAAGCCATTGCCCAACGGCTAAAGTGAGGTCAGTTTTCTGTAAACTTTTTTCAACAATTTGCGGTGAAAGAAAATTTTCCTGAACAAATTTACCCATAGACTCAGCAATACGTGCTTTGTTGCGTGGAATAATTTCAGTGTGATCTTTTAAAAACTTAGGAATAGGAATTTTGCCAAAAGGGTTGCGAAATAATACCGTAATCGCATACCAATCGGCTAAACCACCGACCACACCTGCTTCTGCACCGAGCATCAAGATATGAATAAACCATGCATATTCGGGCATGAGTTTGGCTGAAATAATCAATAAAAACCAAGTAACGATCGCCACAATGAGTGCAATTGTGGCAAAGCGTTTACTTCGATTTAAACTGGGTACATTTGCAACTTCAGTCTTACTCATTCAGCACCTTAAACGTTATTGTTTTGTTGATGTTACATCAGTTATCTGAGGTTGGAGTACTTGTCCTGTCGGACTAAGCCCATATTTTTGACCCAATGATTGCAAAATTAAACGAGCATCAAAAGCATCAGTAGGTGCAGATTTTTGGTCTTTAAAGCATTCAATCGTATATGCAACTTGCGTAGGATCTAGAGTAACCACTTGCGGCATATCATAAAATGGGTCGAAAAATGCGCCATGACGTCGATATCCATAAGGATAATAATTTGGTGTTGGATATACGACGGCTTTACGTGGAGGTTGTTGAGTACGATTGCTTGGATCATCAAGGACTTTAAAAAATTGGAAGCCATTTTGTACTGTCGTTTGTGCAGATTTTAACAATGTAATTTCTTCGGCTGTGCCATAACTCATATTACGTGTTTGAAAACTGATACGAAAAGTATGGGCATTTAATGGCAAAGTTGAAAATTGCCCAAGCTGATCAAAAGTAAGTGGTTTACTTGGCGTCGTCGCACAACCTGTCATTGTGAGTGTTGCAACAATGCTTAAACACATCCATAGATTTTTCATGTTTTGCTCCTTCTCAGCGTGGAAAAGAAATCTATAAAATGGGAGAAATTTATCTTTTATAATCTTATTCTACGTTGATGGATTGAGCATGAATTTCAAGAAGATTTTTGTTAATTCAAAAGCAGTATATAATTACACAGTGGAATAAAAATTAGATCAATGATGCAAAATATTAACTTCGAATTGGGGCGTTTGGCTGGAATTTTAGATACCTTTGCATTGCTTAATACAAAGACCAATCATGATTATAGCTTTGAAATCGTTAATCTTCAGGTTTGTGAGCAAAGTCAAATTGCATTTCAACACTATTTTTTAGAGATTTACCCAGCAGCTTCAGTTACATTTGAGGAATTGTCTCTTACTGATTTAAAAGTGCGTGATGTACTGAGAGCATGGCTTTTTAGTTATCAAAAATCTGACGATATTGATGAAAAGCTGATTGGTTCAGGTTCAGGCTTGTGTTATTTAGATGATAAATATCAAGATTTTTATCTTACTTCTATTGATGTACAACTTGATTATGTACAAAAAATACTTGAAAAGATAAAGTTTTTACTCAAAGTACAAAAAATTTATCAAGTCGATGTGCAGACACATTCATGGTATGAGTGCGCTTGGAACGATTTTATTTTTGAAGGTCAAGATGGAAGTATTTTCCTCCATCTTGGTGTATCTGACTAACTGATGTTACGCATTTGATTCAAATTACATCGCTAAAAATAGAAAAATCTAAATTACACGAGGGAGTTCTATATCCAAAGTTTAAATTTAGGGGTTAGCCCTCGGCTCGACCTACTTTTCTTTCGGGAAAAGTAGGCAAAACCATTGTCATCCGCAGAACTCGTTCACTAGCGTCAAAAGATTGAATATTTCGCAGAAACTTTATTTATAAGGAGGAGTCCTGCCTCGAACAATTGCGGATGACGTTTCCGCGTATCAACATTCTTCTAGATCCAAAGTATAATTTTAGAACTACTGCGTAACATCAGTGACTAAAAAGAAGGGTATCTGTCTGAGATTAAAAACGACTATTGGGTTGTTTTAAAAACTCAATTTCTTCGGGTGTAGATTCGCGCCCTAAAACTTCATTGCGATGTGGATAACGTCCAAAACGATCAATAATGACTTTATGTTTTTTTTCAAAATCTAAATTGATCGGGTTGCCTAAAGCCTCAAATAATTTTAATGCTTCTTCATGAATGACTTTTGACTCACTATGCATAAATGGCATATACAAAAATGAACGTTGCTCAGGTTGTAACTGCAGATCTAAACCCAGTTGAATTGTTTCTTGGGCAAGAGCTAGTGCTAAAGCATCTTGAGCAAAGGCTGCTGCTTGATCACGGTATAAATTTCGAGAAAATTGATCAAGTACAATGATTTCTGCCAAACGTCCTTCTGCATTTTCACGCCATGTCCAAAGCTCTGCTTGTTTGGCTTGATTTAAAATATCAGCAAAACGCTGATGCAATTGTTGATCAAAATCAGTACTTTTTTGAAACCAAAAAGGCTGAGTGTCGGCATTAAACCAAAAATTAAGGATATCTTGATATTTCATAGGTTTTGATCTTTTGTAAACTAATTCTTTTATAAAATCACAAATTTAACATGTCTAAAAGGCTTAATTTGTGATAAAAAAATGCCGAAATAAAATGAATATTCTATTTAAAAGTTTGGCAGCTATGCCAGTATATCGATAATTCACGTTATACTGCGTCATCAGAAATATTTTATTTTAAAAATTCTTTAAGATAAGTGAGTAACTAATGAGTCAACCCGAAGCAGTTTTTCCTACAGTTTTACCAGTTTGGGTTGATTCTGCATTATTCAAAGGTATGTTGCGCGGTATTGAGCGTGAAAGCTTGCGCATGCAAAGCAATGGTTTTTTATCCCAAGCCGATCATCCTAAGACATTAGGTTCAGCGCTGACCCATCCACATATCACAACAGATTACTCTGAAGCGTTGATGGAGTTTATTACACCACCAAAAGAGAGTATTCCTGAAGCACTCAGTTATTTAACAGATATTCATGCGGTTGTGCATCGTCATTTAGAAAATGATGAAAAACTCTGGCCTTTATCTATGCCATGTATGTTGGATGACCAAGAAGAAAATATTCGACTGGCACAATACGGCAGCTCAAATATTGGTAAATTTAAAACGCTATATCGTCATGGTTTAGGTATTCGTTATGGTCGTCGTATGCAGACCATTTCAGGTGTTCATTATAATGTTTCATTTCCTGATCATTTATTTGAACAATTACAACAACATGAAACCGACGATGAATTAAAAAATCTGAGTTTACAAGACTATCGTAGTCATCGTTATTTAGGCTTAGTGCGTAATTTTATTCGTTTAACCCCTTTGGTGATGTATTTGGTGGGAGCAAGTCCATCTGTCTGTAAATGTTTTATGACAGGACGAGACCATCATTTGTTGCCTTTGGTGAAAGGTACTTTATTTTCTCCATATGCGACTGCTTTACGTATGGGACGCTTTGGTTATCAAAATTCTGCCCAAAAACAATTGGGAATCCATTATAACAACCTTAAATGTTATGTTGCAGAATTACAAAAAGCAGTCAATACACCTTATGCACAATTTAGCCATTTAGGTCTAAATGATGAACAAGGTGAACCTATTCAGATCAATGACCATGTGCTGCAAATTGAAAATGAATATTATAGTTTGGTACGCCCAAAACAAGTGCCACAAGCAGGGGAAACACCCTCTGAAGCTTTAGCTAAACGCGGCATTGGCTATGTAGAATTGCGCGCTGTTGATGTTAACCCTTATGTTGCAATTGGGATTGATGAAACAACGGCAGGCTTTTTAGAAGTTTTAGCCTTGTATTGTTTACTCAAAGATAGTCCTGAACTTTTAGAAAAAGAACAGGATATGATTGAAAAAAATCAAAACGAAGTGGTCAATCGTGGACGTGCAGAAAATGTGATGATCCAAGAGCTTGATGCTGAATATCCACTTCGAGAATGGGCAGAACACCATATTCAAGCCATGCAAGCTTTGGCTGAAATGCTCAATCAAAGTTATGAAACGACACTTTATGTAGATGCTTTAACTGTAATGCAACAACGTATCAGCGATGTTGATCAAACACTATCTGCGCAAGTGATTGAAGATACTTTACAAAGCGGCGGAACGTGGAGCTTTGGTAGTGAAATGGCACATCGCCATGTAAAATATTACGAACAACATGTATTAAGTCCAGAAACTTTAGCGTATTTTGAGCAACTGACAGCATCATCATTGCAACAACAACAGCAACTTGAGCAAGAAACAGATTTAAGTTTTGAAGACTATCTTGCCAAATTTAGATGATATAAATTAGAGAAAAAATTAGAGGAACAGCCATGCAGTGGCAGAGTTACCGTGTTGTAAGTGGTTTTTTATTTTTGGCAAGTGTTATTGGGATGGCATTTGCTCTGTATTTAGAGCATGTACAAGGTTTAGACCCATGCCCACTTTGTGTTTTTCAACGCATTGGTTTGATTGGTTTAGGTCTTATTTCTTTAATCGCCTTACTGCATAATCCTAAAACAAATGTATTTAAACGTTTTTATGCATTTTTAGGTACTTTAGCGATTGCTTGGTCTGTAGGCGTTGCTGCCCGTCATGTTTGGTTGCAAAACCTACCTAAAGACCAAGTACCAAGTTGTGGACCGGGCTTAGATTATTGGGTAGATACCTTGCCATTAAAGGCAGTTTTTGAAAATGTACTCAAGGGATCTGGTGAATGCGCTATGGTTGACTGGACATTTCTAGGACAATCACTACCTGTTTGGTCATGCTTATTTTTTAGTGTTTTGACCTTAATCAGTCTATGGCAGCTTTTCCGAAAATATCCTGCTTAAACTAAAAATGCCAACATGAGTTGGCATTTTTTATATTAGGACAATTTATATCAAGATAGTTTTATATCGAGATCATTTAGGTTTCAACAATACCACGCATACTTTCAAGCTTGATCAAGTACTTACGAATCTGCTCTTCTGCGATTTCGTCATGATGAGGATAAAACCATTTTGCAACTTGTTCGGCAACATCAGGATGATATTGAATATCAAAATGATTTAACCCATAAAATACTGCTTTATGTGATTCAGGTAATTTAAGCTGAAACTTAGGATTTGGATGTTCACCTAAAGCACTTTTTACACTGACCAGATAATCACCTATCACTTTTAAAGTTCGATTTTTACGATTTTCAAACTCAAGTGTACCCGCAACTAAATAGGTATTAATGTACGATGGCAATGGTGCAGGTTTACGATTATCATCCATTAAACCAATACGCGCATGATTATGTTCCCAGTCATCATCACGTACACTGCCAAAACGTAAATCTAAAATACCATTACTGCGAATATTGACAATATGACTGACCAGTTTGACCAAAGGGAAATGACCAATTTTGTCTTGTAATGCAAAACCAAAGCGTTCTAATACAGCACCATGATGCGGTGAGCCTAAGCAAACGAGATTTTCAACCAGATGAATCCAGTTATGCATATTTTGCTTACCATAGAACAGGGCGCTACGAGCAACTAAGCCACCCATACTGTGCCCAATTAAATCAATACTGGTAATGCGTGGATTACGTTTAATTAAATCTTCTAACAAATTTGAAAAAGAGCGACCATTTGCAGAAATACGACGACCTGTATTGTAGTGTAAATAGAGCATCGTATTATTATCGCGTTGTGCAAGGAGTTTTTCTCCAATACCGCCATTGCCACGATTGCTCCAATCAAGATGGTTCATACATAAACCATGGGCAAAAATAACCACTCTTCCTGCTAAATCACCTTTCTGAATTGCACCATAATGATCATACAAAACAGTCGATAACGCTAAAGGATTATGAGTCGCTAAAAGATAATCGCCTAAAACACCATTTAAAGCGCTGACTAAAAAATTAAGTGTTGGGGTCAATGGTTTATCATGGAGCTTTGGAAAATGCTCAATCACTTTACGTAAACTGGGTGCTAAAAAATAATGCCCATAATTTTGTAGTGAGTTAAAACCAAATTGGTAAATTTTTTCTACATAAGGACGCGCTTGGAAGCGTTTAGCTCTTTGCTTACTTAGACCAAACACACTGAGTAAAACTTCACGTTGTAAGGATTGGATGAGGTCTTGTACCACGCTAGTAAACGGTGTACTAACCAATTGCGCTAAGCCTTCGAGAACATCAGCTTGACTCGGAGGGGAGCGATCCCATTTACAATATGTTTCATGTAGTGGTGTTAAACTTGCCATAGATTGCTATCCTCTAAATGATTACACACATGGGTTGATGTGTAAAATCAAGGCTTATATCCTTATGTCATTCTATTATTCATCTTGAAACTTATTTAGCATACTGTTTCAGGTTTTAGTACAGTATTTTTTTTGTCCGACAATAAACGCTGTTATACAATTTATAACATTTTGTGATTTATGTCGCATTTTAACTTATATCAGCTCTTTGAAATTTGCAAATGGTTTTAGATGAATATTATTTATTTACATGGTTTTCAAAGCAGCCCATTTTCGATAAAAGGGCAACAGCTTTATCAGTATAGTCAATACATTAGCCAACATCAGTTGCATTTGCCAGATTTAAATGCGCCACCCGATGAAGTGCTGAGCACTGTTGCAGCGATGATTGAAAAATTAGAAGATGTTGCATTAGTTGGTAGTAGCTTAGGCGGTTTTTATGCAACACAATTGGCTGAAAAGTTTAATATTCCAGCAGTTTTAATTAATCCTGCAGTAGAACCTTGGCTATTATTTAGAACATTATTTGGAATAGAACAGCTACCTTATCAAGTCAATGAAAAGTGGACTTTAGATAATACACAGCTCAATTTTTTAGAACAGATTGCTGTGCAAAAACTACAGCATTCAGAAAATTTTTTAGTGTTATTGCAGCAAGGTGATGAGGTGTTAGATTATCGTCAAGCAGAACAATTTTATCGTCCATCTTCTTTTGTTGTGACAGAAATGCAAGGTAATCATGCAATGGAAAATTTTGCTGAAAAGATTCCGATGTTACTCGCATTTTTATCAGGATTTGAAGCTAAAAATAAACTCAAAGGCTAAGTCAATTAACCTTTGAGTAAAATTGATTTTTAATTTGTGGGCTTATTCAAGTACAGGATTTTTACGTGGACTCCATTTGGTTAAAATGTCATTCACCGCAATTTTGTTGTAGCTATAATATGTGCTTTGTAAACCTTTGATTGGTAAGTTGTAGTTTCCTCTAACAACTTGATTATTGTATTCAAACCATGCAATTTGACTATCATTAACACTAAAATAAGTTTTAAGTGCTTCTTTTGCTGCTGTGTCTGACGCAGTAAATAAAATATGCTTTGGTGCACCTTGTTTTGCTGCAATCAACTCATATTTGATCGTGTAGTTGAGTGTTTTATTTTGCTCTTTATCAAAAACTGCAACATCAGCGACTTGTTTGTCATTTAAGCGAATGACACCAGTACGTCCAGTATTTTGATACCAAGCTTTGCTTTCGATGGCTTTTTCAAGGGTTGGCGCTGTCGTTGAACAATATGAACTGACTGTGTTACAGGTATAAATAGGGTGCGGTGTATTTGTTGAACTAAATACTGTATGGGTACGCGTAATAGCGTAATTGGGTTGAGTAATATCTTTTACCCAAGCATAGGCTTTGGCACCTTGAGAAAAATATTGGGTTTTAATAGATTCAGGTAAAGGAATACCATTACCAAAGCCTTGGTTGATACCTTGTGCAAGACTGAGTCCTGCAAGAGATTTTTCAGTTAATGTATAGTATTTAATGCCTGTATCTGACTGAATATAGAGTGTTTTAATGCCTTCAGTACCAACAGGACCTTGTGAAACGGTCATATCTCCTTGAGTTTCCACCCATTTATTTTGAGCAATATTAAATACCAAGGACGGAATAGAGTCTTCTTGCCAAGTATTATAAGATGATCCTTGTGTCACGTATTCTTTAGTTTTGAAAGTTTTATCATCTTTTGAGTATAAATAACTATAACTTGCTAATTCGAGAGGATTTTCATTTACCCAATAGCTTAGGTCATATAAATTGTTATTTTTTACCTCAGTGAGAGGGTCTTGTACATATTTGAAATTATCTTTCAAGGTTTTGTACTGTGACGGAACATATTCAGCAGGTTTTGGTGGTTCAGGTTTTGGCTCTACAGCATTATTATCATCCGAGTCACTTCCACCACCACAGGCAGTTAGGAGTAATGTTGACACAAGGCTGGAGAGTAGGAGTATATTTTTCATATCATTTCTCATTATCTTATTCATATTAAAAAATTTATCTCAATTTTTATAAGGCAAAGCATGATTTTGTTTGCAAAAAACTATTATCAGATTGAAATAAATCAAGAGAATCTTAACAAATTTTCAATCAAAACTTGAATGAAAAATGAGTGAATCTGTAACAATTACGTCACTGACTGTCGTATTACCCCATTTAAGATGATGATCAAAGCTGTTTTTTTACTGAAAATGAGATACTGTACCAACTCATAATCTATCTGCTTAATTTTTAAAAAAGGGAAACTTGCAACGTGACGCAATACACAGCCCAATCTCTTGAGGTTTTATCTGGTTTAGACCCTGTTCGCCGTCGTCCAGGTATGTATACCGATACCACGCGACCAAACCATTTGGCACAAGAAGTTATTGATAATGCTGTCGATGAGGCACTTGCGGGACATGCCAATAAAATTACAGTCACGGTATATAAAGATGGTTCGTTATCTGTTGAAGATAATGGGCGAGGCATGCCTGTCGACATTCACCCTGAATATGGGCAAAGCGGCATTGAGATCATTTTAACTAAGTTACATGCAGGTGGTAAGTTTAGTACAGATAACTACCAATTTTCAGGTGGTTTACATGGTGTTGGTATTTCAGTTGTTAATGCTTTATCGGATCGAGTGGAAGTTGAAGTTCAGCGCCAAGGCAATCTGTACAAGATGGCATTTGAGCATGGCGAAGCAGCAGCGCCACTTGAAGTATTAGAAGGAAAAGCACCCAAAAGAGCGTCTGGAACGACTGTACGTTTTTGGCCAGAAGCAAAATATTTTGATTCACCAAAATTTGCACTCAAAGCTTTAAAACATAATTTAAAAGCGAAAGCAGTTTTGGCTGCGGGCTTGCAGATTAATTATGTTGATGAAATTAATGATGAAAAAATAGTTTGGCAGTTTGAAAATGGTCTAGTTGACTATTTGATGGATGAATTGCAAGATCGAGAAATTATTCCTCATCCTGCTTTTGTTGCAACTGGAGATGCTGAGCGTGCGAGTGCTGAATTTGCCATTTGTTGGAATGCAGAAGGTGGCGAACAGATTCAAGAAAGTTATGTGAATTTGATTCCAACGGCGCAAGGTGGTACGCATGTCAATGGTTTGCGTTCAGGCGTTACAGATGCGCTGCGTGAGTTCTGTGAGTTACGTAACTTATTGCCACGTAATATGAAATTGTCAGCCGAAGATGTTTGGGATGGTGTGAATTATATCCTGTCATTAAAATTCCAAGAGCCACAATTTTCAGGTCAAACCAAAGAACGTCTTTCAAGTCGTGAAGCTTCAAATATTGTTTTGAATATTGCCAAAGATGCTTTTGCTTTATGGTTAAACCAAAATTCTGAAACTGCAATGTTATTGGCTGAGTTAGCGATTGCAAAAGCGGGTCGCCGTTTAAAAGCAGCAAAAAAAGTAGAGCGTAAAAAGATTGTTTCAGGACCAGCCTTACCAGGTAAATTAGCAGATTGTGTGGGGCATACACTTGCAGAATCTGAGTTGTTTATTGTGGAAGGTGACTCAGCAGGTGGTTCTGCTAAACAAGCACGTGATAAAAACTTCCAAGCGATTATGCCGATTCGCGGAAAAATTTTAAATACATGGGAAGTATCTTCAGATGAGGTTTTAGCTTCGCAGGAAGTTCATGATATTGCGATCGCGATTGGCGTAGATCCTGGTAGTGATGATCTTTCAGAATTACGTTATGGGAAAATCTGTATTCTTGCTGATGCTGACTCAGATGGTTTGCATATTGCGACCTTGTTGTGTGCTTTATTTGTCAAACACTTTCCTAGCTTAGTTGAAGAGGGGCATTTGTTTGTTGCTATGCCGCCGTTGTTCCGTATTGATGATGCTAAAGATGTACATTACGCACTAGATGACGATGAGTTAGAAACGATCTTAAAGAAAGTTAAATCTAAGAATCCGCAAATCACCCGATTTAAAGGTTTGGGTGAGATGAATGCCAGTCAACTTCGTGAAACGACTATGGATCCGAATACACGTCGTTTGGTACAGCTAGATCTGGATGATAGTCAGTTTACTGCAGGTTTATTGGATAAATTGCTTGCGAAAAAACGTTCTGCTGATCGTAAACATTGGTTAGAACAGAAAGGTAATTTAGCGGATTTAGCTGTTTGATTCTTAAATACATTTTAATGAAAAGCTCACATTTTGTGAGCTTTTTTAATTTCACTATTGAAAAATAAATAAGAATTTATTATCTTAATATTAAGGTCGCCTACCGTACTTACGCATGAGTAGAAAAGGGATTTCAAAAGTCAGTATTAAAAACTGCATACAACTTTAATTTTCTTAAGATCAATCCGTTTGGTTCTTAGTATTTAAACATGCGTTGCTAAAAGTCTTATGACACCAAAATCAATATAATGATTAGGATTGAAAAGTGAGAAAATTATGTCTATTCAAGAATTTGCATATCAATTAGCCCAAAAAATACAATCTCAATTTGCTATAAAAATTAGTCGCTCGCATATATATGAACTAATTGCTTTAAATCAAGGTTTTAAATCCTATAACGCATTTGTTGGACAAAACCTTTTATTTAATTGTAATTATGATTCTTCGGAAACATATCATGAACATGATTTATTAGGTTTATTAACATCAGAAATTTTGAAAAATCCACCAAAAACAGATTATTCGAATTACGAGGATGATCAGATCCATTGGGATGATTATGAAAGTAATCATTTATTAGAGAACATTCAAAATTTAATTTTAAAATTGAAAAGTTTGTTAAAAGAAAGTTATGAATATGAACAATATTTTAATTTAGCAAAAACTTTGCAATACGAATTTTTATTTTTGAATTTAGACTACTTAAATTTTAAGGAGCTTCGAGAATCATTAAGTTATTCAGACTTTGAAAATGGAAGTTTTGAAGATGAATATGACGATTTTTACGATGGAGATGAAAACAAGTTTGATATTATTGGTCAAAAATTAGATAAGATAAAAATTTATGCAGAAGAGCGTCATAATTTAGATGCTTATGCTGTTTTGGTTGGATATTATCGCTACTTGGCGAATCAAATAGCTCCTTATGGTCGAGATGGGTCGACCTTTGGGGCAAAATGGGACAATGATAAGCAAAAATATATAAAATCTAAAGAAACATCAGAACTGAAAAAACAATATGATGAATTTATAAAATTAGCAGAGCACTATCAAGAATTTGTGAAATTTGCACCAATCAGCCTTGCAGAAATTGATTTTGAAGCAGATAAAGAAGTGATATATAAGCAATTTCTTTATCTCTGTAATCGAGGGAATTTAAATGCGATTGAAGATTTTTTATATCGGGGTGTATTTAAAAATTCGGGCGAAGCATGGATTTATATTTATTTAGCTCAATTATTAGGTAAAGATTTTACAAAAGATGATTTGAGAGCTTATAACGCTTATACAGGTGAAGCTTATGATGATTATGGACCTATAGAGATTGCAGGACGTGAGGCGATCCAATATGTCATAGATTTAGATAATTTAAGTGAAGAGAAAGATCAACTTGCTCAAAAAATTGCGCAAGAGTTATTTGAAAAAATATAATTTTTTATTATAAAACCCCTTATGGGGTTTTATTTCTCAACTTTATAGAAAGTTCCACCAGCATAAACATTGTGTCCAAAGCCACAGGTCGACTCACCACTTTCTTGTTTAGCTTCAATATAATGACCTAAATTTTGATCTGTCTTAAAATCAAGCTGAATCGTACAGTCCTCATATTTATAAATTGCTCGTTTTTTATTTAAAGCAAATGAAGTATCAAACTCTCCCATATTTGGTCCATAAATAAGGCTTCTTAAACCCATATATAAACCTGCGTAGCTCACCTCATACGCATTTTTATGACGTTTAACCGTGATATGATCCCATTCGCCATAACCTGAATAACTGACATATTCACCTGATAAGTCTGTAGAAATCTTTGGTTTAGCCAGATTTTTTAAATTAAATTGATTGGTTTTTTCTTCTTTATTGATCATTAACCAAGCTCTTGCCCACATCGGTTTTCCCATTTTTGCATAGCTCAGCGCTACATTATTTTGGGCAGTGATCACTTGCTGTTCTGTGAACTTAACCGTTGTTTCTTCTTCATTTGATAAACAAAAAGAGCTCCAAGCTGCTTGAGTTTGAAAATGCTCTAATGCTTTCTTATAATTTTTTTGGTCATACAACTTTTTGCCTAAAGCCGCATGCTGCGAAACTGCCTGACAGCCGCGTTGTAATTCCTGTTCAAAAGATGATTCTGCTTGTGCAGTTTGCACAGCGCTATAAGTAAAGATAGAAAGGGCAAGTAAGAAAACTTTTTGCATTATTGTATTCGACACAAATTGGTTGACGTTTTATTTTATCGCAAAATATGTATGATGATGATGCTATTGTCAAAATGTACAAAAACAATGAAGCCCGAAGACTTCATTGTGGGAAAGTTACAGCCTAAAAAAGTTTAAAATTTATAGCCTAAATTTAAGGTATACAGCATTGGATTCACATCACCATTACCTACAGTTGTACCATTGATTCGGATATCTGAATTCACATCAATATAGCGAAATTCTGCGCCTAAACTTATGTTTTTATTTAAATTATATTCCATTCCTGCGGTAGCAGCATAACCAAAAGAATTTGAAATAGATAATTTATCATTGCTGATTAATTTTTCATTAAAGTAGTACGTATAATTTACGCCGACCCCTAAATAAGGATTCAGTTGACCATCGGGATTAAAGTTATATTGCACACTTAATGTTGGTGGAAGATAGCGGGTATAACCAATTTTTTCACCATTGCCATAAATACGATGTTTGGGTGCAGTACCTACAAGCAAATCAACGGCAACATTTGGGGTTACAAAATAAAGGTTAGATGCAGTGAGCGCATAACTACGTGAAATACTGGTTGCTGTGCCATCATATAAATTTCCAGGATGGCTTTTAGGTTCAATTAACGTTACCCCTAAACGTGTTTTAAATTGACTTAAATCCAAATCTGCATAAGCACTAGAAAATGTGCCAAGTCCCATACATAACACAATTAATTTTTTCATTGTCATTTCCATAAAAATTTTAAAAAACAACGATGTATTCCTTATCGTTGAATACAGAGTGATAATCAAAAAACATGCCATAATTTTTTTATTTTAAAATCAATGCTTTATTGTTTTTTGGTTTTCTGTTTTTTTCATCATTTGCTTGATTTGTATAAATAATATTAATGATTTGGTGAATTTTAAAGCATTATAGATTGGCTGTTACAGCATATATTGCATTAACACCAAATCACGCCATAATCCAAATTTTTGTCCAACTTGAGGCATATAACCCGTTTGTTCAAAGCCTAATTTTTGATGCAATTGAATAGATGCAATATTTTCATGATCAATTGCTGCGACCATCACATGAATTTGATGCTGTTTTGCATGTTCAATCAGTTTAAGCAGCAGTTGTTTGCCTAAACCTTGATGGGCAAATGGAGGAGAAATATATACCGAATGTTCAACCGTTGCACGATAACCATTGATTTGTCTAAAGCTAGAATAGTCAGCATAGCCTACAATACTTTGACTGTTGATTTCCTCAGCAACAAAAATAGGAAAATTTTGTTTTTGTAACTGATCAAACCAATCTTGATAGTCTGCCAAATTTTTGATTTGACTATTCCATGTAGCTAATCCAGATTTAATTTCATGATTATAAATATGCATAATCTCAATGAGATCTGAACTTTGTGCGGGACGAATCAAAAATTGCATGGTATGTAAAAGAAAGAAATTATTTTCAATTTTTAAACTTTAAAAATCAAAAAAGCAAGACCGAAATCTTGCTTTTATAGCGACGCTACATCTGCTTAGAAATGATATTTTACTAAAGCACTGACATCATTTTGGTCAACACCTTTGATGCCGTATTTATTATTCCAAACAGAATGTTCAAAACCGACATAAAGCTTGGTTTTTGGAGAAATGTGCTTACCTGCATTCCATTTCCACTGAGTTGTCCAGTTCAGTTCACTTGCATGGTCATCTTCAGCAGTAGACCAGTCAAGGAAACCATCCACTAAAAACTCTTCTGAACCAAATTTAAATGGTACACCATAAGTGATGGTCATTTGATAATCATCATCTTGGATGTCATTTTCAACTTTATAGAAGTTTATACTTGCAAACTGTGTATATGGAATTGCCAGATCAAAACCGACACCATACATAAAGTTGTTAAATTCTTGGTTAAGGTCATAGCCTGCGTTATGTTCCCAAGTCGTTGCGATCAATACATCTTTGATTGGACCGAACGCAAGTTTTTGACCAGATACTTCACCTAGGCTGATACGAGGTGATAATTCAAAATAAGTATTTTGTTCATCATTACCATCGAGTTGGTGATCTACAAAGAAAAATACATCAGCGTATTTTAATTTTGCTGCATATTCAGCAGTCACAGTTGTACGGTCTTCGGTACCAACTTCATAGTTTTCACCATAAAGACCCGTTAAGCTAAAATCTTGCCATACAATTGGATTAGCCTGAGCGAAGGTTGCAGTTGATGCAAGTGCGCAGATCGCAGCAAAGTGTGTAAATTTCATGAAAAGTTTCCCCCAAGAAAGCGTAACAAGGATACAGATTCTTATGCAAAAATAAAGCCGAAATAGTCGAAAATGTAAATTTTTATGTAATCTGAAAGTATGAAATGAATGCTTGAAAATAGAATACTTTTCACTAAATTTAATGCAGATCAAGCTTTTAATCATGCAAAAATTTTGTGGTGGATTATTTAATAAATCTAAAATTTACGGTGATAAAGGCAAAGAGATTGCTCTGACTCAAGTGATAAGTGCTCATAAGTTCTGAGATCAGGTCAATTAAGAATCGACTCATAACGTATTTTGAATTTAGGATGTATCTAAAGATATAGCGCTATTTTTCTGAAGTTAATAATTTGAATTTAGGCTTTTAGCAAATTTATAGACATATAACGAACAACATAACGCTTTTAGTGCTTTTGAAATGTGTGAAAAATGTAAATATTTAATTAAAAAAAGATAAGTAAATCATTAAATTAGAAAATAAAGTAACAAGTTGTCATTTTTCATATTCTTTTCATAAATATTTTCAAAATGTACTTGCATATTTTCCAATATAGACCGATATTGAAGATATAAGGACACGGAAATTTCTCCAAAGTGTTCATCATTCATTGTGGAGGTTGCGACCAAAATTCAAATGAAGATGTGCTTAATGCTGAAAGATCAGCAAGAATCCAACGTGCCAACATAAGAAAGTTTTGCACAGAGACATAAATGAGTTTTTAAAAGTTATTGAAATATAAAATTGTTATAAGAGGTTGATATTTATGAACATTGAAATCCGTACAGATAAAAATATTCAAAATAGTGATCGTTTAATCACATATGTGCGCGAAGAGTTAAACCAAGAATTTCAACGTCATAGTGAACGCATTACGCAGTTTTCGGTTCATATTAGTGATGAAAATGGGGATAAAGGCGGCGATGATGACATCCGTTGCATGATTGAAGCGAAAGCAGCAGGATTAAAACCCGTTGTTGTAACGCACAAAGCTAAAAATATCGACTTAGCATTACATGGTGCAATTGACCGAATTAAACGTAGTATTGAGCATGTACTGGAGAAAAAAGAAAATCCACGTGGTGGAAAGCTTGAATTTACAGATGCTGATTTAGAAGCTGATGAAGCTTAATGAAAAGCCCCGAAAGGGGCTTTTTTTATGGGTTGTTTAAAATTTTTGGTCAGAAAACAACAAAAAAGGGCAGAAAAGCTTACAAAAACAGTAAGATGATAATTACTTGAACTATCTTTTATATTTTTCGGCATAATATGCCTAAATTGAACTCACATGAGAAAAGTATATGCTGACAGCGCCACAACAGAGCTTTTTACAGGCTATCGAAGCATTAGACCTTGAACAAGTAAAACGCCAATTAGCAGAAGGTCTAAACCCTAACTTTATTGAACCAGAAAAAGGTCCAGCAGTGTCTGTTTGGTCGGATGGCTTATTTGTATGGTGGGAAAATGTATGTGAAGCGTATGAGGCAGGTCAGCCTTTAACTGAGCAGGAAAAACAAGAAAAATTAAATATTCATTTAGAGATTTTAGAACAACTCATCCATGCAAATGCTAACTTCCATCTTTGGGATGCAGAAGAATGTTATGGTCCATTATGGGATGCAGCAAGTGCAGCATGTGTACCAGCAGTGAAACGATTACTTGAGCATAAAGTAGATCCAAATACCAAAGATGAAGAGGGTAAAACGATTTTAACCTCAATAAGTGATTTATTTTTTGATCAAGATTTTGATGAAATTGATTGGTCACAGGCTTTACCTGAAGAGAAAGAAACTTTAGAGTTATTACGTAGCCATGGCGCAAAAATGTCTAAAGAATTAGCTTAACAGAGTAATAGTATGACAATTTCTAATAAAATCATCGTTATGCTTGCAGCAACTGCCAGTATGAGCAGCTTTGCCGCAGAGTTTTCCTTTGATCGTCCTGGTGCAGGTTTTGGTACAGGGATTACACCTGTCGGACAAGTCGCATGGGAACAGGGTTTACCTAGTGCAACTTATACAGAAACAACTGTAGATGGTAGCAAAGCAAAAACGGTAACCTTGAATGGTGATATGTTATTGCGTACAGGTTTAGCATCAGGCTTAGAATTACAATTAGGTTGGGCAGGTCCAGCATGGACGCAAACCAAGTACAATGGTAATAAAGTTGATGATGATGGTTTAGGTGATGTCAGTATTGGTTTAAAGAAAGCGATAGATTTAGATGATGAAAAATTATCTATGGCTGTTTTAGCACAAGCTGTGATTGCAACAGGTAATGACAACTTTAGCAATGAAGATGATATTTATAGTATTGGGACATCACTAGACTATAAATATAATGACTTGGTAAATACAGGCATTACCATGCAATATGCAGTTCAAGATGGTGATTGGTCTGTGACTGCAATTCCAACGGTTGCTTATAAAATTGCTGGAAATTTATCAGGCTTTTCAGAGTTTATTTATCGTAAAGGTGAAAGTGAAAATTACCAATATGGTTTAGGCTCTGGGCTTATTTATGCTTTAAATGATCGCGCTCAGTTAGATGCCAGTATTGGTGTTGACTTAGAAGGGCAAGATCGTAGTTATAATGCAGGATTTGGTTTTTCATATTTATTTTAAATCATTCCTTGCAGTATGCGTTTGAAAAGAGCAGCAGCAAAGTTGCTCTTTTTATTTGTGTCAAAATATAAATAACAATACACAGGAAAATAAGATGGATTTATACATTGGTAATAAAAATTACTCAACTTGGTCGATGCGAGCGTGGCTAGTACTGCAACATTTTCAGATCCCATTTACTGAACACTTAGTGCCGTATGATGACTTTTTGCCTGAACAAAATTTCAAACAAACCTTAGCTAAAATTACACCTGTAGGTAAAGTTCCTGTTTTAAAACATCAGGATTTGATTGTTTGGGATTCATTGGCAATTTGTGAGTATTTGGCAGAGCTTTTTCCTGAGCGTCATTTATGGGCACAAGATATAAAAACACGTGCTTATGCACGAGCAGTTTGTGCAGAAATGCATAGTGGTTTTATGGCTTTACGTAGTTTATGTCCGATGAATATCACCCAAGATTTTACTCAACTTGGACAACAACTTTTTCATGAAAATGCAGACTTACAAGCAGATATAAAACGTATTGAGGAAATTTGGTCGAAACGTGAATATCCAAAAGGCTTTTTATGTGGCAATGAATTTACAATTGTTGATGCATTTTATGCACCTGTTGTTATGCGTTTTAAAAGTTATGGGCTACCTGTCAGTGAAAATAGTCAAAATTATATGCAAACTATTTTGAATGTTGGTGCTGTGAAAGCGTGGATTGAGGCTGCACAACAAGAAAGTTGAAGCTTAATGATTTAATCAATGCATGATTTAAAAACTTATGCTTTAAAACTTGATGCAATTCTCTACACGATTGTTGATTAACAAGCTGTGATCGCTCTGTTATATTTGCCGACTGATCCCAATATGAGAATTTTTGATTGGCTACTCCTTTTTGGTATAACGCAGCACTTGCAATCGTCAAACCTTTGTATCAGTGGCGAATTAAAAAACGTGCTACCGATCTAGCACAGTACCAACAAGAGTGTTTGGAACGTTTTGGTCCTTTTCAGCCTGTTAAAAATCGGCAAGCGATTTGGTTTCATGCAGTTTCGGTGGGTGAAACCAATGCCGCTCAACCACTGATTGAGCATTATTTTAAAAATGGACATGCTGTTTTAGTGACAAATACCACTAAAACAGGACAAGCACGCGCTAAGTCATTATTTTTAAAGCCGCCTTTTGAGGCTTTATTTCAAGCCGTGTATTTACCTGCTGACCAAAAAGATTTAGTTGCTGAATTTTATCAAAAATACCAACCTAAACTTTTAGCGTTGGTTGAAACAGAGTTATGGCCAAATTTAATCGATCAAGCTAAAAATTTCCAAGTCCCTTGTATTTTAATTAATGCCAGACTTTCAGAAAAATCAGCGAAAGCATATGCCAAAGTTCCAAGTTTAACGCGTCCAATGTTGCAAAAATTAGATCATTTGTTGGCGCAAGATTTAGCTACACAGCAAAGATTTATTGAATTGGGTTTAGCAAAACAAAGTGTAAATGTTGTGGGAAGTATTAAATTTGATATTTCTGCACCATTGCTACATCTACAACATGCTCAAGAACTGATCTGTGAATGGCAATTGAAGCAACGTAAAATTATTACACTTGCCAGTACACATGCACCTGAAGAACAGAATTTGTTAAGCACTTTGATGCCTTATTTAAAACAACGACCAGAGTTGTTGTGTATTGTTGTTCCACGTCATCCTGAGCGTTTTGATGATGTATTTACGATCACAAAAAATTTGAATTTAAATACGCAACGTCGAAGTCTAAGTGAAAAAATTCAACCCGATACACAGGTTTATTTGGCAGACAGTATGGGCGAATTATGGTTGTGGTATGCTTTAAGCCAAACTTGTTTTGTTGGTGGTTCTTTAAATGAGCCGGGCGGTGGGCATAATATTTTAGAGCCAATGGCGTTAAATGTACCCACGATCATTGGAAAAAATTATTTTAACTTTCAAAGTATTGTTGATGAGTTTTTACAAGCAGATGCTGTCAAAGTTGGGCAAAATGCTGAACAAGTTGTACAGCTATTATTACAATGTATTGATGAACCAGAATTTGCTCAACAATTGAGTCAACATGCAGCAACTGTGATGCAGAAAAATATGGGTTCTTTACAAAAGCATTTGGCAGTGATTGATCATTATTTATAAGTCGATGATTTATAAATCTAGATTTATAAATGAATCTGCTAAATATGCGTTCACTATTTTGATTGTATGAATGAATTAACCATTTTATGAATATCGTTTTATTAGACCCAAGACAAACTCAGTCAGAATTATGGTCAATCACAGCTCAAAGACAAATTGAACATTTACATACACATCTTGCTGTTCAAGTCGGAGACTCCTTAAAAATAGGTATTCGTGGTGGAAAACGTTATTTAACACAAATTGTTGAAATTTCTGAAAATATCATTAAAGTTAAACCACTTAAAGAAGATCATATTCCTGAAAAATTACCTGTAACTTTAATTGTGGCATTACCACGACCAAAAGTATTACGCCGTTTAATTATGGATGCAGTCACTTTAGGGGTAGAGCGACTGATTTTGATTCATAGCTATCGAGTGGATAAAAGTTATTGGCAAACCCCATTTTTACAACAGCTTGATCATTATGTGACTTTGGGCTTAGAACAGGCGGGTGACACCATTGCGCCAAAAATTGAGTTATATAAACGCTTTAAGCCTTTTGTTGAAGATGTTTTACCGACCTTCATCACAAAACAAACGCCTGCTTTTGTAGCACATCCTTATACCGAAGCAAAAATGCCTTTTGCGATTGAGCATCCATGCACAGTGATTATTGGTCCTGAAGGTGGTTTTATTCCCTATGAAATTGATTTACTTATAAAAAATGGCTGCCAAGCTGTAAGCTTAGGCAACCGAATTATTCGAACAGAAACGGTAATTCCTTATGTCTTAGGTCGTTTGTTTAGCACGACCTGAGTTTTCTTCTGGATCTGTTTCACCACGATAAACTTTCACTTCCTGTACTGGATAAGGAATTGAAATATTATGTTCGGCAAAGGATTCGATAACTTCTTCTTGTACTTGGCTAATAGAAGCTGAAGTACTGGTTTCAGAGGTATTAACCCACCATTGCACTTTAAGATTAATCGAAAAATCTGCAAGTGCTGTGACATTTACACTAAAAGAAGGTTGACTGAGAATAGTTTGATCACGATCTAAAATTTTTAAAATAATATCTTTGGCTGCCTGAACATTATCTTCATAACCAATCCCCACAACAAACTCACAACGACGACGTGGATAGGCTGTATTGACAGTTACTGCGCTGGTATAAACTGTTGCATTTGGGATCACAATACGACGACCATCAGGTGAGCGCAGGAAAGTTGCACGAATTTGAATATCCTCAACCGTACCTTCCATATTATTGACAATAATATCATCACCAATTTTAAATGGTTCACCCAGTAAAATGAGAATCCCCGATAGCATATTTTGGAAAATATCTTTAAAAGCAAAACCAATTGCAACCGAACCAATTCCGAGGGCACTCATCAGTTGACCTGGAGTAAAACCAGGAATAGCAATGACCATTGCAATGAGGAAGCCAAAGAAAATAATAAAAGTACTACCAACACGATTTAGAACTAAGACCAAGTTTTGTCGTGTATATGAACGATTTTCTAAAGTTTTACGGACAAAAAGTTTAAATATTTTTGATAATACCCAGAAAATCAGCAGAACGACTAAGGCGATACATAAATAGGGGACGCGTTCCCAAAAACCATCGACAAATTTATCAATCGTACTATAAGCATCATTGTATTTTGCAGTGTGCTCAATCACTGTTTTTGCAGTTTTTTCACTTGCATTGTGTAAAAGTTGAGTGGTGTCTTGGGCGACTTCACTGAGCGTAGGTGTATCTTCAGCCACGATAAAATCCAATTAAAAGTTAAGTTATTTTGTTTTAAAGTTCGACAAAATAAACTAAATCAAGCATAGCTTTGACCATGAGTCAAACTACAGTTGTGTTTCGTTAAAATATGCAGCACTTTGTTGAATCATGTCATGAAGAGTAGCCAAAGCTTTACTTTTCCATGATTCAACGATATTAATCATCAGTGATGATCGGTTCACATTTTGTGTATTTATACAAATGCTAAAAATTTAAAAGATAATGAAATATTATCCTTTAAAATAAAATTCGGTAAAAATGTAATAATTTGAAAAATACACACATGTTATTGAATAAATTATAAGATCAAAAAAGAGCATTAATACTGATTTTTTGGATGTTTTTGCAAATGATTTGTATAAATCTGATGGATAAAGTGAATCCCACGTCTACGACCAAAGCACAATTGTGATGAGAAATGCGCTATCGTAATACTGATTGTATGCAAGGAATAAAATCAAGAACGTAAGCATAACTCTCGAGACGAGATGACAAACTAGGAAGTAGAATATGAAAGAAATATATCCTGTACCAGAACAATTTGTAAAAACAGCAAGAACCAATGAACAGCAGTATTTCGAGCGTTATCAACAGTCAGTAGATCATCCCAACGAGTTTTGGGCTGAAGCAGCAAAAAAACTGGACTGGATGAAGCCTTTTACCAAGGTCAAAGATACTAGCTATGATCCTGAAAATTTTAAAATCGAATGGTTTGCAGATGGCGAACTAAATGTCAGTGCTAATTGTTTGGATCGTCATTTAAAAGAGCATCCGCTTAAACCTGCCATTATCTGGGAAGGTGATCATCCTTCACGGCATAAAATTATTTCTTTTGAAGAATTACATGATGAGGTCTGCCGCTTTGCCAATGTTTTAAAGAAAAATGGCATTCGTAAAGGCGATCGTGTTGTGCTGTATATGCCTATGATTCCTGAAGCGGCGATTGCTATGCTGGCATGTACCCGTATTGGTGCGGTGCATTGTGTGGTCTTTGGTGGTTTCTCACCAGATTCGTTGGCAAGCCGAATCGATGACAGTCAGGCGAAATTGGTGATCACAGCGGATCAGGGCATGCGTGGTGGTAAAACCATTCCACTCAAGGAAAATGTCGATGCAGCACTCAAATTAGAGGGTACATCCTCAGTACAAAATACGATTGTGGTGCATCGTACTGGGCATCCAATTGAGATGAAAGAAGGTCGTGATCTGTGGTATCACATGGAAATCATGACGGTCACTGATATTTGCCCACCTGAACCCATGAATGCAGAAGATCCATTATTTATTCTGTATACCTCAGGTTCGACAGGAAAACCAAAAGGGGTGTTGCATACCACTGGTGGATACCTGACCTATGCCAATCTGACTTTCCGTGAAGTATTTGATATTAAACAAAATGATGTGTTTTGGTGTACGGCAGATATAGGCTGGATTACAGGGCATTCCTATGTGCTTTATGGACCATTGTCCAATGGTACCACTACAGTCATGTCAGAAGGGATTCCACAATATCCAACATGGGCACGGACAGGGCATATTGTCGATAAACATAATATTACCATTCTTTATACTGCACCAACTGCAATTCGCGCCATGATGCGTGAGGGGGATGCTTTTGTCCGTGAAAGTGACCGCAGTAGTTTACGTTTATTGGGTACTGTAGGCGAGCCAATCAATCCTGAAGCATGGAACTGGTACTACACTGTTGTAGGTGAAAGCCGTTGCCCGATTGTGGATACATGGTGGCAGACTGAAACAGGGGGGATTTTAATTTCACCTTTACCAGGTGCTACAGCTGTTAAACCTGGTTCAGCAACACGTCCATTGTTTGGGGTGCAACCTGCTTTAGTGGATGCCGAAGGAAATGAAATTGAGGGTGAGGCAGAAGGGAATTTAATTATCAAAGATTCCTGGCCGGGTCAGATGCGAACCATTTGGGGTGATCCTGAGCGTTTTATTGAAGCGTATTTCTCGACTTATCCTGGCAGCTACTTTACGGGGGATGGCGCGCGCCGTGACAAAGACGGCTACTATTGGATCACAGGACGTGTCGATGATGTGCTGAATGTTTCAGGACATCGCTTAGGAACGGCTGAAATTGAAAGTGCCTTGGTTGCACATGAGCTGGTTGCAGAAGCTGCTGTGGTTGGTATGCCACATGACATTAAAGGGCAAGGTGTTGCAGCCTATGTCACCTTACAGGCAGGCGCTCAGGAGACTGAGGAATTGCGTAAAGAATTGGTGAGTTGGGTTCGTAAAGTGATGGGACCTGTGGCAACTCCCGATGCGATTTATTGGGCACCTTCATTACCGAAAACCCGTTCAGGAAAAATCATGCGTCGCATTTTGCGTAAGATTGCAGCCAATGAACTGGATAGTTTAGGTGATACTTCAACCTTGGCTGATCCAGCCGTGGTGGATCAGTTGATTGAAGAAGTAAAATCACAACATGCTTCATAACAATTGAAAATAAAAAAATGCCGCCCAATGAGGGCGGTATTTTTTATCGTGAAGTCTGATCGTGGTTTATACCCTGAGCAATAAACGGCGCATTTTTTTACTCACTTCGGTGCGTGCATGTTGCGTTAAAAAATGTCTGGGAATATGCAACAAATAGATAAAATGTCCTGCAACATGACGATCTCGAATTTTAGCCTGAATATAATCATAAATTGAAACAAAGGCAGGACGATGAAATGCCCAAAGCAATTGACCTTTATAATCAATACAATAATAAGCCTCTTGTGGCCAGTTTAGTTGATGTTTACGTTTGATCAGGCATGATGGACAAAAGACAACGCCTTTATCTTTTATCAGATGAGGGACAGAGTTATTCAAACCTTTATGGCATTCCAAAAAAATATCAAGTTCTGGATTGGAGTTTAAGGCAGGATAAAAAATGACACAAAATTTATGGGTATAGGTATAAGAGTCATACACAGTGGTCGTTTCAAAAGCGGGATGAGTCTCAAAAAATATTCGGTCTTGTTTTTTTTCAACATGAAAGACAGATGCAAATTGAAATAGTGCTTCTTTGTGGCATACAGGGCATACGATACTGATTTCTTTGGGAGCACTGAACCATTGATAAGAATAAGTCATTATTATTGTCCAAAATGGTTTTTATGGGCTGAGTATAGTGATAAAAACGTATGAATACTGATATTTTTTGATGAAAAAAGTTTTTCGTTTTGAGCTGAATTTATTTTTAAAGATAAGGACAGCATTTATTCAGATAACCAAACAAAACCAGCTTTGCTAAGCTAAAAATAATATAAATATAGGTAATCATGATGAATGCACCACAACAAAACTTGAATTTATCAGCTTTGGATTTGGCAAAAAAGCTCGCTGAAGAATTTGCAAAAACGGCTGCTGAACGAGATAAAGTTGGAGGCAATCCAAAAGTTGAGCGTGATTTGATTCGTCAAAGTGGCTTGTTGGGGCTATCTATTCCTCAGCAATATGGCGGACAAGGTGCAGATTGGAAAACCATTTTCCAAACCATTCAAACCATTGCTCAAGTGGATAGTTCTATAGCACATGTTTATGGTTTCCATCATTTACTGATTGCCACAGTTCAGTTGTTTTCACAGCCTGAGCAATATGCAAAATGGTTTGAACAGACTGCGAGTGAAAATCTGTTTTGGGGCAATACTTTAAACCCTTTAGATCAACGCACGACAGCACAACAAATTTCTGAAAATGAATTTATTTTTCATGGAGATAAAAGCTTTTGCTCAGGTTCAATGGATTCTGATATTTTACTGTGTTCAGGTTTTAATGAGGCTGGAAAATTATTGATTGGTGTCATTCCAACAGCACGTGAAGGTGTGAGCTTTTTAGGTGACTGGAACAATATGGGGCAGCGCCAAACGGATAGCGGAACAAGTCATTTTGAACAAGTCAAAATTTCTAAAGATGAGCTGTTATTAAATCCAGGACCACTCAGTACGCCGTATTCGAGTTTACGTCCTTTGATTGCACAATTGATTTTTGTGCATTTATTTTTAGGTGTGGCTGAAGGTGCTTTTGATGTTGCCAAAGAAGCGGTACAAAGCCAAAAAGCATGGTCAAAGTCTTTGGCTGAAAATGCGGTAAATGATCCATTTACCCAAAAGCATTTTGCTGAGTTTTATGTGCAGCTTGAGGGTGTGCGTTTATTGGCAAATAAAGCAGTTGAAAAACTACAAGAAGCTTGGGACATTGGTGAAATTTTGAATGTGGAACAGCGTGGTGAAGTGTCTATTGCGATTGCTACTGCAAAAATTGCTGCGACCAATACGTCGTTATTTGTGACGCAAAATATTTTCCAAGTGATGGGGGCAAGAGCCACGACTGCCAAACTGAATTTAGATCGTTTTTGGCGCAATGTGCGTACCCAGACCTTACATGACCCGATTGATTATAAATATCAAGAAGTCGGAGAATGGGTGTTAACAGATAAAGTGCCTGATCCGAGTTTTTATTCTTAGCTTTTTGAGATTGTTAGAAATTTCATATGCATGCTCTTTTTGACCAAGTTTTACGTGTGTTTTCACATAGCCTTCAAGCTAAATGCCCTGCAATGACACACATATTTTTGTCATGAATTGAACACTTTTGTACCATCTGCGACATTGAACTGATGTAATAACTTTAAAACGTTCCATAAGACACTCCTTAACTCTAGTTCTATGCCTAGGTCTTAATTGTGAGTGTCGTTTAATTAGGGGTTAATACACTTATTGATGATATATTTGATAAAACTTATTATAAATCAACAATAAAAAAGCCCCCATCTTTCGATGAGGGCTTCTTGAATCTGGAGCGGGAAAGGAGACTCGAACTCCCGACCCCAACCTTGGCAAGAGTCACCGACATAAAATACACTAAATTACATAATTGGTATGTTAATAAACTCTATATATAACAGTTATATAGAGTTTTAATTTTGTGTGACGTAATTTAAGGTGGGGTAGGGTACTTTGATTTTTGGTCACTAATTTATTGTGATAATCAACAATAATAACCAACATTCATATGCTTAATCTAAGAGTGTTTTACTGACTGGTATAATTTTATGATGAGAGGAGTGTTGCCTGAGGCTACGGTTTCTGTTTGGCCTTTTGGCGTAAGACGTACAAATATAAGCTTTCTACTTTTTCACGTGTCCATGGTGTGGTACGCAAGAATCGTAATGATGATTTAACACTTGGGTCTATGCAAAAACTGAACCGTACCGGGTTTGTCGGAGACTTTTTTATTTAAGTTAGGCCACCTGACCTAACGGGTTAATCTTATAATCGTACATTGCTTCAAGCTCAAAAGACGATACATAACTCAGCGCATCAAGCACCATATCTGTATTCTTACGTGTTGATACTTTCCAGCCAACAATTGCACATGAAAAAACATCAATAATAAATGTGGTTTAGACCCAATCTGAATGAGTTTTAATATATGTGAAGTCAGCGACCTGAGATACCGTCTTGGTAGTCAATCAGGTTTTGAGATTATTCGGCTAATAAATAATCTCTTTGATAGGCAGTCTGATGTTTTAAAACGCTATAACACAGATCTCTGTACACGACAAATTTCATAGGATCCTTGTCCTATCAGGCTTTTTCTTTCTTAAAATTGCTAGCACTTTCTTAAATTCTTCTTTTTTTCCAAAACCAATCAAACGTAGAATAGCCATTTGAACATAGTCCAAACCGTAGCGAAATAAACTTACTGAAAGTCGTCCATGCTTCTTTATTTTTATCGCTTTTTTCCGATCATGTTGCCATTCACCTGTTAAATAGCACCAACAGAAACCGATAGCTAGCACTGCTATCAATTTCTTGACTCGTCTAGGGTCTGTTAAACGAGTATTTTCAAGATTGAATCCACGTCCTTTGAGACAACTAAATAACGTTTCGATTTCCCAGCGTAATGCATAATCACGAATAGCAGAAGCATTAAACATAGGAGAAACAACAAGTAAAAGTTCTCCATCTTCTAATCGTAGCGCACTAATATACAGTTTCACTCGACCAACCCAAATACGTCGTTTACGACATTCAGTTTGACCAACTTGAAGATGACGAAATAAATCACTAATTTTATGATTCTTGGCTAAGTGATTGGTCACAATAAAGTTTTTTTAACACGTATACAGAAGTTAATGTCATTTTCAATTAACCATGTAAACCATTTCTCACCGATAAATTCTCTGTCTGCAAACACATTCACAATACGATCTTTACCAAAAATGGAGATAAAGCGTTGAATCAAAGCAATACGCTCTTTTGTATCTGAATTTCCACGTTTATTGAGCAATGTCCAAACAATAGGTATCGCTATTCCACGATAGACGATGGCTAACATCAAGATATTAATATCTCGTTTTCCCCATTTCCAATTAGTTCTATCCAAAGTTAATTGGACTTTATCGAATGAAAATATATTGAAAATTAACTGAGAAATTTGACGATAATCGAAATACTGATCTGCAAAGAAGCGTTGTATACGTCGATAAAATGATTGTGGTAAGCACTTGATGGGTAAGGCTTTAGATGCAGAAGAAAGATTACATGTCTGTTTTTACAATTAATGCAAGCATAATCAGTGTAAAACATTTTGCATGTGACTTGTTCCACTTTAGATATTTGTTTAAGATGAGATGTAACTCATTGAAATGTGTTATCATATTCGTCGTCAGAAAACAAGTATTATGCGATTATTTCAATGAGTTATCTTTTTTTGTCGTGTACAAAGATATTTTTTAATGATAAATAAAAAGCCTATTTTTAAAGAAATTTAGCATACGGCATAGTGAAAACAACAATAGAGCAATTACTCAACAATAAACATTAACATCAATTATTTAGATCATATTCAATTTTAATAAAAAGACAAATGTGTATTAAAAATAGCCATCATACGTCTATTTTTGATTACAAAATATAATGAGGGGATTGCTTCCCATTTCATACATTTTTCATATATAAAAAGACATACTATTTTTAAGGTTTTTCTAAACCAATTTTTTTACTTCATAATTTTTAACATCATAATTAAAGGTGAACCATGCAAAATAAGAAGCGCACCCCATTAGACGCGCAACAGTCCCATCTTTGGATTATTGGTGGTGGTATCGCAGGTATGGCCGCTGCTGCATTTGCAATCCGTGATGCCAAAGTCCCTGCCAAAAATATCCATATTTTAGAAGAACTCGATATTTCAGGTGGTTCGATGGATGGTGGACATACACCGCATGCCGCGCAAGCTTGGGTAACACGTGGTGGGCGAATGCTGACCGATGAAACTTATTTGTGCCTATGGGACTTATTTTCCAGTATTCCATCTTTGGAAAATCCAGACATTTCGGTGCGTGAAGAATGTCGTGAGTTTAATGAAAAAGTGAAAACCCACGCCAATGCACGGTTGATTGATGCCGAACATGTCATTGCGGATGCAGCAAAGCTTGGTCTGAATACGCTACATCGTGCACAGATGCTGCGCCTATTAGCTTCAAAAGAAGAAAAAATTGGCAGTCGCCGCATTGATGAGTTTTTTGATGAAACCTTTTTTGAAACCAATTTCTGGCGCATGTGGCGCACGACTTTCGCTTTTCAAAAATGGCACAGTGCAGCAGAGTTAAGACGCTATTTCTTGCGTTTTATTCAAGAATTGCCACGCATTCATACCTTAGCGGGTGTGAAACGTACCAAGTACAACCAATATGACTCGATGATTCTGCCCCTACAGCGTTGGTTAGTCGCACAAGGCGTCGATGTGCGTTTTGGACACTATGTCACAGATGCAGACTTCATTACCAATGCTGAAACTCAAGAACGCTACGCTTCACGCCTATATGTACAATTGCCTGAAGGCTCAGAGCAAATTAATCTGAAAGCCAATGATTTAGCTATTTTCACTTTAGGCTCTATTACAGCAGACTCACGTTATGGCGGTAATCATGACGTGCCTGCCCTTATTCGTCATCGAGAAGATCATGGCTGGACGCTTTGGGAAACGCTGGCACAAAAAGCCCCAGACTTTGGCCGTCCAATGACTTTTTATGGCAATGTCGATGAACATAAGTGGGAGTCTTTCACTCTGACCATGAAAGATGACGTGCTACTTAAACGTATTATTGACTATACAGGCAATGAACCAGGCACAGGCGCACTCATGACTTGGTATGAGTCGGGTTGGCATTTATCCATCGTGGTTCCTGCACAGCCACACTTTGCCGACTTACCTGAAGGTTTATATACCTTATGGGGCTACGGTTTCCAAATTGACCATATAGGCGATTACATCAAAAAACCAATGTCCGAAGCCACGGGGCAAGAAATCCTAACAGAACTGATTAAACAGCTCGGTTTTGACGACATTTTAGATCATGTTTTGGCAACGACTGATGTTACTACCGCCATGATGCCATACGCCTCTGCCCTATTCGCCTGCCGTAAACCGGGGGATCGTCCACAGGTAATTCCACAAGGCTCACAAAACTTTGCTTTCCTTGGACAGTTTGTGGAAATTGAAGATGACGTGGTCTTTACTGTGGAATATTCAGTTCGTGGGGCGATGCTTGCCATTTATGAATTTTTTGGGGTGGAACGTGAAATCCCTGAAATTTACAACGGTCTACTTGATCCCAAAGTGGGTTTAAAAGCTTTAGAAACAGTGTTCCACTAAGTTTTTAATATATAGCGATAAGAGCACCTTTATGTCGCCACTATTACATAGTTTAATTTAAGCAACGTTTGGATACACGAGTGTGGCAGGGATGCCACACGTTATCCATCATAATAGGGATGTTATGTATGGGTAACAAAGGCTTTTGCTTTCTTTTGGCTTATCAAAAGTAAGGGTATTGCCTACACAAACACCTTTTATACTTTATTGAAAGTTGAGGCCGTGTACGCACCTAATTTTAAATTGGATAAAAAGAAAAATTAGATAAAACTTTATACCTCATTCGTAAATAAATTGACTAATCAACATAGGAAAAACATCTCCACGTTTTAAATAATACTCCGAAACTGACTAAGTGCTTTTCTATCTTTTTCTCATGATTTTAGATTTCATAAAAATTACCTCTGTACACGACAAATTTCATAGGATCCTTGTCCTATCAGGCTTTTTCTTTCTTAAAATTGCTAGCACTTTCTTAAATTCTTCTTTTTTTCCAAAACCAATCAAACGTAGAATAGCCATTTGAACATAGTCCAAACCGTTTTGTATTTATCTTTTAGCTTATCCAATTTTGCACATGCAAATAATGAACAAGTTCGAAAAGTAGATTTAATAAAAAATATTTATAAAATTGAATTGAGTTCACTAAGCCGAACCGATACGTTAAAAGCTAATGCAACCCCCGAGTTTAGAAAAATACTTAATACAAGAGATTCGATCCATTCTAAATTTGGTGGAGAGTATTGTGATTGGGTGCGTTATGTTTATATCCCAGGTAATGATAGTGATACAAAATATAGTGGGATGAAATTTACAGTTCTTAGTAATGGTCTTGTAAGAGCACAAGGTAAAAATTTTGGTGAAAAATTTCATCGTGATTTTAAAGTAAAGTGTGATGTTAAATCATGTAAAGTTGATGATGTTTACGACCCAGAGAGTTATAAGATTGAAATGCAACAGCTAGCTAAAAAACCATATTGTTAATTTCATATTTGCATGAAATTTTGACACAAATATTTCATACATGAAAAAGCCCGTATTTCCAAGCTTTCCAAATGGCACTGTTGCAAATAACCACTAATGGTAAGCTGAATGCTCTTTTAGCTAAAGGTGCAGCATATGAATCTCTTCCATGATTGGCATTTTCAGGGTGAGATCATCCTTTGGGTTGTGCGTTGGTATTGTAAATATGGCAGAAGAAGTGGCAAATTCCAAAAGTGATCAATACGGATAAAGCACCCACATATGGACGTGCTTTATCACCGTTAAAATGGGAAGGAAAATGTCCATCAGACCTTGAGCACAGGCAGATTAAGTACAAAAATAACGTGATTGAATGTGATCATGGCAAGCTAAAGCGGATCATCAGGGTCACCTTAGGATTCAAATCTATGAAGACGGCTTATGCCACAATTAAAAGGTATTGAAGTCATGCGTGCACTACGTAAAGGACAAGCTTCGTCATTTTATTATGGTCAGCCTCAGGGTGAAGTGTATCTAGTGGATAGGTTTTTCGGTCTCTAAGCACTTTTTAAAGGGAACACCATCGACTCAAGTTTCTATTTGCAACAGTGCCTTAAAAGGAAATATTCACACGTATTTCAATATATTGTGAAGCAAAAATAAATTTATTTTGAACGTGAATTTTAAATAGTTTTCAGATACATTATGTATCATAAGTTGTTATTTTTAATTAAAAAATAATTTGGGTTTAAAGAGGGAATATGAAGTTTATCATTCAAATCGGGCTAGCGCTGACTTTTTTATTTGGCTCCATGCAGATCAATGCAGAAGTTTCAATCAATAAATTTATGAATGCTTCTCAGGCTTCGGCATCATTCAATTGTGCTTATAAAGGTAAAGCTGCCAGTAAAAAGTGTGTAGTCACACGTTCAATGGTGAAAGCATCAATTGATTCAGTAACAAAGCAAATTTACGGGGCGAATGAATCCTTACCATTATTGACTATTAGATGGCCAGATGGGGATGTGAGTCGTTATCTAGGTATGGATAGTTGGGAGCTTAAAAACTTGGGTGATCAAAAAACCTATCGGCTAAAAACATTGAACACAGATGAAAGTCAGCTTGATCTTAGAAGAGGGGTGATTATTCAGAGTGATGTATCTACTGAACATGTACGTTTTTGGTAAAAAACCAATGGTTGGGAAAAAATGAAAAATTTAATCAGAAGTTTCTTTGCAGTTATCGGTCTTTCGATTGTGACTATATCAGCACATGCACAATCCTGCTCCGCACTGAATTCACAATCTAGTCAGCGCTCAGCCATGTATCAGCCTAGACTTTCATTTGAAGTGACAGGTCAAAAGGGTTTTCGGACTTATTTTTATACGGCACCCACTGAACAGTGTAAACAAAAAAGTCTTTTTTTGATTCCTAAAGATTCCATCATTGCTTATGAAGAAATTCGTATCAGTAATCAGACATGGATCAGCGTCATGTATGTTCGCAACGATGGATCTACAGTTGAGGGGTGGATGAAAAAGAAAGACTTTAAACAAACGGGAAAAATAGGTTTCTAAGTATGTTGTATCCATCCCTAGAAGAACAAACCAAAATTGCCAATTTCTTATCGATTATCGACTAAAAATTTAAGTTTTAGCATAGTAAATTGAACTAGCTAAAATGGGGAAAAAGGCTTTTTATAGTAGAAGTTTGTTTAAGGGAAAACATCCCATTTAAAATTTTATGAAACGTTACATCGAGTTAAAAAAAAGATGAAAAATGCATGGTTAGGTAGTGTTACTGGGATTGTATTAGGTGGTGCAGCAGTATGGGGTTATTTAGGGTATAGCGGGCAGTCGACTGCAACAGCTACAGTTCAACAACCCAAAACCACACAGCAATCACCTGAATCAAAAAAATCTGGTTTCCTTAGTCAAGACTTGGTGGATGCACGTTTAAATGAATTAAGTTTTAAAGAAGTTATGCGCCTATTTTACAAAGATAATATGCGTAATGTTTTTGTAAATGAAGGTGAACTTGAAACACAAAATTTTGTAGCAATTGGTTCGCCAGATGAAGCTGGTGAAAATACCGTTGCGATCATGCATCCAATTATTAACTATCGAAATATGGAAGGTGAAGCACGCTTTTTAGTCATGATTGAAAAAGTGCAAGTGATGGAAAATGGGAGTGTGGTGAGTTGTCACGCTTGTGTCGGTAGTTTGGACTTATATAGCTTTAAAAAACTCACTAATGGACAATTTCAAATAGTCAGTAAGAGCCAACCCGAACAAGAATATGGCGGCAGCTATGGACGTGTACATTTAGATCGAGAACAAATTCTAAATAATATGCAGCCGATTGGTAAGAAACTTATTGGCAGCTTTTATCAAAGTAGTTATACCAGCACAGGTGAAACGAGTAGTTCTTGGAACGTGATTCACTTACCTGAAGATGATTTTATTGGTGCTTATGGTGTCGCTGACGCAGCTGGTGACAATGCAGGAAACCATGAACCCGAATCTCCTTTGCATTTTAGCTTCGACAGTACGATTCAAGTCCTTGACAATGGGAAAAAATATTTTCCAATCCAAGTCAATTATAGTGGGGAAAAACCCAATGCAGACTTCAGCAGTATTGAACCGGCCAATCAATCGTTGGTTGTGAATTACAATGCAGAGAAAAAAGAATATCAGTAATCAAACTCAACCAGTGCTGAAATGGGTGCCATCATCTTTTCTAAAGAGATGAGAAACCATAGCCACATTTGACAGCTATTTAGAATAGGGTGACATATGTGCAGCTTAAAAATTCTACAGTGCTGTATCAAGTGGATAACAGCACAATAAACTTAGGGGTAAAAATGAAACAACTCTTTATTTGTATTACAGTGTTATGTCCAATGTTAGTGGGTGCACATGCTTTTCAATATCAAAAAACCCAGGGAGAGCTAAAATATTACACAGGACAAACCAATTTAACCGGTACATATTCACGGAATCTTGATCCTGAGTATGTGGACTATATGGGGGATGATGTGTGCTTTTATCCAGACAAAAAATCATCATCGTTAATTCCTCGACCTAAAGGCGACACACGTATTGCATGGTTCTGTTTTTCTAACTTTGAAACAGCAAAGAAAACCTTTAAATTGCCAAACAGCATTAAGAAAGGCTATTGTACGTATGAAGGTAAAGCTACAGTAACCATCAAAAACTATAGATTACTCATTGCAGAAACTGAAGGATATGATTCTAGTCACTTAGTGAGTGCGAAAAATATAACACCAGCCAAAGCTATGAAATGTGAATCTTATAGTTAATCTCTTTTTATAAATTTAATTAGTAATTTATAAAGCAAATTGGACAGCATACAGCGAATAACCGTTGGTATAGCGATGAGAGTAATTGCTGATGTTTGTCCATGAATATGACATATGTATGAGAATTATTTTTAGTGGATAGTTGAAAAATCAATAATTACTTAGACACCCATTCTTATTAAAGATGGACACTTTGACAAATATTCTTATAAACCAAAGTGGCTATTACATGCATTCAAAATGATCCTCTTATTATTATAAAAAGCTTCACGCCACGCTGTTATACAAATATGCAAATTTTTCTTGTGCTTAATATTAATAAACATTAATATTTATTTTAAATATCAAATACTTTAGTAAAATATGAAATTAAAAATTTTTCTAACTGCATTATGCATTTTATCTTCGGGTACAGGCTATGCCAACTCCTCTCAGCAGGAAAAAATAAATTTTGTTAAAAAAGTATATGAAGATCACTTAAATGAAGACTTGATGGGGATTGATGTATTAAAGCTACATGCATCCAAAGAATTGCGCTTACTAATTCAGAAGCGAGATGCTATTGCAGATCGTCATGAAGGAGATATGTGTGAATGGGTGCGTCAAGTGCTTATTCCGGGCAATGATTATGATGTTCGTGCTAATAAAATAAAGTACTCGGTACTACCAAATGGACGTGTACGCGCACAGGCTAAAAATTTCGGAGAAAGTTTTCATGTTGATTTTGATGTGAAATGTGATGCTCAAGGATGTAAAATTACTGACGTTTATGATCCAGGAAGTTATAGAAAAGAACTAATATCTATTGTGAAAAATGGTACATGTTAATATATCTAAATTTCCCTCAATTTAGAATTCTTAATAAGAATATTTGATAAAATTAACTTAGTTAAGAAAAGAAATTTCTTGTAAGCATAATGGAGATTAGTTGATGTACTAATCTCCAATTACAACATTAAAAATCATGACATTCCGATGGGATTTCCCAATCAATCAGACCTGCCGAGTCATCATATGTAGCAATTACAGTACAAGAAGATGTGATATGCCCACCTCTAATTACTCCAACTTTTACTTTATAGGTGGCCGAATTACTTGTTTCTTTAACAAACTTCAAGTCTTCAATTTCAGTGACTTGAAAAAGACTATCTACTTCGGCAGCACTATTTATTTCATAATCTAAACTTTGATTTTCATCAATTGCATGGCTTTGTTGCACAAAGATTTGAAATACAAAGCCCCCTAATTGAGCCAAATTTAAGGCGTAACTTGAGTAAGTGGTCGACCTAATTCCGTAAATCTGTTGAGGACTGCTACACGTGCATGAATTTCATTGACTTGGCTATCAAATTTTCTTGCACTGAGTTTATCTCCTAAAAATTTAATGCAGTACATCTTAGTTTCAACCAAACTTCGCCGATGATAGCCTGACCATTTTTTCCATAGTGTCCTGCCTAAACGTGTAACTGTTCGAAGTAATTCATTTCGCTCTAGCGAGCTACTCTTTGTATCTTTCCATGGTTTCGCATTTTTTCTAGGTGGAATCACCGCATGTGCTTGCCGATCTGCAATGACCTGACGGCATCGTTTTGTGTCATAAGCACCATCTGTATAGATAGAATCGATTTGTTCATCTAAAGGGATTTGAGCAAGTAAATCTTCCAGTACCTGTGAATCACTGACATTATTTGCGGTGAGTTGTACAGCACGTCTTTGAAGGGTTTCGGCATCGATACCAATATGAAGCTTACGCCATTGGCGACGATATTCAGATCCATGTTTCTTACGCTTCCATTCACCTTCACCTAAAAACTTTAGGCCAGTAGAGTCTACGAGTAGATGGAGACCACCACTACTTTTTTGATAGCAAATTGCAATATCGATATGCCTTTGTCTTCTGCACAGTGTGGTGTAATCTGGAGCTATCCAATTTAATCCGCAGAGTTTAATCAGACTTTGCACAAAGCCAGTAACCATACGTAAAGACAGACGAAATAAGGATTTAATTATTAAGCAGCATTGGATGGCTGCGTCGGAGTAGGTTTGATTTCGCCCTTGTTTGCCTTTTGATGGCGCATACCATTGCGTAGCAGGATCAAACCAAAGGGCAATATTTCCGCGACTCATGAGTGCTCGGTTATATGCGGGCCAATTGGTTGTGCGATAGATTTTGTGTGTAGGCTTCTTCATTTGAAAATTATATCGCTGAAAAAGCCTTTACAGATAGGTTTGTGCAACAAAGCCGTCAGGAAACGAAGCATAGATTAAAAGATCAAGGTATTGATTTAATTACCTATCATCGAAAGAACATGCAGTCTATACAGCTTTCTGAATCTGATGGATATCACTTGAAACAGCGCAATAAAATAGAAACCTTATTCAGCTTATTGAAAGGTCAATACAATCTGGTTACAAGCAAATCACGTAGTATTTCTGGATTTCTCAGTGGAATCTATGCATCGTTATGCGCATATCAACTTACCCATCAAAATAAGCCAAAAATTCAAATTATGGGATCAATGGCTTAAACAGGATTCGGGTTATTTAATGAGTTTATCTTAAGTAATGTAATAAATTTATTAATAAATCTAATAAATATTTTTTTAAAAATAATGTTATATTTGGGTAATTTTTTGTAACTGAATAAAAAAATGTTTTCTTTTTTATCTATAGAATTCGCATTGTCGTTTATTCTATTTTTTGCAATTTATTGGGTATTTAGGAATAAGCCTCAGATTCAGAATCTGATTCTCGTTATTACAAGTTATTTGCTGGTTTTTTTGATGGCTGGTGGGTTAGCTATCATCATTTTACTTGTCTTTAGTCTGATAGTTTATTTAATATCTATATTAATGGATCGATATGTTTTAATTAAGAAAAAATTATTAATTTCTGGAATTGTAATAACATTAATTCAGCTAAGTATCTTTAAATATTATGATTTTTTTAAACCTATAGTTTCTGAATTTTTAGATAAATTTAATTTAGATAATTCCGGATTGGCAGCAAATTTAATTTTACCTTTAGGCATTTCCTATTACTCATTCCAAGCGATTAGTTATTTGGTTAGTCGTTATAGGAATGAAATAGATTGTCCTAGATTTAATTTAATTCAACTTTTAATGCATTTTTCATTCTTTGTAACTATAACTGCCGGCCCTATCGCTCGTGCTCAGAATGCAAAGGGGCTGACTGATATTAGTGGCCAGTCTTGTGGAATGAGTACACAGATAACGACGAATCAGCCCCGTAAAATTTTATTACCGAGCTTGGCTTTAATACTTCTGGTTTTAGCGTTAATAAAAAAATGGTGGATTGCGGGTTGGATTGCGGATCAATGGGTAAATCCCGTATTCGCTAATCCAATGCAATATCATAGTTTAGAAATATTAGCTGCGATTTATGGTTATACCTTGCAGCTATTTCTTGATTTCTCCGGCTACAGTGAAATGATGATCGCTTTTGGCCTGCTGTTGGGTTTTAGATTACCTGTAAACTTTAGAGCTCCATTACTTGCCCACAACATTCGTGATTTTTGGGATAAATGGCATATCAGTTTGTCTACCTGGATCCGAGACTATATTTATATCCCGCTAGGGGGAAGCCGGGGTGGTTTTACACTAACCCAATTAAATCTAGTGATTGCAATGGTGTTATCAGGTATCTGGCATGGTTCAGGATGGAATTTTTTTATCTGGGGATTGTTACACGGCTTAGCATTAGTACTGCTTAATATCTCAGATAAAGTCTATCAAAAGGTCTTTAAAGTAGACATAAAACATGCACGTGATGCTTTTGCAAAATCAAGTTGGATAGGTAAAACCACTAGCATATTTTTAACAATCACCTTTGTTAGTTTTTGCTTTGTTTTCTTTAGAGCCAAAACCTTCGAAGAGGCATTGCAGGTATTTAGAGCCTTATTGAGTAATCATATTAATGTCCAATGGACTAGTAACCCATTATATTTACTTACTTTATTAACGATAGCCTGGGTAATTTACCCATTTGTTTATCGGGCATTAAGTAATTTAAGTTCATATCAACGAAAGATCCCAAGATATGCATTGCTAGTACCGCTCTTCGCTATTTTCATCACTATTATCATTTGTGCACCCTCTGGAATTCCTGGATTTATATATGCAAATTTCTAATGAGTCAAAACTGCTAGAGCTTGAATATGAAATTAATGCTCAGGAATTTAGTCCAGCTGATGATCATGTTCAGAGTTATATTTTTATTCTGGTTACCCTGGTTTTTTTTGCATTTTTATCAATTTGGATTATGCAAAATTCAGTCAATGCCTATTTTCAGCAGACTTACCATAGAGAAAGTCCTTTAACTAAGTTAGATAAATTTGAAGTATGGACATTCGGTGGGCAGATTGGCAATCTTCTATATACGAAACATGGCTTGGATAAAGCCATGATTGGTCAATTGAATACAGACATCATAAATCGATACAATGAGCATTATGCTTATACACCAGAATATCGCCAATACTTACTACAACTTGAGAAACAAGAAAAAATTAGATTAGTGAAAGAAGAACAAGCAAAGGCACACCAAGCTTTACTTGACCAATTTACCTTGACCAAAACTGACCAAGTTTTCTTTGCAGGTGACTCATTAATGCAGGGAGTTGCACCGCACGTGCAAAAGCATTTGCAAGAAAAATTTGATATTAAAACCATTAATTTAAGTAAACAGAGTACAGGCTTGTCGTACCCTAGCTTCTTCGATTGGCCTAAAACAATTCAAGATACTATTTCTGCAAATAAGCAAATTAAAGTTTTAGTCGTGTTTTTAGGAGCGAATGATCCTTGGGATATGCCAAACCCTAAAGGTGGAAGTTACCTTAAATTTCAATCGCCTGAATGGGAGACTGTTTATCGTTCTCGCATTTCTCAAATTATTCAAACAGCCAAAGAAAATCGAATTAGTGTGATGTGGTTGAGTCCACCAAACATGAAAAAAGATTCGTTGAATCAACAGATGGTATATTTAAATCGAGTCATTAGTGATGAAGTGAAAAAGCATCAGGCATTTTTTATTGATTCCAGACCATTACTCGGTGGAAAAAACGATATTTACAATGAATATGTTACTAAAAATGGAAATTCTATTAAAATGCGTAGTGCTGATGGAATCCATTTTTCAACAGATGGTCAGAAACTGATTGCACAAGTTATTTCAAGCCATCTAAAAATTATTCATTAAAGTCAATAAAATACAGGTTAAGTCTATGTTGATTAAAAAGTCAGTTTATTTAGGTGTATTTTGCATTTTAACGATCGGATCACCAGTTTACGCTAGTAATTTGACCAATTTTAATGATCCTAATACCGACCAATTAATGACTGCTTTTAAAAATAAATCTGTTCATATTGTTCAATTCGGTGATTCCCATACAGCGGCTGATGTAATGACAGGAACGTTAAGGTCTCAATTACAAAACCGGTTAGGAAACGGTGGAATGGGGTGGGGAATGCCTATGTATTTTTCTGGGCAACGTTTAGTCCGTTATGGGTACGATAACAATGGTTGGGAGCCAATCTCTAGTCGCCAGCAACGAGATCAAAATTATACTTTGGGGGGCTTAATCGCTACCCCTAAGTTTAATGGAGCAACTTTAACCATTAAATCAAAACAAAGTGAACTTTCGCAAAAAATCAAAGTAAATTTAAGGCAGGCTGCAACGGATGGTAAGTTTTTGGGCCGAGATGCACAAGGGCATCAATTTGAGATTGAAGCCCCAATCAAAAACAATACCTGGCAAACAGTCGAGTTTGTGGCACAGCTACCATTTACCATCACTGCTTCAAATGCAGAGCAATCAGCAATTGGGGGATGGTGGGCAAAAAATCAAAATGGTGAGGGTGCTGTTGTTTCAGCATTAGGAATTAATGGAGCAGAATTATCATATTGGAATCGCTGGAACGAGGGATGGCAGCAAAATTTAAAGAGCATCTCGCCTGAATTGATTATTATTGCTTATGGAACAAATGAAGCATTTAACGACAATATTGATGTTGATAAGTATAAAAATTTATTAATTTCGAAAGTTGATCAGATCCGTGTAGCGAGTCCTGATACTGCCATTATGATTGTTTCAGCACCAGAAAGCTTAAAAAATATCGCGGGTCAATGTGGGATAAGACCAATTAAATTAACTGCGATTCAAAATGTGCAGTACCAAGTTGCACAGCAAAAGCATACTTTGTATTGGAATTGGCAACAAGCTATGGGGGGGGGATGTTCGATGAAATCTTGGATTAATCAAGGTTTAGGTCGAAAAGATGGGGTTCATTTTTCAGAAGCAGGTTATCAAAAATTAGGACAAGCATTGGCAGAGGATCTACTGTCTTTTGTAGGATTACAACAAAGTTATAACACTGCTACGAATACAGAAGTTAATGTGGCGAAATCTTCACAGCAGTATAAACCTTCAACAAATACAGGATATGCGAGTATTTGCTTGGAAGGAACTAAAGAGTGTAAAAGTATAAGCTTTTAACAATTGAATTATTATAGTCTTAGATTAGCATTTGAAGTGCAACACCATGTTGTTGCCATAATACCTGACTCGGACTGTTGAAGCCGAGTCTTTTTCTTGGGCGATGATTCAAACGTTAAGTGATTTCTGCAATATATGCATCCGTATAGGCGTTTAAATATATTAGTTCAAACTTGATCGTACATACCTCTTGAAAAAGAGAAAGTTACCCGTTTTGATAAAGGTGTCGAAATCTTAATCAAAAAAAGGTAACTTTCTTATGTTGTATACTAATAATCAAATCATCAAAACTGAACCGTACCGGGTTTGTCGGAGACTTTTTTATTTAAGTTAGGCCACCTGACCTAACGGGTTAATCTTATCATAGTACATTGCTTCAAACTCAAAAGGCGATACATAACCCAGTGCACTGTGTACACGCTTTTTATTGAACCAATCTACCCAGTTTAGTGTCGCAAGTTGTACATCTGCTAAACCTTGCCAATCTGCTTTTAAATATTCAATCACCTCTGTTTTGTATAAGCCATTCACCGTTTCAGCCAAAGCATTATCGTATGAATCACCAGTCGTACCGACTGATGCTCGTAAATTTGCTGCTTCTAAACGATTGGTATAACGAATGGAAAGATATTGCACACCTCTGTCGGAATGATGAATCACATTCTTTGGCATGCCTCGATCGTGCAATGCTTGCTCAAGTGCATCGAGCACCATATCTGTATTCATCCGTGTAGATACTTTCCATCCAACAATTGCTCGTGAGAACACATCAATAATAAAGGCGGTATAGACCCAGCCTGAGTGAGTTTGAATATACGTGAAGTCAGCGACCTGAGATACCGTCTTGGTAGTCAATCAGGTTTTGAGATTATTCGACCAATAAATAATCTCTTTGATAGGCAGTCTGATGTTTTAAAACGCCATAACACAGATGTATAAGCTTGCGCATTGCAGCACCTAAAGCACACATTTTATTTTTACCCTGGCTTAATAATCGTTGATATAAAGCTTCAATGTGTGGATTATATTTAATCGCTGTTAATGCTGACATATACAATACTGAGCGTATTTTACTGTCACCTGCTTTTGATAAGTGACTTTGCTTGTTGACTGAACTGCCAGACAACTGATGTACTGGAACCAAACCTACATATGCAGCAGCTTGACTTGCTTTTTCAAACTTGTGCGAATGAAATAACCCCAACAGTAATAAGCCTGATCGTTCACCGATTGAAGGAATAGTTTGCAGTAATTTCAAATCCTGTTTCAATGTTGGATCTTGATCTATGTGATTATTTATTAACTTATCAATATGTTCAAGTTGCTGATTTAAATACTCAATATTCTCTTCAAGTAATTTAATCACAACAACGGAGGTATGAGTGGACTGCGCCTTTTCAAGTCGATTCTTTTCCTGCAATAGACTACCTAGATAGACATCTCGTCTGCCTAGTAAAGCTTTTAATAATCTGACATTTTCAGGTTCAGGCTGCCATATGATTAACTTTGCGGTGTAACCATAACGTGAAAGAGCTTCACTATCAGCTTTATCCGTTTTATTTAGCATGGACATGCCTTTGGCAAAGGCTCTTACTCGTGAAGGATTAGCCACACAAACCTTTACACCTGCATCATATAGATAATATCCCAAATTCTCATGATAAACCGAAGTCGCTTCCATGATTGCTGTCACTTGATCAGGTTCAATTTTAAGAGTGATGAGCCATTTGAGCAGACTGCCAAAGCCACTTTCTGTATTAGTAAATATTTTATTTTTTCTTTTTCCAGTCAAACCTTGAGGGAAAATGCAACAATCTATTTTGGTTTTACTGACATCAATACCTAGCATAATCATGGTGATATTCCTTGAGTTTAAGCTATGATTTTTATCCCATTAACCATCATCTTACCTTGTGAATACAGCATCAAAGTGCTTAGTTACCGTTCAGAGTTGTATGAGGGATAAGGGCAAATTGTAGGTTTTATCTCAGGTTCAAATTTAAGATTTTAGCAGCACTCCAAACTCTACAATTTGCGTATAGTGGTAGCTAATCACTATATCAATCAAGATACAAGAAGCACTGCTTCGCAAGGGTCAGGATGATCAGCACTAAAATTACGTTTCACCAAGTCATCCATTCGTTTTTGATCATCTCTGCTACGGGTAGTTTGTTTATTCTTACCACGCCAAACACCTTGTATACCTAGCTTTTTCATTAATCGAGCAACAGTACAACGTACGATAACATAACCTTCACGTTTCAATTGTTGCCAGACCTTACGCACACCATATCCACCTGAACTTTCTTTCCAAATTCGTTTAATTTGTTCAGCATGATGCTCATCATGTAGATCTCGTTTCGCTCGATGTTCTGGATTGTCAGCGAGATCTAAAGTTCGGTAATAGGTTGAAGCTGCGATCGGTAAAATCCTACAAATCGCATCAACACCATATAAGTCTTTATTGTTATGGATGAAATCCACCATTATTTGTGTGGGCGGTCGAGCTCCGCCTGGGCGAAAAAAGCGGCTGCTTTACGTAGAATTTCATTGGCACGCTTTAATTCTTTAATTTCACGTTCCATTTGCTTCATTTTTTCTTGATCAGATATCTGTTGTACTTTAATAGGATTTTGCTGATCTAAATGCTTTTGATGCCAAGCACGAAGTGTTTCAGGAGTACAACCAATCTTAGGCACAATTGCTGTGATTGTAGCCCAATACGATGGATAATCTTTTTCGGATTCAATCAATAATTGAACCGCTCTTTCTCTGATTTCAGGGGTATATTTTAATTTTGTCATCGGGATAGTCTCTCAGAATATTGACTCTCCGACAAACCCGGTACGGTTCAATATCTCGTTTTCCCCATTTCCAGTTGGTTTTATCCAAAGTTAATTGGACTTTATCGAATAAAAATATATTGAAAATTAACTGAGAAATTTGATGATAATCGAAATACTGATCTGCAAATAAGCGTTGTATACGTCGATAAAATGATTGTGGTAAGCACTTGATGGGTAAGGCTTTAGATGCAGAAGAAAGATTACATGTCTGTATTACAATTAATGCAAGCATAATCAGTGTAAAACATTTTACATGTGACTTGTTCCACTTTAGATATTTGTTTAAGATGAGATATAACTCATTGAAATGTTTCATCATATTCGTCTTTACAAAACAAGTATTATGCCATTATTTCAATGAGTTATCTTTTTTGTCGTGTACAAAGCGATAATTTAATAAGGGGCTTATTCAGTGAAATTATCAAAATTTGTCTTATTGGCAAGTTTACTTGCTACAACTACATCTGTTTTTGCAGATGACTTTATTTCTGCAAATGGGGTGAAGCTTACAGTAGGCGATTCACTAAAAACGGTTACAAGCAGACTAGGCAAACCTTCAGAGAAAGCAGCAGGGTTGATTATCTGGAAGCTAAAAAATGGCAATAAAGTTGCAGCTCGTTTTGATCAATATGGCTTAAGTAATGCAACATTAAGTGGAAACGTGCCTACTGATTATTTATATACAGATGGTATTAAGATTTTCCTTAATAAAGAAAGCATTAGCACCATTGAAAAAAAGCTTAAATACGGTTGCTACCATGAGGGCTGGGGTGAGGGTGCAATTGCAGACTATGTTGTGAGAAGTGGTCCAGAGGGTTCAATCAATCTGATTTTTAATACTTGGGGTGGGGACATAACAACCAAGCAATTAAAAAGCCAAAAAGTATCAGCGCTTAGCTTGGGTGATGATGAACCATTTGGTGAACAAAAATATTGCCACGATCAATAAGAAACTTAAAGGGCTCTAAAATGAAAAAATTAATCATCGGACTTGCCGTTGCTGCCTGTAGCCATTCATTATTCGCAGCTTGCCCAAGTCAGAGCAAAACGGTATTCAACTGCACAACGACCAATAACAAAGTGATTCAGGTCTGTGATGCAGGCAATACGATTAGTTATTCATTTGGTAAGGCAAATGCCACGCCAGAGTTGGCGATTGCAGTTCCTCGCAATAAAGTCACCACCTATCAATGGGAGGGATTTGGTCGCTATGAGAATTATGCGATTAATATTGCGAATGGAAAAACCATATATCGGGTCAATGACAGTCTGGACAAAATGTCTCAACAATATACGGCTGGCGTTGAAGTTTCCAATAACGACAAATTACTTGCCACAGTGGAATGTGCTGCCAATAAAAAAATAACCAGTAAAATTCAGGGCATTAAACTTCGTCCTGAAATGTAATCCTAGTTTTATCTTTCTCTAGGTTCTTATTTCATTTTCTCGGAATAAGAGCCTGAATTTTTTAAATAAATGGTGATCCAATGAGATTATACTATCTTATCGGGAGTCTGTTGCTTGTCGCTGGGTGTCAGGATGCCTCAAACCATAAGACAAATGTAGACTCCACTGAAAAGGCTGAAGCGATTCAGGAAACCCAGCCTGTGAATGATACAGATGATCAATATAGTGCAGACGGCTTAACCCGTTATGAGAATGAAAGAGTAGAGGAAATGGAAACACCTCAAATCCCCGAAGAAGCTCCTGTACGAATCGACTTACAATTAAATCCTGCATGGGCTGAATATGGTTTAGGTATGATTGATGTTCAATCGACAACAGATCAGGTAACGATTGAAAAAGTGATTCTCAATCGGGGACAGTGTAGTGCAATTGATAATTCAATTAAAATGCCTGTCACTTTAAGCTTTGGTCATACCTATCGAGGCTATATCAATAACTGTAACTTGGATAAAATCATTGAAATTCAAATTAATACAAATTTAGGTAACTGGACATTTAAAAGATAATAAAAGAGAAAATGTCAATATTGGCATTTCCTCTTTTAAAAATTATGGATGAGCAAGTAAAGCTAGTTTCTTGCCAACCAGTGCGTAAGATTGAGTATTCACAATTGATGGGCAGCAAGAGGGATCATTTTCTGCATATTCATGGTTCTCAATAGTAATAATGCCATCTTTACTGATGTTGGTGACTTTAGCATCCAAGCCTAGATTGAGATCAGTTATAAAATTAATCTGGTCTTGTTGGTCAGTCGTAAAAATAAAAACTTCATAAGTCATAGTTGTTGAATGGCAGTTTGTTTCCTCACAGAAACTCGCCTCAACAACGTAATCAGTCTTTCCATCCTGATTAAGATCGGACTTAATAATATTTTTTGCGTTTAATGCATATTTAAAATAATCGTCATCTGTAGCAGAACGTCTGGATTCTTCATTTAAGAATTTAATCGATTCAGCAATTTTATTGTCAACCAAAGTTTCAATGCCTTGAAGAGTAGGTTTATTTTGAATAATCTTTTCTTCAGTTTGAGCTGTAACCGATTGTTCAGATTTCTCATTTTCAGCTTGCGGCAGAACTTTTTTAATATTGTCACATGCAGTTAATAGAGTTGCACTACAGAGTAGCATAAGCGTAAAAATAAAGGGTTTCATATAGGATTCCATTAAAAAGCCTACATAATTGGAAAACTATGTAGGCATAAAAGTTATAAAGTTACCCCAATCTCAACTTTTTAAGTGATTGAAATAAAAAGGACATAACCCTATTTTAGTTTCCACCAAGAAATTAAAGAAAAGTTATGTCCATTGAAGAATTTATCATTTTTGTCTATGTAATCATAGAAGAACTTTACCCCATTGTTGTTATTCAGCCCCTGAGAACTCGTGGTTTTCCGCCTGCTGTTACTGATTCAGAAATCATTACTATGCAAATAGTAGGTGAATTTCTTGGTTTAGATACAGACAAAAATATTTGGATGTATTTCAAAAACAATTGGTTAGAATGGTTTCCAAAATTAGGATCTTATCCCAATTTCTGTAAACATTGTGCAAACCTGTGGCATGTCAGTCAATCCATTATGGCACAGCTCATTCAGCGTTATGGTTCAGATAACATTCACTTTATTGATGGCTTCCCACTCCCTGTCTGTGGTTATACCAGAGCTAGAAAGCATAAAAACTTTAAAGAATACGCAGGGTAATCCCCCCTAAAAATAATTGCGTTTAAAAGTAGAAAATCGAATAACCTTGATTTAAGGAGATTTTCTATGAAAACATCTAAGTATTCAGACAGCTTGATCATGAGTATCTTGAAGCAAGCTGAAGCAGGAACACCCATACCAAACTTGTGCCGCGAACATGGTATGAGCTCTGCTACATTCTACAAGTGGAAGTCCAAATATGGCGGCATGGATCTTTCAATGATGACGCGGCTTAAAGAACTTGAGGCTGAAAATCCCCCGTTTAAAACGCATGTATGCTGATGAGCGGCTAAAGTCAGACATCTTGCAAGATGCACTTTTAAAAAAGTTTTAAGGCCTGTTCAGCGAAAGTCACTTGCTCAGCAAGCTACTGAGCAATTTAAGATTTCAATCAGCATGGCCTGCTTAATTTTTAAAGTCAGTCAAACGTGTTATCGCTATAAAGCTCGTTTGGATCAGGAGAATATTCAAATCGCAGATTGGCTGATTAAACTGACCAATGAACATAAGACTTGGGGCTTCAAACTCTGCTTTTTGTATCTACGTAATATCAAAAACTATCAGTGGAATCATAAACGTGTCTATCGCATTTATAAGGAGCTTGAGCTTAATTTAAGAATCAAGCCTAATAAGCGGATTAAACGAGAACAGCCAGAACCCCTTGCAGTACCGACAGCTAAGAATGAATCATGGTCAATGGACTTTATGCATGATCAACTCAGTGATGGACGTAGTTATCGAGTTCACAACGTGATTGATGACTATAATCGCGAGTCATTGGATATATTGATTGACTTTTCATTGCCAGCAGAACGCGTGCTGAGAGCACTTGATCAGCTCATTGAATGACGAGGCAAACCTAAACGCATTAGAACCGACAACGGCCCAGAGTATATAAGTGAGCTGATGGAAAAGTGGTGTGATCAGCATGGTATTGAGCATGTATTTAGTCAACCAGGCAATCCACAGCAAAATGCATATGTTGAGCGATTTAATCGTACAGTACGTTATGAGTGTCTAAATCAGTATTTATTTCGTAAGCGTCCGCTGAACCCCATGCCTATTTTTTAATTCGATTTAGGTTTCCAGCGGTGTGGTAACAATTCTTCAATC